>NZ_JAEUAW010000023.1 GCF_019511665.1 Microbacterium jejuense
CGAATATCAAACTGACATCCATGAATTGATCCAAAAAGACCCCCACCAACCACAAACGTGGTCGACAGAGAAAAAATTGGCATTTGACAAGTGCACGCTGTTGAGTTCTCAAAGATCGGACGCACCCGGGTTCAGCCTCACGACCTCGCCCCAGGGCAACTTCACTATCCTACACCATCCGAGGTGGGCGGTCGCACACGCGATGCCCGATCAGAGAGTGGAGGTGTTGTCCGCAACTTGAGGGGAGCCAGGCCATCAGGCCCTCGCTCTACCCTTTGGGGCGAACAACAAGAACATTACGCCGATCGGGCCGCCACGTCGAATCGGAGCTGCATCCCGGGCGTGTTCCGACGACCCGGGATGCAGCTGCCGCGCGTCAGGCCTTCTGCGGCGTGGCGTACGCGATGTGCACTCGCGAGATGTCGCCGTCGAACACGAACGGCATACGGTCCACGTAGGCACGAGACACCGCGCCCCCGTAGGCCCGTCCGATGTCGAGGCAGTCGTTGGCCGAGAACAGCAGCGGCGCGCTCACCGGGACGGTGCCCGACCCGACCTCGTCTCCGTTCACGCGCAGCGTCACCGACAGCGGTCCGCCGGGCCGCGGCTCGACATAGGCGGTCTCGATCTCGATCGTCACGTCGCCCGCCGCGACGGGGGCGCTCGACGCGATCTTCGTGCGCTGCACGAGGAACAGGTTGTACTCGTAGTTGAGGACGCCGTCGACGAAGAAGGCCGTGAGGCCTCCGCCCGCACCGCCGAGCTTGTACAGCACGCCGTTCGCCTGGTCGGGCAGTGTCGCCTCGATCCTGACGACGTTCGGCTTGTTGCCGAGCGCCGGCGCACAGAACTCCGGGACGCGGACCGTGTCGCCGGTCATCTCCCACTGCGTGTACGGCACCGAGATGCGGTCCTCGGGGTGATAGACCGGCACCCACAATCCCCCGCCGACCGGAAGCACGTCGTTGCGGGCGGCCTCGATGGCGAACAGCTCCTTGAGCTCGGCGAGCTTCTCAGGCTGCGCAGCGGCCAGGTCGTTCGCCTGGCTCCAGTCCTCATCGAGGTGGTAGAGCTCCCACGTGTCGGCATCCGGTGTCCACGTCGCGATGCCGGGAGGCGCCCCCGGAACCCACGGCAGACGCGGCCCGGTCGTCGAGGCCATCCAGCCGTCCGAATAGATCGACCGGCTCGCCATGATCTCGAAGTACTGCGTCCGGTGACGTCCCTCGGCCGCGGGGTCGTCGATGGCATAGGCGAAGCTCGTGCCGTCGATCGGGTCCTGGTGGATGCCATTGACCGACTCGGGGTGCGAGATGCCGAGGATCTCGTAGATCGTCGGCGCGACGTCGATCACGTGGTGGAACTGCGTGCGCGGCTCCGGGTCGTGCTCGATGCGTCCCGGCCAGCGCAGGAACATGGGATTGCGCGTGCCGCCGAGGTGCGACGCCATCAGCTTCATGCCCTGGTACGGCGCCGACCCGGCCCACGCCCACGCGGCGTGGTACTGGTTGTCGGTCGCCGGCGTGCCCAGCGCGTCCAGCCCCCCGAGCTCTTCGAGGGCGGCGATGTGCTGGTCGATCGTCGTCGGGATCATGTTCTGCGCGAGCAGCTCGCTGATCGTCCCGTTCTGGCCCTCGCCCGACGACCCGTTGTCGCCCCAGATGTAGACGACGAGGGTGTCGTCGGCGTAGCCGAGCTCTTCAAGAGCATCGACGAGGCGGCCGGCCTGCACGTCGGCGTGCTCGCCGAAGCCCGCGCACACCTCCATGAGCCGAGCCTGGAACGGCTTCTGGTGGTCGGGGATGTCATCCCACCCCTGCAGGCTGTCGGGACGCGGGGTGAGCACGGCGTCCTGCGGGACCCAGCCGGCGGCCTTCGCGCCCTCCAGCGCGCGCTCCCGATAGACGTCCCAGCCGTCGTCGAACTTGCCCTTGTACTTGTCGGACCACTCCTTCATGATGTGGTGCGGTCCGTGGATGGCGCCGGTCGCCCAGTACATGAAGAACGGCTTGTCGGGGGTCAGCGCCTTGTGGTTGCGCAGCCAGCCGATCGCGTCGTCGGCGATGTCCTCGCTCAGGTGGTAGCCCTCTTCCGGCGTCTTGGGCGGCAGCACCGAGGTCGTGTTGCGGACGAGGTTCGGCTCGTACTGCGACGCCTCGCCGGCCAGGAAGCCGTAGAAGTACTCGAAGCCGTAGCCGGTCGGCCAGCGGTCGAACGGCCCGGCGACGGTCGTCTCTTCTGCGGGGGTGTTGTGCCACTTGCCCCACGCTGCCGTCGCGTAGCCGTAGTTGCGCAGCACCTCGGCGATCGTCGCGCTGCTCTTGGGGATGTGGCCCGAGTAGCCGTCCCAGTCGTTGGCGAGCTCGGCGATCTGCCCCGAGCCGATGCGGTGGTGGTTGCGGCCGGTCAGCAGCGCGCCGCGCGTCGGCGAGCACATGGCGGTGGTGTGGAACCGGTTGAACCCGATGCCCTCGTCGCGCAGCCGGCCGAGGGTCGGCGTGTTCACGGCGCCGCCGAGGGGCGCGGGGAGCGCGGGCCCGGCGTCGTCGATGAGGATCACGAGGATGTTGGGAGCACCGTCGTTGAGCCGCCGCTCGGGCGGCAGCGGCGAGTACGTCGACTCGCCGAGGGTGCGTCCGGCGAAGCTGCCCGATGGCTTCGGCGGGAATGGCAGCGTGCGTGCCGGCGGGAGCGGCTCCCCCACGATCGATCTCCGCGTGTCGTCCGTCATGTCTGTCTTGCCCCTTTCGCACGGGTGCACAGGATCAGCCCCCTGCGCGTCACGTTACCGACGGCGCCCGACGCGTTCCATCACACGTTTCGCGTGAAGTGCGCGGGCGCCGGAGAGTCAGCCGCACGCGGCGCAGGGCGCGTTCGAGTGCCGCGGAGAGCTGCTTCGCGGGTGTGGATGCCGCACACGGCGCCACCTGGATCGCCCGTGCGTGGAGTGGCGGCGGCGCTCGGGACCGAGGGGGGGAGCGCAGGAGGAGCGGACCGGCACGGGGGCGGCACTCGTGCGGAGCGAGGAAAGAGACGTACACGACTCGTCGATCGAGCCCCGCCCGCACTTCCAGGATACCGGGGGGAGGGGGCCTTGCGGCAAGGGCCCCTCGAGGGCGCATACTTGTCGGTCGCGACGCGTGCGCCGCCCGATCCCCCGCCTGGAGTCGATGCCGTGAATTCCCCCTCTGTCAGCGCTTTCCACCTCCCCGACCGCCTGTCCGCCAAGTCCGACCCCGCCCTCATCGGCGCTGACGAGCAGTGGTTCGCAGCGATCGCCGACACCCTCTCGCAGCAGACGGCAGCACTGGAGGCCCGGCTCGAAGAACTGCGCCTGCGTCCCGGCGGCAGCGGCCAATCGGCGCTGGAGCGCGACCTCGAGATCCACCAGCTCTCGGCACGCCTGCGCCTGCTGCGCCGCTTCACGCTCGACGCGTGCCTCGGTCGCATGGTGCCCGACGACGGGTCCGACCCCGTGTACATCGGCCGCTTCGGACTCGTGGATGCCGGCGGCCGGCGCCTGCTCGTCGACTGGCGCACGCCCGCGGCGGAGCCGTTCTTCGCGGCGAGCTTCGCAGACCCCCACGGTCTGCTGAGCCGTCGGCGGTACCGCTGGACGGGCGGGCGCATCACGGACTACTGGGACGAGGTGTTCACTGCCGAGGGGCTCGACGAGACCGCGGCCCTGGACGACCAGTCGGCGTTCATCGCGAGTCTCGGGGCCAGCCGGTCGCCCCGCATGCGGGACGTGCTGGGCACGATCCAGGCCGACCAGGACGCCATCATCCGCGCCGGATCGCGCGGCGCGCTGGTCGTCGACGGCGGCCCCGGAACGGGCAAGACCGTCGTCGCGCTGCACCGCGCCGCCTACCTCGTGTACTCCGACCCGCAGCTCGGCCCCGGCCACGGCGGCGTGCTGTTCGTCGGGCCGAGCCCGGCGTACCTCTCTTACGTCGAGGACGTGCTGCCGTCGCTCGGCGAAGAGAGCGTGCAGACCTGCACGCTCCGCGACCTCGTGGCCGAGGGCGCCGCGGCCCGGCCCGAAGAAGACGCCCGCGTCGCGCGGCTCAAGGCCGATGCGCGCATGGTCGACGCGATCGAGCCGGCGGTGGCGCTCTACGAGGAGCCGCCCACGCAGGGCATCGTGATCGCCACGCAGTGGGGCGAGGTGTCGCTGACGCCCGAGGACTGGGCCGAGGCGTTCTCGTCGGCCGAGAGCGATCTGCCGCACAACGAGGCGCGCGACCAGGTGTGGGAGACGGTGCTCGACATCCTCACCGATCAGCTCGACGGCGAGGAGGTGCCGCTGCATCAGCTTCGGCGCGCGCTCGCGCGCAACGAGGCCCTCACCCGCATGTTCGGCCGCGCGTGGCCGCTCGTCGAGGCATCCGTCCTCGTCGCCGATCTCTGGACAGTGCCGGCCTACCTGCGCCGCTGCGCGCCGTGGCTCACTCCCGACGAGGTGGAACTGCTGCAGAGAGAGGATGCCGCGGCCTGGACCGTCTCGGATCTCCCGCTGCTCGACGCCGCGCGCCGGCGGCTCGGCGATCCGGCCGCGTCGCGGCGTCGCCGCGAGCGCGAGGCACGGCTGGCAGAGGAGCGCGCGTACATGGCGCAGGTCGTCGAGCGGTTCAAGGAGGCCGGCGACGAGATGATGACGTGGCTGGACGGCGAAGACCTGCGCAACAGCCTCGTCGACGAGTCGGTGCTCGACGCCCTCGACCCCGACCTGCTCGCCGGGCCGTTCGCGCACATCGTCGTCGACGAGGCCCAGGAGCTCACCGACGCCGAGTGGCGCATGCTGCTCTCGCGCTGCCCGTCGCGCAGCTTCACGGTGGTGGGCGACCGGGCTCAGGCGCGCCACGGCTTCCGCGAGTCCTGGCAGGAGCGCCTCGAGCGCGCGGGTCTGACGCAGGTCGAGATCGCGTCGCTGACCGTGAACTACCGCACGCCGAGCGAGGTCATGGCCGAGGCGGAGCCGGTGATCCGCGCGGCGATCCCCGACGCGAACGTGCCCACCTCGATCCGCAGCAGCGGGGTGCCGGTGCTCCACGCGCCGGTCGCCGAGCGCGACGCGATCCTCGACGACTGGTTCGCGGCGCATCCCGACGGCATCGGCTGCGTCATCGGCGATCCGACCTTCACCGCGCGCGAGCGCGTCCGGTCGCTGAGCCCCGAGCTGTCGAAGGGGCTGGAGTTCGACCTCGTGGTGCTGGTCGAGCCCGCCGCCTTCGGGGACGGCATCGAGGGCGCCGTGGACCGCTACGTCGCGATGACGCGCGCCACCCAGAGCCTCGCGGTCCTGGAGGGGTGAGGATGCCGCGAGCCGTGGTGCGGCCGTCGGTCAGGGGATGTCGCACCGCGACCACGCCGAACGGGGCGCCACGGCGCGGCGCCGACACCTCGGCACCGACGTGCTGAGCGTCATCCATGAGCGCGACGCTACTGGACCGAGCCCCGACCGCTCCGGCACCCCGCGCTACGGGGTGCCGGAGCGCCCGGCATCCACTCTTCACCCCTCCTTCGACAGGTCAACCGCGGTTCGGCAGGACCGGATCGCGAGATTCGTCCTGAAGAACCGCGGTTGACCTGTTGAACGGATGCCGGGCAGCGGGGCGGTCCGGCTGGAACAGGTCTCCGTACCCGAGATCGATGAGGTTGCTGCGACGCGGCGTGGTTGCCGCGCTCGAGGGCCGGCCGATCCGGCAGTCCTTGAGATGGACGAGCTTCACGCGTACGGGTCGATGACGCGCCGCCCAGGGCCTCGCGGTTCTGGAGGGGTGAGGATGCCGGCGGCCCAGGCCGCCGACGACGCGTGCGGATCCCGCGGAGAGCGTGTCAGCGCCGCGGGGCTGCGCCGGTCGACCCCCGGACGATGAGCGACGTGGGAAGCAGGCCCGCGGATGCTGCGGAATCGCGGTCGCCGCTCAGGGTCATGGCCACCGCCTGGCGGCCCGCCCTCACGAGGTCGGCGCGCACCGTCGTGAGCGCGGGGACGATGAGCTCGCTGCCGAAGATGTCGTCGAAGCCCGCGACGCTGATGCGATCGGGCACCCCGATCCCCTGCGCGGCGGACTCCTGCATGAACCCGATCGCCATCAGGTCGTTGTACGCGATCAGCGCCGTCGCCTGCGATGCGATGACGCGGCGCAGAGCGGTGCGACCGCCCTCGATCGTCGGAGCGTTGGGGCCGACCTCGACGATCGCGATGCCGCGGCGCTCTGCGGCGGCGAGGATCGCCGCCCAGCGGCGTGCGCTGATCCACGACCGGTCCGGGCCGGCCAGATACACGAACGACCGATGGCCGTGCTCGGCGAGATGCTCCACCAGCTGCTCGACGCCGCTCTCGACGTCGGGCAGCACGCTCGGGACGCCGTCCACCGCGCGGTTGATGAGCACGAGGGACTTGCGAGCGGCCAGCTCGTCGATCTGGTTCGCGGGCATGCGGGTGGTCGCGAGCACGAGGCCGTCGACGCTCGGGAGCAGCCGTTCGACGGCTTCGGCCTCGTTCACGCCCGACTCCTGAGACTCGGCGATGACCAGCGTGTAGCCGGCGGCCGCAGCCTCGAGCTCGGCACCGCGCACGATGTCGAACACGACGGGGTTCGTGATGTCGGCGACCACGAGGCCCAGCATCCTGGTCTTGCCCGTCTGCAGCGCCCGCGCCATGGGGTTCACGCGGAAGTCGAGACGCGCGGCCGCATCCTCGACCTTCTGGGCGGTGGCGGCGCTGATGCGTCCCGGCTTGCCGAGGGCTCGTGAGACCGTCGACGGGTTGACGCCCGCGAGCTCGGCGATGTCGTAGATCGTCGGCGCACCGCCGCGCTCGCGGATGCGGGCGAGGATCCGCTCGGCTGCGTCGGAGGGATCGACCGCCGCGCGCGGCGCTGCTCTGTCGCTCATCCGAGCCTCCCTGCGGCGTTCCGAGCCAACTCCTCGACGGACCCTGCGACATCGAGCGCGAACCCGTGCTCGTCCTCGCCGAGCGCCTCGAGCGTATCCAACTGCGAGCGCAGCAGCTGCGCGGGCATGAAGTGGTCGGTGCGGGCTTCGGCGCGTTCCCGCAGCAGCTGCTCACTGCCGGTCAGATGGACGAAGACGACGTCGGGAGCGGAGGTCCGCAAGCGGTCGCGATACGTGCGCCGCAGCGCCGAGCACGCCACGACGATGCCGGTCTCGGCTCCGGCGAGGCGAGCCCCGACGGCATCGAGCCAGGGCGCCCGGTCGGCGTCGTCGAGCGGCATCCCGGCAGCCATCTTCTCGACGTTGGCGCGCGGATGAAGGGCGTCCGCATCGACGAAGGGCACCGGCAGCAGGTCTGCCAGCGCACGCCCCACCGAGGACTTGCCCGCCGCCGAGACGCCCATCACGACGATGCGCCGCCCGCTCATGTCGCTCACCAGTCGTGGACGGTGCCGTCCGACAGCCGGTTGTACGGCAGGTACGCCTGCTCGTACGGGTACTTGCCCGCCTCGTCGAGGTCGAGCTCGACGCCGAGACCCGGCCGGTCGCCCGGATGCAGCAGGCCGTCCTGCCACGTGAAGGACTGCTGGAACACCTCGTTCGTGCGCGCGCCGTGCATCATGTACTCCTGGATGCCGAAGTTGTGGATCGCCAGGCCCAGGTGCATCGCGGCGGCCATGCCGACGGGAGAGATGTCGGTCGGCCCGTGCATGCCCGACTTGATCTGGTACAGCGCCGCGTAGTCGAGCGTCTTCTTGAGCGCCGTGATGCCGCCCATGTGGGTGACCGCGCCGCGCACGTAGTCGATGAGCTGGTCGCGGATGATGTCCTTGAAGTCCCACACCGTGTTGAAGATCTCGCCGATGGCGAGCGGCGTCGTGGTGTGCTGGCGCACGAGCCGCAGCGCCTCCTGGTTCTCGGCGGGAGTGCAGTCCTCGAGCCAGAACAGGTCGTAGGGCTCGAGCGCCTTGCCGAGCTTCGCCGCCTGGATGGGCGTCATGCGGTGGTGCCCGTCGTGCAGCAGCGGGATCTCGGGCCCGAACTCGTTGCGCACCGCCTCGAACACCTTCGGAAGATGCAGCAGGTAGGGCCGCGTCTCCCAGTCCTCCTCGACGGGCTTCGCGCCGCGCCGGGCGGGCTCGTGGTCGTAGCGCTCCTCGCCGCCGCCGGTGAACGACGACTGCGCCGCGATGCCGTAGACCGCCTTCAGCCCCGGGATCGCGGTCTGGATGCGGATGGCCTTGAACCCCTGCTCGAGGTGGTCGCGCACCGAGTCGAACAGCGACGGCAGGTCGGTGCCCGACGCGTGCCCGTAGGCGAGCAGGCCGTTGCGCGACGCCCCGCCGAGCAACTGGTACACGGGCATCCCGGCGGCCTTGCCCTTGATGTCCCACAGCGCCACGTCGACCGCGGCGATGGCGGCCATCGTGACCGGCCCGCGCCGCCAGTAGGCCGAGCGGTACAGGAACTGCCACGTGTCCTCGATGCGGTGCGCGTCGCGGCCGAGCAGCAGCGGCACGACGTGCTCGGTGAGGTAGGCGACGACCGCGAGCTCGCGCCCGTTGAGCGTCGCATCGCCGAGGCCGGTGAGTCCGTCGTCGGTCGTCAGCTTGAGCGTGACGAAATTGCGGTTCGGGCTGGTGACGATGACTTCAGCCTTGTCGATGATCATGATGCTCCTTGAGTGACGGATGCCGGCTGCCCGTGCTCCTTGCCGATCGCCGTCCAGCGCGATCGCAGGGCGTGCGCCGCCGCCTTCGGCTTGCGGTCGCGCGTGAAGACGCCCTTCTTGTTGCCGTCGACGCGGATGATCCCCGTCGCGGTCTGGAAATCGGCGAAGTTCCAGACGTGCTCACCCACGAACGACGCGATGCGATCGAACACGCGATGGTTCATGTCGAGGTACGCCGCCTGGTACTCCTCGGTCCAGGGCTGGTCGAGCACCGAGTGGTAGCCCGCGATGGTGTCGGCGCCGTACTCGGTCATCAGCATGGGCTTGCCGTACATCTGCTCCCATCCGCGCAGCTCGGCCTCGAGGTTCGCCTCGGCGGCCTCCAGGTCACCGGTGTTGATGTACCAGCCGTAGTAGCGGTTGAGGCACAGCACGTCGAACAGGTCCGACACCTTGTCGACGCCGACGGGCGCCAGCATGACGTTGACGAACGTGACGGGGCGCGTGGGATCGAGCTCGCGGGTGAGGGCGACGAGCGGCTCGAAGTAGGCGCGCGCCTCGTCGACTGCGGTGTCGGGCTCGTTGGCGATCGACCACATCACGACGCTCGGGTGGTTCTTGTCGCGGGCGATCAGTTCGCGGATCGCCTGCGCGTGTGCGGCCTGGGTCTGATCGTTGACCGAGTCGGGGCCGAACGTCGGAACGGTCGGACCTCCGAGGAAGCCGCTCACGACCGAGTAGTTGAGGCCCACGGCGGCCGTCTCGTCGATGACGACGAACCCGTGGCGGTCGGCGTACTCGAGCACCTCTTCGGCGTAGGGGTAGTGCGAGGTGCGGAAGGAGTTCGCGCCGATCCACGTCATGAGCGCGAAGTCGTGGACGAGGTAGGCGTCGTCGTGGCCCTTGCCGCGCACCGCGGTGTCTTCGTGGCGCCCGAATCCGGTGAAGTAGAACGGCTCGCCGTTGATGAGGAACTGATTGCCCCGCACCTCGACCGTGCGCACGCCTACCGCCTGCGTGTAGGTGTCGACGAGGTCGCCGTCCTGCCGCACCTCGACGACGAGGTCGTACAGATAGGCGGCGCCCGGCTGCCACAGGTGCACGTCGGCGATGCGGACGACGCCGTTCGCGCCCTCGGCCACGCCGACCTCGGCACCGTCGGCATCCTCGATCCGCACGGTGACGTCGGCGTCGGCGGTCAGCGCGACGTCGTACCGCACGAGCCCGTCGGCGCCGTCGACGTCGGTGACGACCGTGACGTCATCGACGCGCACGGCGGGTGCGCTGTACAGCCACACCGACCGTGCGAGGCCCGCGTAGTTGTAGAAATCGTGGAAGTACTGCTGCTTCTTGCGGCCCTGCGCGTCGACGGTGATCGCCCCCGGCGGGATGGTGGTGTTGGTGAGCTCGTTGTTCACCCCGATCGTGAGGCGGAACTCCTGCCCGGGGGCCACGAGGTCGGTGATGTCGGCTTCGAAGGGCGTGTAGCCGCCGACATGCTCCGCGACGAGCTGATCGTCGATGTAGACCCGGCCCTCGTGGGTGGCGGCATCCACTCGCACGAACACGCGCTCCCCCGCCCAGCCGCGCGGGACGCGCACGGTGCGCTGATACCAGACCCACCCCACGTGGTCGCGGATGGCCGCGTCGGCGAACACGTCGTTGTAGCTGGACGGAACCGGCGCCTCGAGCGCCGTGTCGAGCGTCGCGCCCCAGGGCGACCGCACCTCGTCCGAGTCCAGGGCGAACCGCCACAGCCCGTCGAGGCGGACGAGTTCGCGGGTGGCGGTGGAACGGGGTTTCAGCATCGAAATTCTCCTCGGGTGGCGGGCGACAGGCGTCGTCGCCCGGGATCATCAAACCAGAAACGGATCGTTGTGGCAACTGATTGCCATCTATTCTCATTCCATTGTTCGGCCAGCCACGTCGCGCACCCTGTCGACGAACTGCTCGTCGTCCGCAAGCTCAGGCGACAGCAGCGCAACGAGCTCGCGAATCGGGTCCACGCCCCGGTTGGCAATCGATATCGCATCGGCGTGCGCATCGGCCGGCTCGCGGCCCAGGCGCACCAGCCCGACCCACGCTCCGACGACGTCCGCGCACGCGGCCGCGCTGCGCCCGCCGGCCCGTTCGGCCAGCGCCACGGGCACGACCCGCACGCGCAGCTTGGCCACGCCGTCCACGGCGATCTGTGCGAGCCGGTGCTCGATGCGGGCGTTCTCGAAGCGCGCGAGCAGGTCGGCGAGATAGCGGTCGAGTTCGAGCAGCTCGGCGGGGAGGTGAGCGGATGCCTCGGCCCACAGCCCGAGCACCTCCGCACGCACGACGCCGTCGCCGATCGCCTCGGCGACCGTGGTGTGCCCGCGCGCCAAGCCCGCGTACGCCATCAGGCTGTGCGCGCCGTTGAGCAGCCACAGCTTGCGGCGTTCGAACGGCACGATGTCGTCGACGAAGCGCGCGCCGGCGCGCTCCCATTCGGGCCGGCCGGCGGGGAAGGAGCCGCTGAGGATCCAGTCGTGAAAGGGCTCGGTGACCACCGGCGCGGAGTCCACCCACCCGGTGCGCGCGGCGACCTCGGCGATGTCGGCCGTCGTCGTGCGCGGGGTGATGCGATCGACCGACGTGGAGACGTACGACACGTTCTGCGCGATCCACGCCGCTGCGGCGGGCGCGACCGCCTGCGTCAGGGCGAGGACGCCGCGGCGGACGAGCGGTCCGTTGTCGGGGATGTTGTCGCACGGCACGACCGCGATGGGCCCGGCGCCCGAACGCGACCGCGCGACGAGGCCCAGCACCAGGCGACCGAGCGCCGTGACGGGAGGGGCCGTGGCCTGATCGATGCGTGCGCCGGGGTCGGCCATGGCCGCGGCGAGCACGCGCAGATCGGCCGCCACCGCCGGGTCCTCGAGGTCGGGCGCACCGTCGACGCGCAGGCGGTACCCGGCCTCGGTGATCGTGAGTGTGACGACGGCGGTCGACGGGGCGGCGAGCAGCTCCACGAGCCGCCCGACGTCGGCGCCGTCCCTGACCTCGACGATGCTGCCGACGACGGCGACGTCGTCGCCGGCCGCCGAGCGCTCGACGACCGTGAACAGGCCGTCCTGCGGTGCGAGCTGCTCTGCCGCGGTCGCGCTGCGGCCGGTGAACGCGGCGATCCCCCACTCCCGGTGATCGTCGACCCGGGCGGTGTACCAGGCCTGATGAGCGCGGGCGAAAGCACCGAGCCCCAGATGCACGATGCGCACGGGCGCGGCGGGAATCGGCATCCCGCGCACCTCCAGCGCCCCGCGCGTGAGACGCACGCCGGTCGTCGGCTCCGCCTGCGCCCCCGTCACAGCTTGAAGGCCTTCCGCGGCACGGCGTCGACGAGGTCGACGGCGATGCGCTGGGCGCGGGACAGCGAGATGCGGCCCTCACCGACGAGCCGCGCGAGGAAGGCGGCATCCGATCGCCTCGCCATGTCGTGACGCGCGGGAATCGACAGGAACGCGCGGGTGTCGTCGATGAACCCCGACCCGCGGTAGAACCCGGCGGTCTCGGTGACCGCGGCGCGGAACCGCTGCACGGCGTCCGGGGCGTCCAGGAACCACCAGGGCGCGCCGATGAAGACGCTCGGGTAGAACCCCGCGAGCGGCGCGACCTCGCGCGAGTAGATCGTCTCGTCGACGCCGAACAGCACGAGGTGGAAGTCCTTCTTCAGCCCGAACGCGTTCAGCAGCGGCCGCAGGTTCTCGGTGTACTCGGTGCGCAGCGGGATGTCGTGTCCGGTGTCGGCGCCGAACGCCTCGAAGGTCGCAGTCGAATGGTTGCGGGCCACTCCGGCGTGCACGGTCATCACGAGCCCGTCGGCGACGCTCATCCGGGCCATCTGGAACAGCATGTGCGCGGTGAAGGCGCGCGTCTGCGCGGCGTCCAGGGTGCCCCCGACCGCACCGCGATACAGAGTGGATGCCTCGTCCGCCGGCAGATCCAGCGTCAGCGGTTCGCGCACGCCGTGGTCGGCCGACACCGCGCCGTGCCTGATGAAATGGGCCCGCCGCTCTTCGAGTGCGCTCAGGTAGCCGGCGAAATCGTCCATCGCGACGCCGGCCGCCCCCGTGAGGCGCTCGATGTTGTCGCGGAACGCCGGCGAGGCGGGGTCGAGGTAGGCGTCGGGGCGGAACGTCGGCAGCACGCGGCCGCGGAACGACGGATCGGCGGCGAGCGCCGCATGCACGGCGAGATCGTCCATCGGATCGTCGGTTGTCGCGAGCACCTCGATGCCGAAGCGGTCGAACAGCGCCCGAGGACGGAAGTCGTCCTGCTGCAGGCGCGTGGCGATGTCGTCGTAGAGGACGTCGGCGGTCTCGGCCGACGGCTCGACCCCGATGCCGAACAGCGTGACCAGCTCGTGCGTCAGCCAGTAGCCCGACGCGGTGCCCGCGTACAGGTGCCAGTTCGCACAGAACAGCCGCCACACCTCGCGAGGGTCGGCGGTGCCCGTCGCGGTGCCCACGCCGAGGTCGCCGAGGTCCACCCCCGCCGCGTGGAGCATCCGCGTGACGTAGTGATCGTGCGTGATGAACAGGTCCGCCGGATCGCTGAAGGGCTCGTCGTCGCGCAGCAGCGAGGGCGCGACGTGCCCGTGCGGCGAGATGATCGGCAGGTCGGCCACGCGCTCGTACAGTCCCCGGGCGACGGCCCGTGTCTGGGGGTCGACGGGGAACAGACGATCG
Source organism: Microbacterium jejuense (assembly GCF_019511665.1). Classification (GTDB taxonomy): domain Bacteria; phylum Actinomycetota; class Actinomycetes; order Actinomycetales; family Microbacteriaceae; genus Microbacterium; species Microbacterium jejuense_A. The sequence goes on from NZ_JAEUAW010000023.1 coordinate 13,351, forward strand.
GGGTCGAGGTGCAGGTCCATCAGAAGAGGTCTCCGAATCCGAGTGCGACCAGATTGTCGTGCGAGGTGCGCAGGCACTCCAGCGGGGTGCGCCCGTAGAGGTCGTCCTGCTCGACGAGCAGGTGCTGCGCTCCGATGCGGACGCTCTCGTCGACGATGGCGCGGAAGTCGAGGTTCCCCTCGCCCACCTCGGCGAACTGCACGACGCCGGCGAACGCCGCCATGAAGCCGGCGACGTCGCCCCGGCCCAGCGCCTCGAAGGCGTCCTGTCCGAGTCGTCCGATGCGGTAGTCCTTGAGGTGCACCATGGCCACCCGGTCCCCGTACTTGCGCAGCGTGGCGACGGGGTCGAGCCCGCCGCGCTGCACCCAGTGCACGTCGACCTCCAGGCCCACGCTCGGGGCCCGGTCGGCGATGATGTCGAGCAGGTACCGGCCGTCGTACTTCGCGAACTCGATGTGGTGGTTGTGGTAGTACAGGCCGATGCCGTGCTCGGCCAGCCGGGCGGCCATCGCCTCGCTCGCGTCGCAGAAGGCGAGCACCGCCTCGAGCGACCCCATCGCATCGAACGGCAGCATCCCGATCCGCAGCTTCGAGGACTGCAGCCGAGCGCAGTCGGCGACGATCTTGTCGAAGTCGTTCGTGAGCGACTCGCCGGGCATTCCGGGGATGCTGGTCAGCGCGGCCGACAGCGCGGCCATCTCGATGCCCAGCTCGACCCGAGCCCTGTCGAGCTCCGCCACGTTGTCAGGCGTCATCGCCAGCTGCGACACCTCGATCGCCCGGTAGCCGATGTCGCGCACCTGCCGCAGGGTCTCGAACACGCCGTCGGTCGCGAAGCTCTCTTTGAGCATCATCGCCTGTACGCCGATCCTTGCCATCGTCCGCTCCTGTTCCTCTCGTCTTCGTCCCGGATCCCGCGCTCAGACGCGCTGGGCGTACTTTCCCTCGGCGCCGATGCGCACGTTGAGCTCGGCGAGGAATTCGTCGTCGTCGAAGTCGATGGGCACCTCACGGCCGGTCCAGCTCGACAGGTGGATGGCGTTCGCCAGTCGTACGCCCCGGATGCCCTCCGCGCCGGAGGCGATGAGGGGCGCGCCGTCGAGGACCGCCGCCGCGAAGTTCGCGAGCACGTCGGCGTGCTGGGTGCCCCACGCCGACGGGAACTCGATGGTCTCCTGCGTGTAGAGGCTCGACGTGTCGCCCTGGCCCATGAACAGCTTCATCACGTCGGCCATGCTCATCTCGGCGCTGAGGTCGCGCTCGGGCCGCGACAGCCGCGTCACGGTGGCGACCTTGCTGCCTTCGACGACGATCTTGCCGGCGGTGCCGAGGATCTCCAGTCGGTCGGTGCCGACGAGGTCGTGCGTGGCGGTCACGAACACCCCCGTCGCCCCGTTTCCGTAGTCGACCAGCGCGGTCACCTCGTCCTCGACGACGATGTCACGGCGGAAGCCGAACGCGGCCTTCGCGTACACCGACCTCGGCACGCCGCACAGCCACTGCCAGAGGTCGAGCTGGTGCGGAGCCTGGTTGACGAGGACGCCGCCGCCCTCGCCGCCCCAGGTGGCTCGCCAGTCGCTCTGGTCGTAGTAGCCCTGGGGGCGCCACCAGGTCGTGATGATCCAGTTGCTGCGGAGGATCTCACCGATCTCGCCGGCGTCGATGATCTCCTTCAGCCGGACGTAGAGCGGGTTGGCGCGCTGATTGAACATCAGGGCGAACACCACGTCCGGGTGCGCGGCGGCGACCGCGTTGAGCTCGGCGACCTGCTTGGAGTAGACCCCCGCGGGCTTCTCGACCAACGCGTGGATGCCGCGCTCGATGGCCGCGATGCCCATCTCGGGGTGCAGATAGTGCGGCACGGTGGTGACGATCGCGTCGACCGTGCCGCTGTCGAGAAGGGCGACGTAGTCGTCGAAGAACGGGATGCCGGCGAACCGCTCGCCCGCCGACACGGCCTTCGCCGGGTCGATGTCGCAGATCGCACCGAGCGCGATGCCGGGGACGCGGCCCGCCGCGATCAGGTCGGCGTACATGCCGCCCTGGGCGCCGAGGCCGATGATGCCGAGACGGACGGTGTCGGTCATGAGAAGGTGCTCCGTTCTGCGATCCGCACCGGGCGGACGGGGTAGGTCTGGTCGTACAGGTCCTGGATGATGTCGAGCGTCTTCTGCGCCTCGGCCGCATCGATCCAGAACGGCTCGGCGGCGGCGACGCTGCGATAGAAGTCCTGGATGAGGTCGACGTGCGACCTGCCCCAGTAGGCGCGTTGCCCGCTGCCGAGCGCGGTCTCGGGAATCACCTCGACGCTGCCGTCGGCACGTGTGACGGTGAGACCGCCGCGGATGCTGAGCGATCCGTGCTCGGCGGTGATGTCCACGGTGATCGGCGCGTTGGTCGTGTTCGCGAGGGTGGCGAAGAACACGCTGCGCGCGCCGTCGGCGTGGGTGAGCACGAGGTCGGCGGTGTCTTCGACTTCGATCGTGTCTGCGAGCACGCGGGTGCCGGCCGATCCGGTGACACCGGCGACGTCGCCCACGAGCCACTGCACGAGGTCCAGGGTGTGGATGGCCTGGTTCATCATCAGCCCGCCGCCGCTGCCGGCCCACGTGCCGCGCCACGGGCGCGCCCGGTAGTACTCGGCGGGTCGCCACCACATCACTGTCGCCGTTGCTCCGAGCACCCGCCCGAGCTCACCCGAGGCGAGGATCTCGTACGCGCGCCGCGACGTGGCGTTGTACCGGTTCTGGAAGCACACGGCGATGCGTGCGGTGCTCGCGGCCGCCGCCGCGACCACGCGGTGTCCGCTCGCGCGATCGTGGGCGAGCGGCTTCTCCAGGACGACATGGATGCCGCGTTCCAGCGCGTCCACGGCGATGTCGGCGTGCGCGGCGTGCGGGGTGGTGATGTGCACGACGTCCGGACGCCGCTCGTCCATGAGCACGCGGTGGTCGCGGTATCCGGCCGCGCCCGTCGTCGAGACCGCCGCAGCCAGACGCTCGTCGTCGACGTCGCACACCGCGACGAGCTCGGCATCGGCCGTCTGGGCGATCGCGCCCAGATGCACCGCCGAGATGTCGCCGCAGCCGATGACGGCCACCCGCAGCCCGGCCATCAGCGCACCTCGATTCCGAGTTCGTCGGTCAGCGCACGGAAGGCGCGGGCGGCGCGTCCGAACGACGCGGGACCCGAGAAGCCCCCGAGCGCGAACCCCGCGGCGAGGTGGGGCTCCAGCGAGGCGAACCCGGTGTACCCGTCGTCGCGGAGGGCGGTCAGCGTCTCGCGCAGCTCGCCGTCACCGTCGCCCGCCGGCACCACGGTGCCGTCGACGGCGAGCGCGTCCTTCACCTGCAGGTAGTCCACGTACGGTCGCAGCATCCGGTAGCCGTCCGTGTACGGCTTCACACCGACCTGGACGAAGTTGGCGTTGTCCCATGCGAGACGGAGGGCCGGCGATCCGACCGACTCGACCAGGTCGAGCACACGCTCGGGAGTGTCGCCGTAGATGTCCTTCTCGTTCTCGTGCAGCAGCACGACGCCTTCACGCTCGGCTTCGTCGGCGAGCAGCCGCATCCGCCGCATCACGTCGTCGCGGGTGGACTCGACCGGAACGCCCTCCCCCCGGAAGAACGAGAAGACGCGCACGTACGTCGCATCCAGCGCGTGCGCGACGCGGATCACGCGGCGCAGGCGCTGCACCTCGTGGTCCGCGTCGAGCGCCACATCGACTTTGCCGATCGGCGAGGCGACAGCCGAGACCGCGAACCCGGAGTCGTCCAGCACACGCCGCAGCCGGACGACCCGGTCGTCGTCGAAGTCGACGACGTTGGTGCTCCACGCCGAGCGCACCTCGATGAAGCGCGCGCCGAGCGCCGCGAGCACCGCCGTCTGCACGAGCGGGTCGGGATCGATCTCGTCTCCGAACCCCGAGAGGGTCCAGGAGGGATGCGCGGTCTGTGGGGAGGTCACTGCTCTCCTTCGGTCGGACGGTGCGAGCGCGCTGCGGCGGGCGCAGCGCGCTCGCTGGGGTCATTCGGTCGGCGCCGGTGACGACTCTGCCGCGTTCTCGGCGTCGTCGAGGGCACGCTGGGCCGCGGCATCCTTCGGATAGATCCGGTACATCACGGTCCACAGCACCGCGTTCAGCGCGTACGGCACCGAGATGAGCCAGAACATCAGCGCCTGAAGCCCGAGCGCGTCGGCGAGGAAGCCGAACGCGAGGCTGAACAGCGCGGCGAACAGACCTTGCACGAAGGAGAAGATCAGGGCGTACGCCGTCGCCACGACGCTCTTGTGCACCACCGAGCCGACGATCGGGAGCACGGCACCCGGGTGGCCGATCGAGCTGATGAGGCCTGTCACGAACACCGCGATGTAGACGGCTGCGCCGTGCCCCCAGTCGATCTGGAAGAGCAGCGCGGTCGACACCGCATAGGCGACGAGGTAGCCCTGCATCATGAGCACACGGCCGCGGTAGCCGAACCGGCGTTCGAACCAGTCGCCGAGGAACCCGCCGATCAGTCCGCTGAGCACGGCGCCGAGCATGTAGACAGACATCAGCAGGGCGGCATCGGCGGTGCTCCAGCCGCGGTCGTCCACCCAGTAGGTGATGAAGAAGGCGAACAGCACCAGGCTGGTGGTGAGGATCACCTGCACCGCCATGAACAGGATCGTCCTGTTCTTCAGCAGTCCTACCGCGTCGCGGAAGTTGAACTTCATCGCCTCGGGGTCGACCGCACCGACCGGAGTGTGCTTCTTCGGCTCGTGGACGAGCAGGAGGATCAGGACGCCCGACAGGACGCTGATGCCGCCCATGGCGAACATTCCGTACCGCCAGCCCTCGTCGATGTTCGCGAACTGGCCGATGAGGGGTGTGGCGACCACGGATGCGATCGTCGCGAGCGTCCGCAGCGTGCCGAACGCGCGTCCGCGCTCCTTGGACGAGTACATGTCGACGATCAGGCCGTTGGTGATGGGCTCGCTCGCGACGGTGCCGATCACGCCGATGCCGTACAGGATGAACAGCTGCGTCGAATCCTGGGCGAATCCTGCCGCGACGGTCCACAGACCCCACAGTCCGGTGGCGATGAACAGGATGCGCTTGCGGCCGTAGCGGTCCGCCATGCCGGCCCAGACCGGACCGAACAGCATCCGCGCGAACCTGCTGATCGCGGTCAGGATGCCGAGCGCGCTGGTCTGAAGGCCCAGCGCATCGCGGATCACCGGGAACAGCGTGTTGACGAGACCGCCCTCGAACCCGTCGACAATGCTCGCGAAGGCGAGGGCGATGAGGCCCCCGCCGCGGCCCTTCACCTTCTGCACGCGGGTCGTGCCGGTGTTCGTGCCGTACGTCTTCTGCGCCTGGGTGGCGTCGAGGGGAACGACGGGGTCAGCCACGGAGACTCACCTCGTCACGCATGTGAACAGCGCACATCTGAACTCCTTCGGTCATGCGGTGCGGGGCCCATCGGGAAAGGGCATGGTCAGTCAATCCGAGACCAACGAACGATGTCAATCGGTTGCCAGATGTTGCCGAGGATTCACAGTTTGCGCATCAATCTCTCTGGCATTCGCTTGCCAGCCGGCAGGAGTGGGTGCGCCGCTCCTGCCCGCCCTACGCGCCCCCGGCGTCCGCGGCGGACTCGGCCTGCCACGACCGCCACAGCGCGGCGTACTCGCCGTCGTGCGCGACCAGCTCGTCGTGCGCGCCCGACTCGACGATGCGGCCGTCGCGCATGACGATGATCCGGTCGGCGTCGCGGGCGGTGTGCAGCCGGTGCGCGATGGCGATGACCGTGCGACCCTCGAGCACCCGGTCGAGGGACTGCTCGAGTCCCCGCGCCGCGCGCGGGTCCAGCAGCGACGTCGCCTCGTCCAGCACCAGGGTGTGCGGGTCGAGCAGCACGAGCCGTGCGAGCGCGATCTGCTGCGCCTGTGCGGGCGTCAGCACGACGCCGCCCGAGCCCACCGTCGTGTCGAGGCCCTGCGGCATGGCGCGCATCCACCGGAGCGCGCCGACCACCTGCAGGGCCTCTTCGAGATCCCCGGCGCGAGCGTCGGGCGCGGCGAGCCGCAGGTTGTCGGCGAGCGTGCCGACGAACACGTGATGCTCCTGCGACACGAGGGCGACATGCCGGCGCAGCACGTCCAGCGGGATGCGCATGACGTCTGCGCCGCCGACGCGCACCTGTCCGGCGCTCGGCGCCGTGATGCCGGTGAGCAGCCGCGCGAGCGTCGACTTGCCCGACCCCGACGGCCCGACGATCGCGATCCGCTCGCCCACGCGCGGCACCAGGTCGACGTCGCGCAGCACGTCGACGCCTTCGCGGTACGAGAAGCGGATGCCGCGAGCCTCGAGCTGCTCGTCGGCCGGACGCTCGTCCGCGTCGGGGCGATCGGTGGGCACCTCTTCGACCCCGACGATGCGGGCGAGCGCCGTCGTGCCGACCTGCAGGCGGTCCATCCAGTTGACGAGCTCTTCGACGGGCCCGGTGAGCTGCATCGCGTAGAGCGCGATCGCCGTGACGGCGCCGACGGTGGCCAGGCCCGCGCCCGCGAGGTAGGCGCCCCACAGCAGGACGGCGATCACGGGCAGCAGGAAGCCGAGGGTCGTGAGCGGGTACCAGACGCTGCGCAGGCCCAGCGTGTACCGCTCCGCGGAGTTGCGAGCCGCGAGCGCGCGGTCGATCTTCACCCGCTGCAACGGCGCGAGGTCGAGGGCGTCGATGGTCCGCGCACCCTCGACGGTCTCGTTGATGACCCCGACCAGCCGCCCGTACGAGGCGAGCTGGCGCCGATAGCCGGGCCCCGAGCGCTTGAGGTACCAGCGGCTGCTCAGGGCGATGAGCGGCACCCCGACGAGCATGGCGACCGCCACCAGCGGGTTGATGATGAACGCGGCCGCGAGCGTGAGGATCACGGTCATGCCGGTCACGAGGATCCTCGGCACGCCGAAGCGCACCGTCTGCGCCACGGCGTCGACATCGCTCGTGGTGCGCGAGAGCAGGTCTCCCGTGCCGGCACGCTCCACCACGGCCAGCGGAAGCGAGGTCACCGTCGAGATGAAGTCCTCGCGCAGCTTCGCGAACACCGACTCGCCGAGACGGAGCGACCACAGCTGGGCGAAGCGTGTCACGACGGCCTGCACCGCGACGGCTCCGGCCAGCAGAAGGATGAGCGTGTCGACCGTGGCGACGTCGGCCGTTCCGGCCGACAGGCCGTCGATCAGGCGACCGACGAGCCACGGGCCGACGAGTCCCGCCATGGCGGCCGCCGCGTGCAGCGTGATCACCAGCAGCAGCTCACCGCGGTGCAGGCGCACGAGCGTCCGCGCGACCGACCGGATGCGGTCGCCGCCGGCGATCGGAAGCGCCGTGTCAGCCATCGCGCTCCTCCTCCTGCTGCGCGGTGCGGATCGCGCCGGTCTCGGTGGCGCGCGTCCACAGCGCCTCGATCGAGCCGGTCCACGCGGCATCCAGCTCTTCGCCCGCGGTCGGCTCGGCATCGCTCGTCGACCGCGCCACGATCCGCCGGTAGCGCGCGCCGACGCCGTCGTCGCGTCGGAGCAGCTCGGCATGCGTGCCCGAGCCCACCACGCGCCCGCCGCGCATCACGTGGATGACGTCCATGCGATCCAGCAGCAGCGGGCTCGCCGTCACCAGGACGGTCGTGCGGCCTTCGCGCGCACGACGCAGCCGTGAGGCGATCGTGGCCTCGGTGTTGGCGTCGAGGGCGCTCGTGGGCTCGATGAGCACCAGCACCTCGGCGTCGGTGAGCAGCGCCCGCGCCAGGCTCAGGCGCTGACGCTGACCGCCCGAGAGCACGCTCGCCCGCTCGGGCACGTTCTCTTCCAGCCCGCCCGGCAGCGCCTGGACGGCGTCGTCCGCTGCGGCGACCCCCAGGGCCTGGTCGATCCGCGCCCGCCGCGCCGCCGGAGAGGGCACGCGATGCGGAGCGCGCACGCTCTGCGTGTCGAGCCCGTCGCGCAAGCGCCCCGTGAACAGGTGGGGCGTGGCGTCGCTCACCACGATGCGTCGCCGCACGTCCCGCACCGGCACGGTCGTGTGGTCGACCCCGCCCCACAGGACCGGGGCGACCGCTCGCTGGCTGTCGTCGAACCGGCCCAGACGCGTCGCGACGGATGCCGCGGCATCCGGATCCTCGTCGACGAGCGCGGTGAACACTCCCGGCGCGATCACGGCACCCGAGGCGACGTCGAGGATCTCGGCGCCGCCCGGCGGTGCGAGCTCGGGATGCTCGGGGTCGCTCACCGCCCGCTGCACGCGCAGCACGTCGAGCACGCGCCCCGTCGCGACGAAGCCGCGCGCGAACGCCTGACTGGCCTCGACCGTGGTGCGCAGCGGCACGATGAGGAACACCGAGTAGCCGTAGAACGTCACGAGCTCGCCCGGGGTGATCTCGCCGGCGAGCACCAGTCGCGCACCGAACCACACCACGGCGGCCACGAACAGGCCCGGCAGCAGGATCTGCAGGCCGTCGAGCCACGAGCCGAGCCGCGCGACGTCGACGGCGCGACGGCGCAGGTCGGCGGAGCGGCGGGCGTACCGCTCCACGAACTGCTCCTCGCCGCCGATGCCGCGCAGCACGCGCAGGCCCGCGACGGTGTCGGCGGCGAGCTCGGTCAGCGCGCCCTGCTCGCGACGCCACGCCGCCTGGCGGCGCGCGAGGGGCCGCACGAAGAGGGTCAGCACCAGCACGAGCGCCGGCATCCCGAGCAGCACGAACAGTCCGAGCGCGGGCGACGTGAACGTCGTGATGACCCCGACCGCCACGTACGCGACGACGCCGCCCGAGAATCGCGCCGTGACGTCGAACATCTCACCCACGCGCAGTGCGTCGTTGGCGACCGTCGAGGCGACCTCGCCCGCCGAGCTGTCGACGGCGATCGCGGCCCCGGTCTCGGCGCTGTGGTAGCCGATGATGCGCGAGACGCCCAGCGACGACCGGAGCCAGTTCGTGACCGCCATGCGGTGCCGCAGCACCGCGAACAGCGCCTGCGCGACGGCCACCACGGCGAGGCCGGCGCACCACGGCACGACGCCCGGCAGCCCGTTCGCGAGCCCCGCGTCGACGGCCCGGCCGAGCAGGTACGGCCACACCACCTGGCACAGCATCCACAGCACGCCGAACACGACGCCGCCGAGCAGCGTCGCCGGCTGCCGGGCCGCCTGCCACAGCAGCAGCCGCAGCGGCGAGCCGGTCGGCGCCTGCAGCGAGCTCATAGCGGTTCGAGGATCACGTCGGCGTGCGCGGCGGGCGCCACCGTCACCGACACGCGTCGCTCCCGGTGCACGAGCGAGGCGGTGACCGCCTCGTCCGTCACGTTGCGCAGGCGCGCCCGCACGCTGCCGTCGCCGACGGGGCGCAGCTCGACCAGCAGCGACCCTGCCGGCGACACCTCGATCGGCGCGTGCGGCGGCGCCGCGGGAGGCGACACGGTGTGGCGCGCGTGCAGCGGCTCCAGCAGGTCGCGGCCGAAGCGACGCACCTCGGCGGGCGTCACCGTCGCTGCCGGGCGGAAGCGATAGCGGAAGCGCCGCGTCACCTCCTGCCGCGCCTGGAAGTTCGTGAAGTGCAGGTTGTTCATGAGCCAGCTGTTGACGTGGCCGACGGGGGCGTCCAGCGTGGCCGCCCACGCGCCGGTGTGGATGCCGCCGACCTGCACGAGCGGCGCGTCCACGGATCCCCACAGCACGCCGCCGTCGTCGCCCGCGACGCCCACGGCATGCTGGATGGAGTACCAGTCCTTGCTCGTGTCGGGGAGCTGCTCGTGCTCGGCCGTGAACACGGCTCCGGCGGTCTCGAGCAGGAACCGGGGTCTCGTCACGGCGAACGGGAACGTCACGAAGACGCTCTCGGGCTCGAACCGCTCGGGCTTGCTCACGAGCACGTCGAGCTCGAGGTCCGGCGAATCGTCCGCGATCGCGAGGGTCGTGAGGATGCCGGGGATGCCGGGCGTCGCGGTCCGCCACGTGATCTCGGTGATCCCGCCCGACCGCCGCACCCGCACGGGCCCGTCGCCGACGGCCGTCGCGTGATCGAACTGCGGGCCGGGATGGTCGGGGTGGAAGAGCTTCGGAGACTCGGTGATCATGGGATGCCGAGACCCCGGTCGCACCACCTCGTCGACGACCGCGCCCAGCGCGCCCGCCGGGTCCACCAGCTCACGGCCGGTCAGGGTCTCGACGAGCGACACCACACCGCCCCGCGCCGGGTCGACCGTGACGACGTAGCGCCCCGCGGCGATCGGACCGTCGACGACGTCGTCCGCGACGGCGGCGGGCACAGGCAGGACCGTGACGCCGAACGGACCGACCTCGGCGAGCGTCCGGGCCCGGCGCGTGCCGGCGATCTCGACGTCGACCATCTCGCGGCGCGGCGCCTCGGTCGGGTTGACGACGACGATCGCCTCACCGGGGACGTCGTGGTCGCCCGAGCCCGGGGCGGCGGCATCCGTCCCCGCATAGGCGTAGCGGAACCAGCCCTCGATCGCGAGGTCGCGCGCGTGATCGAAGGCGTCGTACGCGAAGCCCGACGTGGCGTTGTGGTGCGAGTGGCTGAACGTCGAGTGCGGCTTGGAGTAGGTCTCCCAGCTGCCCCATGTGTGCTCGCCGTACAGCAGCAGCTGCTCGTCGACATGCTCGAGGGTCTCGGCGACCTCGTCCGCCGACCGCAGTCGCACCGGGCCGCGGCGGTAGCCGAGCACGTCGAAGTGCGGCACGCGGTCCTCACCCGCGAGGCGCGCGAGCGACAGCGTGCTCTGGGCCGCGCGCGCGAACGTGCGCGCCTCGCGGTACACCGCCACCTCACGGGCGGTCGAGCCGTGGCCGTGCGACCACCAGTCCGCCCACTCGCCGCGCACCGTGGGGACCTCGAGGTCCTCGGCCTCGGCCTCGAGGTCGTCGAGTGCCTCGTCGATCGTCGCGGTGCGCATCGGCAGTTCGGGATGCCGCGCGTTCCAGTGCCGCACCACGTCGAGGAACAGCGGCGTCGGCCAGCGGTTGTCGTTGCCGGCGTGCACGACGGCGGTGGTCCAGCTGTAGTCCTCGGGCCGCTCGAGCCGGTCCACGAACTCCGCGATGCGCTGCTCGGCGAGCTCGACGTCGCCGTCGACGATGCCCCACTCCTCGCCGAAGCCGTAATGCGTCGACAGCCACACGAAGACGCTGCGCCCGGACGGCCCCACCCAGCGGAACCCGCTCGGCTGCGCGAACGGCGCACGCCCGTGGTCGGGGTTGAGCGCCATGACGAGACGGGTGAGCCCCGCGTCGAGCATCTGATCGAGGACGCCCCACGAGAGCCCGTTGACGTCGCCGTGCTGCTGCGTGCGGACGTCGATGCCGACGGCGCGGATGCGCTCCAGCTGGTCGTACGCGGCATCGAACTCGAAGGCGCTCGGCAGCTGCGTCATGTTCAGGTAGCCGCCGGTGACCGAGACGGCGCCCGCGCGCGTCAGGCCGGCCAGTCGATCGATGTCGGCTGCGTCCGCGCGTCGCAGGAACGACAGCACGGGACGGGCGACCTCGAACGTCCACCGGAACCGATCGGGCCCATCGGTGGCGGAGGCGCTCGCGAGCTCGAGCACGCGGTCGACGATCCGGCCGTGCATGCGATCGATCAGTCGCGGGCTGTTGGTGTAGCCGACGTCGTGGTGGGTGTGGCCGATGAGGAGGATCTGTCGGATCGACATCAGGGTTCCGGGTCGTGGGCGTGCATTCGATCAATCGGCGGACGGACGGAGGGGCGGGTCGACCGGAATCGACCCGCCCCCGTCCCCCCAAGGGTGCGAGCGCCGTCCGTCAGCCCCCGGTGACGTTGTCGTACGCGCGCATGGCGGCGTCCTGAGCGTCGGCCAGAGCCTGCTCGGGCGTCTTGTCGCCGAGCAGCGCGGCGGTGATCGCGTTGTTCAGCTCGTTCTGGATCTCTTGACCGGCCGGCGAGGAGCCGAACGACTGGCCGTAATCGACGACGTCGTAGTACGTCGAGATGACCTGGTCGAACCCGGCGTTGCCCGTCTCGACGACCCACTTGTCGCGGATCGCCTGGTCGGCCGACGGCGACCCGGTGAACAGGCCGGTGTTGATGCCGCCGTCCTCCTCACGCGTCTTGCCGCGGGCCTCCCCGGCAGCGTTCCATGCGTCGTCGGACGTGAGGTTCATCATCCACGCGCACGCGGCCGCGGGGTTCTTCGCCCCCATCGGGATCACGAACGCCGTGCCGGAGGCGACCGAGAACGCCTCGCCGTCGGAGTTCTTGAACGGCACCGCCTCGATCTGGATCTGGTCCATGTACGGCGACAGGACGTTCGGGTACCACTGCGCGTTGACCTGCGCGCCGACCTGGTCGGTGACGTACTGGTTGTTGTCGCCGAAGGTGTCGAACGCGTCGGTGAAGCTCTTCACCGCGGCGAACCCGCCCTGCGCGTCGGTGATCTTCTTCAGCGCCTCGATGCCGGCGATGTTGCTCTCGTCGTCGAGCGTCGGCTTGCCGTCGGCGTCGTTCAGCTGACCTCCCATGCCGAGGATCCACAGGCCGCCCTGACCGGTCGCGACCGGGTCGAACCCGAGCCGCGTCGGGACGCCGCCCGACTCCTGGTACATCTTGCCGATCGCGGTGACCAGCCGGTCGATGTCGGAGGTGTCGATGTCTTCTGCCGTGACGCCGGCGGCGTCCATGACCCGCTTGTTCAGGAGGATCGCCGGCGGCTGGTAGAACTGCGGCACGCCCCACGTCTCGTCCTGGTAGGTGACGTCGTCGACGACGAACGGATACCAGTGGTCGCGCGGCGAGACGTCCTGCGCCTCGAAGCACTTGTCCAGCGGCATGATGAGGTCCTGCGCCGCGTACGTCGTGACGTACCGGCGGTCCATCTGGACGACGTCCGGCACATCGCCGCTTGCGACGCGCGTGGTGAACTTCTGCGCGTCGAAGGCAGTGGCGTCGAGCTCGACGTCGACGTCCGACATCTGCTCGGCGGCGTAGTCGAGCCGCGACTGGCCGACGTCGTCGGCGTTCTCGAAGCCCCACGCCTTGAGCGTGCCGCTGGGCTCGGCACTGAAGTCGACGTCGCCGCCCGTGGCGCCGTCGCCGCCGCCTCCGCCGCAGCCGGCGAGCAGGACAGCGGACGCCGCGATCGCGGCGATCCCGATAATGCGCTTGCGCATCTGTCTCCCTTTCCATGGGGCGGCACCGTCGCCGCCACCGCGTGTGATTGCTTCCAATGTGGGAACCTTCCCACACAATCTAGCGATCGCGGTGGAGCTGAAGCAACGGCGTTGCCGCGTATTTATTGGTTTGTGATGTGTACGTTGTGGAATCGATGTCAGTTCGGGCGCGGCATCCGTCAGCCCTTGCGACCCTGCGTCGCGACGCCCTCGATGAAGTACCGCTGCCCGAACGCGAAGAGGATCAGCATGGGCAGAGTGACCAGCAGCGCGGCCACCATGACGTACTGGTAGTCGCCGTGCCCGCCGGCGGTCGGGCTGTACTTCGTCATGGCGTACGCGATGCCCAGAGGCGCCGTGAACTGATCGACGGATCCCGCGTTCAGGTAGATGAGGGCCGCCTGCAGGTTGTTCCAGCTGGCCTGGAACTCGAACAGGAACACGATCACGAACGACGGGATCGACAGCGGCATCGCGATGCGCCAGAACAGGCCCCAGTAGCTCGCGCCGTCCAGCCGCGCGGCTTCGAACAGCTCCTTGGGCAGACCGAGGTAGAACTGCCGCTGCAAGAAGATGTAGAAGGCCGAGCCGAAGAGGTTCATGCCCCACAGCGGCACCCAGGTGCCCAGGAACCCCGTCTCCTTCCAGATGAGGTAGATGGGGATCATCGTCACGGCGCCCGGCAGCATCATGGTCGCCAGCACCAGGCCGAACAGGATGTTGCGGCCCGGGAACTTGAAGTAGGCGAAGCCGAAGGCGACGATCGAGCTCGACACGGCGACCGCACCGGCCGCGAGCAGCGCGATGGCGATGCTGTTCCACATCCAGCTGAGCAGGGGCAGCTGATTCCACACCTCGACGTAGTTCTCGGGGACGAACGTCTTCGGAATCAGCGAGTTGTCGAACACCTCGCCGCGCGGCTTGAAGCTCGCAGCGAGAAGCCACGCGAACGGGTAGAGGAACAGCAGGGCGAAGCCCACGAGGATCACGGTGAGGACGATGCGCCCCGCGAACGTCTTCGGCTGGGCGATGTTGCGGCGCCAGCGCGACCTCTTGGGGACGGTGACCGCGACGGTCGCGGCCTCGGGGGCGGGCCGGGACACACCCGGTGTCTGCAAGGACGCCGACATCAGCGGTCTCCCTCGTAGTAGACGAAGCGGTTGCCGAACTTCACCTGGATGACCGTGATGATCATGATGATGACGAACAGCAGCCAGGCCATCGCCGCGGCGAAGCCGAAGTTGAACTGGCGGAACGCCTGCTGGAACAGGTAGATGGCGTAGAACAGGGATGCCTCGGGCGAGGCGTTGCTCTGATCGCGCCAGAACAGCACGTAGGCCTGGTCGAAGACCTGGAACGCGGCGATCGACAGCACGATGACGTTGAAGAACATCGCGCCCGAGATCATCGGGAGGGTGATCGAGAAGAACTTGCGGATGGGTCCCGCGCCGTCGAGGGACGCCACTTCGTAGAGCTCGGTGGGCACGTTCTTGAGCGCCGCGAGGAAGATGACCATGGTGCCGGCGACGGTCCACAGCGTCATGATGACGATGCTGGGCTTGACCCACGCCGGGTCGACGAGCCACTGCGGCCCCTCGATCCCGAAGAACCGCAGGAACTGGTTGATCGCGCCGGTGTTGCCGTTGAGCAGCAGGAAGAACACCGACGCGGTCGCGACGGCGGGCGTCATCTTCGGCAGGTAGTACAGCGTGCGGAACGCTCCTGCTCCCCTGCCCACGCGGTTGAGCAGCATGGCCAGGATCAGCGCGAAGATGATCTCCAGCGGCACGGCCATCACCACGTAGAACAGGGTGTTCGACAGCGACACCGCGACGCGGGGGTCCTGGAACAGCTCGGCGTAGTTGTCGAACCCGACCGGGCGTGCGGTGTTCGTCGCCAGGTTGTAGTTGCTGAACGAGATGTACAGGCTGTACACCATCGCACCGGCCGTGAACACGAGGAACCCGATGATCCACGGCGAGATGAACAGGTAGCCGGCCAGCGCCTCGCGCTTGTTGTAGTGCTGCTTGACCCTGCGGGGGCGCTCTTTGCGTCGGCGCCCGGGACGCTTGCGGTCCGGTGCGGCGTCGGACGCTTCTTTCAGCGCCTCGACGACGGCGTCGGACTGCGATGTGACGCTCATCGCGTGACCCCGCCGCGGACGGCCCGGGGGCGAATCTGGTTCGTCATCTCACTCTCCACCTCGAGATGTGGCATCGTTACCACATGGCAGCGACTATACGGGGCAGGGTCGGCTCCCTGCAACCGCACACAGGGATGCTAGGCACGGCGCCCGGCGTCATCACGGGGCTTGCGCGACGCACCGCTTCTGTGCTTCACGGGGGCGGCCGATGATCGCGGCGGATGTCGCCGTCTACGGCGCGACGTCCGCCGGCGTGTGCGCGGCCGTGTCCGCCGCGCGCGCCGGCACCCGCGTCGTGCTGCTGGAGCCCGGTCGTCACGTGGGCGGCATGACCAGCGGCGGACTCGGGTACACCGACATCGGCGATCCGCGCGCGCTGGGCGGCATGGCGGCGGAGTTCCGCGCCGCCGTGGCGCAGCACTACGGCGTGCCGCTCGGTCACTACGCCGGCCCCGAGCCCCACGTCGCCGAAGCGATCCTGCTGCACTGGCTCGACGCGGCGGGCGTCACGCTCGTGCTCGACGCCGGACTGGACGGCGTGGAGGTGCAGGGCGGCCGCATCACGGGGATCACGCTGACCGACGGGACGCCGGTGCAGGCCGACGTGTACGTCGACGCCGGCTACGAGGGGGATCTGCTGGCGGCATCCGGGATCTCGTACGCCGTCGGCCGCGAATCCCGGGCGCTGTACGGCGAGGAGTTCGCCGGACGTCGCGAGGTCGTGCCGGGGCGCCACGCGATGCCGCCGTGGATCTCGCCGTTCCGCGACGACCCGGCCGGCCTCGCCGAGGGCGCGCTGCTGCCCCAGCTCAGACCCGGCCCGATGGCCGAGGTCGGCGCGGGCGACGGCGGGGTCATGTCATTCGGCTATCGCGTGTGCCTGTCGAGGGCGGCGGACCGCATCCCCTTCCGCCGCCGCGCCGGCTTCGACGACGCGCAGTGGGAGCTCGGGCGCCGGTTCTTCGCGGATGCCGAGCGTCGGGGCGACGTGCTGCCGGCCGGCCGTTACGTCGGGCTCGAGCCGAACCTGCCGGGCGGCAAGGCCGACGGCAACTCGCTGGGACCGTTCTCATTGAGCGTGCTGGACGGGACCGCGTGGGAGTATCCGGATGCCTCGCCCGGACGCCGCGACGAGATCAGGCGGCACCACCGGCACCATGCCGAGGACTTCCTGTGGTTCCTCGCGAACGACCCCGGCGTCCCCGAGAGCGTCCGCCGGGGCATGCGGGAGTGGGGGCTGCCCGCCGACGAGTTCGCCGACACCGGCCACCTGCCGCACCAGCTCTACGTGCGCGAGGCGCGGCGGATGGTGTCGGATGCCGTCCTGACCGAGCATGCGCTGCGCGCCGGCGCCGTGCCGCCCGATGTCGTGGCGCTGGGCTCGTACCACCTCGACATCCGCGAAGTGCAGCGCACCTGGCGGTGGGTGTACGAGCACCCGGACCCGATCGCGATGGTGGTGACCGAGGGCTACCTCTCGGTGCCCGTGCCGGTGTACGGCATCGGGTACTCGTCGCTGCTTCCGCGCCGCGAGGAGTGCGTCAACCTCGTGGTCGCGGTGTGCGTGTCTGCCTCGCACGTGGCGTTCTCGTCGATCCGCATGGAGCCGCAGTATCAGATGCTCGGACAGGCCGCGGGGACCGCCGCGGCACTCGCGGCCCGCCGCGGCGGGGCGGTGCACGACGTCGATGTCTCGGCGCTGCAGTCCCGCCTGCGCGACCAGGGCGCCGTGCTCGCGGTGTGAGTCAGCGCCAGGCCGTGTCGGGATCGAGCGTGCGCGCCTCGCGCCCGTGCAGCGCGAGCGTGAGCTCTGCTGCGGCCTCGAGCTCTTCGCACAGGTCGACCGCGCGCGGGAGGTCCGGGGCGCAGACCACGCTGCCGTGGTTGGCGAGCAGCATCACATGGGCGCCGGCCGCCGCCTCGCCGACCCCCTCCGCAAGCGCCTCCGAGCCCGGAGGCGCGTAGCCCACGAGCCCGACCCGGCCGAGGGTGCGCACGCGGTAGGGCGTGTAGGCCGGCAGCGGGTCGGCCCCGGGGGTGCCGACGAGGCACGACACCGCGGTGGCCGCCCGCGAGTGGAGGTGGATGATCGCGCCGACGTCGCGACGGGCACGGTAGGCCGTCACGTGCAGCGCCCATTCCTTGGTCGGCGCCGGTCCCGACAGGTGCTCACCGTCGAGGGTGAGCTCGGCGAGGTCGTCGACCTGCACGCGGCGCAGCGAAGAGCCTGTCGGCGTGATGAGGATCCGGTCGGCGACGCGCACGCTGGCGTTCCCGGAGCTGCCCGGCGACATGCCCGCCGCGGCGACCGACCTGCAGGCGTCGACAAGTGCCTCGGCGCTCATGTCTCCTCCTCGAAGGCTGTGGTGAAGAAGTCGGTCCCGCCGAAGTTGCCGGACTTGAAGCACAGGTCGAGCGTCCGGCCGGCCGCGTCGGTCGCGGTCGTCCAGGCGACGCCCGGTGCGGCGACGCGTCGCACCCGCAGCGCCGGAACGCCGAGCGCCGCGGCGACGGCACCGGAGGTCTCTCCGCCGGCGACCAGGATGCGGCGCACCCCGAGACGCTCCACGGCGGCCGCCGCGACGCGGGCCAGCGCGTCCTCGACGAGTGCAGCCGCCTGCTCGCGGCCCCAGCGCTGCTGCACGCGTGCGACGACATCGGGCTCTGCGGTGGCCGAGACGAGCGGGAGGCCGCGAGCACGCGCCACGAACGCCACCGCGTCATCGACCACCACCTCGGGTGCGTCCACGAGCGCGTCGACGTCCAGCGAGTACCGCGGCCCCGCGAACGCGGCGATCTGCGCACGCGTGCGCTCCGACCCGCTGCCCGACAGGATCAGCCCTCTCCCCTGCGGCGCCGGCTCGGCCGCCGGTGCCTCCGCGGTCGCGAGCCGCCGTGCGAGAGCGACGGCGAGCCCTGCCGCGCCGCCGAGCACGAGATCATCGGATGCCGCCAGCGCGGCGGCTGCGACATCCAGATCCCCCTCCTCCACGGCGTCGACGAGCACGTGACGCACATCGTCGGCGCGCAGCTCGCGGAGGCGCCGGACCACGGCGCCGGGTCCGGCGTGCACGACCTCGAGGGGCACCAGGCCGACGCGGTGAGGCGTCTGGCGGCCGAGGACGCGCACGAGGTCGGGATCGCGCATCGGAGTGAGCGGATGGTCGGCGAGCGACGACTCCGACAGCAGCCGGTCGCCGACGAACAGATGGCCGCGGTGCATCGTGCGGCCCACCGCCGGCGTCACGGGAGTGCCGACGGATGCCGCATCCGCGCCGGTCCCGTCGACGAGTGCGTCCGCGACCGGCCCGATGTTGCCGCGATCCGTCGAGTCGAAGGTCGAGCAGTACTTCTGGTACAGCCGGCGGGCACCCCACTCCCGCAGCGTCCGCGCAGTGGCGACGCTGTCGGCGACGGCGGTCTCGACGGGCGCCGTCCGGGACTTGAGCGCGACGATCACGCACTCCGCGGCCGGACGACCGGACGGGTCGGGCACGCCCAGCCGCACCTCGGCACGCAGCCCCGCGGCCGTCACCCCCGCGGCCACGTCGCACGCGCCGGTGATGTCGTCGGCGATGACACCGAGCTCGATCCTCATCCGGCGATCCGGACGTCGATGCCGGCGGCGGCGAACCGCGCGACCGTATCGGGATGCGCGCGGGCGTCGGTGATGAGGGTGTCGACGATGTCGAGCGCCGCGATGCGCACGGCCGACGTGCGCTCGAGCTTGTCGGCGTCGGCGAGCAGGACCACGCGGTCGGACTGGGCGGCCAGCACGCGCTTGATCGCGGCGTCGAGCACGTTCGTGCCCCACAGCCCGTCGAGCCCGACCGCCGTGGCCGAGAGGAGTGCGACATCGCAGCGGACGCCGCGCAGGGTCTCTTCGGCCAGAGGGCCGGCGAACGCGCGGGTGTCGGGCTGGTAGTGCCCGCCCGCGGCGATCAGCTGCGGGGCGGCGTCGCGTGAGAGCGACTCGATGACGGGCAGCGAGTGCGTCACGATCGTGGATCCGTGCAGCAGCGGGGCGACGGCGGCGACGGTCGTGCCCGCATCCAGCGCGACGACGTCTGCGCCGGCCGCCTCGGCCGCGGCGAGCCCCGCGATCGCCCGCTTCTGCGCGGCGCCCACGGCGTCGCGCCGCTCGAACGGCAGGCCGGGCGCCGCGACGGTGGCGCCGCCCGCGACGCGACGCAGCACCCCTTCCTCCTCGAGCAGGCGAAGGTCGCGGCGCACCGTCATCTCAGAGACGCCGAGCCGGTGGGCGACGTCCGCCGACGCGATGTAGCCGTCGGCCGTGACGAGACGCTCCAGTTCCGCACGCCGCTCCGGCGCTCCCGTGTATCGCATAGGCGCTCCCTCCGCAGTCGATCCTGATGATTATCGAACACATTTGCCAAATCTGTTCGAAATGTCACAAACTGTGTTCGTGACGCTCGTCCTGGGACTGGACATCGGCAGCACCTCGACGAAGGCCGCCCTCGTCGAGGTGGCCGATGAGGTCGCCGTCGTCCGCCTCGCGCGCACGACCACGCCGGCCACGGTGGGCGACCTCGTCGACGCCGCGGCGGCGCTCGCCCGCGAATGCCTCGGCGATGCGGCCGAGTCCGTCGCCGCCGTGGGCATCGCGTCCATGGCCGAGAGCGGCGCAGCCCTCGGTGCCGACGGGCACCCCCTGACGCCTCTGCTGCGGTGGGACCGCCGCGTCGATCCCCGGCATCTCGACGATCTGCTGTCGCGGCATCCGGACCTTCCCTCGCAGACCGGGGTTCCCGCCACGACCAAGCCCGCCGCCGTCGCGCTGCGGTCGCTGCGCGCCGAGAGCCCAGGACTGTTCGACGCGATGCGGCACTGGTCCGGTGTCGCCGACCTCGTCGCGCACGCGCTCACGGGCGTGCGTGCGACCGACCACACGCTCGCCGCGCGGACGATGATGGCCGGGGCGCAGGGTTCTGCGTGGGACGCCGCCGTACTGAGCACGGTCGGCATCCGCACGAGCATGCTGCCCGAACTGCGGCCGCCGGGGGCGGCCGTCGGCGTCACCTCCCCCGGCGCCCGCGCGTTCGGACTCGGCCCGGGCGTCCCCGTGTACATCGCAGGGCACGATCACGCCGTCGGCGCGTGGGCGAGCGGCGTGCGCACACCCGGCGCGGTCGCCGATTCGCTCGGCACGGCCGAGGCGATCGTGAGGGTCACGGATGCCGCCGACACGGGCGCCGCCGTGGCCCAGGGCTTCTCGATCGGACGCACCGTCGACGGCGCCGCCGCGACGGTCATCGGCGGCAGCCGCGCATGCGGAGCGATGCTGGAGTGGTGGGCCGCCGCCCACCCCGGCGACGACCTGCTGACGACGCTGGCCGCGCTCCCGGACGATGCCTGGACGCCGTCGCCCGTGACCGTGCTGCCGTACCCGTCGGGCCGGCAGTGCCCGCGCCCGGACCCCGCCGCGAACGTCGTCGAGAGCGGCGCCGCACGCGACGGGAAAGACCGGGTGCGTGCCGTGCTGGAGGGTCTCGTGTTCCACGCGCGGTGGATGCGCGAGACGGCCGACCTGCTCGCGGGCTCCGCCGCGACCGACCTCACCGTCCTCGGCTCCCTCGCGCAGCGGGTGCCGTCCTGGGCGCCGCTCGCCGCGGCGGCCGGCACGACGACGTTCACGACCGCCTGCGCCGAAGCGGTCGCGGCCGGCGCGGCCCTGCTCGCCGCGGTGCGTGCGGGTGCGGCATCCGATCAGCTCTCGCTCGCCCGCGACCACGTCGTGCCGGCGAGCGCCCCCGACCTCGACCACGCCTACCGGCGGTTTCTCGACACCGCCCTCGAAGGAGCATCATGACCACCCTCGACGCCATCGCCCGCCCGTCCGCCGCCTTCGCCATGGTCGCGATGGACCAGCGCGAGAGCCTGCGCCATATGTTCGATCTCGCCGGTCGGGGTCGTCCCGACGACGACGTGCTGATCGACTTCAAGGTCGCCGTTGCGAGCGAGCTCGCGCCGTACGCGTCCGGCTTCCTCGCCGACCGGCAGTTCGGATTCGATCGCGTGAGCGCGGCGGTGCCCGAGTCGACCGGCCTGATCCTCGCCGTGGACGCCCTCGACCAGGCCGACGGCGGTCCGGTGGAGGACACGACGCTCGACGAGGACGCGATCGCCGCGATCCCGGCGGGCGTCGACGCGCTGAAGCTGCTGCTCATCTGGCGCCGCGACGAGCGTCGCAAGGCCCGCGTCGCGCTCGCCGCGCGGTTCATCGAGGTCGCGCGCGCGCACGGTGTGCTGTCGGTGCTCGAGCCGGTCGTGCGCGCGGCGCCCGGCGAGGACGCCTTCGACACGGATGCCGCGATCCGGGAGGCCGCACGAGAGCTCGCGGCGCTGCACCCGGACCTGTACAAGGCGCAGGTGCCGCTGGCCGGTGCCGGCGACGAACGCGCGCAGCGGGCGGCGAGCGCCGACCTCGACGCCTGCATGACGGGACCGTGGGTCGTGCTGTCGCAGGGCGTCGACCGCGACCGCTTCGCGGACGCCGTGCGCGCGGCATGCCTCGAGGGGGCGAGCGGCTTCCTGGCCGGCCGCGCCCTGTGGAGCGACATCGTCGGCACGACGGATGTGCGCGAGGGGCTGCGCGCCCGCTCGGTCGATCGGCTGAAGGCCCTGGGCGACATCGTCGACGAGACCGCGAGGCCGTGGCGCGACTGGAGCGCAGGGAGCGCGACCGGGGAGCCGGGTGCGACGGCGGAGCCGGGCGCGACGGCGGAGCCGGGCACGACCGCCGAGCCGGGCGCGAGCGCGGAGCCGGGCGCGTGAGCGTGCGGGTCGGCGTCCTGCACACGGTGCCGGCGCTCGTGCCGGTGTTCCAGACTCTCCTCGCCGGCCGCCGCGGCGACCTCGACATCGTCCACGTCGCCGACGCGTCGCTGCTGTCGCGCGCGGTCGCGGGCGGCATCACCCACGACGTCGCGGCCGACCTGCGGACGCACCTCGGCGCGCTGCGCGATGCGGGCGCCGAGGCGGTGCTCGTCACGTGCTCCTCGATCGGCGAGGCGGCGACCGATGCCGCAGCGGCCGTCGGTGTGCCGCTCGTGCGCGTGGACGCGGCCATGGCCGCCGAGGCCGCCGAGCGGGCGCGCGGCGGTGGCCGCGGCATCCTCGTCCTCGCCACGCTCGCCGCGACGCTCGGGCCCACCAGCCGGCTCGTGCGCGCGGCGGCGGGCGGCGACGTCGAGGTCACCGCCCACGTGGTGGCCGGAGCGGCCGAGGCGCGCGCCGCGGGAGACCTCGCCCGCCACGACCGGCTGATCGCGGAGGCGATCGCGGCGGCGCCGGGGGTGGACGTCATCGTGCTCGCGCAGGCGTCGATGGCGACCGGCGCCGGCGACGACCCGCGTGTGCTGACGTCGCCAGAGTCCGGCGCCAGCCGCTTCGTCGAGAGCCTCACGTCATGACGGGGGTCTCGCTGCTGACGTACGCCGACCGGCTCGCCGGAGACCTGCCGGGCCTCGCGCGACTGCTCTCGCACGAGCTGTCGGCGTTCTCGGGCACTCACGTGCTGCCGTTCTTCACACCCTTCGACGGCGACGACACCGGGTTCGACCCCATCGACCACACAGCCGTGGACCCGCGGCTGGGAACGTGGAGCGACGTCCGCGGCATCGCCGAGACGCACGAGGTGACCGCCGACCTCATCGTCAACCACGTGTCGAACCGCTCGGCCGAGTTCGAGGACTGGCTCGCCCGCGGCTCGGCGTCGTCGCACAATGGCATGTTCCTGACGTTCGATCGCGTGTTCCCCGGTCGCGCGAGCGAGTCCGACATCACCGCGTTCTACCGGCCGCGGCCGGGGCTGCCGTTCACGCCGTACCGCGCCGCCGACGGCACGCGCCGGCTGGTGTGGACGACGTTCATGCCCACGCAGGTCGACATCGACGTGACTCATCCCGCGGGCATCGCGTACCTCGAGCGGCTCGCCGACACCCTCGCGGCGGGCGGGGTCGGAACCGTGCGCCTCGACGCGGTCGGATACGCCGTCAAGACGCCCGGCACCGACTCGTTCATGACCCCGCAGACGCTCGATTTCGTGGCCGAGGCGGCGGCGCTCATCCGCGCCCGCGGCATGCGCGTCCTGGTCGAGGTGCACGCGCACCACACGCAGCAGCAGGCGATCGCTCCCCTCGTGGACCTCGTGTACGACTTCGCCTTCCCTCCCCTGCTGCTCCACGCACTGGCGACCGGCCGCAGCGACCGCCTGGCGACGTGGCTCGGCATCCGTCCCTCGAACGCCGTCACGGTCCTCGACACGCACGACGGGATCGGCGTGATCGACGCCGGGCCGGCCCGCGACCGCGAGGGGATGCTGTCGCACGACGAGATGGCGACGGTCTTCGCCCGCGCGGCCGACGCCACCGGCGGGCATTCGACGGCGGCATCCGTCATCCCGGCCTGGATGACGCTGCCGCACCAGATCAACGCGACGTTCTTCAGCGTGCTCGGCGGCGACACGCGGCGGATGCTGCTCGCCCGGGCGCTGCAGGTCTTCCTGCCCGGCGAGCCGCAGTTCTACTACGTCGGCCTGCTCGGCGGGCTCGACGATCGCGAGCTGTTCGCGCGCACGGGTCAGGGCCGCGACGTCAACCGCCACCATTACACCCCCGACGAGGTGCGGCGCGCGCTCGACACCGACGTCACGCGCGGGCAGCTCGCCCTCGCGCAGCTGCGCCGGCACCCGGTCTTCGCGGGCGCCTTCTCGTGGGACGCCCCCGACGTCGCGTCGCTCGTCCTGCGGTGGCGCAGCGACCGTCATGAGGCGGCACTCCGGGTCCGCTTCGACGACCCCGATTTCGACCTGACCCTCGACGGGATGCCGGTGGCCCTGGCCGGCTGATCGGCGCCGGCTCGCTGGCGGCCGCGGCGTCGGCGTCTCCTCCACAGACGTCATCTCGGGACGGGTTCGGTGGCGTACTCCACAGGTCGTAAACCCCATGCGACCTGGGGCTTTCGATGTCGGAGGCCCCCGCCAGAATGGATGCATGACAACCCTCGCCGCGACGCTCGCCGACCTGGGTGATGCGCTTGCCGAGGATGTCTCACACGCTGTCGCCGGCGACGGGATGCGAGCTGTGGACGACGCCGAGGTGCTGTCGACCCTGGCGGTCGCGGCACGGCTGCGACAGCTGGCTGAGGCGGTGATCGTCGAAGCCGTCGCGGCCCTCATCGATCGCGACGACATGACACCCCGTCCCGACCGCACCACCACCCGCCACGGGTGTCGCAGCACCGACGAGCTCGTGCAGCGGGCGACCCGCGTGTCGTCGCTGACCGCATCCGAGATCGTCCTGGCCGCGAAGGCGGTGCGACGATCCGTCGCGCCTTCCACCGGAGAGCTGCTGCCTGCGGAGTTCCCAGGAATGCGGGACGCGCTGATCTCCGGGCACACGGGGCTGGATGGCCTGGTCGCGGTGGCGGGCGCCTTCCGAGGAGCGCTCATCGGGCGCGAGCAGCTGCTCGCGGCGGACGAAGAGCTCTCGGCCGCCTGTTCCGGGGAGGGCGTCGAGTCTGGGGGGCCGGTCTCGGCGGACGAGGCGCGGGCCATGGCCCAGGTGTGGGCGACCTACCTCGACCAGGACGGTGCCGAGCCCGCCGAGCACCGCTCCATGCGCAGGCGCGGCTTCACGGTCGGGCGACGAGGCGACGACGGGCTGGTGCCCGTGCGCGGCGGGCTGCTGCCCGAAGTCGCCGCGCAGCTCGAGCTCGGCCTCGACAGCATCCTCAACCCGAGGGTCGACGGCGCGCCCGCACCGGGACCCTGCTTCGCCGAGAATGTCGACAGCGCCGACAGCAGCAACCCGTCCGATGCGGCAGCCGACACACGCACCGCCGCCCAGAAGCGGCACGATGCCTTGGCGGTGCTGCTCAGCGCGGCGGCGGCATCCGGTCAGCTCCCCACGCTCGGCGGTGCCGCACCCACGCTCGTCGTCCACGTGCGCGAAGAAGATCTCGCCACTGACCGAGGCTCTGCGCACCTGCCCGGCCGCGACCAGCCGATCTCCATCACGGCCGCCCGACACATCGCCTGCACCGGTGCAGTGCAGCGCGCGGTGCTGAGCGCGAGCGGCCGCGTGGTGTCCCTCGGCACGATCGACCGGATCTTCACTCACCACCAGCGCCGCGCGATCACCCTCCGAGACGGCGGATGCCTCATCCCGGGGTGCGATGTACCGCCGCAATGGTGCGAGATCCACCACGTGCACGAACACTCCCGCGGCGGCCCGACCCACACCGACAACGGCGTGCTGCTGTGCTGGTTCCACCACCGCACCATCGACACCGGCGGCTGGCAGATCCGCATGATCGACGGCATCCCCCACGTGCGCGGCCCATCGTGGTGGGACGCGCAAGCCCGCTGGCGCCCCGCCACGAAATCCCCGACGGTCCGCCGCGAGAGAATCGCGATGCGGAGGTGAACCGGATGCCAGGCCCACGCGATCGCTACGACGCCGCCGCACCCAGCGGAGGCAGAAGTCCCTGCGCCGCGGCGCAGGCACGCGCGACGATCAGCGAGGGATCGACGATCTCGCCGCGCGCGATCGCCGCGTCGAGCTCCGGGATGGTCATGCGAGCATGACGGACCTGTTCCGCCGGATCCCATGCGGCCGGCGCGACGTCAGCCGTCTCCGCTGGGAACCGCCGCGCGCTCCAGCACCGCCCGCACGAACTGCGGCACCACGTCCACCGCGACCTTCGCGTGGTGCCCCTCGGCGCGGCCCAGGGCAGCCTCGACGTCCGCGCGCGTCACCGATCCCGTCCCGCGCGCGAGGTCCAGGGCCAGTAGACCCGCGGTCGCCATGTCGACAGCCGCCCGCAGCCAAGGCCGCAGCGCCCGCGCCGGCTCCCGATCGACCCCGACCCCGACCC
>NZ_JAEUAW010000024.1 GCF_019511665.1 Microbacterium jejuense
CCCCCGTCCTTTGCCCGACCCGCCCTTCGCCATACCGATCAGCGTAGCCGGGGCGATATCGTTCGCTCATGGTGGGCATTCTCGCGACGGTCTTCGCGGCGCTGGCGGCGCTGCTGCACGTGTACATCTTCGTGATGGAGAGCGTCCAGTGGACGCAGCCCAAGATCTGGAAGCGGTTCGGCGTCGCCGACCAGGCGGCGGCAGAGATCACGAAGCCGATGGCGTACAACCAGGGGTTCTACAACCTGTTCCTCGCGATCGGCGTCGTGATCGGGATCGTGCTCTTCTACGCGGGAGGTGGCATCGCGCTGGTGCTGTTCGCGCTCGGCTCGATGGTCGGGGCCGCGCTCGTGCTCGTGACGACGGGGCTCAAGTACGTGCGGCCCGCACTCATCCAGGGGACGCTTCCGCTCATCGCGTTCGTGCTGTTCCCGTTCGCGTGAGCCGGGCTCAGCTGCACGCGCCCCACTGTCCGGCTCGGGATGCCTCGGCCTCAGCCTGAGCCGAAGCGAACAGCTCCGCGTGGGCGGTGTTGGGCGCGATGCGGAGTGCCTCGGCGTCGCCCGCCGCGACGAGCTCGTAGTTGACGAACCGGCCGTCGTCGGTCCAGAGGTACCGCAGGTCACGTCCGTAGCGGTCATGCAGCTCGGCGTCGGGCGCGGCCCACACCGTCGCGCCCTCGGGCAGCAGCGCGGCGAGATGCGCACGCGCCTCGTCGGCCCAGCACTCCGGCGCCGGCGTGCCCTCAGGGGTGTCGATGCCGATGAGCCGCACCCGCACGCGCTCGTCGGTCGACGGATCTGCGACCTCGATCGTGTCTCCGTCGAACACGTACGTGACAGTGAGGTCGTCGGCATCATCCGGGCGCGAGGGGATGCCGCCACCCGCCGCCTCCCGTCCGGCCTCAAGCGCGCCGGCAGGTGTCGTCGGCATGAGGCCGGGCAGCGGCATCCGTCGTCCGAGATCCCCATTGCGGACGGAACCGGGGCCGCCGCCCGACGGCAGCCATCCGAGAGCAGCGAGGGCGAGGACGACGAGGATCGTCGCCACCACGATGAGCGCCTTCGCTCCACGAGCGCGCGGGCGCCGGTCATCGTGCATGGCGCCAGGCTAGCTTCGGCGGGAGTACCCTGCCGTGCGTTGTCCACAGGGTGGCGAGGTCGCCGCGGTTGCCGCGGCAACCGCGGACGGGCTCACGCCGCCAGGCGCAGTCCTCGCTTGTCGGTGGCGACGCGCTCGCCGTCGGCGATCGTCACGTCGTCGCCGATCAGAGAGCCGCCGGCGACGCGGGCGTCATGCCCGACCTGCGTGCGCACGCCGATCTTGGCCTTCGGGCCGATCGCTGCGCGCGGGCCGATGTGCGCGTGCGGCTCGATGACGGCGTTGGGTCCGATGACGGCGTCCGTCTCGACCCAGACGCCGCGGCCGACGTGAGCGCCCGCCGCGATCTGGACGCCCGGTTCGACATACGCCCCCGCTTCGACGATGGCGCTCGGGTGCACCTTCGCTCCATGCGCGATCAGGCCACGACCGTTGACGTGCTTGCGGTAGCGCAGCGTCTCGCCCTGGTCGTTCTCGATGTCGATGTAGTTCTTGCCCACAGTCCCCTCCTGCAGCCCCACATAGGGCTGAGTACAGGAACAACCTCCGGCAGGGCCTGTCTATTCCCGCGCATCGGAACGATTCGGCCACGCACGACGAAGGACCCGCATCCGTGCGGATGCGGGTCCTTCGCGGCGGGATGCCGTCAGCGCGCCACGTGCTCGTCGGCGACCGACAGCGCACGGTCGATCACGTCGAGGCCGCGTTCCAGCTCGTCCTCCGTGATCACCAGCGGAGGCGCCACGTGCAGGCGGTTGAAGTGCGTGAACGGCCACACGCCGTCGCGCTTGCACGCCGCCGCCACCGCGGCGACGGGTGCGGCATCCACTCCGCTCGCATTGAAAGGGACCAGCTGTTCACGCGTCTCGCGATCCTTGACGAGCTCGATCGCCCAGAACAGGCCGAGGCCGCGCACGTCGCCGACGGAGGGGTGGCGCTCGGCGATCGCCCGCAGCCGCGGCTCGACGACCCGCGCGCCGAGGTCGCGGACGCGCTCGAGGATGCCGTCGCGCTCGAACACCTCCAACGTCGCGACGCCCGCCGCGCACGCGAGCGGGTGGCCCGAGTAGGTGAGGCCGCCGGGGAACGACAGGGTGTCGAAGTGCGACGCGATGCGGTCCGAGATGACGACGCCGCCGAGCGGCACGTAGCCCGAGTTGACGCCCTTCGCGAAGGTGATCAGGTCGGGCTGCACGCCGAACGCCTGGAACGCGAACCACTCGCCCACGCGCCCGAAGCCCACCATCACCTCGTCGGCGATGTAGACGATGCCGTACTTGTCGCACAGCTCGCGCACACCCGCGAGGTACCCGGGCGGCGGCACGAGGACGCCGTTGGTGCCGACGATCGTCTCGATCAGGATGCCGGCGATCGTGCCCGCTCCTTCGAGCACGATCGTCTGCTCGAGGTGCTCCAGGGCGCGCGCAGTCTCCTGCTCGGGGCTGTCGGAGTGGAAGGACGAGCGGTACGGGTACGGGCCGTGGAAGTGCACGATCGAGCCGTCGGCCGGCTCGTTCGGCCAACGGCGCGGGTCGCCGGTCAACGAGATCGCGGTCGACGTGTTGCCGTGGTAGCTGCGGTACATCGACATGATCTTGCGGCGGCCGGTGAACAGCCGCGCCATGCGCACCGCGTTCTCATTGGCGTCGGCGCCGCCGTTGGTGAAGAACACCTTCTCGAACCCGTCGCCGGCGACCTGGGCGATGCGCCGGGCGAGCTCGCCCCGCACATCGTTCGCCATCGACGGCTGGATCGTCGCGAGCCTGCCCGCCTGCTGCTGGATCGCGCGGACGAGATCGGGATGCTGGTGCCCGAGGTTCAGGTTCACCAGCTGCGAGCTGAAGTCGAGGTACGCGTTGCCCGCGTAGTCCCAGAACGTCGAGCCCTCGCCGCCCGCCACAGGCAGCGGGTCGATGAGCGCCTGAGCGCTCCACGAGTGGAACACGTGCCCGCGGTCGTCCGCGCGCACGCGCGCGTCGGCCTCGAGGTCGGCAAGGAGTGTGTCAGTCATCGGGGTTCCTTTACCCGGTCGTTGAGCGAGCGAAGCGAGACGAAACGCGTTCGCGGATCAGTTGTTCTGGGGGAAGCCGAGGTTGATGCCGCCGTGGCTGGCGGGGTCGAGCCAGCGGCTCGTGATGGCCTTCTCGCGGGTGAAGAAGTCGAAGCCGTGCACGCCGTACGCCTTCGCGTCGCCGAACAGCGACTTCTTCCAGCCGCCGAACGAGTGATACGCGACCGGCACGGGGATCGGCACGTTGATGCCGATCATGCCGACGTGCACCTCGTTCTGGAACCGGCGGGCCGCCCCGCCGTCGTTCGTGAAGATCGCCGTGCCGTTGCCGAACTGCCCGGAGTTGATGAGCTCGAGGCCCTCGTCGTAGGACTGCACGCGCACCACGGACAGCACCGGGCCGAAGATCTCCTCGGTGTAGGCGCGGCTCGTGGTCGGCACCCGGTCCAGCAGCGTCGGGCCGAAGAAGAACCCGTCCTCCGCGCCATCCACCTGGAATCCGCGGCCGTCGACGACGACCTCCGCGCCGTCGGCTTCGGCGATGTCGACGTACTCCGACACCTTCGACCGGTGGATGCCGGTGATCAGAGGTCCCATGTCGGGCTCGACACCGTCGACCCCGGCGCCGTTGCCGATGCGCAGGCGGCCGATGCGCTCCTGGATCTTCGCGATCAGCTCGTCAGCCACCGGCTCGACGGCCAGCACCACCGAGATGGCCATGCAGCGCTCGCCGGCCGCGCCGTAGCCGGCGTTGACGGCGGAGTCGGCGACGAGATCGAGATCGGCATCGGGCAGCACCAGCATGTGGTTCTTCGCACCGCCGAGGGCCTGCACGCGCTTGCCGTGCTTCGAGGCGGTCTCGTAGATGTACTGGGCGATCGGGGTCGACCCGACGAAGCTGATCGACTCGACGTCCGGGCTCGTGAGCAGGCCGTCGACCGCGAGCTTGTCGCCCTGCAGGACGGTGAAGACGCCGTCCGGGAGGCCCGCCTCCCTCCACAGCGCGGCCAGCCACAGGGCGGCGGACGGATCCTTCTCGGACGGCTTCAGCACGACGGCGTTGCCGGCCGCGATCGCGATGGGGAAGAACCACATCGGCACCATGGCGGGGAAGTTGAAGGGCGAGATGATGCCGACGACGCCCAGGGGCTGCTTGGTCGAGTACACGTCGATGCCGGTCGACACGTTCTCGGAATACGCGCCCTTGATGAGGTGCGGGAAGCCGCACGCGAGCTCGACGACCTCCTGGCCGCGGAGGATCTCGCCCATGGCGTCCGAGAGCACCTTGCCGTGCTCGGATGTGATGATCTCTGCGAGCTCCCGCTTGCGGGAGTTCAGCAGCTCGCGGAACGCGAAGAGCACCGCCTGACGCCGGGCGATCGAGTAGCCGCTCCAGGCCGCGTAGCCGGCGCGCGCGGAGGCGATGGCGGCGTCGATCTCGGCCTGATCGGCGAGCGCGACGTGGGCGGTCACCTGACCGGTCGCGGGGTTGTAGACCGGGGCTGTGCGTCCGCTCGTCGATGGACGCTCGGCGCCGTCGATCCAGTGCGGGATCACGCGGAGGTCGGTGCTCTCAGACGTGGGCGCGACGGTGGTTTCGACGGTGGTCATCGGGCGGTTCCTTCGGTGTCGGACAGATCGTGTGGCGATCCCCTAGGCTTGACGGGTCCCAGCCTGTCAGACAAGAAGAGGCGGCAACGGTGCCCGACCGTCGCGAAGATCGAGTGATCCATACGGATCGTCCGGCCGAACGATCCGCAAACGAAACCCTGCCCACGGTGCGCGAGGTGATCGCGCTCGAGGCGGTCGCCGACGGTGTGCCCGAGGTGCTCGTCGGCGACGAGGCACTGGAAGCGCGGGTGCGCTGGGTGCATGTCTCCGACAGCGCCGGCGTCGCGCGCCTGCTCGACGGCGGCGAGCTGCTGCTGTCGACCGGATCGTCGTGGCCTGCCGAGCCTGCCGACCTCCGTCGCTTCATCGACGAGCTGGTGGATGCCGGTCTCTCCGGCCTCGTGCTGGAGCTGGGCACGCATTACCACTACGTGCCGGCTGTCCTCGTCGATGCGGCCCGGGAGCGGGGCCTCGCGCTGGTCGTCCTGCACCGCGAGGTGAAGTTCGTCGCCCTCACCGAGGCGGTGCACAGCCGCATCATCACCGGGCAGACCGACGCGCTGCGCGCGCGCGACGAGGTGCGCGAGCGCTTCACCGCCCTCGTGCTGCGCGGGTCGCCCGCCGATTTCATCGTCCACCAGCTCGCACAGACACTCGGGGCGCCCGTCGTGCTCGAGAACCTCGGCTACGAGGTGGTCGCCGCCGAGGTCCCGCTCGCACTGGAGGAGGACCTCTTCACCGAGTGGGAGCTCCAGTCCCGGTCCGCCCACCGCCGTCTCGCGGCTCGGCGTGAACGCGGTGGGGCGCCGGCCCCCGACGACTGGCTCATCGTGCCCGTCGAGGCGCGCGGCATCCGCTGGGGCAACCTCATCGCCCTGCCGGGGCCCGACCACGCCGCCGGGCGGACGGCCGTGCTCGAGCAGGGTGCGATCGCGCTGGCGGTCGGCCGCCTCGCCGATGGCGACGCCGACGAGTGGGCGCGCATCGGCCGTCGCCGCCTGGTCGACGGCCTGCTGGCCGGCCGCTTCGCCGGTGTCGGGGGAGCCGCCGCCCGCCTCGAAGCGGCCGGGCTGCCGCTGCGCGGGTCGCGCCTGTACGGTGTCGTGATCTCGGGCGCCCCCGTCGCGACGGAGCAAGTGGATGCCGCCGCCCGAACCCTGCGCGGGCGAGCGCTCGCCGGCTCGGCCCCGGCGGGCGGCGTGGGCGCCACGCTGCTGGTGTCACTGCCGCCGGACGCGTCGTTCGACGATGCCGCGGTGCTGGGGCTCGTGCGCGCAGTGGTGGATGCCGCCGACATCGAGCGCGTCGTCGTGGCGGTAGGACGTGCAGCCGCGGGGATCGAGGAGGCGCTCGCTTCGGTCCACGAGGCCGTGGATCTGGCCGGCGGCCGGCGTCGCCGGTCGGGCCGGGGCCCGTACCTGCGACGCTCCGAGAATCGGCCGCTCGTGCAGCTGGTCGCCGCGCTCCGCGACGACCACCGCGTGCTCGAGCACGGCGAGCGCATGCTGGCGCCCTTGATCTCGCACGACCTCGCACGCTCGGGCGATCTGCTCGACGTCCTGGAGGCGATGCTCGCGCATCCGGGAAACCGCACGGCCGCGGCATCCGCTTCTCATCTCTCGCGCTCGGTGTTCTACCAGCGTCTCGCCCTCATCGAGGAGCTGCTCGGCTCGGACCTCGACGACGGCGAGACCCAGACCGCCCTGCATCTGGCGCTGCTGGTGCGGAGGTCGGCGGGGCGCTGACCGCGGCCCCGGTCGTGCGACGGCGGGGCGGGACTCTTGACGGTGCGCGCGCGTGACGGTATAACTAACTGGTTAGTTATTTAGAAGGGTGCAGAGGGATGTCGACACCCGCACGTCGAGATGCGACGGCGAGCACCGCGAGGATTCGCGCGTCTGCCCGGGAGGAGTTCGCGACCCACGGATTCGAGGGCGCACGCGTCGACCGGATCGCCGCACGTGCCGGAGTGAACAAGGCGCTGCTGTTTCAGCGATTCGGCGACAAGGCGGGGCTGTACACGGCAGCGCTCGCCGAGATCGCCGAAGCGGCGACCGCCGCGCGCGCCCGGATCGCGTCGCAGTATCCCGACGGCATCGCCGACGGTGCGCAGTTCCGCGCTCTCGTCCGCGATCTCGCCGTCGGCACTCAGCGACTCCTGGAGAGCGACCCGACTGCGCGCGGGATGCTCGCCTGGGAGCGGGCCGCGGGATGGGTCGCCTTCCACTCCGCTCGGCCCGAGACGACCGACCCGGCCGCCGACCTCATCGCGGAGTGGTTCCGCGCGGCGGAGCGACGCGGCTGGCTGCGCGCCGGCGCGTCGGCCGAGCAGCATCTCGCACTGTGTCTCGAACTGGTCTGCGCGGTCGACTCGCGCGACGAAGGGTTCGTCGGCGAACTCGTCGCGGACGCGCTCGCTCCGGCGGTCACGTCGTGAGCGGCGCACGCCTCGCGATCCCTGCTGGGCTGAGTGGCGTGGAGCGTTCCGCGCTGCTCCCGATCCTGTCGCGCGCACGCGACGCCGAGCACGCCGACCCGATCCTCGGAGACACGTGGGCGTGCCGCGTGCGAGACGGGCTGGACGTCGACTGGGAGGCGCTCGGCCTGCCGCAGAAGGAGGCGTTCACCGTGGCGATGCGAGGTCGGCACCTCGACGACTGGGTGCGACAGTTCCTCGCCGTGCACCCCGACGCCGTCGTGGTCGACCTCGGGGCGGGGCTGGATGACCGTTCGCACCGCATCATGCCAGGCCCCGACGTCGATTGGTTCGACATCGACTTCGGGCAGATCCTCGACCTGCGACGCCGTCTGTCGGGCGATGGGCGAGCCGAGAACGTCCATGAGCTCGCGGTCGACGCGACGAGTGCCGAATGGGTCTCGCGGCTGCCCGCAGACCGGCCGCTGGTCATCGTCGCCGACGGCTTCTTTCCGTTCCTGCGCCCCGACGACTCGGCGGCAGTGGTCCACCGCCTCATCGACCACGCCCCGGAAGGCGAGCTGCTGATGAACGGCTACACGACGCTGGCGCAGCGCCTGATGCCGCGCGTCCGCGCGATCCGCGACCTCGGGATCGACATCAGCGGCGGGACCGCCTTCGACGATCCGCACGTTCCCGAGCAGTGGCACCCACGACTCAGGCTGGTCGAGCGCATAATGCTCAGCCGTTCCCCGTACGTCGCCCAGACGTCCGCCGGGCTGCGCGCATCGATCCTGATGATGAACCTGCTTCCGGGGGTCGCCGACCGCAGCGACCTCGGCGTACTGCGCCTGCAGTTCTCCGCGCGCAGCTGACGCGAGCGACGCACGCCGTCGGCCGTGCGGAGGTCGGCCGGACGCGGATCGCGGCCCTTCAACAGGTCAACCGCGCCTGTTCAGGAGGGTGCGGTGCCAGATCTCCTGCGGAAGGGCGGTTGACCTGTTGAAGGGGCGAGCTGCGGGGCGTCAGGGGCGCCGCGGATCGATCATCGTCATGCCGGCCGGCGTCGCCCGGTCGACCGTCGGCAGCAGCGCTGCCGCATCCGCGAGTCCCACGACGCGCTCGATGAGCGACTCGGGCTGCAGCGCGCCGGACTCGATGAGCGCCATCATCCCCGGGTAGTCGGCCGCGGCCATGCCGTGGCTGCCGAGCAGGTCGAGCTCCCAGCCGATCACGCGCGACATGGGGACGCGCGGGTGCCCGTCGACCGGCGGCAGCAGGCCGATCTGCACGTGGCGTCCGCGTCGGCGCAGGCTGTGGATCGCATCTGTGCAGGTCTGCTCGCTGCCGACGGCATCCACCGACACGTGGGCCCCGCCGTCGGTGAGGTCGCGCACGATCGCGGGAACGTCGCGACCGTCGGCGTTCACGGTGTGATCGGCGCCGAGAAGGGATGCCGCACCCAGCGCCGCCTCGTTGCGATCGACAGCGACCACCCGGGCGCCCAGCGCTTTCGCGATCATGACAGCGCTGAGGCCGACACCACCGGCGCCGACGACCGTGACCCATTCGTCGCGCCGCAGGCGGGCGCGCCCGACCAGCCCGCGATACGCCGTGGCGAACCGGCAGCCCAGGGCAGCCGCGGCCTCGAAGCTCACCGACTCGGGGATCGCCACCAGGTTCGCGTCCGCCGCGTGCAGCACGACGAACTCGGCGAACGACCCGTCGTGCGTGAAGCCGGGCTGCGTCTGGCTCGGGCACACCTGCGCGTCGCCCTGCCGGCACCACTCGCAGCGTCCACAGCCGCACACGAAGGGCACCGTGACGCGGTCGCCGACGCGCCAGTCCGACACGCCTTCTCCCACCTCGGCGATCACGCCCGCGAGTTCGTGCCCCGGCACGTGCGGCAGCGAGATGTCGTCGTCATGCCCCGCCCAGCCGTGCCAGTCGCTGCGGCACAGCCCGGTGGCCCGCACCTCGACGACGACTCCGCCGTCGGGAGCCGCCGGCCTCGGCACGTCACGAACCTCGGGCGTGACGCCGAAGGCGTCGTAGACGACAGCACGCATTGCTCCATCGTCGCACCGAGGGGCAGGGCCCATTCCCGCGAACGAAGGCGCGCCGACGTCCCGGTGCGAGTCACTGGTCGCGTTTCGCCGCCTCACCGGGTGCTTCTCAGCCCTCGATCAAGGTGGGATCAGCATTCGCCAATGTCTCGGAGCCGTCGTCTGCTCGGTCGAGACGCACGACCGCTCTTCGGCTAGGGTCGGGTGGGTTTCTGGGGAGAAGCGATGACGACACAGCCAGCTGGGTGGTACTCGGATCCGGTCGATGGCGGCCGATACCGATGGTGGGATGGCGCCGCGTGGACGGATCGTGTCGGCCGTGACGGTGCGAGCTGGAGTGAGCCCCTTCCCCCGGCGGAGTCGCCCGCGCGCTCTCGGCGCCGCATGGCGTGGTGGGTGTGGATGCTCATCGCCGTCGCCGCGATAGGCGTGCTGATGCTGATCGCGCCTGTCCTGGTGGCCGTCGCACTGGCGGTGCTGGTCACCGGGATTGTTGCTCTCGCGAAGGGCACCCCCACCTGGCTGCGGTTGACCACACGGAAGGCCGCGATCGGCGTGACCGCGGCAGCGGCGGCCGTGCTCCTTGTCGCCGGCAGCGTGAGCGCGGCGACGATCGGCAACTCCGGAACGAAGTCGTCCGTCGAGGCAGTGCCGTTCGCGGGCTCCGGTTCATCGCCGGAACGGATGGAGGACCCGATGCCGACGCCCACGCCGACCGCTGTCGCGACCACGCGCGATGAGGTCGTGACGGAGCCGATCCCCTTCACCGAGAGCCGGGTGGACGACGCCACGATCCCGTCCGGTCAGACGCAGGTGCGTACCGCAGGGCAGGACGGAGAGAAGACCCTGACCTACCGGGTACATCTCCTCGACGGCGAGGAGGTCAGCCGCGAATTGGTCGCCGAGACGGTGACGCGTGAGCCGGTGACGCAGGTCATCGCGGTCGGCACGTACGTCGCTCCGCCTCCGCCGCCTGCGCCCGCGCCCGCAGCGCCGGTAGGCGGCTGCGACCCGAACTACGCGGACGCGTGTGTTCCGATCTCCAGCGACGTCGACTGCGCGGGCGGCAGCGGGAACGGCCCCGCCTATTTCGACGGCATCGCCCGAGTCGTCGGGAATGACGTGTACGACCTCGACCGCGATGGCGACGGCTTCGCCTGCGAGCCGTACTGAGTCTCTCGCCGCGCCTCACCGGCCGCGGTCTGCGACGGGCAGCTCCAGCACCTGCGCGTGCTCGGGACCGGAGTGGAGCCGGATCTGGACGCGCCGGCTCGATCGGTACAGTGCGGGGAAGCCGCCCCACAGCGGGTTGCGCGGTGACAGCTGGCGCCCGCCGACATGCAGTCGCATCTCGTCCCCGGCGCGGAAGAACGTCGCCGAGGGCGCGAGCGTGATCTCGACCTCGCGCGGCTGGCGGCCCACCACGGCGCGGCCGAACCCTGTCGTGACGAGGTCCCGGCCGAAGCCGTACGAGCCCTCGAACGGCACGAACTCGCCACCGGTCCACTTCGACAGCCCGGCGAACAGCGACACCGGCCCGTCCGAGGCGGCGCTCACCCACAGCCGAAGGCGCACCTCTCCGGTCACCTCGGTGTCGTCGGCGAAGGTCCACGAGAACCGCGCGGCCCGCCGCCGCGAGGGGAACTCGAGGGATGCCTCGGCCTCGGCCGGCGAGGGCGACAGCCGTCCGTCCGCACGCAGGTGAAGCGTCAGCAGTCGTCCGCGCGGCGGCCACGACTGTTCGTGCCGCACGTCGTGGATGCGGTCGCCACGATCCCTCACCTCCAGGCGCACACGCGGCAGGTCGGCGGGGATGCCCTTGAGGTGCGCGTCGAGGAACGCCTGCTGCACGGCCATGGCCTCCTGGCTGTAGAACGCAGCCCACTTGCCGGTGCGGTGCGTGTACAGATGCCGGTCGGCCGAAGAGGTCTCGGCGAACGCGCGGAAGCTGCCGCGGGTGTGCAGGTTCGCGTCCGAGAAGCTGCCGCACACGAGCATCGGCGTCTGGATGCGTGCGAGGTCGGGGGCGAGCGATCGCCACCACGCGTCATCGTCCGGGCGCGCCGCCGCCTCTCTGCCGAGGTCGGGCGACATGCGCGTCGACCGCCGCATGACGGTCGTCCACAGGCGCGAGAAGCCGACCTCCCGCACACCGCCCGGATAGAAGAAGTCGTCGTAGGCGTCGGTGAAGCCCTCCCAGGGCACGATCGCCCGCAGGTGCGGCGGGCGCAGGGCAGCGGCCTTGTACTGCGAGATCGCCAGATACGACACCCCGAGCATCCCGACGCCGCCGCTGCACCAGTCCTGTCGCGCGATCCACTCCGTGGCGTCGTACACGTCCTGCGCCTCGGCGTCGCTCAGCAGTGACCCGACGCCGTCCGAGCGGCCCGCGCCTCGCAGATCGAGGTTGACCACGGCGTATCCGCGCGGCACCCACTGCGCCGGATCGGGCGCCTCCCAGCTCGTCTCGTCCGAGATGCGGACGGGGCCGGTCTGGCGAAGGATTCGGAACTGCGGGTTGATGCGCCACCC
Organism: Microbacterium jejuense; assembly: GCF_019511665.1. Taxonomy (GTDB): domain Bacteria; phylum Actinomycetota; class Actinomycetes; order Actinomycetales; family Microbacteriaceae; genus Microbacterium; species Microbacterium jejuense_A. The sequence goes on from NZ_JAEUAW010000024.1 coordinate 11,738, forward strand.
GCGTCCGCGCGACCGGGGCAGCGCGTCCTTGCCGTAGGGATGGGCGCACAGCAGCGCGGGAACCGGCCCGCCGTCGCGGGGCAGGTAGACGTTCGCGCGCAGGATCGTGCCATCGCGCATCGGGATCGCGACGTCCTCCAGCTTGCGCACCTCGGGGCCCAGCGGCGTCACGACGATCGGCGGGCGGACCGCGCGCCGCACGCGCGTCACGGCGTACGCGGCGGCGCCGCGACGTCGCCAGGGGCGGTCGGTCGCAGGCACGGATCGAAGGCGCACGGCGCGACGCTATCACCCGACCGTGCGGCGCGGGGCGTGCGCGGCGGGCGCGGGTTGCTCGTGAGCCCGGGGCGTTTCGTCTCGCTCGTTCCTCGCTCGCTCAACGACCGGAACTCCTCGCTCCTTCCTCGCTCGCTCAACGACCGGAACTCCTCGCTCGTTCCTCGCTCGCTCAACGACCGGAACTCCTCGCTCGTTCCTCGCTCGCTCAACGTCCGGAACTCCTCGCTCGTTCCTCGCTCGCTCAACGTCCGGAACTCCTCGCTCGTTCCTCGCTCGCTCAACGTCCGGACCCGAGCTCCCCTCGCCGTCTCCCGGTCGCTGAGCGAGCGCCAGCGAGACGAAGCGCGGTGCGCTGGCCGCGACGAGCCCGCAGCCGAGGTCAGGTCAGCCGGCGATGTACACCTTCCGGAGCGTCTCGTGCACGGTCCACACCGTGCGCATGCCGGCGGTGAGCTGGACGACCGAACCCGCCCGCAGCTCCACAGGCGAGAGCGCGGGGTCGGTGAACGCCAGCGTCGCCGAGCCCGAGAGCACCACGAAGACCTCGTCTGCCTCGACGTCGGTCGACGTACCGGGCGTGTGCTCCCACACGCCCACCGTGGTGGTGAGCTCGACGAAACCGGCAGACGGAGAGCCCGACACGACCTGCTCGGCGGGCAACGGCTGCAACGGGATCGCGAGGCCGCCGGCATCCACTTCCACACCGGGGACGATCACGAGTCGAACCCCAGCCCGAGGGCGTCGAGCGTCTTCAGCAGCAGGTTTCGCTTGCCGAGATTGTGGTCGGCGCGGGCGAGCGACCAGCGCACGGTGTTCACGGCGAGGGATGCCGCCGGCTCAGGCGGGAAGGGGATCGGGCGCTTTCGCACCATCTCGAGCTCGGTGCGCTCGTTCGAGACGCCGTCGAGCAGGTCGAGCATGACCTCGCCGGCGAAGCGGGTCGACCCGACACCGAGCCCCGTGAACCCGGCCGCGTACGCGACGCGACGGTCGCGCGCGGTGCCGAAGAACGCCGTGAACTGCGTCGACGAATCGATCGCCCCCGCCCACTGGTGCGAGAAGCGCAGGCCCTCCAGCTGCGGGAACGTCGTGAAGAAGTGGCTCGCCAGCTTCTCCCACGTCTCGGGGCGATGCTCGTGGCCCGGCTCGACGCGGCGCCCGTAGTAGTAGATGGCGTCGTACCCGCCGAACAGGATCCGGTTGTCGCGAGTGATCCGGTAGTAGTGGAACTGGTTCGCCAGATCCCCGATGCCCTGCCGGTCCTTCCAGCCGATCGATGCCAGCTGCTCGGCTGAGAGCGGCTCGGTCATGAGCACGTAGTCGTACACGGGCACCGTCATCAGGCGGTTGCGCTTGAGCAGCGACGGAAAGACGTTGGTTCCGAGAGCGGCTCGGGATGCCTCGACCCGGCCCTGCTCCGTGATGACGACCACCCCGGGGCCGGAGGTGTTGAGCCCGGTCACGTGCGAGCGCTCGAAGATCTCCACTCCGCGTTCCTCGCACACGCGGGCGAGTTCGGCCGCCATGCGCGCGGGGTGCACCATGCCGCACGCGTGCTGCTCCCACACGCCGGCGAGGTAGGTGGGAGAGTTCACCGAGGCACGCACCTCGTCCTGGTCGAGGTACACGACGCCGTCCTCGCCCTCGGCAGCCCACTCCTTGAGCCACTCCACCTGGTGCGGCTCGACGGCGGGGGCGAGCTGGCCGGTGCGCTCGAACTGGAAGTCCATGCCGTACGTCGCCTCGGACGCCTCGATGGCATCGAGGTTCTCCAGGCCCAGCCGCTCGATCAGCGGCATCTCGTTCGGCCACCGGGCCATGCCGTTCTCGTGGCCATGCGTGAGGCTCGACTCGCAGAACCCGCCGTTGCGGCCAGAGGCCGCCCAGCCGACGCGCTGCGCCTCGACGATCACGATCTTCGCGCCCTGCATGCGCTCGCTCGCGAGCAGCGCCGTCCACAGGCCGGTGTAGCCGCCGCCGACGATCACGAGGTCGGCGCGGTGCGTGCCCACGAGCGCCGGCCGGTCGGGCGTGAGGGACTCGGGCAGGTCATCGCGCCAGAAGACGGAGTGTCTGGTGTCGGCGAGGGAGTGGCGGATGACGGATGCCTGCGGCCGCTGTCGTTCGAAGACGGTCGTGCCCACGGTTATCAACTCCGATGCGTTGGTTTCTCCCATCCTCGCCGGTGATCCGGGGTGTCGGGGAGGGCCGGTGTCGGAGATTCCGGAGGCGTCGGACGGATTGTCGGAGTCAGACGGCGGCGAGTTCGCCGATCAGCGCGTCGACCGGGGCCACGCGCGCGTACGTGCCCTCGAGGGCGGCCAGGAACGCGGTGTGCACCTGCGCACCCGGCACGGTGACCTCGCCCAGCGTGAGGTCGGGTGCCGCGCAGGCGTCCTGCGCCACGGCGACGATGAAGCCGAGGTCGGAGGCCGCACGCACGGTGGCATCCACGCACATGCTGGTCATCATGCCGGCCACGACGATCTCGTCGGCCTCTGCGGCCCGCAGCAGCGACTCGAGTCCTGTGTCGAGGAACGCGTTGGGCTCGTGCTTGACGATCACGTGCTCCTGGCCGTCCGGCGCGACACGAGGGTCGAACTCGACCCCGGGCGTCGCGGATTCGAAGAAGGCGGCATCCGGCCCGTCCCAGATGTGCTGCACATGCACGACCCGCTCGCCGGCCCTGCGAAAGGCGTCCAGCAGGCGAGCGGCCGCGTCGGCGGCGGCATCCGATCCCACCAGCGGGTGACGTCCGCCGGGGAAGTAGTCGCGCTGGATGTCGATGAGCAGGAGCAGTCGGGTCACCGATACAGCATAGGTCGGGTGTCCGCGGCGCCGTCGCGCGCCGGTGGGGGCTCAGGAGTCGGATGCCGCGTACACGCGCTCGCCCTCGACGAAGGTCTGCAGCACCCGCGTGGCGCCGATCTGGTCGGCGGGACCTGCGAACGGGTCGCGGTCGAGCACGGCCAGGTCGGCGTACTTGCCGACCTCGACGGTTCCCGTGACGTCGTCGAGGTGGTTCACCCATGCCGAGCCGGCGGTGTAGGCCGTGAGCGAGGTCGCGAGGTCGATCGCCTGCTCGGGGTAGAACGCGTCGTACTCGCCCTCTTCGTACCCCGGCGCGGCCTTGCGGTTGACGGCGGTGTGGATGGCGGCCATCGGGTCGGGGGTCGACACCGACCAGTCGCTGCCGGCCGCCAGCACGGCGCCGGCGCGCATCAGGTCGCCGAACGGGTACTGCCACGCCGACCGCTCGGACCCGAAGAACGGGAGGGTGAGCTCCACCATCTGCGGCTCGTACGTGGCCCACAGCGACTGCATGTTCGCGGCCACCCCGAGTGCGCGGAAACGGGCGATGTCTTCGGGGTGCACCACCTGGATGTGGGCGATGTGGTGGCGGTTGTCGCGCCGGCCGTTGCGCGCGATCGCGTGCTCGACGGCATCCAGGCACTCCCGCACCGCGCGGTCGCCGATGGCGTGGAAGTGCACCTGGAACCCTGCGGCATCCAGCAGAGGCACCGCCTCGTCGAGGACCTCCGGCGCGACGAACGAGATGCCGGAGTTGTCGGTCGGGTGGCCGTGACCGTCCAGGTAGGGCTCGAGCATCGAACCGGTGAAGTTCTCGGCCACGCCGTCCTGCATGATCTTGATGCTCGTCGCGGCGAAGCGGCCGCCGCGGTACTGCTCGCGGCGCTCGAGCAGGAACGGGATCTGCTCCAGTCCTGCCGTCCGGTCCCACCACAGTGCGCCCACGACGCGGGCGGTCAGGCGCCCGTCGGCGGCGGCCGCGAGATATGCGGGGCCGGGGTCGCCGGCATCCCCGTACGACCCGACGATGGCGTCCTGCCAGCCCGTCACGCCGAACGAGTGCAGATGCCGCTGGCCGGTGAGCAGGGCGTCGACCATGCGCTCGGCCGGTTCGGCCGGAAGCAGGCGGTTGACGAGCGTCATCGCGCCCTCGTGCAGCGTGCCCGAGGGGCTGCCGTCGGCATCGCGCTCGATGCGTCCGTCGGCGGGGTCGGGGGTGTCGCGATCGAGGCCCGCCAGGCGGAGCGCGGCCGAGTTGACCCACGCGCCATGACCGTCGCGGTTGGGCAGGAACGCCGGGCGCTCTCCGGTGACGGTGTCGAGAAGGGATGCCGTCGGCGTGCCTCCCGGGAACGCCGACATGCCCCAGCCGCCGCCGAGGATCCACTCGTCGTCCGGATGCTCCTGGGCGTGGCGGCCGATGGCGTCCAGGTACCCATCCGCGGTGTCGTACGCCGACAGGTCGCACCGCAGCATGTCGAGCCCGCCCCACACCGGGTGGACGTGCGCGTCCTGGAACCCCGGGAGCAGCATGCGTCCCGCGAGGTCGACGACCTCGGTCGACGGACCGATGAGCTCACGCACGTCGTCGCCACCCACCGCGACGATGCGGCCGCCGGTGACGGCCACCGACGTCGCGCGTGAGCGCACGGTGTTCGCGGTGAACACGGGTCCGCCGGTGAAGACGAGGTCGGCGTACGGCATGGGACTCCTTGGGTGGGGTGTGGTGCGGGATGCGACGGTTCGACGGTCGGATCCCTGAGACCGGGCCGGGTGGACGAGAGCCGGGCGTTCCCCCGGGGTCTCGTCCGCCGGCTGCGGTCTCACGGAAGGTGGACGGGCGGGCGGGAGGGACGGACGGACGGACGGTCGGGCTAGGGGCGCGGCATCCCGCTCACCCGCCGGCCATCGTGCGGGCGATGTCGGCGGCCGAATCGCCGGCGCGCTTGAGCACGAGGGCGACGACGGCCAGGGCGATCAGGGTCAGCAGCAGCATGATGGTCGACACCGCCGCGATCTCGGGCCGCAGGCCCGTGCGCACGGCCCCCAGGATGTACACCGGCCAGGGGGTGCTGCCGGCGACCGAGACGAATGCCGCGATGACGGTGTTGTCGAGGCTCAGGGTGAACGACAACAGGAAGCCGGCCAGCACGGCGGGCATCGCGAGGGGCAGTGTGACACGGCGGAAGGTCGTCAGCGGCGGCGCGTACAGGTCGGCCGACGCCTCTTCGAGCTGCGCGTCCAGGCCGATGAGACGGGCGCGCACCAGGTACGACACGACCGCGATCGAGAAGAGCGAATGGCCGATCACGAGCCGGAAGATGCCGTTGTCGAAGAACGCGAGGCCCCAGTCCTGGCTGAGGGTCACAAGCCACGGCAGCAGCGCGACGGCGTCGACGATCTCGGGCGTGACCGATACGAGCAGCAGCAGCACGAGGAACCACCACACCCACCTGCCGGGGTGGCGGGCCATCGCGATGCCGGCGAGCGTGCCGAGCACCGACGCGAGCACGGCGGCGAGGAATCCCGTCTGCACCGAGATCAGCACCGCATTGCGGACGACGTCGTTCGAGACGATCGCCGCGAACGAGTCGAAGCCGAACTGCGTGAACGAGGTCAGCAGGCGTCCGACGTTGAAGGAGTACACGACCACGACGGCGATCGGGAGGAACAGGAACACCAACACAGCGATGCCCCAGATCGTGAAGCCGACGTCGCCGCGGTCGCGCTTGGCGCGCGGGGCCACCGAGCTCTTCGCCGACAGGATCGTGCGGGTGTCGGTGGCGGTCATGCGGCACCTCCGGCGGATGCGACGGCCGCGGGCGCGGCGGGGGCGGGGGACGGGTCGAGCACCACACGGTTGCGCAGGCGCATCGGAAGTCCGATCAGCCACATCAGCCCGATCCCCACGGCCGTCGTGAGCAGCACGATCAGGATCAGCATGATCGCCATCGCCGAGCCGAGCGCCCAGTTCTGCGCGGTCTGGAACTGCGTGGCGACCATCTGGCCGATCATGTTGCCCTTCGCGCCGCCGAGGATCGTCGCGGTGATGTAGTCGCCCATGAGCGGGATGAAGACGAGCAGCACTCCCGCCAGCACGCCGGGCCGCGAGATCGGGAGCGTGACGCGCAGAAAGGTGGTCCACCGGCCGGCGCCGAGATCCTTCGACGCCTCGCGCAGCGCGGGACCGACGCGGTCGAACGCGACGAACAGCGGCAGGATCATGAGCGGCAGGTAGTTGTAGATCACGCCGAGCAGCACGGCGGGACGCGTGTAGAGGATCTCGAGCGGTCCGAGCCCGAGCGCCTGCATGACGCCCGAGAGCCAGCCATTGGGCGCGAGGATGATCTGCCAGCCGATCGTGCGCACCAGGAAATTGGTCCAGAACGGCACCATGACCAGCGCGACCAGGAGTCCGCGCTTGGACGGCGGCGCCTTGACGGCCATCCAGTACGCCACCGGGGCACCGATCGCCAGGCATGCGAGCGTGCCCACGATGCCGATCCACAGCGTGTTCTGGAACGTCGCGAAGAACGTCGGCGTGAGCACCTCGAGGTACCGGTCGAACGACACCACGTCGTTCGCATGGGTGCCGAAGATGCCCGGTTTGTAGCCGAAGCTGAACCAGACGACGTAGCCGACGGGGATGACGAAGAAGAACAGCAGCCATGCCCAGGCGGGGAACGCGAGGGCGATGCCCGCCTTCTTACGCACCCGCGGCCGCCTTCACCTTGTTGTAGATGTCGACGGCGCGTGCGAGGGCGTCGTTCACCTCGCCCTCCTCCATCGTGGCGAGCTGCTCCGGCGTGAAGAACACCATGTCGAGCTTCTCCAGGCCGGCGTCGGCCGCCGCGTCCTCGATGTCGGCGACCCCCGTGTGGTAGCCGATGTAGTCGAGCTCCTGCAGCGACACCTCGGGGTCGAGCACGTAGTCGATGAAGGCGTGGGCCGCCTCCGGGTGCGGAGCGCCCGTCGGGATCGACCAGTTGTCCATCCAGATCTCGGTCTTCGGGCCGGCGAGCACCCACTGCCACCGGTCCGGCTCGCTGCTCTCCATGAGGGCCAGGCGCACGTCGCCGTTGTACGCCTGCATCAGCACGTGCGATGCCTGCTGGATCGCGCCGCCACCGGGGTACGAGTCGAACGCCTCGATGTGAGGAGCCAGCGTGTTCACCAGGAAGTCCTCGGCGGCGTCGAGGTCGGCCTCGTCGGTCGTCGTCCACGGGATGCCGTTGGCCCAGAAGTACGCGCCGGTCAGCTCGCTCGCGTCGTCGAGCATCGAGGTCTTCCCGCTCGCCTCGTTCTGCGCGGCGTCGAGGAAGTCGGCCCAGGTCGACAGCTCACGGGTGATGACGGTCTTGTCGTACACGAAGCCGGTCGTTCCCCACGCCTTGCAGATGGAGTACTCGTTGTCGGGATCCCACGCGCGCCCGACGAAGGCCGGGTCGAGGTTCTTGAAGTTCGGGATCAGATCGAGGTTGAGCTTCTGCAGAAGGCCGTTCTGCACCATCTGCTGGATGTAGACGCCGGTCGGCACCACGATGTCGTAGCCGCCCGTGCCCTTGGCTGCGGTGAGCTTGGCGATCATCTCCTCGTTGGAGTTGAACGAGCTGAGCTCGACGGTCGGCCCCTGCTCCTTCGTGAACGCGTCGATCACGTCGGGGCTGTCGTAGTCGCCCCACGTGTAGATCGACAGTTTGTTCTCCAGCGCGCCGCCGGTCGCCTTCGGGGCGGCGGACGTGCCGGGCGAGCACGCGGTGAGGATCGCGGCCGCTCCGGCGGCCGCGGCGATGCCGAGGAAGCCCCGGCGGCTCAGCTCACGGCGGATCGTGGGCACGGCATCTGCGCTGGCGAGGATGCGGATCGGGGACTCGGGCATCTCAGGACTCCTGGTTCTACGGCGCTGCGGTTCGCGGGTGCGAGGGGATCGGGTGGTTCAGACGGCGGGCGGCGCGACGTAGCCGCCCTCGGCCGCCGCGTCGTCGGCGGGGAAGAGCAGCACGTTCGCGGCATCCCACGAGCACACGACCGCGTCGCCGACCGACAGTGCGGGCGCGTCGGGCGTGGGTCGGCGGGCGATGATGCTCTTGTCGTCGCCGACCTGCACGAGGTACTGCATGGTCTCGCCCAGGTGTGCGACGCCCAGCAGCGTTCCGCGGACCGTGTTGACAGGGGATGCCGCGCCGGCAGCCTCGGCGCTGGATTCGGCGCGGATCCGCACGAACTCGGGACGCACGGCGGCCTGCCCGCGCGTGCTCCCGGCGAGTTCCGCCGTCGCGCCGCGCACGAGCCCCTCGGGAGCCTCGACCGCGGCGCCGCCTTCGGCGACTGCTCCGGTGAAGAAGTTCTGCTGCCCGACGAACGCGGCGACGTACGCCGACGCCGGTCGGGCATACACGGTGTCGGCGTCGGCGATCTGCTCGATGCGGCCGTGGCGCATGATGGCGATGCGGTCGCTCATCGAGAGCGCCTCGCCCTGGTCGTGCGTGACGAACACGAACGTGATGCCCAGCCGCGACTGCAGGAGCTTGAGCTCCAGCTGCATCTCTTCGCGCAGCTGGCGGTCGAGGGCGCCGAGCGGCTCGTCCAGCAGCAGCACGGCAGGGCGGTTGACGAGGGCGCGCGACAGTGCGATGCGCTGCTGCTGGCCGCCCGACAGCTGCGTCGGCTTGCGGTCGGCGAACCGACGCATCTGCACGAGGTCGAGAGCCTCCGACACCCGTGTGCGGATCGCGGCCTTCGGCGTCTTGCGCTGCTGCAGCCCGTAGGCGACGTTCTCGGCCACCGTCATGTGCGGGAACAGCGCGTACGCCTGGAACACCGTGTTCACGTTGCGCCGGTACGGCGGCTGCCCGAGCACCGACTGCCCCGAGATGCGGATGTCGCCGGCATCCGGCTGCTCGAATCCCGCGATCATCCGCAGCGTCGTCGTCTTGCCGCAGCCGGACGGGCCGAGCAGCGAGATGAACTCGCCCGGCTGGATGGTCAGCGACAGGTCGTCTACGGCGAGCTGATCGCCGTAGCGCTTCGTGATGCCCGACAACAGCACCGCCCCGCGCGATGCGTCGCCGTCGGTGGAGGCCTGATCTGCCGGGATGGCCGCCGAGGCGGGCGCCGTGCCTGTGGACGTCGTCACTCGTGAGGTCCTTCGTGTCGCGGGCCGTGCGACGGTGCGCGGCCTATCGGGTGTGGGGGTATTCAATATCGGGGCGTTCCGGCGTGCAATCCACCGCACGGCGAAACAGGACGAACCGAGCCGCCACCCGCGTGCGGTGCGACAGATCGTCCGGCGCTGCGTGAAGCCGAGGAATCCGCCGTGTTTCGACGAGAAGTCGCGACGTTCATGCCGCCCGCTGCACCCTCGGACGACAAACCGTCCGTTGCACCATCGTGACCTGCGGGCGTCAGTGCTGGCAGCGCGGGCACCAGAACACGATGCGCTCGCGCGTGGGATCGGCGCCGAGCGCCGAGCGCCGGATGAGAGTGCCGCAGCGACGGCACGGCCGTCCTTCGCGTCCGTACACCCACGTCGTGAAGCCGCGGCGGGCGTCGCCGGTGAACGTGCGGTCGATGCGATCGCGGTTGGCGCGGATCATGCGCGCGCCGAGGTCGACGACGGCCGCGGCATCCACTTCGTCGGCCGGGGTGGTGGGAAGGATGCCGCGCACGAACAGGATCTCGTTGACGTACTCGTTGCCGAACCCGGCGATGCTGCGCTGATCCTGCAGCGCGACGTGGACGGCGCGGGTGTCGGCGTGGAGGCGGCGCGCCGCCTCGTCCGCGTCCCACGAGTCCGAGAGCGGATCTGGGCCGAGGTAGCCGACGAGCTCGTCCTCGGCGGTCGTCGGCACGAGTTTGATGTCGGCGAGGTCGAAGCCCACCGTCTCCCACTCCGTGCCGTCCGGAGCTGTGGCGCCGATCACGGCCCGCGCGCGGAATCCCGGCGCCCGCCAGCGCTCGCCGCGGCGGTAGACGTGCCACTCGCCCTCCATCTTGAGGTGCGAGTGGAGCGTCCACCCGCCGATGCGGTGCAGCAGGTGCTTGCCGCGGCTGACGACCCCGTGCACGACCTCGCCGCGCAGGTCGGCCGTCGCCGCCTGCGGCACCCGCAGCTCGAACCGCGTGACAGTAGCGCCCGCGAGAGCTCGGTCGAGGCGCCGCGCCGCCTGGAAGACGGTGTCGCCCTCAGGCACGCTCACCCCCGTGACGATCGGAGTGTGCGCGCCGCGCTTCGTCTCGCTGGCGCTCGCTCAGCGTCCGGGTGGTCGCTGCGGCGCGACGGCCTCCGGTCTGCGAGACCCGGTCACCGGACGCTGAGCGAGCGAGGCACGAGCGAGACGAAGCGCAACCTCTCCGGTCGAGGTCACCCTGGCGGAGGGACCGTGGTCCGTACCGCCCGCCCTCAGGCACGCGCACTCCGCACCGCATCGCCTGCGGTCACGCGGCGCAGCGTGAGCCCGCGCGGGGACTCGACGAATCCGGCCTCGCGCAGCGCCCGGCCGACGGAGGTGCCGTAGACGAAAGCGCCGTTGACCTGCTCGATCGTGAGCGTGTCGAGGCGTCGATTCCGCGCCGTCGCGGCGAGGTCCCGCGTGGCCGCATCGAGCACCGCCTCGTCGCCGGTGAAGGCCAGCGCCGACTTGCCGCCGCGCTCCAGGTACAGAGCGAGCGCACCGTCGACGAGCACCACGAGCGCTCCCGCCTTGCGTCCCGGCCGGTGCCCGACTCCCTCGAGAGCGGGCCACGCGAGGGCGGCGCCGTAGGGGTTCGCCGGATCGGTGGCCGCCAGCGTCACCGCCCGCAGCGGCGGGGGATCGCTGAGCCCGGCGAACTCGCGCAGCCGGTCGACCGTCGTGGAGGCCGCGAACTGCGCCGCCCCGAGCTTCTCGATCACGTACCCGCGGCGGCAGTGCCCGGCCTCTTCGAACCCGGCGAGCACACGGTACGTCTGGGCGAAGCCGCCCGGAACGCCCTCGGACTGCACGGCGCCGCGCGTCACCACTCCGTAGCGGTCGAGCAGGAGGCTCGCCGTCGCGGTGGCGCGCAGAGCCGGGTCGGCTTCCGGCGCGGGCAGCAGTGACCAGCGTCCGCCGACCGAGGGCGCACGCGCGGGGAGGGATGCCGCCACCGCCCGCACGGCCACGCTCATGCTGCCGGGGGTGCCGCGGTAGAGCCGCGCTCGCGGGGTGCGCCGGCTGACGCGATGTGCCTGCGACCCGCCCGACACCAGCGAGCGGACGGGCGCGAACGTGTCGTTCGTGACGCGTCCCGACCAGGCCAGGCGCCACAGCGCTTCGGTGACGGACTGCTCGTTCTCGGCACCGGTCGCCTGCCGCAGCTGGGCGGCGAAGTAGGCGCCGCCGCCCTCGAGCGCCGCCAGCAGCTGGGCGTCGAGCGAGCCGGGGGCGACCTCGTCCGCCTCGTCGGGAAGGGCGAGCGTCAGTGGCACGGCGTCGGCGGGGTGGAGGGCGATCCAGCCGTCGCGTCCGGGAAGGCCACCGTGGCCCGACCACACGACCTCGCCGGTCGAGGTCAGCTCGTCGAGCATCGCCGGGGCGTAGTCCGACACGCGGGCCGGCAGGATCAGCGACTCCCACGCGCTCGCCGGGATCGGCACTCCGGCGAGCTGCTCGATGACGGCGGCCACTCCGTCGAGCCCCTCCAGCGGCCGGGTCACATGCTGCCACGCCGGCAGGAACCGTCCGTACGCGTGCTGCGACACGGGCTCGACGGTGCCGCGGATGGCCGCGAGCGAACGCATCCGCAGGCGCCGCAGCACCTCGCTGTCGCACCATTCCGCGTCGTCCGAGGCGCTCGCCGTCGCCGTCTCGGGCAGGAAGTACCCCGACGCGACGCGTCCCTGCGACTCGAGGCGCTGGAGCGTCAGGCGTGCGACGGCGATGCCGACGCCCAGGCGGTCGGCCGCGGCATCCGCTCGGAAAGGCCCGTGCGTGCGGGCAAAGCGCGCGACGAGGTCGCCGAGCGGGTCGGCCACGGGCTCGAGGAACGCCGTCGGGATGCCGACCGGCAGTGCCACCCCGAGCGCGTCGCGCAGGCGTCCGGCGTCCTCGATGGCCGCGACGCGCGTGACGCCCGCGATCGTCACCGGGATCGCGCGTCGCGACGCGATGAGCGCGTCGAGATGGGCGGATGCCTCGGCGAGTTCCGGTCGTTGAGCGGAGGGCGCTCCAGCGCCCGCAGACGAAACGCCTCGGGCGTCCGTCGAGTCGGGGTCGAGGTCGTCCGTGGGGTCGGGGCGTTTCGTCTCTGCGTTTCGACTCGCGGGCTCGCTCAACGACCGCGTTCCCCGCTCGCTCAACGACCGCGGGTCGGGTCCCGACGTGCCAGGCTCCAGACGCGCCGCGACCTCCGCGGCGTCGAGCGGGCCCAGCTGGCGCAGCAGGTCGGCGACGCCCTCGACACCGCGGGCGCGGCGCTCGGGGTCGAGGCGCTGCACTTCGCGTTCGAACTGGGCGATGACGTCGGGGTCGAGCAGCTCGCGCATCTCGACCTTGCCGAGCAGCTCCGAGAGCAGTGCGGGATCCACCGACAGGGCGGCAGCTCGCCGCTCGGCGAGCGGGGAGTCGCCCTCGTACATGAACGCCCCGACGTAGCCGAACAGCAGGTCGCGCGCGAACGGCGAGGGCTGTGCGGGCTCCGTCTCGACGAGACGGATGCGGCGCTCTCCGATGCCGCGCATGAGCCGCAGCAGCGACGGAACGTCGTAGACGTCCTGCAGCACCTCGCGCAGCGTCTCGAGGATGATCGGGAAGGTCGGGTACCGCCGCGCGACTTCCAGCAGCTGGGCCGACCGCTGCCGCTGCTGCCACAGCGGCGTCCGTTTGCCGGGGTTGCGGCGGGGCATCAGCAGAGCCCGCGCCGCGCACTCGCGGAACCGCGACGCGAAGAGGGCGGATCCGCCCACCTCTTCGGTGACGATCTGGTCGAGCTCGTCGGGGTCGAAGACGAACAGCTCCGCCCCGGGCGGCTCGGCTGTGGCATCCGGGATCCGCGCGATGATGCCGTCGTCGCTCGCCACCGCCGAGCCTTCGACGCCGAGGCGTTCGCGGATGCGGGCGTTGACAGCCAGAGCCCACGGTGCGTGCACCTGCATGCCGTACGGCGAGTGCAGGATCACACGCCAGTCGCCGACTTCGTCGCGACCGCGCTCGACGGTCAGATGGCGGTCGGTGGGGAGGGTGCCCGTGGCCTCGCGCTGCTCGGCGAGGTAGGCGAGCAGGTTGTCCTGCGCGAACTCGTCGAGGCCGGCCGCGCGCAGGCGTGCCTCGGCCTTGTCGGGCTTGGCCGTCGAGACTTCGCGCGAGAACTTCCCGAGCGCCTCGCCGAGCTCGGCCGGCCGGCCGATACCGTCGCCGTGCCAGAAGGGCACCTTGCCGGGCTGGCCGAACGCGGGCACGACGTTCACGCGGTCGTGCGTGATCTCGACGATGCGCCAGCTGGTGGTGCCGAGCGTGAACACGTCGTTGACGCGCGACTCGTAGACCATCTCCTCATCGAGCTCGCCGACGCGGGCGTTCTGCGACTCGCCCGCCACGAACACGCCGAACAGCCCGCGGTCGGGGATCGTCCCGCCGCTCGTCACCGCGATGTGCTGCGCACCCGGGCGGCCGGTCAGGACACCCAGGTCGCGGTCCCACACCACGCGCGGACGCAGCTCGGCGAACTCGTCGGAGGGGAACTTGCCGGCGATGAGGTCGAGGGTCGCCTCGTACGCCGAGCGGGGGAGCGAGCGGAACGGCGCACTGCGCTTGAGGGTCTCGTACCACCCCTCGACGTCGACCGGCCCGACGGCCGCTGCGGCGACGGTGTGCTGGGCGAGGATGTCGAGCGGGTTCTGCGGGATCGCGATGGCCTCGATCTGCCCCGCCAGCATCCGCTCGGTGACGATCGCCGTGTGCAGCACGTCGCTGCGGTGCTTGGGGAACAGCGCGGCCCGGCTGACCTCGCCGACCTGGTGGCCGGCGCGCCCGATGCGCTGGAGACCTGATGCGGCGCTCGGCGGCGCCTCGACCTGGATCACGAGATCGACGGAGCCCATGTCGATGCCGAGCTCGAGGCTCGAGGTCGCCACGACACATCGCAGCACGCCCGATTTCAGCTCCTCCTCCACCTGGGCGCGCTGCTCCTTCGACACCGAGCCGTGGTGCGCCTTCGCGAGCACCGCGTCGGCGCCCGCTGTGGAGCCCGCCTGCGCCATCATCGCCGCCGGCACGCTCGCATCGGGCAGATCGAGCCCGAGCCGCTCCGAGTAGATCTCGTTGAGTCGCCCCGTGAGCCGCTCGGCCAGGCGCCGGGAGTTGCAGAACACGATCGTCGACCGGTGCTGCAGGATGCGGTCGACGATCGCCTCCTCCACGTGCGGCCACACCGAACCCGTCATCTCGGTCTCGCCCGCGCCGGACGCGCGCCGTCCCGCGCCCGACGACCCGTCGGCGAACCAGTCCTCGTCGATGGGCTCGGCGTCAGCGTCGACGGCGGTCGCGGCATCCCCGTCGCCCGAGGTGTACGCGCTCGGCGGTGGCGGCGGGTTGAGCATGTCGCCGATGGGCACCACGACCTTCATGTCGAATGCCTTGCTCGCCTTCGGCGCCACGATCTCGACGGGTTCGGCACCGCCGAGGAACCGCGCCACCTCATCGATCGGACGCACCGTGGCCGACAGGCCGATGCGCTGCGCGGGCGGCGCATCAGGGGTCAGTGAGCGGCGCAGCGCGTCGAGCCGTTCCAGGCTGACCGCCAGGTGCGCACCGCGCTTGGTCGCCGCGACCGCGTGCACCTCGTCGACGATGACGGTGTGCACATCGCGCAGCGTCTCGCCGGCGCGGCTCGTGAGCATGAGATAGAGCGACTCGGGCGTCGTGATGAGGATGTCGGGGGGTGCCTGCACGAGCTTGCGCCGATCGCCCGCCGGGGTGTCGCCCGACCGCACGCCCACCGTCACATCCGGCACGCTCAACCCGAGACGCCGCGCGGACTGGCCGATCCCGACGAGCGGCGAGCGCAGGTTGCGCTCGACGTCGACGCCCAGCGCCTTCAGCGGCGAGATGTAGAGGATGCGGGTCGCGGGCGGTGCGGCACTTGCGCTGAGCGAGGGACGAGACGAAGCGTCCCCTCTCTTCTTCTTGCCCGAGGGAGGAGCGGATGCCGTCGCGGCCTTGTCGTGGAACACCCGGTCGATCGCCCACAGGAAGGCCGACAGCGTCTTGCCCGACCCCGTCGGCGCCACCACGAGCGCGTGCTTGCCGGCAGAGATCGCCTGCCAGGCCCCCTTCTGCGCCTCCGTCGGGGCGTGGAAGGCGCCCCGGAACCAGTCCTGCGTCGCAGGACCGAATCGCTCGAGGACGTCACCCACCCCTCCATCTTGGTCGCCTGCGCCGACATCGGGCCAGGGAGCCGCGAACCAGGTGCCGTCCGACGGCCCGTCCCGTAAACTCTCGCGTGCGTGTCCCCCCGCACGCATTCGCCGCCGAGGAGCGTGATGGAGTCGACGCCGCCGAGCGGGTCGGAGCCTGTGGCGCCGCCCACCCGCCGTGCCGCCGCCGTGCACACGGTACGGGAGCTGTCGCGCTCGCGCCGGGTGCAGACGTTCGGCCTCGGCGCGCTGTGCGGAGCGCTCGCCCTGTCGCTGCTGGTCGTGGTGACCACCATCTTCGCCGTGTCGCAACGGCCCGAGATGCTGGCCGACGAGCCGGCCCCCGTGTCGGAGCAGCGGTTCCCCACGCCGACGCCCTCGACGTCCACGCCTGCGCCGATCCCTACGCCGTCTCCGGCGGTCGAGCCGGCCGAAGAAGTGGATGCCGCACCCGCCCCCGACCCGGCGCCCCCGGTCACGCAGGTGCCCGAGCCGGTCCCGGCCCCCGAGCCCCCGTCTCTTATACCCATTTGACGCCGCCGACGAGTA
>NZ_JAEUAW010000025.1 GCF_019511665.1 Microbacterium jejuense
GGACAGGCGCCGGGGGGCGCCTCCGGCGGGGGTGCCGGCGCGGGGGGCGCCGGCACCGCTGCCGTCCCGGTGACGGCGATCGGGATCGGCGTCGGTGCGCTCGCGGTGGCCGCCGCGGCCGCCGTCGCGATCGCGCTCGCACCTTCGTGGAGCGCGCCGGCCGAGCCGGCCATCTCGGCCGACGCGACCACGACGGATCGGGAGGATGCCGCCGACGCTGTCGACGCCCCGCCGGACGAGACGGGGGCCGAGCCCGTCGACGCCCCGGCGGAGGCCGTCGACGCGCCGGTGGCCGACCCGGTGCCCGTCAGTCCGCCGGCCCCCGCACCGGAGAGGTCCGCGCAGCCTGCTCCGTCGCCGTCGACACCTGCACCGGTGCCCAGCACGCCGGCGCCCACCCCGACGCCGACGCCGACGCCGGATCCCGAGCCCGTGGTGACCGCGACCGCACAGCTCGACGCCCCGGCCGATCTGGCGGCGCCTGTGCCCGCGCCCGTCAGCGGAAGCGGAGTCGCCGGCGCCGACGTCGTGCTGCTCGACGAGTCGGGCACCGTCCTCGCGCGCACGACGGCCGATGCCGCCGGCCGCTTCTCGGCGGCGATCCCCGGCGACCTGCTCCACGAGGGCATGACCGTGCGCGCGGTGCAGACGGCGGCCGGTCAGGAGCCGTCGGCGCCGAGCGCGCCCGTCGGCCCGTTCGCGATGCCCGTGCCGACGGTGACGTCGGCGGACGGCACGCTGGAGGCCCGACTCGAGAACCTCGACCTCGACTTCCAGGCCGACGATGTGACGCTGCTGCTCAGCGGACTGAGCGGCCACACGGTCGCCGTGTCGGTCGACGGCACCTGGACCGGCAACCTCCACACCCTCACCGGGACCCCGCTGCGCCGCGCCGTGTACAACGTGTCACCCGGCGACCACGTCATCGGCATCCGCTACGTCGATCCCGCCTCCGGCCGCGAGGGCCGCGTGTCGTACGTGACACTGCACGTCCTCACCCGCTGACACCCGGCCGGCGGGTGCCGGTCGTTGAGCGGAGCGCGCTCTGGCGCGCGCAGACGAAACGCGGACTGCCACGAGGTCGACCGTGCCGTCGACGCGTTTCGTCTCGCTCGTACCTCGCTCGCTCAACGACCGGGGGGTGTCGGTCGTTGAGCGGAGCGCGCTCTGGCGCGCGCAGACGAAACGCGGACTGCCACGAGGTCGACCGTGCCGTCGACGCGTTTCGTCTCGCTCGTACCTCGCTCGCTCAACGACCGGGGGGTCTCGCTCGTACCTCGCTCGCTCAACGGCCGGAACGCGAGCCGGCGAAGCGCGTGCACGAGCAGCCGCGGGTCGCGGCATCCACTCCCCCGCGTCAGCTGCCCATCGTGCCGGTCTGCACGGGACCGGCGGCGGGGCCGTAGCGCAGCTGCACGACGCCGAGCGGACCGGAGGTCGCAGGTTCGAGCAGCGTGACGTTCGCCGGGGCTGCCCCGTCGGGGAAGACCTTCTTGCCCTGCCCGAGCACCACGGGGTACACCCACAGGGTCAGCACGTCGAACAGCTGCTCGCGCAGCAGCGTCTGCGCGAAGTCGATGCTGCCGATCACGTGGATGCTGTCGTGCCGGTCGCGCAGCGCACGCACCTCGGCGGCGAGGTCGGGGCCGAGCAGCGACGAACCCTGCCACTCCAGCGCCGGCGTGCCGCGCGAGGCGACGTACTTGGGCACGGCGTCGAACTTGCGTCCGATGCCGCCCTCGGGGCCGTCGGTGTGGTGCGGCCAGTACCCCGCGAAGATGTCGTACGTGCGCCGACCGAGCAGCAGGGCGTCGAGCTCCTCGATGCCGTGGCCGATCGCCGCGCCGATCTGCTCGTCGGGGAAAGGCGCCTGCCAGCCGCCGAACGGGAACCCGTTCGACGGGTCCTCCTCGGGGCCGCCGGGCGCCTGCGCGACCCCGTCGAGCGTGGTGAACAGATCGATGTAGATGCGGCCGGTCATTGCCGCCTCCCTTCCACGTGGGGCTACGCGACGAGCATGACCCCGGGTTCGATGCGGAACGTCTGCGCGAACCGCTCCAGAAGCGTCGCGTCACCCGCGACGACGGCCAGCACCTCCTGATCGACGGCGTCGGCCGGGGTGAGCTCGCCCGAGATGAGGCGACGGATGCCGGGCCCCGCGGCGAACACCAGCTCGGGGTCGCCGGCGGTCGAGGCCTGGGTTCCGAGCTTCGGGTCGACCGGCCGTCCGGCGGGCTGCACCTGCGCGATGCGGAGTCCGTCGGCCGAAACCTGCACGCGCAGCACGACATCGCCCCCATCCGGCGAACCAGCGACGTGCAGCTCATAGTCGGCCGGAGGCAGGGCGGTGGCGGCATCCCCCCGAAAAGCCGTGCGCAGCGCCATCGTCAGCGAGTCCGCCGTGACCACGTCGTCGGGCTGCGGGTCGCCCATCTGCGCGAACCCCCACCGTCCGAGTGCGAGCACGATCGGCTCCAGCTCGCGGCCGTAGGGGGTCAGCTCGTACACGAGGCCGCAGTGCAGCAGCGGCACGCGGCGCACGACACCGCTCTCTTGCAGCTCTTTGAGTCGCGTCGAGAGGATGTTGGTGGGGATCTTGGGCAGGCCCTGCTTGAGGTCGGTGTACCGGCGGGGGCCGACGAGCAGATCGCGGACGATGAGCAGCGCCCACCGCTCCCCGATCAGCTCGACGGCGGTCGTGACCCCGCAGTACTGCCCGTAGCTGCGGGACGCCACCTACGCCTTCGCCTGCTCCGCCAGGTAGGCGTCGGGACCCTGCTCGACGGCCGCCGGCTCCATGAAGAAGAACTCGACGCCGTTGCCGTCGGGGTCGTCGAGGTCGCGGCTGTACATGAAGCCGTAGTCCTTGGGCTCGGTGGGCTCGCTGCCCCCGGCCGCGATGCCCGCGGCGATGATCTCGTCGACGGCTTCGCGCGACTCGCGGCTGAGCGCGATGAGCACCTGCGCGTGCGTGCGGGGGTCGACCGTCTTCTTGTCGGTGAAGGTCGCGAAGTACTCGTTCGTCACCGCCATGAAGTACACGTTGTCGTCCCACACGATGCACGCGGCGTTGTCGTCGGTGAACTGCGGGTTCAGCGTGGCGCCGAGCGCCGTGTAGAAGGCCTTGGAGCGCTCGAGGTCGCTCGTCGGGATGTTGACGAAGATGTGCGTCATTGCCGTGCTCCTTGGTTGCGGCGCCGGCTATCCCGGCGGCGGTGGAACCATGGTTGCAAAAAGCAAGCGTGCTTGTCAATAACAAGTTCCTCCCTCCTCTCCCCCGCAAGACGGATGCCGCAGCCCGGCGGGGTCCGTAGCGTGGAGGCATGTCCGTCCCGACACCCGTGCCGTCGCCCCGGCGCACGCCGCCCACATCGCGAGAGCTGCGCGGCGACGTCTGGCTCGCCGCCGCACTGTTCGTCGCCGCGGTGCTCAGCACCGCCCTCGGATCGGTCGCCGGCGTCTACGGCGACGACGCCGCGCACGGCACGCAGTGGGCGCTGCTGTACTCGTTCGGACTCACGGCGCCCCTGGCGGTCCGGCGCCGGTACCCCGAGATCGTCGTAGTGGCGGTGGCGGTCGTCTTCTTCGTGGGCGTCACCTTCCGCGTCCCCGACCTCTACGTCGCCAACGTCTCGATGTTCATCGCGATGTACACCGTCGGCGCGTGGGTCGACGACCGTCGCCGCGCCATGTGGGTGCGCGCGGCGGTCATCGTGGGCATGTTCATCTGGCTGATCGTCACGATGTTCGAGGCGGCCATCGATCCCTCCGACGACGCCCTGTCGAAGGCCGGGCTGTTCTCGCCGTTCGCGGCGATGATGCTCATCCAGCTGCTCATCAACGCGGCGTTCTTCGGCGGCGCGTACTACATGGGCGACCGCGCCTACGCCGCCGCGCTGGAGCGGGGCGCGCTCGAAGAGCGCACGCATGAGCTCGAACGCGAACGCGAGGTGACCGCCGCCCAGGCCGTCGCCCTCGACCGCGTGCGCATCGCTCGCGAGCTGCACGACGTCGTCGCGCACCACGTCTCGGCGATGGGTGTGCAGGCGGGTGCGGCCCGCGCAGTGCTCGAGCGGGATCCGGATGCCGCCCGCTCGGCGCTCCTCGGCGTCGAGGCGTCGGCGCGCTCGGCGCTGGGCGAGCTGCGCCAGCTGCTCGAGACGCTGCGCACGTCCGCCGCCGACCCGGACGCCGGATCCACCGTGCACCTGTCGGGCCTGCCCGACCTCGTCGCCCACGCGAACGACAACGGGCTCCCCACGACGCTGACGGTCGTCGGCGACCCCGTGCCGCTCCCCGACCTCGTGCAGGTGAACGTGTACCGCATCGCGCAGGAGGCGCTCACGAACGCGCGCCGCCACGGCGGACCCGATGCCGCCGCCGACGTCCGCCTGCGCTACAGCGACGATGCGGTCGAGCTCGAGGTGGTCAACACCGGCCGCGCGGTCGCGGCGCCCATGCGGCCCGGACTGGGCCTGGTCGGCATGCGCGAGCGCGCCGCGGCATCCGGCGGCGAGCTCGAGACGCGGCCGCGCTCGCGCGGCGGGTTCCTCGTGAGGCTGCGGGTGCCGCTCGACGCCAACGCCGAGGTCACCGCGTGAGCGCGCCGATCCGCGTGCTGCTGGTCGACGACCACGCCGTCATGCGCGCCGGATTCCGCATGATCCTCGAATCGGCGGGCGACATCGTCGTCGTCGGCGAGGCCGCGACCGGCGTGGAGGCGGTGGCGGCGGCATCCACGCTCCGCCCCGACGTGATCAGCATGGACGTGCAGATGCCCGCGATGGACGGACTCGAGGCGACGCGGCGCATCGTCGCCGACACCGGCATCGAGTCGGCGGTCGTCGTGGTCACGACGTTCGACCGCGACGACTACCTGTTCGACGCGCTGGCCGCGGGCGCGTCGGGATTCCTGCTCAAGAACGCCGGCCCCGAAGAGCTCATCGCCGCGGTGCGCGTCGCCGCCGCCGGCGACGCGCTGCTCGCCCCGGAGGTCACGCGGCGCGTGATCGCCCGGTTCGCCACGCCTCCCGCGTCGCTGCCGGACCCGCCCCGCGAGCGGGCTCGCCCCGCGGTCGACCTGACGGAGCGCGAGGCGGAAGTGCTGCGCCTCGTCGCACAGGCCATGAGCAACGCCGAGATCGCGCAGCGCCTGTACATCGGCGAGGCGACGGTCAAGACCCATGTGTCGAACGTGCTGCAGAAGCTCGGCGCCCGCGACCGGGTGGCGGCAGTGGTGTACGCGCACCGCCACGGGCTGGCCTGACCGCTGCCGACTGTCCGCGAGAGGCGTTTCGTCTTCGGTCGCCAGAGCGACCTCCGCTCAACGACCGAGAACCCGGTTCCGCTCGTTGAGCGAGCGAGGAACGAGCGAGACCCGGGTTCCGGTCGTTGAGCGAGCCAGGAACGACCGAGAACCGGGTTCCGGTGGTTGAGCGAGCAAGGAACGAGCGAGAACCGGGTTCCGGTCGTTGAGCGAGCGAGGAACGAGCGAGACGAAACGCCCCGGGCGGACCAACGACTCGGGGTGAGACGACGGGATGCCTCGGCCCGAGTCCACGAGGACTCCAGGGCCGAGGCATCCATCGGCTGGAACGGGGCCGGCACATGGCCGGCCCACGACGGGGCTC
The DNA here is from genome assembly GCF_019511665.1 of Microbacterium jejuense. Classification (GTDB taxonomy): domain Bacteria; phylum Actinomycetota; class Actinomycetes; order Actinomycetales; family Microbacteriaceae; genus Microbacterium; species Microbacterium jejuense_A. The sequence continues at coordinate 5,631 of NZ_JAEUAW010000025.1, forward strand.
AGGCCGCGACGGCGACCGGGGCGTAACGCTCGACGAGGGCGGTGAAGGCCTCGAGGTAGGCGACGAGGAACTCGGCGGTCTGCTCGTTCGTGACCTCGCCGGTCTCGGTGAACAGGCCGGGCGTCGTCTGCACGTAGCCCTCGGGCTGGCCGAGCGTCGGGGCGTTGTAGTGGCTGAGGATCGCCTTGAGGTGCTGCTGCGCTGCAGCGGTGGCGATGCCGCCGCCCGACGTGCCGATGACGGCGGTGGGCTTGCCGTCGAAGGAGCCCTGGCCCCACGGGCGGGCGGCCCAGTCGAGCGCGTTCTTGAGCACGCCGGGGATGGAGCGGCTGTACTCGGGAGTCACGATGATGACGCCGTCGACGTCGGCGATCGCCTGCTTGAAGTCACGCGCGACCTGCGGATAGTCGGCGTCATGGTCGGGCGAGTAGAACGGGAGGTCCTTGATCGGGATCTCGACGAGCGTGGTGCCCGCGGGCGCGAGACGCTCGAGCGCCTTCGCGAGGCGCCGGTTGATCGAGGTCGACGAGATGCTGCCGACGATGTAGCCGATGGTCCGGTCGGTCATGTGTCCTTCTCCTTCACGACGAAAAAGGTCCACGGCGAGGATCCACCGTGGACGTTCCAACTTCATGCAAGCACATGAACCTGGGGTCTATTCCGATGTATGCAAAACGCGTTCACACGACACCCGGGCGGGCCTCCACCGCACGGCGGACGCGGCGGAATCCGTCGCACGGGGGAGGACGCGCCGCCCCAGCCTCCGTAGCCTCGACTGCGGGGGAACGAGAGGAGTCAGGATGCTGCAGCTGAGCGGTGTCACCAAGAGCTACGGCGGGCGCCGCGCACTCGACGGGGTGTCGTTCGACGTGCGGCAGGGCCGGCTCACCGGCTTCGTCGGCGGCAACGGCGCCGGCAAGACCACCACCATGCGCATCGTGCTGGGCGTGCTGGCGAAGGATGCCGGAACCGTCACGCTCGACGGCGCCGAGGTGACGGCATCCGATCGCCGACGCTTCGGCTACATGCCCGAAGAGCGCGGGCTGTACCCGAAGATGAAAGTGCTCGAGCACATCGTGTACCTCGCGCGCCTGCACGGATTCTCGAAGGCGGATGCCACGACCCGCGCCCGCACGCTGCTCGAGCAGCTCGGGCTCGGCGAGCGCCTGAACGACAACGTCGAGACCCTGTCGCTCGGCAACCAGCAGCGCGCGCAGATCGCCGCCGCGCTCGTGCACGACCCCGAGGTGCTGATCCTCGACGAGCCGTTCTCGGGTCTCGACCCGCTCGCGGTGGACGTCGTCGCCGGCGTGCTGCAGGAGCGGGCCAAGGCCGGCGCCGCGGTGCTGTTCTCGTCGCACCAGCTCGACGTCGTCGAGCGCCTGTGCGACGACCTCGTCATCATCGCGGGCGGCACGATCCGGGCCGCCGGCGCCCGCGACGCACTGCGCGCCCAGCACTCCACCCGCCGGTTCGAGCTCGTGTCGGCCGGCGACGCCGGCTGGCTGCGCTCCGAGCCCGGCGTCGAGGTGCTCGACTTCGACGGCGGGTACGCGGTGTTCGACGCCGACAGCGACGAGACGGCCCAGCGAGTCCTGCGCCGGGCCGTCGCACAGGGGGATGTCGCGAGCTTCGCGCCGCAGCATCCCTCCCTCGCCCAGATCTTCAAGGAGGTCATCCAGTGAGCACCGCACCTGCGAACACCGGGCTCGGCGCCCCGCAGGCCATCTGGCTCGTCGCCGAACGCGAGATCGCGTCGAAGCTGCGCAGCAAGGCATTCGTGATCTCGACGGCGATCCTGCTGCTCGGCGCCCTGGCGCTGGTCATCTGGGGCGGCGTCCAGGCCGCCAACCAGACGGGCACCCCCGTCGCCGTGACGGCCGACGCGCAGCAGTACATCGAGGGCGTCCCCGGGCTGGAGGTCACCGACGTCGCCGACAAGGCCGCCGCCCAGGCGCTCGTCGAGGACGGCACGGTCGACGCCGCCGTCGTGGCCGACTCGTCGTCACCGCTGGGGTTCGCGGTGATCGCCGACGATTCCGCGCCGACGCAGCTGATGCTGTCGCTCGCGCAGCTGCCGCCGGTCGAGCTGCTGAATCCCGAGGGCGGCGAGGCCGCCGCGCTCGGCTACATCGCCGCGATCGGCTTCGGCATCGTGTTCCTGCTGGCCGCGTCGCTGTTCGGCAGCACCATCGCTCAGAGCGTCGTGGAAGAGAAGCAGACGCGCGTGGTCGAGCTGCTGATCTCGGCGATCCCCGTGCGGTCTCTCCTGGCGGGCAAGGTCATCGGCAACACGATCCTCGCGATGGGCCAGATCCTGCTGCTCGCCTCGATCGCGATCATCGGCCTCACGGTCACCGACCAGACGGCCCTGCTGCAGGGGCTCGGAGCGCCGATCGCCTGGTTCGCGATCTTCTTCCTGTTCGGCTTCATCCTGCTCGCATCGCTGTTCGCGGCGGCGGCATCGATGGTGTCGCGTCAGGAAGACATCGGCTCGACCACGATGCCGATCACGATGCTGATCATGGCCCCGTACTTCCTCGTGATCTTCTTCAACGACAACCCGCTGGTGCTGACGATCATGTCGTACGTGCCGTTCTCGGCCCCCGTCGGCATGCCGATGCGCATCTTCCTCGGTCAGGCGCAGTGGTGGGAGCCGCTCGTGTCGCTCGTGATCCTCATCGCGACCTGCGTAGGCGCCATCCTCGTGGCGGCGCGCATCTACCAGAACTCGCTGCTGCGCATGGGCGGCCGTGTGAAGCTCGCCGAGGCGCTCGCCGGCTGACGCCGGAGAAGAGTGGATGCCGCGCGCACATGCGTGCGGCATCCACTCGGTTCTCGCCGCCCGAATCGACATCCGCCGCCGGTTCGACGCCGGGACACGGTTCGCGCTGTCGAAACCGTCAAGCGCTGTCGAAAGCTTCGGGCGCGAATGCCGATTTCGGCAGCGCGAAGGTGGGAGCTCCCGCCCGGCGTGCCCGCGGTCACCGGCTCGGAGCCGAGGCATCCCTCGTGGTCAGGGTCGGGTGGCGAGCTCGTCGGCCGCCACGCGCACGACGGGCCGTGACGCCACGGCGAGGGAGCGCACCCGCGCGGCGTAGGCGGTGATCGCCAGCGTGGTGAAGAGGTAGATCACAGCCGCCTGCAGGGCGTACGCGGGATAGTCGATGATCCACAGCGGAGCAGTGGGGTCGGCGGCGGCAGCGGGGTTGTCGTGCACGTACGGCACGACCGCACCGACGGCGTAGCCGGCGATCTGCCCGGCGACGTAGATCACGGCGAACAGGACGAGGGCGAGCCAAGCCTGCCCGCGCCTCGTCCGCCACACCCGGCGGGTGGCGCGGAGGGCCGTCCGCGGCTGCCACGCGCCATCGACCGGCGCCCCGAATGCACTCAGGACGGGGCTCAGGATCACCGCGACGGCGACCAGCGCGAACAGCGCGAGCACACCGATCATCAGGAGCGACTCGCTGCCGGCGCGGCTGCGCATGAGCTGGGGCACGAGCAGGAGGGCGAGCAGCGGCAGGCATCCGAGACCGACGGCCGCCCAGACGCGGAAGAAGACGAGAGGTCGCATGACGTCAGCCAACCGCCCCGGCTCCGGTGCCGGTATCGGGCCAGCCCCCGGATGTGGGCACGGGCGGGCCGCGCCCCGAGAACTGGGGGGCGACAGTACACTGAGTGCCATGCATGGGCAGCGGCGATTTCGTCACCCCCGGCCGGGATATGGCCGCGGGGTCTTCGACGTGCGCCGATAGCGCATCAGGTCTCCGCAGGTACGGCCGGGGGGAGTGCTTACTTCACCAGCCTGCGACGATTCCGGAGACCTCCTCATGTCCACGCCCTCTGCCGCCTACCTGACCCCTGAACAGCTGCGCCGAGCCCTGAGCGTTCGCGACCTCGCCGACCCCGCGCAGGGTCCGCACGCCATCCAGGCTCTGCTCGAGGCCGTCGTCACCGCCTTGCGGTCCGAGTGGAACTGCTCTGTCCGTCTCGTCCGAAGCTCGCCGGTGGTCCCGGTGCGCGACAACTACGACCGCCTGGGATACGACCCGGACGACGTCACGCGCGCCCAGCGATACACGCGGTATCTGAGTCCGACCGTCATGCTGCGCAGCCACACCAGCGCCGATCTGCCGACGGCGCTCGAAAGCTATGCGGGCCGCAGCGACGTCGTCGACGAGCTGATCGTGGTCCCCGGCCTGGTCTACCGGCGCGACGTCGTCGACCGCAGCCACGTCGGCGAGCCGCACCAGGTGGACCTGTGGCGCATCCGCAGCACGCCGACCACCGACGACGACATGCTGACGATGATCGGTCTTCTCGTGTGCGCCGTGCTTCCCGGCGCGCAATGGCGTGCGACCGACGTCACGCACCCGTACACGGTCGGCGGGCGACAGATCGATGTCCTCCACAACGGCGAATGGTTCGAGCTGGCCGAGTGCGGACGCATCCACCCCGACGTGCTGCGCGGATCCGGACTCGATCCCGAGCAGTGGTCCGGGCTCGCGCTCGGCATGGGGCTGGAGCGCGCTCTCATGCTCAGGAAGGGGATCCCCGACATCCGGTACCTGCGCGCCGACGACCCGCGCATCGCGTCCCAGATGCTCACGCTGGACGCGTGGCAGCACGTCTCGCCCCTGCCTGCGACCCGACGTGACATCTCGGTCGTGGTGAGCGAGGAAGAAGACGAAGAGACCCTGGGCGACCGGATCCGCACCGCGCTCGGTGACGACGCCGACGTGATCGAGTCCGTCGTGGAACTCAGCCGGACACCGCACGATGATCTGCCCGAGGCTGCGCGCACTCGTCTGGGCACGCAGCGTGGCCAGGTCAACGTGCTGTTGCGGATCGTCCTTCGCCCCATCGACCGCACGCTCACCGCCGTGAGAGCCAACGAGATCCGCAACACGATCTACGAGGCCGTCCATGAGGGACCGGCGATGGAGCTCATCTGAGCAGAAGGCCGGCGGTTCACTCCCCCAGCATCTGCGGCGTCATCACGCCGACCGAGATGACGTTCCCCGCCGGGTCGCGGAACCACGCCATGTCGGGCCCGCCCATGAACCCGCGCGAGATGCCCTTCTCGTCGGTGCCGAAGTCGGGGTCGGTGTAGATCTTCGTCACGACGCCGCGCGCGTTGAGGTCGTCGACGGCGGCGTCGATGTCGTCGACTCCGAAGTTCAGGATCGTGAAGACCGCGGGCTCATGGTCCTCCTTCGGGTACACGAAGACCGAGCCGCCCGCGGGCAGCTTGAACGTGAACCCTCCGCCCATCTCCTCCCAGACGGTGACGTCGAGTCCCAGGGTGTCGCGGTAGAAGGCGACGGCCTCTTCGACGTCGGGGACGGCGAAGCTCGAATACGCCTGCTTTGTGGTGAACATCTCATCCTCCCAATGGTCGTTCCCGGATCCACGATCCTCTTGCCTCGGGAGGCTGTCCAGGGGCCTCAGCGTTCGACGAGGATGCCGTCGGCATCGGCCCACACGTGACGCCCGGGCGTGAACGCCACGCCCGCGATCGTGACGGTGACATCGACCTCGCCGACGCCCTCCTTGGCGCTCTTGCGCGGGTTCGAGCCGAGCGCCTTCACGCCGAGGTCGAGGCCCGCGAGCGCCTCGCGATCGCGGATCGCGCCGTGCACGATGAGTCCCGCCCAGCCGTTCGCGACAGCGGAGGCGGCGATGAGGTCGCCCACGAGGGCGGACTCCAGCGAGCCGCCCCCGTCGATCACGAGCACGGCGCCGTAACTCGGCGTCGCGAGCAGCTCCTTGACGAGCGCGTTGTCGCGATGGCACCGCACCGTCCGCACGGGGCCGTCGAACGTGCGGCGCCCGCCGAGGTCGTGGAACTGCAGGGCGAGCGCGTCGAGCTCGTCGCCCCGTTCGTCGTAGAGGTCTGCGGTGGCGATCGTCATGCGGCCAGGCTAGGGCGAGGGATGCCGCACCCGCCGCTGACGCGAGGCAGAAGATCGCGCGTCTTTCTGCCGTCGCGCAGTTTCAGCGGGCCGCGGGCGGGTTGTGGTCGGGGTGGAGCACGCTGAAGAACGAGTACGTGTCGCCGTCCGCATCGGGGCCGCGCTCCTTGAACTCGTTGACGAGCTCGTAGAGGCGATGCTGGAACTCGTCGCGGTGCTCGGCGTTCACCTTGAGGCCCATCCAGGTCGCGTCGAGCTGGTCGTCGGGCACGCCCTGGATCTGCTGCAGGAACGTCTCGATGAGCACGGGCGAGCCGCCCGGCATGGAGGTGCGCCACGACAGCCCGGTGGCTCGGTACGGCACCTCGCGGGCACCCTGCGCCCCGCTGCGCTCGGGCTCGGCGGCCAGGTACCCGGTCTGCACGAGTGTGCGGACGTGGTGCAGCATCGTGCCCGGGTTCATGCCGAGCAGCTCGGCGAGCTCCTTGTTGGTGCGGGATTCGAAGGCGCACAGCCGCAGCACGCGCAGACGCAGCGGCGAGCTCAGCGCGCGCATGCGCGCCTCGGCCTCGGGGTCGCCGTGGCGCAGCTCGATCCGCTCTTCGCCGCTCGTCACGCCCTCAGCGTAGCAATACTGATTGACAGATCTCAATCAGTGGCTCACACTGATTGACATGTCCCAATCAGATGAGCCCCCGGCGGTCGACGTAGACCCCGGAGCACTCGCCGAAGCCCGGGCCGAGGCATCCACTGCCGCCACGCGCGGAGGCGTGGACGACGCCATCGAAGCGGATCAGGATGCCGCACGCACAGCTCCCGCGGCGCCGGCGGCTCCGAAGGGGTCGCTGTGGCGCGACCGCAACTTCCTCACGCTGTGGAGCGGCCAGGCGCTCAGCCAGTTCGGCGCGCAGATCACCGAGCTCGCGATCCCGGTGCTCGCCGTGCTCATGCTCGACGCGTCGGAGTGGGAGGTCGGCGTCCTCAACGCCGCGCAGGTCGCGGCCTTCCTCGTCGTCGGTCTTCCCGCCGGCGCCTGGATCGACCGCATGCGCAAGCGTCGCGTGATGATCTGGGCCGACGCCATCCGCGCCGTCGCCCTCGCGACGCTCCCAGTGCTGGCGCTGCTCGGCATGCTGCAGATCTGGCACATGATCGTCGTCGCCCTCATCATGGGCGTCGCGACGGTGTTCTTCGACGTGTCGTACCAGAGCATCATCCCGTCGCTCGTGCGGACGGATCAGATCGCCGAGGCGAACGGCAAGCTGCAGTCCACGTACGAGCTCGCCAACATCGCCGGACCTGGCATCGGCGGCTGGCTCATCGGCGTGCTGACCGCGCCCATCGCCATCTTCGCCACGGTCGGCACCTACGCGGCGTCGTTCGTCGCGCTGCTGTTCACGCGCGACCACGAGCAGCTGCGCGCCCCCGAGGACCACAAGCCCCTCGTCCACGAGATCGGCGAGGGTCTGCGCTGGGTGTTCGGCAATCCGCTGCTGCGCCGCATCGTCGGCACGACGGGGACGGCGAACTTCTTCGGCACGATCGCGCAGACCCTTGTGCCGATCTTCGTGCTGCGCGAGCTCGGCCTCAGCCCCCAGATGTTCGGCATCGTGTTCTCGCTGTCGGCCGTCGGCGGCCTGGTCGGGGCCGTCGCCACGCCGCGGATCATCGCGCGCGTCGGCGAGGCGCGGGCGATCCCGATCAGCGCTGCCGCGTTCAGCCTCGCCCCGCTGTTCCTTCCGGCGATCTCGCTCGTGCCCGCCTTCGCCTTCCCGCTGCTGGTGGTGCAGGGCTTCATCATGAGCTTCACGATCCTGCTCTACAACATCACGCAGGTGACCTTCCGCCAGCGGATCACCCCGCCGCGGCTGCTCGGCCGCATGAACGCGTCCATCAGGTTCGTGGTGTGGGGCGTCATGCCGATCGGCGCCCTGCTGGCGGGCGCCCTCGGCACGTGGATCGGCACGGTCCCCACGATCTGGATCGCTGCCGTCGGCGAGCTGCTGGCCGGTCTCTTCGTCATCATCGGCCCCTTCTGGACGATGCGCGACCTGCCCGACGCCCACGCCGACCACGCGGACGCCGCGACCGGCTGACCCCGGAACCAGGATGCCTCGGCCCGTCGTGCAGGTCGGGTCGAGGCATCCGCCCTCTCAGCCGCCGGGCGTACCCCACGCATCCGATCCCAGCAAGACGATGCGTGAGCCGCGCCGAGCGTGCTTAGGTTGCTGCATGACGGCCCGCATCGTCTCGATCGGCACGGCGGTTCCTCGCACCGAGCTCCGGCAGGAGGACGTGCGAGACCTCTTCGCGGCGCAGGAGGGTCTCGACCGGCTCACGCGTCGCCGCATCCAGGCCGTCTTCGACGCGGCCGACATCCGACGCCGGCACACCGTGCTGGCCGAACTGGGCACGGACGCGGACGTTCGGATGCCGGGAGCCCCGGCGTTCCTCGACGCGGGGCGCGGCATCCTCTCCCCCTCCACCGGCGAGCGCAACGACCTCTTCATCGCGGCCGCGCCCGAGCTGGCGGCGAAGGCCGCGCGCGCCGCGCTCGCCGAGGGCGCGGTCGACGCCGCCGAGGTGACGCACGTCGTCACCGTGTCGTGCACGGGGATGTTCGCGCCCGGTCTCGACCACCGGCTCGTACGCGATCTCGGCCTCCCGCCGAGCGTCGAGCGCTGTCATCTCGGGTTCATCGGGTGCGCCGCAGCGCTGCCCGCCCTGCGTGTCGCGTCGGCGCTGGCGGCGACCCGGCCCGCCGCCGTCGTCCTGGTGGTGTGCCTGGAACTGTGCTCGCTGCACCTGCGGCGGTCGAGCGATCCGCAGCAGATCGTGGCGGCGTCGGTCTTCGCCGACGGAGCGGCCGCCGCCGTCGTGACCTCGGACGCGGCGACAGGGCGAGCCGGCGGATTCGACCTGGACCGGTTCGGATCCACCCTCACGAGCGAGGGCGAGACCGACATGGTCTGGACGATCGGCGACCACGGCTTCGAGATGGTGCTGTCGGCGGAGGTGCCGCGCATCATCGGCCGCGAGATCCGCGGAGCGGTCGGGCGGTTCCTGGGCGACGACGCGCCGCCGGAGGTGTGGGCCGTCCACCCCGGCGGCCGCAGCGTGCTCGACCGCGTCGAGTCGGGGCTCGAGCTGCCGCCTGAAGCCCTCGCGGCCTCGCGGACGGTGCTGCGCGAGTACGGCAACATGTCGAGCGCGACGATCCTCTTCATCCTCGAGGCACTCCTGCGCGACGAGAGCGTGGACGACGGCGCGCGCATCGCCGGCCTCGCGTTCGGCCCCGGCCTCACCGTCGAGTCGGCGATGCTGACCCGTCGCCGCCCCCACGCCCGCGCAGCGGCAGGCGACCGGGTCGCACTGGCGGCATCCGCGTGAGCCCCCTGACGTCCGACGGCGGCGAGGCACGCCGATGAGCCTCGCCGTGCGCGACGATGAGCTCGCGGAGCTCATGGACGACCCGGCGTGCGATCCGGTTCAGCTGGAGGCCACGCTGCGGCGATTCGGCACGATCAACCGGCTGGTCTCGGGGTGGGGCCGGACGTACCGCACGTGGCTGCGCCCGCACCTGGCCGCGCTCGGCCGGCCCGCGCGCGTGCTCGACATCGGCTCGGGCGGGGGCGACCTCGTCGTCCGCCTCGCCGCCGCCGCGCGCCGCGACGGGCTCGAGGTCGCATGGACGGGCATCGACCCCGACCCGCGCGCCCACGCCGTCGCCACGGCGCGCGACGAGGTCCCGGGGGTGACCTTCCGCCGCGCGGACGCCGCCGCGCTCGTCGGCGAGGACGAGGCGTTCGACGCCGTCCTCTCCAACCACGTGCTGCATCATCTGGGCCCCGCGCTGCCCGCCTTCGCCGACGAGTCGCTCGCGCTCTCGCGCGGCATCGTCCTGCACAGCGACATCGAACGATCGCGGCTCGCCTACGGGCTGTACGCCGTCGGCGTCACGCCGTTCGCCCCCGGCACGTTCCTGCGGACGGACGGGCTGCGCTCGATCCGCCGCAGCTACACGCGGGCCGAACTCGCGGCGGCACTGCACGACGGCGGATCCGACGCGTGGTCGGTGGTCGCGCCCGCGCCGTTCCGAGTCCTGGCCGTCGGGCGTGGCCGTGCGTGACGTCACGATCGTCGGCGCGGGCCCCGTCGGGATGCTGCTCGCCGGCGATCTCGTGCGACAGGGCCTCGACGTGGCACTGCTCGAGCGTCGCACCGTGGCCGGCGAGGGCACCCGGGCCATCGGCATCCACTCCCCCGTCCTCGCGGCGCTGGAGCCCTCAGGCGTCACCGACCAGCTGCTGAGCCACGCCCTGCGGGTGCGGCGGGGCGAGGCGCGGCGCCGTGGACGGCTGCTGGGAACGGTGCGCTTCGATGCCCTGACGACGCGGTTCCCCTTCGTGGCGACGCTGCCCCAGTCCCGCACCGAGGAGGTGCTCGGCGCACGCGCTCCCGAGCCGCTGCGCGGGGCCCGCGCGCTCGCCGTCATTCCTCGCGGCGACGCGGTCGTCGTGCGCGCCGCGCTGCAGGGCCGGATCATCGAGATGGAGAGCCGGCTCGTCGTCGTGCCGGCGGGTGCGGGCGGTCGCGAACTCGTCTTCCGGCCCGGTGCCGTGCCCGCGCGCGAGTATCGCGACCGGTACCTGATGACGGATGCCGCCGCCCCCGGTGGCGCGGATGCCGAGGTGGCGGTGGTCCATCTCGACCCCGACGGCGTGCTCGAGTCCTTTCCGCTGCCAGGAGGGCGGCGCCGCTACGTGGCATGGGACGCGCCCGATGGAGACGATGGCCCGGACGCGCGACGGGAGCGCCTGCGCGCGGCGCTCGTGCGCCGGGGCGAGCCGGAGGCCGCGGCCGCTGTGTCGGGCGCGACCTCGTTCGGCGTGCGCCGGGTCGTCGCCCCGCGCCTGCGCCGCGGGCGCATCTTCGCGATCGGCGACACGGCACACGAGGTCAGCCCGATCGGCGGCCAGGGCATGAACCTCGGCCTGCTGGACGCCGCGACCCTCGCGCCGCTGCTGGTGGAGTGGGTCCGTGAGGGTGGCGCGCCGCCTGCCGGGCTGGAGCGGTGGGAGGCGCGGCGCGTCGTCTCGGCCCGGCGCGCGGCGGCGCTGGCGTTCGCGAACACCGCGCTGGGCCGCCCCCTGGGCACCGCCGACGGCCCGCGACGCGGAGTCGTGCGGGCGATGCTCGCACCGCCCACCGCGCAGCTGTTCGCACGCGCCTACGCGATGGGCTTCGACCTCGACGCGTGACACGGCGCGCGCGGCGACGGCGCGGCGGGTCAGGCGGCCAGCGCGCTGCCCGACGCCACGAGCTGCGCGGCCAGCAGCAGCGCGGCGAGCATCACAAGACGGAAGAGCGCACGCGTCGGCGGTCGCGTGATCGCACGGCACGCGGTGACGGCAGCCACCACCACGACCGCCGCGAAGAACACCCACGACACCGGCGACACCGCCGCGAGGTCACCGCCCGCCGCCCCGAGCAGCACCGCGACCGCCCCCGCGACGACGGACAGGGCGGCCGCCACCGCCGACGCTCGCGGCCCGAGCCGGTGCGGCAGGCCGCGAACGCCGGTGCGGGCGTCGTCGTCGAGGTCGGGCAGCACGTTCGTCAGGTGCACGGCGGCGCCGAGCGCGGCACCGGCGAGCCACGCCCAGCTGGCGGCGAAGGCCGGGACGGGCGCCGAGAGGGTCGCGAGCGAGGGGAACAGGCCGAAGCTCACGAGGAACGGCACGATCGACCACGGCGTGGACTTGAGCCCGGCGTTGTACGCGAGGGCCGAGCCCAGCGCGAGGGCATGCGCCGTCAGCATGCGCCAGCCGAGGAACGCCGAGAGCACGAGGGCGACCGCCAGCAGCGCCGCCGAGGCTGCCCACGCGACCGAGACGGCCACGTCGCCGCGCGCCAGGGGCTTGTCGGTGCGTCCGACCTCGCGATCGCGCGCGGCATCGAACGCGTCGTTCGAGACGCCGACCGACAGCTGGCCCGCGAACACCGCGACCGTCAGCAATGCCAGGCGCCCGGCATCCAATCCCGTCGCGAGACCGAGCGCCAAGGCGAGCGCGGACACCACCAGCGTGGGGCCCGGATGCGAAGAGCCCCACAGGGCGCGGACGGTGCGCACGTGTCGATGCTCTCACGCGCCTGCCCGCGCACCGCCCGGGTCGATGCCGGGAATGCTCCAGAGGTGCATGCGGTTGCATGCACCTGGGCCGACGGCGTCCCGGCACATCGCACGACAGCTGAGGAGACAGCCCATGTCCACCGTCATCGACCGCACCGCCGAGACCGACGCCCCCATCATCGACATCCTCGCCGAGCGCTGGAGCACGCGCATCTTCGATCGCGACGCCGTCATCGACGAGGCCGCGCTCGCGAGCGCGCTCGAAGCCGCCCGCTGGGCGCCCACGGCTGCCAACACGCAGGCGTGGCGCGTGATCGTCGCCCGCCGCGGATCGGACTCGCACGCGGCCGTGCTCGCCGCGCTCGCCGGCTTCAACAGCGCGTGGGCGGGCGACGCGTCGGCGCTCGTCGTCTTCGTCGCCGAGACGACCCGCGACGGCCAGCCGATGCCGTGGGCGCAGTACGACACCGGCCAGGTCGCCGCGCACTTCACGGTGCAGGCGCACGCCGACGGCCTCTCGACCCACCAGATGGGCGGCTTCGACCGCGCCGCGATCTCGGCGGCCTTCGGCCTGAGCGACGACTTCACGCCGATCACGGTCATGGCCGTGGGCGAGCTCGGCGACATCCGCGCCGCCGGCCCCGAGCTGCAGGCGCGTGAGACCGCGCCGCGCGTCCGCCGGCCCGTCGCCGAGTCTGTCGTCGTGAACGACTGAGCCGCGCCGGCCGCACGAAACGGATGCCTCGACCGCAACCTGCGGCCGAGGCATCCGTCATTCCACATCCCGAATCGAATTCGGGACGACTGCCCAGGGTCAGTCGTCGAGCAGCTCGGCCTCGATCACGTCGTCGTCCGCGGCGGCACTGGACGACGGACCGTCGCTCGTGAGCACGAGCTGCGAGCCGTCGGCGGCCACGTCGACGCGCACGACGTCGCCGTCGCGCACGCCGCCCGACAGCAGCGCCATCGCCAGGCGGTCCTGGATCTCGGACTGGATGAGGCGGCGCAGCGGCCGGGCGCCGAACACCGGGTCGTACCCGCGCTCGGCGAGCCACGCGCGCGCGTCGGGCGTCACCGCGAGCGTCAGTCGGCGGTCGTGCAGGCGCCGGTGCAGCGCGTCGACCGCCAGCTCGACGATCTGCGCGAGGTCGTCCTCGCTGAGCGCCGAGAACATCACGATGTCGTCGAGGCGGTTGAGGAACTCCGGCTTGAACGCCTGCCGCACGATCGCCATGACCGACTCGCGCTTCTGCTCGGTCGACAGCGTCGGGTCGATCAGGATCGGCGAGCCGAGGTTCGACGTGAGGATCAGGATCACGTTCGAGAAGTCGACCGTGCGCCCCTGACCGTCGGTGAGGCGGCCGTCGTCCATGACCTGCAGCAGCACGTCGAACACCTCGGGGTGCGCCTTCTCGACCTCGTCCAGCAGCACGACCGAGTACGGGCGCCGGCGGACGGCCTCCGTCAGCTGACCGCCCTGCTCGTAGCCGATGTACCCGGGAGGGGCGCCGACCAGGCGCGAGACGGAGTGCTTCTCGCCGTACTCCGACATGTCGATGCGCACCATGGCGTGCTCGTCGTCGAAGAGGAACTCGGCGAGCGCCTTGGCGAGCTCGGTCTTGCCGACGCCGGTCGGCCCGAGGAACAGGAACGAGCCGGTCGGGCGACCCGGGTCGCTGATGCCGGCGCGCGAACGGCGGACGGCGTCCGACACCGCCTTGACGGCATCCTTCTGCCCGATCAGGCGCTTGCCGAGCTCGGCCTCCAGGTGCAGCAGCTTCTCGGTCTCGCCCTGCAGCAGGCGGCCGACCGGGATGCCGGTCCACGCCGCGATGACCGCCGCGATGTCTTCGTCGGTGACCTGCTCGTTGACCATGCGGTCACCCGCGGGCTCTTCGCGCTCGGCCTCGACGAGCTGCCGCTCCAGCGCCGGGATCTCGGCGTACAGCAGGCGCGACGCCTTCTCGAGGTTGCCCTCGCGCTGCGCGCGCTCGGCCTCCATGCGCGCGGCGTCGAGCTTGGTCTTGAGGTCGCCGACGCGGTTGAGCGACGCGCGCTCGCGCTCCCACCGGTCCTGCAGCTCGCCGAGCCGGGCCTGCTCGCCCGCGAGCGTCTCCCGCAGCGTGGCGAGGCGCTCCTTGGATGCGTCGTCCTTCTCCTTCTTGAGCGCGAGCTCCTCCAGCTTCAGGCGGTCGACGTGCCGGCGCAGCTCGTCGATCTCCAGCGGTGCGGAGTCGATCTCCATGCGCAGGCGCGACGCGGCCTCGTCGATCAGGTCGATGGCCTTGTCGGGCAGCTGACGGCTCGGGATGTAGCGGTGGCTGAGAGATGCCGCGGCCACGAGCGCCGTGTCGGCGATGGCCACCTTGTGGTGGGCCTCGTACCGCTCCTTCAGACCGCGCAGGATCGCGACGGTGTCTTCGACCGACGGCTCGCCCACGTACACCTGCTGGAAGCGGCGTTCGAGCGCGGCATCCTTCTCGATGAACTCGCGGTACTCGTTGAGCGTGGTCGCGCCGATCAGGCGCAGCTCCCCGCGCGCGAGCATCGGCTTGAGCATGTTGGATGCTGCGACCGACCCCTCGCCGCCACCCGCGCCCATGAGCACGTGCAGCTCGTCGATGAACGTGATGATGCGCCCGTCGGACTCGGTGATCTCTTTGAGGACGCTCTTGAGGCGCTCCTCGAACTGCCCGCGGTACATCGCGCCGGCGACGAGCGCCGAGATGTCGAGGGTCACGAGCTCCTTGTTCTTGAGCGACTCGGCGACATCGCCCGCGACGATGCGCTGGGCCAGGCCCTCGACGACGGCGGTCTTGCCGACGCCGGGCTCGCCGATGAGCACGGGGTTGTTCTTGGTGCGGCGGGTCAGCACCTGGCTGACGCGTCGGATCTCGCTGTCCCGCCCGATGACCGGGTCGAGCTTGCCCTGCCGGGCGCGGTCGGTGAGGTTGATGCCGAACTGCTCGAGGGCGCTCTGCGCCTCCTCCTGTCCGGGCTGTTGCGTGGCGTTCATGTGTCTCCTGAAATCTGTGAGGCTTCAAAGTTGAGCCGTCTTGACTCAAGTTTACCAAGCGAGGGATGCCGCGGCAAGACGCCTCAGCTCCCACGCGGCTCCCGCGGCCCGTCCCGGGGCTCGGCACGCAGCTCTTCGCGAGCGTCGTCGTATGCGCGCCGCAGGGCCGCGCCCACCCACTCGGAGCCGCGGTAGATGTTGGCCTCCCCCATCTCGCCGCGCAGGCCGCCGGCCTCCAGCTGCCGGATGACGCGGGCCTCGCTGACGACGAGCTTGAGACTCGACTCCCTCGCGCGCAGCTCATGGGCGTACCGCCGGAGCACCTCCACGAAGGCCAGCCCCACCTCGTCGGTGCCCCGGAGCCGCACGATGACGATCGAGCGCGTCGACTCGGGGGTGACCTCGGGCAGCTGGCGCTCGAACGTCGGGGCACTCGCGAAGAACAGACTGCCGTACGGCTGCAGCACGACGATCTCATTCGGCGGAACCTCGGCCGGCGGGTCGATCTCGCGCATGCGGCCGTCGTCGGCGAACACGACCCGGCGCACCCGCACGCGGTTGGACTGCTGCGCGACGAACATGATGATGCCGAGCCCCACGCCGGCGAGCACGGCGAACTGCAGCGGGATCAGCAGCGTGAGCACGAACGTCACGGCCATGACGACGGTCGGCAGCGGGCCGCTCCTGATGACCGAGTAGACGCGGCTGGGCTTGATGGCGGTCACGCCCACGACGATCAGCAGCCCCGCGAGCGCGGGCATCGCGATGTATGCGACGAGCCCTGACGCGAGCAGGATCACCAGTGACATCACGACGCCGGCGACGAAGTACACGAGTCGGGTCCGCGCTCCGGCCGTCGCGACGAGCGCCGAGCCCGACGACGACCCGCCGACCGGCATCCCGCGGAACAGGCCCGACACGATGTTGCCCGCGCCCTGCCCGATGAAGTCGCGGGAGGTGTCTGCGGGCTTTCCGTCGCGAGTGGGGATGCCGGACGACACCCCCGCGCCCTGCACCATCGCGACGAACGCCAGCGAGATCGCCGGCAGCAGCACGAACCCGACGTCGTCGAGGCTGGGCAGCACCGGTGTGGGCAGCGAGCCCGGGACGGCCACGAGATCGCGCAGGAGCGTCACGGGCGTGGCGACCCACAGGTCGAGCATGACGGCGGCGATCGACCCGACCACGACGGCGACCACGAGCGCGAGCGCGCCCACACGGGTGTTCTGCAGCAGCACGATGATCAGGACCGTGATCGTGCCGACGACGACGGCGGCGAGACTCCAGTCGCGCACGTGGACGACCAGGTCGATCGTCTTCACGATGCGGTTGCCGCCGTGCGACGCGTACCCGGTGAAGTTCGACAGCTGTCCGAGCACGATGTTGACGCCGACGGCGGTCACGAACCCGGTCATGACGGCCGTCGGCACGAACCGCACGAGCCGTCCGGCGCCCAGCAGGCCCGCCGCCACGAGGATCACGCCGCTCATGATGGTCAGCGTGTAGAGGGCTCGGTCGGGGTCGGCGAGGGTCTCGAGCCCGGCGTCCGACACGATGAGGGCCATCGCACCGGTGACCTGCACGGTCATGAGCGCGCTGCTGGTGAACAGTGCGGCGCCCACCATGCCGAAGAGGTGCCCGTAGAGGCCGGCGAGCGGATTGAGTCCCGACAGCAGCCCTTGCGCCAGCCCGTCGGGAACGCTCTCGACGCCGAGCGTCAGCCCCGCCACGAGGTCGCGGCGCAGTGTCTTGCGCGAGAACCACGCGCGCGGATCGAACCCCACGTTGCCACGCTAGCGAACGGGTGCGGCGCTGTCGCGAAGGCTGCCGCCCACCGCACCCGCGAGAAGGCGCATCTCCGTCACGCCTTCGCCGAGATCAGGAACGCCCGCTACGCGACGGATTCGAGAGCGGATGCCTCGACCGCCGCGACCTCGGAGGCCGCGGCATCCATCTCGTCATCGGCGCACGCGAAGCGGGCGCGATACGCGGTGGGCGTGGTGCCGAGCACCCTCGCGAAGTTCTGCCGCAGCACCGCGGCGGACCCGAACCCGCTCTCGTACGCGATGCGGTCGAGCCCGAGATCGGTCTTCTCGAGCAGGCGCTGCGCGTGGATGATGCGCTGCCGCGCGAGCCAGGCCGCAGGCGTCGCGCCATGGTCGGCCTTGAAGCGGCGGGCGAACGTGCGCGGAGACATGTGCGCCTTCGCCGCGAGCTGGTCGACGGTGAGGTCGAGGCGGAGGTTGTCGAGCATCCAGTCGGTGACCGGGGCGAGCGAGAGCGATGTCGTCGCGGGGAGCGGGCTCGCGATGAACTGCGCCTGCCCGCCGTCGCGCTGCGGGGGCACGACCATGCGCCGGGCGATCTTGTTCGTGAGCTCGGCACCGAGCTCCTGCCGCAGCAGGTGCAGGCACGCGTCGATGCCGGCGGCGGTGCCGGCGCTCGTGATGATGCGGCCGTCCTGCACGTACAGCACGTCGGGATCGACCTCGATCGCGGGGTACATCGACGCCATGACGTGGGCGTACATCCAGTGGGTCGTGGCCTTTCGGCCGTCGAGCACGCCCGCCTCGGCGAGGATGAACGAGCCGCTGCACACGCTCAGCACCCACGCGTCGCGCGCGACGGCGGCGCGCACGGCGTCTCGCACGCGGGGGTCGGTGTGGCCCCAGTACTCGCGGGGCG
>NZ_JAEUAW010000026.1 GCF_019511665.1 Microbacterium jejuense
CGGAGAGCGCGTCGGGGAACTTTTCGCCGTTGGCGAGGTAGGCCACGGGTGTTCCGGGTTCGAAGGTGGCCGCTGAGACGGCTGCGGAGGTGGCGTAGCGGTCTACCCCAGCCGTCCGCTCCACCGTCCGCGCACGGGCCGGTTTGATCTTCCCATCAATCGAAGTGACCTTCTGTCCAGCGGTGAGAGCGATCGGGGTCGCAGCTGCCAGCGTCCTCTGGTTGTTCCACCACTGCTCTTCGGTTTGCACGCCGGAGGTGGCGTACACAGCTTCGTAGCCCATCGTGTATGTGCCGGCCGGCACGGTGACTCTGTACGGAGTGGCGCCATTCTGGCTGACGTCGAAGCGGACGTCGGGGAGACGGACCCACTGGCCGTCGAGCTTCTCGTAGGCCAGGGCGCTGCCGAGAGTATCGGCGGCGGTAGCGAAACCTTCGGCGCTGAAGGTTCCTGTGATGGTCGCGTCGGCGGCCCGGGCGGCGACGGTGCCTGTGATGGTCTTGCCCGCACCGACAGACACGCTGGCCTCCGGTCCGAATCGGAGGAACTGGGCCGACTCGACGGTCGAGCGGCTGGTCGCCTCATCCCACGATGTGGTGGTCAATGCAATCCGATAGGAGCCGGGGGTGAGGTTCCCCATGGCGATGGGATAGTGGCCGTCCTCTGGGAGCGGGTCCCCGTAGCTGGTCAGCATGTTGCCGTCGAGGTCGGTGATGGAGATGCCGATGCCGCTCCCGGTCCCGACCAACGCGGTGACATCCACGTCTAGGTCGAGGGCTCCGCCGTGCCCGAGGGCGGCGTCGATCCCGGTGGCATTGCCACTGCTGGTGGACACCGCGGTTGCGTCGTCACGGGTGGCGGCGTCGTCGTAGTACTCCGGAGCGATGTCGGTGGAGTTCCAATCTGTGCCGTCGAAATAGCTCGAGGCGGAAAACTGCAGCAGGAACTCGCCAGGCGGCAGAAAGGGGATGGTGTAGGCGCCAGTCGCCGCATCGACTTTCGCGTTGTTGCCGTAGCTGAGGTACTCGCCATCAGGCGCGTAGAGCAGGATTCGGGCGGCTTCCATCCACTCGTCGGGTGCGTCGGAGGGCAGGCTGATCCTGCCCGAGATGCTCCGGCCCGACTCCAGTGCCGCATCAATCCCGGACGCGTCGTCATCGCCGACATCCACTGGAGTCGCTGTCGACAGTGTGTTGGCGTTGTTGTAGTACTCGTCAACGAGATTCGGGCGCTCGGCTCCGGGCATGCCGGTGCTCATCACCCGGAACAGGACGTGGTAAACACCCGGCGCCAGGCCGGTGAGCACATATTCCCCGGTGTCCGGGTCGGGGTTCGCCCCCAGGCCGCCCACCATGCTCCCGTCCAATGCGGAAGCAGTGACGGATACGCTGTTCAGCCAGTCTGGGGGTGCCCCCGCAGGTAGCGTGACCTTTCCGGTGATGCTGCGTCCTGGCTCGAGCGTCGCGTCTATGTCGGACCTGTCGCCGGCGGAGACGTCGACCGGCGTGGCACTGCTCCAATCGATCGCGTCGTCATAGTACTCCGACACGAGGTTCGGCTTCACCGACGTTGTGCCGTTCCAGTATGTTCCGACCGTGAACAGCACTTGATACATGCCGGAGGGCAGGCCTGTGATTGCATAGTCTCCCGTGACGGGGTCGACCTGAGTGTAGCCAGAAGCTCCGGTCAGCGACGACGCGCTGACCGCGATCGAGCTCCACCACGCAGGGTCAGCCCCGGCAGGCAGGGTGACGTGTCCCTTGATCGTCTGTCCGGTCGCCAGTTGTGCATCGATGTTCGTGAGGCTGCCGCCCGTCAGATCGATCACCGTCGCGGAGTTCCAGTCAGTCGCATCGGAGTAGTACTCGCTAACCAGGTTCGGGCGCAGAAACTCAGTGCCGTTCCAGAATTGGTTCACAGAGAACTGGATCCGGTACGAACCAGGCGCGAGATCAGTCAGCGCGTATGCCCCAGTAACCGGATCTACGGGCACGGACCGGAATCCCGGTCCATTCACCGGCTGCGCCGACACCTGCACCGCCCCCAGCCACCCTGCGGGCGCGCCGGCCGGGAGCGACACCACTCCTGAGACCGACCGCACCCCGTCAGGATTGACCCCCTCGGGATGGATAGTCCCATTGATGCCGGTTCTCGACTGCCCAGAGGCGAGCGTGATGACGTCGGCGTCGGCCAGGGTGCTCTTTTTGCTCCACCATTCCTCGTCAGTGTCGACGCCTGATGTCGAATAGTCGGTCTCGTAACCCATGGTGTAGGTGCCGGCGGGCACGGCGACCGCGTAGGGCCTGTTGCCGTTTTGGGTGGCGTCGAATCGGACATCGGGGATGCGGACCCACCCGCCATCGAGTTTTTCGTACGGCAGGGCGCTCCCGAGGATGCTACCGGTCGTCAAGAAGCCTTCGGCGCGGATTTCTCCGCCGATCGAACTATCGGTGGCTCGCGCGCTGACACTGCCGGTCACCGTGTCTCCGGCGGTCACGGACACGCTGGTGCCCGTTCCGAATCGCAGGAACTGCGCAGAGCGGACTGTGGCGAGGTTCATCTGTTCGTCCCACGTCGAGGTCGTCACCGCGACGCGATACTGGCCGGGCGCCAGGTTGCTCATGAAGACCGGATAGTGGCCGTCATGCGGGAGAGGGTCGCCGTAGCTGTTCAGGATGTTGCCGTCAAGGTCCGTGATGGAGATCCCGATGCCGTTACCTGTGCCGAGGAGTGAGGAGACATCAAGGTCCATGTCGATGCCGCCGCCGTATTCGAGAGTGCCATCGATTCCGGTGACGTCCCCGGTGGCGGTGGAGACAAGAGTGGCATCGGCCCGACTGACGGCGTCGTCGTAATACTCCGAGGCGATATCAGTGGACACCCACTGCGAGCCGTCCGAATACCCCGACGCCGAGAAGTGAAGAATAAACTCGCCGGCCGGCAGGCGCGAGAAGGTATAGGCACCGGTCTCCGCGTCGACCGCCAGGTTGCCAGAACCACCGTTGAGGAATTCGCCGCTGGGCGTCATCACCGAGACGCCGATGCTCTTACGCCATGCGGTGGGCGCGTCCGCGGGCAGACTGATCGTGCCGGAAATGCTGCGGCCGGGTTCCATCGCCGCATTGATGCCTTCCTTGTCACCCTCCGTGACGTCGATTGGTGTCGCATCCGATGGCGTGTAGACGTCGGAATAGTACTCATCGACCAGGTTCGGAGTCTCGGCGCCAGGCATCGTGTTCATGACACGGAATGACACGTGGTAGAAGCCGGGCGCAAGCCCGGTGATTCTGTACTCCCCGCTCGCGGGGTCCAGCGCTGCTCCGCTCCCGCCGATAATGCTGCCGTCGACTTCGGTGGCGGTGACCGAGATCGAACGAAGCCACTCCGATGGTGCCCCGTCCGGAAGGGCCACAGTCCCGGTGATGCTCCGTCCCGACTCCAGCGTCGCATCGACACCGGACTTGTTGTCCGCCGTGACGTCGATCGGCGTCGAGGCGCCCCATTCGGTCGCGTCGTCGTAGTACTCCGATACAAGGTTCGGCCTCACCGACGCTGTGCCGTCCCAGTACGTCCCTACGGTGAACTGAACGTGGTACGAATCCGGCGCGAGCCCGGTGATCGTGTAGTCGCCGGTCACCGGATCGACGTCTGCGTTCGCCGAACCGCCGTTCGCCGCCGACGCATTGACCGAGACAGCGCCAAGCCAGGCTGGGTCAGCTCCTTCCGGCAAGGTGATGCGCCCGCTGATGGACCGTCCGGTCGCTAGCTGGACATCAATGTCCACTGCGCTGGCTGCCGACAGATCGACTGCCGTCGCGGAGTTCCAGTCGGGCGCATTGTCGTAGTACTCGCCGACCAAGTTCGGTCGCTCATACCGGGATCCGTTCCACATCGCGTTCACCGAGAACTGGATCCGATACGGGCCGGGCTCGAGATCCGTCAACGCATAAGCGCCCGTCACAGGATCGACCTGGGCAGACCGGAATCCCAGCCCCGTCACGGGCTGCGCCGATACCTGAATCGCCTTTAGCCAATCCATCGGCGCGTCCGCAGGCAATGACACGGTCCCCGACACCGAACGCCAGCCATCCTCTGCAACGGCCGGCGGTGTCACGGGGCCGGCCAACGCGATCACAAGGGCCAGAGCAACAGCGGGCCGCAGGAATGCCCGCTGCCAGATCCTATGCTCGGTCGGAACAGCAGGCATGCGTACTCCCCACGATGAATCACGCCTGGGAGAGAAATGCCCCAGTCAGAGCATGATCCTACTGTGGGACGCGTGCGGTCGTGACCGACAGAATGCGCGTCAGGCGTTCGCCGAAGCGGCCTCGAGCGGCGGCATCGGCTGCCACGAGGCATCCTTCGCGATCTTCCGCCCGTCACGCAGCCCGCGGAACAGGTTCGACGTCCCACGGACGGTGCGCTCGACGAACAGCAGGCGGATGAGCTCCTTGCCGAACGTCAGCGTTGTGCCCAGTGCAAAGGGCACCGGCCGGTAGACGCCCAGCGACTGGTAGTACTTCTTGATGTATGCCCGGTTGCGCATGATGTAGTAGCGGTACGCGTTGCTCGACGCGTTCATGTGGCGGATGCCCATGTCCCACTGTTTGATCTCGCGCGTGCGCCGCAGCACGAACTCGTCGACGATGACCGACGTGGTCTTGCGGGACGCGAGCCAGCCGTACATCTGGTCGTCCCAGTAGATGAAGAACCTGGGGTCGGGCAGGCCGATCTGCTGCACGATATCGCGGTGGATGAACATGCCCTCGAAACATCCCGAGTTCATCGGCTTGTAGCCGGACGCGTCGAACTCGGCGGGGGCGAAGGGGATCGGGATGCCGAGCGGCTCGGCGATCCGGTACTGCCAGTAGAACGCGCTGCCGTCGTAGTCGTACCGGCGTCCCTGGATGCTCTTGAAGCGCGGCGCCCACTTGCCCATCTTGGCCAGGCCGTCGGGGAGGACTTCGACATCGTCGTCCATGAGCCAGATCCACTCGGAGCCGAGTTCGTAGGCGACTCGCATGCCCTCGCTGAAGCCACCCGAGCCGCCGGTGTTGGTCTCCATACGGCGGTAGACGATCTCAGCGGGTGCCACGGTCTCGCGGAAGGACTCCACGACGTCGCCGGTGTCGTCGGTCGAGGCGTTGTCGACGATGACCACCCGACCGGGTTTGGGGTCCATCTCGCCGATGCTCGTGAGCAGCCGCGTCAGCAGGTTCGACCGGTTGTAGGTGACGATGGCGATCGTCGCGGTCTGCGGGTCGAACGGCGCGGCGGACGGAACGTTGGTCACGGGCTGATCTCCGAGGGAAGGGGCGGGCGCCGAGGCGTCGGGCCGCACGCAAGCCTACCTTGCGCTGCCTGGCCGACGCTGGGGATCGGCGTCGGGCGCTGGGTGGGCGGGATACGCTCGTTGGATGAAGATCGCCGTCGTGGGCACCGGCTATGTGGGACTCTCCAATGCTGTGATCCTCGCCCAGCACCACCAGGTGATCGCCGTCGACATCGACGCGCAGCGCATCGCGGAGTTGCGTCAACGACGATCTCCGATCGTCGACGCCGAGCTCGAGGAATATCTCAGCACGAAGGATCTCGACTTCACGGCAACGCTGGATGCGGATGCCGCATACGACGGCGCCGACTTCGTAGTGATCGCTACCCCGACCAGCTATGACGAAGTCACGAACTTCTTCGACACGTCGTCGGTCGAATCGGTCGTCGAAGCTGTTCTCCGCGCGAATCCCGATGCCGCGATCGTGATCAAGTCCACGGTGCCGGTGGGCTTCACGCAACGCATGGTCAAGCAACATCCAGACGCCACGATCATCTTCTCCCCGGAGTTTCTGCGGGAGGGCCGCGCGCTCTATGACAACCTGCACCCCTCGCGAATCGTCGTGGGGGATCCGGGTCCGGTGGGAAGACGGTTCGCCGATCTGCTGCTTGAGGGGGCTGCGGAGGAGGACGTGCCCGTCCTCCTCACGGGGCCGACAGAGGCCGAGGCGATAAAGCTCTTCGCCAACACGTACCTCGCGCTCCGTGTGGCGTACTTCAACGAGCTCGACACATTCGCCGCCGTCCACGGGCTCGACGCGCGGCACATCATCGAAGGTGTGGGGCTCGATCCTCGTATCGGATCTCACTACAACAATCCGTCGTTCGGTTACGGCGGTTATTGCCTGCCCAAGGACACGAAACAGCTCCTCGCCAACTACTCCGACGTGCCGCAGAACCTGATCGCGGCCATCGTGGACGCGAATACCACACGTAAGGACTTCGTCGCAGCCGACATCCTCACGAGGAGTCCGCGGACCGTGGGTGTCTACCGTCTCGTCATGAAGGCGGGGTCTGACAACTTCCGGTCTTCGTCGATCCAGGGAATCATGAAGCGGATCAAGGCGAAGGGCGTGGAGGTGATCGTCTACGAGCCGACCTTGGCGGAGGACGACTTCTTTCACTCCGAGGTCGTCCGCGACATAGATGACTTCAAGGCCCGCGCAGACGTGATCATCGCCAACCGTGTGACCGGTGTCCTCGACGACGTGGCCGACAAGGTCTACAGTCGGGACATTTACGGTCGCGACTGACGCGCCTGCGTTGGACTTCTTGGCCGATGAGTCGACTCAGGCGGGCAGCCTATGGGGCGTGCGGCAGCCCCTGCCCCTCCGCCGCGGCAGGGCCGCCGGCATCCACTCCGCTGTCGAGGCGCTCGCGCCACGAGCGTGACTGTCCGGCACGGACGGCGCACAGCACCAGCATGAGCCAGCCGAGGCCGGTGAGGGTGAAGCTCTCGAACATCGAGTCGACGAGCAGTGCGACGAGAACGAGGGGGGTCCAGGCGTAGATGACCGAGCGGCGCTCGCCGGCGACGAGCCACGAGCGGGCGAGGGCGAGGGCTCCGAGGGCGAGGAAGAGCACGAGGCCCACCCAGCCGAGCTGGAGCGTGACGTCGAAGAAGGCGTTCAGGCCGGTCGCGTGCTGTTCGCCCAGGAGCGCGTTGATCGCGTTGAAGGGGAATTCGTGCAGGTCCCACGGCCCGAACCAGCCCCAGCCCTGCACGGGGCGGAACCGGACGATGTCGACCATGCGGTTCCACAGATCGACGCGCATGGAGAAGTCCGACCCTGCGCCGAGCAGGGCGATGATGGGATGCCGGGCGGCATAGCCGACGAACACCCCGATGACCACGAGCGCGCCGAGCGAGAGTTGCAGCGCCGCGCGCCGCTCGGGGGAGGCGTGCCGGACGAGGGCGAGCGCGCCGACGGCAAGCCCTACGGCGAGGGCGAGCACGACCACGGTGGGGGAGTCGCTGAGCACGGCGAGCCCGCCGGCGAGCACGACCGAGGCGACCGAGACTCCGGGCCGCACCGACTGCGTGCGGTATTCGATGAGGAAGGTGATGAGCGCGATCACCGCGACGAAGCCGAGCAGGTTGCGCGTGCCGAAGATGCCCTGGATGGGGCCGAAGTCGGCGATGGCGCCCTGCACGCCGAGGAACGTGAACGGGATGTCGAGAAGGATGCCGGACAGCACCTCGACGACGAGCGACACGGCGAGCAGCACCCGCAGGACGTCCCCGAGCGCCCGCACGGTCTGCAGCGTGTCGCGCACGTGCCCGATCACGACGGCGAGGAACGCGATGCCGAGGAGCGACACCCAGCTCCAGAAGGACTTGCCGGAGTCGCTGCTCCAGAACACGCTCGCGAACGCCCAGCCGACGAACACGATGACGCTCGTGGGCACAAGCCGCAGGAGCGAGATCTCGCGGCGCCGCACGATCATGACGAGGACGCCGAGGAGGCACAGCGACGAGACGATCGTCACGTAGGTGACGGTGCCGGCGATGCGCTCGATGGCGAACGACGAGAAGACAGCGCCGAAGACGGTGAGGGTGAAGGCGCGCGCGAAGGATGCCGACCCGAGGAGCGTGCCGAACCAGCCGGCGTGCGGCGCGTCGGTCACGCGCCGCGTCCCGCCTGCCGTGGTGGGACCGGGGTGTGCGCGTCGGTCGGCGCGACGACGTGAACGTCGCCGGAGGCATCGACGGCGCCGACCGCCTCGCCGCGCTCGATGGCGGCGCTCTGCTCCGCGGGTCCGACGCCGACGTGCGGGGACTGCTTGATCTTGGCGCCGAACATGGCCACGAGCATCCAGCCCCACAGCAGCAGCGGACCGGACTCGGCAAGACCCTGCACGAGGAGGATCGCGCCCACGAGGGTCGGCAGGAGCGTCAGCGGCGAATAGGGGCGGTCGGCCCGCAGGTCCCACCGGGGACGGTCGACGGCGAAGAACCACGAGCGCCACACGAACGCGAGGTACACGAGCCCGAGCAGGACCACCCCGATGATGCCGAGCTGCATCGAGACGTCGATCCACATGTTGTGGGCCTGCATCACGAGCACGCCGTGGTCGGTGATGTGCAGGTCGAACGCAGGGTCGGACGTCATCCACGGCGTGGCGAAGCCCCATCCGGTCCAGGGACGCTCGGCGGTGCGCGCGAGCACCTGCTCCCAGATGCCCTCGCGGCCGGTCAGGTCGGCGCTGCGGCCGAGCGCGCTGAAGATCGTGTCGCGCAGCAGCCACAGCGCGACGGCCCCGCCGAGGCCGACGACCGCGTAGGCGATGTAGTACTTGGTGCGCGCTCCCGGCTTGTCGGCCCGGCGCATCAGCAGCACGGTGACGAGGACGACGGCGACGGCGGCCGCTGCGACGTAGGCCGTCGCCGACGACGCGCGCACGAACAGGAAGGCCGACAGGAGGATCCAGCCCCACAGCAGCACCCGCCGCGGAGCCCCCGAGGCCAGCCGGATCGCGAACACGATGATGGCGAGGAGCGCGACGGGGCCCAGCAGGTTGGCGTTGCCCATGATGCCCTGCAGGCGCCCGCCGTCGAAGAGGTTGTCGCGCGACCAGTACTCGATGGGGTCGTCGGCCTTCGCCACGACGAAGCCGGGAAGGATCGGCTGCCCGATGAAGACCGACACCCACAGCTCGAACAGGATCGACAGCGCCATCACCCACTTGAGCGCGGAGGCGATCGCGCGCACCAGCTCGCGCCACGTGAGGGCGCTGCCGATGAAGAGCGCCTGCGTGGTGGTGATGTAGAGCAGCAGCAGCGTGATCGCCGTCGTCTGCGGCCACGCCGACCACAGCAGCGACAGCGTCGCCCACGCGACGTAGCCGAGCACGTACCAGGGGAGGCGCCGGTACTGCACGGGCGGACGCAGCACAATCCAGAGGACGACGGTGAGGATGCCGCCGCCGATCGTGATGACGGCGGTCGCGGTCGTCCCGAAGGCGTTGATCCACGCTGTGCCCGAGAAAGCCATGAACAGCACGAAGATGCACCACGCGCGCAGCATGAGGTGGCCGGTCTTCTCACGGATCGGCGGGCTCGGCGGAGCCGATGCCGGGTGCTTCGAGTAGACGGCCATCGCACTCAGGGTACCGTGACGATCCTGAGGAGCGCGGTCGTTGAGGGCGCGGCCGACTCGCGGGCAGAAATGCCTCGTGCACGCATGCGTTTCGTCTCGCTTCGCTCGCTCGACGACTGGAACATAGGCTTGTGGAATGCTGATCCCCCTGGCGAACGACCCCCGCGACTATGCGTGGGGATCCACCTCTCTGATCGCGGAGCTCGAGGGCCGCGAGCCGTCCGGCCGCCCCGAGGCGGAGGTGTGGTTCGGGGACCACCCGGGCGATCCCGCCGTGACCCCCGACGGTCGCACGCTGGACTCCTGGATCGCTGCGGAGGGGAAGGATGCCGGCATCCCGGCGCCGCTTCCGTACCTGCTGAAGCTGCTGGCCGCGGCATCGGCCCTGTCGATCCAGGCGCACCCGTCCAAGGCGCAGGCCGAGGCCGGATTCGCGCGTGAGGAGGCGGCGGGGATCCCGCGCGACGCCGCCGACCGCACGTACCGCGACGACAACCACAAGCCTGAGCTCATCGTGGCGCTGAGCGACGAGTTCCGCGCTCTCGCGGGCCTGCGCGAGCTCGACGCCACGCGACGGCTCGTGGCGGAGCTGGGGGAGGGCGCCGCGCCGCTCGCCGAGAGGCTGAACGGCGAGGATGCCGCTCTCTCGGCCGTCATCGGATGGCTGCTGTCGGACGGCGCGGACGCCGCGCGCGACGTGATCGCCGCCGCCGTCGCGGGTGACTCGGACGAGTTCTCTGCCGAGCTCGACCTCGTCCGGACCCTGGACGCGGACTTCCCGGGCGATCCGGGCATCGTCGTGGCGCTCCTCATGAACCTCGTGACCCTTCGTCGCGGCGAGGGGCTCTTCGTTCCCGCGGGCGTGCTGCACGCGTACCTCGAGGGGCTCGGCGTCGAGCTCATGGCAGCCAGCGACAACGTGCTGCGCGGCGGTCTCACCCCCAAGCACGTCGACGCGGCCGAGCTCGTGAGCGTGCTGGATCCTGCGCCGGCGCTGCCTCCCGTCATCCGTCCGCGTGACGTGGGCGACGGCGTGCGTGCCTACGACGTGCCCATCGCGGACTTCGCGCTGTACGCGGTGACACCGGGTGTCACGCCGGCGACGGTGCCGCTGGACGGCCCGGCGATCGCCCTCGCGACCTCGGGCGCACCGGTCGTCGCGGGGACGGCATCCCAGGACGAAGCCGTGCTCGTGCCTGGCGCGGCGGTCCTCGTCACCCCCGACGAAGGGGCGGTTCGCGCTTCGGGCAGCGGCGAGGTGTTCATCGCTCAGCCGGGCCGCTGACGGGCGCCCGGAGCGCCGCCGCCGCGGACTGTTATCACAGTGCGACACGCCGTCGGCGCGTCGTAAAGGTTCAAGAGGCGGTTGAGGATTTAGTATCCGCGACTTGACCTCGGTGAACTACACGGGTGTAATTAGCCGTACACGCACCAGCGTGGAGCAGGATCACGGGGGTGAGAACGACATGACGGTTTCGCAATTCCGTTCCGGCGTTCCCGACGACTGGTTCGTCGATCCGGTTCAACTGGGGGTTCCGGGGGTTCGCCGCAACATCGATGCGGACGACGACAATCCGCTCGCCTGGCAGACCGACGCATTGTGTTCGCAGACAGATCCGGAGGCGTTCTTCCCCGAGAAGGGCGGATCCACGCGAGATGCCAAGCGCATCTGCGGGTCGTGCGATGTCCGGGGCGAGTGCCTCGAATACGCGCTGCAGAACGACGAGCGCTTCGGCATCTGGGGCGGCCTGAGCGAACGCGAGCGCCGCAAGCTCAAGCGGCGCGCGAGCTGAACACGCCGGTCGGCCGGCCTATCCGGCCGACCCGGCGCGTTCAACAGGACTGACGGGCGTCCGCGCCTAGGCTGACCAGGACATGCCCGCTCGAGTTCACGCCCTCCTCGTCGTGCGTCCAGATGGTCGCACGCCGGCCGCGTTCCACCTGCGGCGCACGCTCGCCGCGCTCGACGAGCAGGCGCGCCCTGTCGATGCGCTCACCGTCGTCGTCTGCGGCGGCGACGATCATCTGCACGAGGTCGTCCAGGCATCGTCGGCGACGTCGGTCGTCCGGGCCCCCGCGTCCACCGGGTACGCCGCCGCTGCTGCTCTCGCCCTCAGCCGCACGGAGGTCCCCGCGGACGCGCTGTGGCTGCTCGCACAGGACACGGCCCCCGAGCCCGACGCCCTCGCCCAGCTGCTGGGCGCCCTGGAGCTGTCGCCCTCGGTCGCCTTCGTGGCGCCGAAGCTCGTGCGCTGGGACGATCGCGCCGAGATCGTCTCGCTCGGCGTCAGCATGACGCGGTTCGGTCGGAGCGTCGGTCTCGCCGACGGCGAGCTCGACCAGGGCCAGCACGACGCGCACGAGGACGTGCTCGGGGCCGATGTGCGCGGCATCCTGATCCGCGCGAAGGAGTGGGAGGCGCTGGGCGGCCTGGACGCCGGGCTCGCCGGCGCCGACGAAGGGCTCGACCTCGGTGTGCGCGCCCGGCTCGCGGGAGCCCGCGTGTCGCTCGCGCCGGGGGCGCGCGTGGCTGTCGCCGGCGACGGTGTCGCGGGGGTCCCGACCCCGCTCACGCCGCAGCGCCGTCGTCGCGCCGTCTACGCGGAGCGCGTGGCGCAGCTGCACCGCCGCCTCGTCTATGCGCCCGCGTTCGCGGTGCCACTGCACTGGCTCACGCTGCTGCCGCTGGCGCTCTGGCGCACGGCCGTCGACCTCGTCCGCAAGCAGCCGGGCCGCATCCCGTCCGAGTGGGCGGCGGCCGCCGTGGTGCTCGTCGCGATCCCGTCCGTCTGGCGGGCGCGACGGCGCCTGAACCGGGCGAGGGCCGGCCGTGCGGGCGATCGCACGGGCTCGTGGGCGCAGCTCGCGCCGCTGCGCGCGACGCGCACGCAGTTGCGCGAGCGGCTGGACGACGACCCAGAGGTCTCTCTCGGCGGCGTGCGGCGACGCGATCTGCGCTTCTTCTCGGGCGGCGGCGCGTGGCTCGTGCTGGCGGCGCTCGCCGCGTCGGTCGCGGCGTTCCCCGCCCTTCTCGCCTGGCCGGTGCTGGGCGGCGGCGCCCTGCAGCCCCTGGCCACGACCGTCGGGCAGCTGTGGAACGATGCCGCGTACGGACAGCGCATCCTCCGACTCGACACGGTCGGGCCGGCCGACCCGTTCGCGGCCGTCGTCGCGATCATCGGCTCGACGTGGCCGTGGGCGCCGTCGCGCGCCCTCGTCCTGCTGTGGATCCTCGCGCTGCCGCTCGCCGCGCTCGGCGGCTGGTTCGCTGCGACGCGCGTCACCGAGCGGTCGGGGCTGCGCCTGCTGGGCGGGGCCGTGTGGGCGCTGTCGCCGGCGCTCCTCGTCGCCCTCACGCAGGGGCGCCCCACCGGGGTCATCGTGCATCTGCTGCTGCCGTGGCTGTTCTTCGCCGGCTCGGTGGCGCACCGCTCGTGGGCCGGTGCGGGCACCGCGTCGATCCTGCTTGCGGGCGTGCTCGCCTCGGCTCCCTCGCTGGCCCCTGCGCTGGCCGTGCTGTGGGTCGGAATGATCGTCCTCGCGATCGCCCTCCGAGCGGGTCGCGGTGTCACGAGGCTCGTCTGGCTCGTCGTGCCGTCGCTGGTGCTCGCGGTCCCGCTGGCGTGGAACGCCCTCGCGAACGCCCGCGTGTGGGGGCTCGTCGCCGACCCCGGTGTGCCCTGGGCCGGTCCCCAGGTGGCCGCCGACGCCGCGGGACGCGCGCTCCTGGCCGCCGGCATCCCGACCTCCGACCTGGCGGGCTGGACGACTCTGCTGCCGGACGGACCGACGTGGTGGGTGCCTCTGCTCAGCGTTCCTCTCGCGCTGCTCGCCCTCGTCGCACCGCTGACGCAGCGCTGGGCGGCGGGCACGGTGCTGCTGGCGGTGACGGCGCTCGGCCTGGGCACGGCCTTCGCGGCGGTCGGCTTCTCGGTCGCGTTCACCCAGGCGGTGTCGGTGCCGGTGTGGCCGGGGACCGGTCTGAGCCTCGCGTGGCTCGGGGCGCTCGGAGGTGCGCTGGTGACGCTCGACGCCGGACTGGCGCCGCGTGTCGCCTTCGTGCGCGGCATCGCCGCCGCGCTGGTGCTCGCCGGCGCGGTGACGCTGGCGGTGCCGTCGCTCACCGCCCTCGCGCGCGGCACCGCCACGATCGCGAACGGACCCGTCAGCACCCTGCCCGCCTTCGTCGCCGCCGAGGGCCGCGGCAACCCCGACGTCGGCACCATCGTGCTGACTCCCCAGTCCGACGCCGGTGTCGCCGCGCAGATCGTGTGGGGCGGCAGCGAGACGCTCGGCGGCCAGACGACGCTGCAGTCCACGCGCACGCACCCCGACGCGCAGGACGAGGAGGTCGCGGCGCTCGCCGCCGACCTCGTCACGCCGTCCGCAGACGACGTCGTGGCACAGCTCGCCCAGCAGGGCATCGGCTTCATCCTGCTCGCGCCGTCCGCCGTCCCCGAGACCGATGCGGCGCGCACGATGCGGCTGTCGGCCACGACGGCGCTCAGCCAGCGGAACACCCTCGTGGCCGTGGGCGACACGGCGAAGGGCGAGCTGTGGCGCGTCGTTGACGAGGTGGACCCCCGCCCGGACGAGTCCGCCGCACAGATCGCGCTGGCCCGCTGGATCGGATTCGCGCAGCTCGCGGTCTTCGGCATCGCGCTGCTGCTGGCCGTGCCCACCGCCGCGACGCGGCGGGCGGCCCGCCGCACCCCGCGGGTCGTGGGCCCCCACTGGCAGGAGGGCCGATGAGCGACCGCCGCGTGTTCCGCTGGGCGACCACGAGCGCCCGTCTGCTGATCGGCACGGCCGTATCGGTCATCGCCGTCATCGCCGTCGTGACGGCCGTCACCGTCCCTTGGCCCACGATCGCGCGCGAACCCGTCCGGATCGCGACGACGCCGGCGCCCGCCGCATCGATCGTCACGTGCGATGGGGCCCTGCTGTCGATCGGACGCAATTCGGAGGATGCCTCATCTCTCGCGCTGGCGGCGCGCCAGACGGTCGTGACCGGCGTGCAGGAGGGCGCCGCCGAGCCGCAGCAGCAGACGCTGAAGAACGATGCCGTCGGCGAGGGGCCTCTCACGCTGACCGCTCCGCCGGAGGCGGGCTCGGCCGTCGACGTCGCCGCCGCCGGTGCGGCGACGGCACGCGCGGATGACCTCGCCGGCTTCGCGGCGTCGGCCTGCCGCCCGCCGCTGCTGGAGTCCTGGCTCGTCGGCGGATCGGGCGCGACGGGCGCTGCCGACCTCGTCCTGCTGTCGAACCCGGGCACGGTCGCCGCGACCGTGCAGCTCACGGTGTACGGCGTCGGCGGACCCCAGACGCCGCCCGGCGGCTCCGATCTCCTCGTGGCCCCGGGCACGCAGCGCGTGGTGCCCCTGGCCGGCATCGCGCTCGGCGAAGAGAGCCCCGTCGTGCGGGTCTCGGCCGTCGGCGCACCCATCCACGCGTCGCTGCAGGCGAGCATCACCCGCACCCTCACGCCGGGCGGCGTCGACCAGGTGGGTCCGATCGCCGCGCCCGCGGCGCA
Source organism: Microbacterium jejuense (assembly GCF_019511665.1). Taxonomy (GTDB): domain Bacteria; phylum Actinomycetota; class Actinomycetes; order Actinomycetales; family Microbacteriaceae; genus Microbacterium; species Microbacterium jejuense_A. Next base: position 14,965 of record NZ_JAEUAW010000026.1, read on the forward strand.
GCAGGTGATCGCCGGCGTGGCCGTCACGCGCACTCCGGCACAGGACGGCTCCGAGGGTGCCACGAAGCTCCGGATGCTGTCGCCGTCGGTGGCGACGACGGCCCGGGTCGTCGTGACCGCCGCCGGGCGCACGGAGCCCGCGCGTGCCTCGCAGGAGATCTCGCTCGAGCCGGGCCAGCCGCTGGAACTGGAGCTCGACGGTCTCGCCGCCGGTTCGTACACGGTGTCGATCGACGCCGACACGCCCATCGTCGCCGCGGTGTGGCAGACGACGGGGTTCGGCGAGGGCGACGACTTCGCCTGGTACACCCCCTCGCCGGAGGTGGCGGCATCCACTCTCTTCGTCACGCCGAGCGGACCCGTGCCCACCCTCACCGTGGTGAACCCCGGCACCGAGCCGGCCGACGTGAAGCTCGCGGCCCAGGGCGGCGGCTTCGAGGTCGACCTCAGTGTGCCGGCCGGCGGATCGACGACCGTGCGCCTCTCACCGCGCACGGTCTACGTGATCGACCCCTCCGACCCGGTGCGGGCGGGACTGTCGCTCACGGGCGACGGAGCACTCGCGGGCATCCCGGTGTGGCCCGCAGACGTCGCGGCGCACGAGGTCGTCGTGTACCCGTAGCGACCCGGATCGGGTTCCAACTCGCTTCGCTTGCTCGACCTTGACCCGACCCGCGTCGACGCTCCTTCGTCGCAGTGACCCGGATCGCGTCAGAAGTAGCGGAAGCGCTCGGGACCGAGGTCCCACGGGTCGCGGTCGAGGTACTCGGCCGCGGCGCGGAACACGGAGCCCTCGACGAGCATGCGGTGGTGCAGCTCGTCGTCGCGGTGCAGATGACTGAGGCGCTCGATGGGCAGCCGGTACAGGATGATGCGGCGTTCGTCGCGGAGCACCGTCCAGCGGGGGATGCCGTCGTCGTCGGTCGCGGCCGGCATGTCGGCCACCTCGAACCGCACATCGCGGAGCTCCGACCACGCGGAGCGCAGGAACTCCGCGGCGGTGCCGACCGACAGGTCGAAGCGGTCGACCCGCGTGTCGAGCGGGGGGAGCGGGGGACGGACGACCGAGCTGCGCCCCTCGCGGCCGTGGCGGCCGTGCCGCGCCGGGCGGCGCACCGCCGCGCGTTCGCTGGTCCGGGTCCGACGCCACGCCATGCGTCCATCCTAGGCCGGGCAGGTGGGCACGCGTCGGGCGCGGCGTGCGGCCGGGGTCGCCGGTTCGCGATAGCGTCACGGTGATGCGTCAGAGAGTGTGCTCCAAGGTCGGCTGCGCCCGTGAGGCGGTGTCGACCCTCACGTACGACTACGCCGACCAGATGGCGGCGATCGGTCCGCTCGGGGCGGCCGGCGACCCGCACGCGCACGACCTGTGCGCCTCGCACACCGAGCGCCTGTCGGTGCCCCGTGGCTGGGTCGTCGTGCGGCACGAGACGCTGCGCACCTGACGTCTGCTCGGCCGCGACCCGGCGTGGGAGAATAGGCGGATGCCGACCCACACCGCCGTCGCCACGCCCGTCGAGGCATCCGCCGCCGCCTTCGAGTACGAGGTCGCCGACCTGTCGCTCGCCGAGGCGGGTCGTCACCAGCTGCGCCTCGCCGAGAACGAGATGCCGGGCCTCATGGCCCTGCGCGACGAATTCGGGCCGTCGCAGCCGCTGAAGGGCGCGCGTATCGCCGGCTCGCTGCACATGACGGTGCAGACGGCCGTGCTCATCGAGACCCTCGTCGCCCTCGGCGCGCAGGTGCGCTGGGCGAGCTGCAACATCTTCTCGACGCAGGACGAGGCTGCCGCGGCCGTCGTCGTCGGCCCGACCGGAACCGTCGACGCCCCCGCCGGCGTGCCGGTCTTCGCGTGGAAGGGCGAGACGCTCGAGGAGTACTGGCGCCTGGCGGACCGCATCTTCGACTGGACCGCCGAGGGCTTCGACGGGCCGAACATGATCCTCGACGACGGCGGTGACGCGACCCTCCTCGTGCACAAGGGCGTCGAGTTCGAGAAGGCCGGGGCGGTTCCGGATGCCGCACCCGACGACTCCGCCGAGTACCGGATCATCCTCGACACGCTGCGGGCGAGCCTCGCGCGCGATCCGCAGCGGTTCACCCGCATGGCGGGCGGGCTGCTCGGCGTCACGGAGGAGACGACGACCGGCGTGCACCGCCTGTACGAGCTCGCGACGGCCGGTGAGCTGCTGTTCCCGGCGATCAACGTCAACGACTCGGTCACGAAGTCCAAGTTCGACAACAAGTACGGCATCCGCCACTCGCTGCCCGACGGCATCAACCGCGCGACCGATGTGCTGATGGGCGGCAAGGTCGCGTTCGTGTGCGGCTACGGCGATGTGGGCAAGGGTGCCGCCGAGGCGCTGCGCGGCCAGGGCGCCCGCGTCATCGTGAGCGAGGTCGACCCGATCTGCGCGCTGCAGGCCGCCATGGACGGCTACCAGGTGTCACGGCTGGCGGACGTCGCCGGTCAGGTCGACATCGTCATCACCGGCACCGGCAACAAGGACGTCGTGACGGTCGACGACCTGCTGAAGCTCAAGCACCTGGCGATCGTCGGCAACGTCGGTCACTTCGACAACGAGATCGACATGGCCGGCCTGGAGGCGCTCGAGGGCGTCGAGAAGATCGAGATCAAGCCCCAGGTGCACGAGTGGCGCCTGCCGACCGGCCGCAGCGTGCTCGTGCTGAGCGAGGGGCGCCTGCTGAACCTCGGCAACGCCACCGGGCACCCGTCGTTCGTGATGAGCGCGTCGTTCACCAACCAGGTGCTGGCGCAGATCGAGCTGTTCACGAAGCGCGACGAGTACCCGACCGCCGTGTACGTCCTGCCCAAGCACCTCGACGAGAAGGTCGCGCGCCTGCACCTCGACGCGCTCGGCGTGCAGCTGACGACCCTGTCGGACGAGCAGGCCGCCTACATCGGCGTCCCCGTCGAGGGGCCCTACAAGCTCGACCACTACCGCTACTGACGTCGGCGGGTCGCCGGTGTGCGACCCGACGCGCAGAATCGGATCCGCTTGTGCGGAGCCGTCCGCGACACGCCGACGCGCGGCATCCCGTCGACGGCGCGTCGGCCCGACGGTCCGTAGACGCGGATCCGATTCTGCGGGCGGCGGCCTCGGGCGCCGGGCGGCGGGCCTCGGGCGGCCCGGCGCTCGGCGGGCACGTGCGTGACGCAGCGGGCGGCGGGGCTCAGGCGGCGGGCCTCGGGCCGCCGCGGTCGGGGCACCGCGCGTGACGCCGCGGGCGCCGGTGGAATCGGTGTCAGCGCTTCGGGAAGCCGCGCGGCGGCGCCGACACCGGCGCCGTCAGCGCATCGGCCCGCGCGGTCTCGAGCTGCAGGGCGCGCAGCTCGCGCCCGCGGCGCACCGCCACGACGCCGATGAGGAACGTCTCGGGGTCCACAGTCGGCACGGGCGACACGTATCCGGCCGTCTCGCGGGCGAGGGATGCCGCCGTCCGGGCGCGCGCCGTCGGCTCCATGCTCGTCGCCGACCGCGAGAACTGGGCCAGGCGCCGTGACAGCGGCTCGGGAAGCCGGGCGACGTCCGCGACGGCCGCCCATTCGGCGAGGACGGGCGGGATGCCGAGGCCCGCGTCGGGGAGCCGGGGAGTGCGGGTGCGCTCGGAGTACGTGCCGGCGAGGAGGTCGCCGAGGCGCTGGGACCGTGGCGTGAAGGCGCCGACGAGCGCCGCGACGGCGCCCAGCGTGAACCACAGCTCGAACACGCCGACCAGGGCGCGGATGAAGGCCTGACGGAACCCGGCCGCGCCGCCGTCGGAGCGCACGATGCGGGCGCCGACGGCGAGTCGCCCCAGGCTGCGGCCGTGGCTCGCGGTCTCGACGACGGTCGGGATCACGACCATGACGAGCACCAGCATCACGATCGTGAGGATCGGGACGACCGCGCCGTCGAGGGCGCCGTTGGCGACCAGCCACCCCGCGCCGACCGCGAACAGCAGCAGCGCGGCGAGACCGAGCAGCATGTCGATGATGACGCCGAGCGCGCGCAGGAAGAAGCCGACCGGCTGCACGTCCAACGCGACCGCCTCGCCCGTCAGCACCTCGTCCTGATGGATGTCGACGATGGTGGGACGCTCGGCGGGCATGGCTACAGTAAAGCGCATGGACCTCGACGCCCTCACGGCCGCCCGCCGAGAGGAGTGGTCGCGCCTGGACGCGCTCAGTCGTTCGCGCCACCTCACGGGGAGCGAGGTCGACGAGCTGGTCACGCGTTACCGTGCGGCATCCGCCGATCTCGCCGACGCGAAGACCTCGGCCGGCCGCAGCGTGCAGAGCGACCACATCTCGACGATGCTCGCGCGCGCCCGCCTGCGGCTGACCGGCGCCCCCGAGAACGTGATGCGGCAGATCCCGCGGTTCTTCGTGCTGCAGCTGCCCGCCGCGCTGTACCGCGTGCGCTGGACCACCCTCGCGATCGCGGTGGGGTTCATCGTCGTCGTGGCGACGGTGGCGCTGTGGGTGTCGGGCGATCCTGCGCTGGTGGCGAGCCTCGGCAGCCGGGCACAGCTGCAGGAGTACGCCGAGAACAGCTTCACCGACTACTACAGCGAGAACCCGGCGGCCGTCTTCGCCGGGACGGTGTGGACCAACAACGCGTGGATCGCGGCGCAGTGCGTGCTGTTCGGCATCACGGGAGTGTGGCCGCTGATGGTGCTCGTGCAGAACGCCGTCGGCGTCGGCACGGCGGCGGCCGTGCTGACGGCCTTCGACCGCGCCGACGTCTTCGTGCTGTTCATCCTCCCGCACGGCCTGCTCGAGCTCACGAGCATCTTCGTGGCCGGGGCGGCGGGCCTCCACATCTTCTGGGCATGGGTCGCACCCGGCCCGCGTTCGCGCGGCGCCGCGCTCGCCGCGGCCGGCCGCTCGCTCGCGACGATCGTGATCGGTCTCGTGATCGCCCTCGGCGTGTCAGGACTCATCGAGGGATTCGTGACGCGCCAGCCATGGCCCTGGCCGGCGAAGATCGGCATCGGCGCGGCCGCGCTTGCGCTGTTCCTGGTGTACATGCTCGTGGTCGGGCGGCGCGCGGCGCGGCTGGGCGAGACGGGCGACCTCACGGAGTTCGAGGCGGGCACGCCCACGCTCGTCGCAGGCTGAGCGGCGGGTCTGCGGCATCCACCGTCGGTTCCCTCTCCGTGACTTGGCGTATATGCACGCGACACGCGGCGCGCCGCGTACATATACGCCAAGTCATCGGGGCTGGCTTTTATACACATCTACGAGCCCACGAGACACTATATAATCTCGTATGC
>NZ_JAEUAW010000027.1 GCF_019511665.1 Microbacterium jejuense
CTGCCCGACCCCGACGAGTCGCCACGAAACGCCAGTGCACCTCGCCGGTCCTGGCGACTCGCCAGAAACGCGCGCCGACAGGGGCCGGCGCACCGAACCCACCTGCCCGACCCCGACGAGTCGCCACAGAACGCCGCCGCGCCTCGCCGTTGCCGGCGACTCGCCAGAACCCGCGATCGGGCTCAGCGAGCCGGACCCGTGCTCTCGCGCACCACGAGCCGCGCGGCCACCGTCTCGAACGACGCCGGTGCGCCCGCCTCGATCGCCTCGACCAGCGCGGCGACCGCCCTGGCGCCCAGGGCGTCGAAGTCCTGGTGCACGGTCGTGAGCGGCGGGCGGTAGTCGGCGGCATCCGCGACATCGTCGAAGCCGACGACGCTCACGTCCGCGGGGATCTCGCGGCCGGCCTCGCCGATCCCACGCAGCAGGCCGAGCGCCATCTGGTCGTTCGCCGCGAACACCGCCGTCGCGCCTGCGCCGAGAAGCGCGGATGCCGCACCGTGCCCCGACGCCGACGTCCAGTCTCCGCGCACGAGGTCGGGCACCGGCGCTCCGATGCCGGTGAGCGCCGCGCGCCAGCCGCGCTCGCGCTCGGCGGCGGCGAACGAACCCTCGGGCCCGGCGAGGTGGTGCACCGTCGGGTGGCCGAGGCCGAGCAGGTGCCGGACGGCGGACTCCGCACCGCCGGCATGGTCGGTCTCGACGACGCCGAACCGGTCGTCGCGGGGTGAGTCCACGACCACGAGCCGCAGCCCCGCGGCACGCACGTCCGCGCCCCGCACGCGCGCGGTCGCCTCGTTGAGCACGATGGCGCCGTCCACGCCCTGGTCGCCGAGGCGTTCGAACGCCGCCGTGACGTCGCCGTCCGCCCCGAGCGTCACGACCGTGAGCGCGTAGCCGCGCGAGGCTGCGGCATCCGCCACCGCCTGCAGCATGCGCGAGTTGCCGACCGAGGCCAGGGTCGACACGACGAGCCCGAGGGTCTGGGTACGGCCGGTGCGCAGGGCGCGCGCAGCGCGGTGCGGCCGGTAGCCCAGCGCGGCCATGGCTGCCTCGACGCGGGCGCGCGTGTCGGGGTCGACGCGCGGACTGCCGTTGACGACGCGCGACACCGTCTGCCCCGAGACGCCGGCACGCGCGGCGACGTCCGCCATCGACACCCGTCCGCTGCCGCTCACCTGCTCACCCCGCCCGCGTCGCTCGGCGCACGCCACGCCGATGTTGACGCTAACATAGCCGACTTGCTAGCGTGTTGACGTGAACACACCTGAGTTCGGGACGGATGCCGTCACCCTCGGCGCCGGGGTCGTCAAGCGCCCGACGCGCCTGGCCGACGGGCGCGAGCTGATCTACTACGACGACCCCGACACGACTCTCGGGCCCGACCGGGCGATCGACGAACGCGAGCTCGCACCGCGCCCCGAGACGGCGACGATGCGCCGCGACGCGCTCACGGGCGACTGGGTGTCGATCGCCGCCGCTCGCCAGAACCGCGCGTTCCTGCCGCCCGCCGAGCTCGACCCGCTCGCACCGCAGACGCCCACGAACCCCTCCGAGATCCCGTCGGAGTACGACGTCGCGGTGTTCGAGAACAAGTCGCCCTCGTTCGGCCCCGCCCTCGCGGTCGCGCACGGCGACGCTCCGGCCGGCGTCGATTCCCCGCGCGACCTCGACGATCTCGTCGCGCCCGGCCTCGGTCGCACCCGCACGAGCGTCGGCCGCTGCGAGGTCGTGTGCTTCAGCCCCGAGCACTCCGGCTCGTTCGGATCGCTCACGCCGACCCGTGCCCGCACGGTGATCGAAGCGTGGGCCGACCGCACCGCCGCCCTGTCGGCGCTGCCGGGCATCGAGCAGGTGTTCCCGTTCGAGAACCGCGGCGAGGCGATCGGCGTCACGCTCCCCCACCCGCACGGGCAGATCTACGCCTACCCGTACATCACGCCGCGCACGACGAGCCTGCTGGCCTCCATCGACCGCGAGGGACCCGACCTGTTCGACCGCATCCTCGAGTTCGAGCGCGCCGGCGAGCGCGTCATCCTCGAGGGCGAGCACTGGACGGCGTTCGTGCCGTTCGCTGCGCACTGGCCGATCGAGATCCATCTGCTGCCTCACCGTCAGGTCGCGGACTTCGCCGAGACGACCGACGCCGAGCGCGACGAGCTCGCGCCGCTGTACCTTCGGCTGCTGCGCGGGGTCGACGCGCTCTACGACTCGCCCACGCCGTACATCGCGGCGTGGCACCAGGCTCCGGTCCACCGCGCGCGTGCCACCGCCCGCCTGCACCTGCAGCTGACGTCGCCGCGCCGCGCGGCCGACAAGCTCAAGTTCCTCGCCGGATCCGAGGCCGCCATGGGCGCCTGGATCGGCGACATCCCGCCCGAGGCGGCCGCCGCGAAGCTGCGCGAGGCCGTCGATTCCATCCCCGAGGAGACCCTGTGACCGCCGCCGAGACCCGCGCCCCCCAGGCGCACGACACGACTGGCACCGCACGCGCGCTGTTCGCCGAGCGCTTCGGCACCGAGCCGATCGGCACGTGGTCGTCGCCCGGCCGCGTCAACCTCATCGGCGAGCACACGGACTACAACGACGGCTTCGTGCTGCCGTTCGCGATCCAGCACCGCACGCACGTGGCGCTGGCGCCGCGCACCGACGGCGTGTTCCGCGTACGCGTCGCGTCGACGTTCGACGACGCGACGGCCGAGCTGCCGCTCGACGCGCTCGACGTCGTCTTCCCCGACCAGCGAGACGACGTTCCCGAATGGGCGCGGTACCCCCTGGGCGTGGCGTGGGCGCTGCTCGCGGCATCCGGAACCGATCCCGCCGACGTCGCAGGCGTCGACCTCGCCTTCGCGTCCGACGTGCCCGTCGGCGCCGGGCTGTCGTCGTCGGCCGCCATCGAGGGGGCGACCGCCGTCGCCCTCGCCGACACGTGGGACATCGAGCTCGACCGTGTGGCGCTCGCGAAGGTCGGCCGCCGCGCCGAGAACGAGGCCGTCGGCGCCCCCACCGGCATCATGGACCAGATGGCCTCGCTGCTCGGCCGGGCCGACGCCGCGATCTTCTTGGACTGCCGCTCACTCGAGGCCGTGGTCGTCGACCTGGGCTTCGCTGAGGCCGGCCTGGAGCTCGTCGTCATCGACACCGGCGTCAAGCACTCGCACGCGACCGGGGGCTACGGCGAGCGCCGCGCTGCGTGCGAGCGCGGTGCCGCAGCGCTCGGCGTGCCGGCCCTGCGGGACGTGAGCGTCGATGACCTGCCGCGCCTGGCCGAGCTCGTCGACGACGTCACGTTCCGCCGCGTGCGCCACGTCGTGACCGAGAACCAGCGCGTGCTCGACACGGTCCGCACCCTTCGTGAGCAGGGGCCGACCGCGATCGGCGACCTCCTCGTCGCCTCGCACACGTCGATGCGCGACGACTTCGAGATCTCGGTGCCCGAGCTCGACACCGCCGTCGAGGCCGCGCTGTCGGCCGGCGCGCTCGGCGCCCGCATGACCGGCGGCGGCTTCGGGGGCGCGGCCATCGCCCTGGTGGCGCACGACAAGGTCGCCGCGGTGCGGGATGCCGCCACCGCCGCCTTCGCCGACGCCGGGTTCGCGGCGCCGACGATCTTCACGGTCACCCCGTCGGCCGGCGCCGCCCGTGACTGATCGGGGTCGTCATCCGTTGACTTGGCGTATGTGTACGACACGCCAGGCGTGTCGCGTGCATATACGCCAAGTCAGCCGAGGGGTGGGTGGGGTGGACCGCGTCGTGAACGCTCGTTGACGCATCGCCACGCGGACTGGCGGTGAGGGATGCCGCGGCCTAGCGTCGAACGCAGGGCCGCCGCACTCGTGCCGAGCGAGGCACGGGACGAAGCATCCATCGCGGTCCGGAAGGAGCGATCGTGGCGTACATCACCGTCGGGACCGAGAACTCGGTCGACATCGACCTCTACTACACCGACCAGGGGCCGGCCGAGGCGCAGCCGGTCGTGCTGATCCACGGGTTCCCGCTGAACGGCGAGTCGTGGGGCAAGCAGCAGGCCGCGCTGCTGGCCGCCGGCTACCGCGTCATCGCGTACGACCGGCGCGGGTTCGGCGAATCCACCAAGGCGGGCGCGGGGTACGACTACGACACCTTCGCGGCCGACCTCCACGCCCTGATCGAGGACCTCGACCTGCACGACGCGATCCTCGTCGGCTTCTCGATGGGCACCGGCGAGATCGCCCGCTACCTCTCGCGCTACGGCTCGGGCCGCATCGCCAAGGCCGCGTTCCTCGGATCGCTCGAGCCGTACCTGCTCATCACCGACGACAACCCCGACGGCGCCGGACCGCAGGACTTCTTCGACGGCATCGCGCAGTCGGTGCGCGACGACCGCTACGCGTTCATCGCCGGGTTCTTCCACGACTTCTACAACCTCGACGACACGCTCGGCTCGCGCATCTCGCAGCAGGCGCTCGACGCGAGCGTGCAGGTCGCGAACCACGCCGGCAACACCGCGATCGCCGCCGCGCCGCTGACGTGGCCGACCGACTTCCGCGCCGACATCCCCGCGATCGACGTGCCGACGCTCATCCTCCACGGCACCGCAGACAACATCCTGCCCATCGACAAGACGGCCCGCCGCTTCAAGGATCTCGTGCCGGACGCCACCTACGTCGAACTCGAGGGCGCTCCGCACGGCCTGCTGTGGACCCACGGCGCCGAGGTCAACGAGGCGCTGCTGGCGTTCCTGAAGGACTGATTCCCACGGACGGATGCCCCGGCCCCGCGAAGCGGAGAGCCGGGGCATCCAGCGTCAGGCGTGCGCGCGTCGGCGGCGCAGCGCGACGGCGAGCGCGCCCGCGGCGATGAGCGCGGCCGCCAGGCCCGCCGTCGCGGCGATCGCCGCCCCGTCGCCACCGGTCGCGGCCAGCGCGGGCGGCACGGTGATCTCGGTCCAGCCGAGGATGTTCCCCGCGGCGTCCAGCACCACGAGGCTGTGGACGCCCGCATCGGTCCCGGCCGGGATGGTGACGGTCACCGTGCCGGCAGCCGAGACGACGTACTCCCCGAGCAGGATCGGCGTCGAGTGCAGCCACACCCACACCGACTGCCCCGCGTACTGCGTGCCGACGTAGAGGGTGATCGACTGGCCCGGCCGCGCCGAGTCCGGCCCGTCGACCGATCCGCGGGAGGCGTCGGTGAGCTGACCGGCCGACACCGGGCCGGGCGTGGCGGGCGCACCGCCCGGCTCACCGGGGTCACTCGGGCCGCCGGGCTCACCCGGGCCGCCGGGCTCGCCCGGGCCGCCGGTCGTCGGGCACGGGAGCGTGCCCGCCCGCAGCGAGTGTCCGTCGGTGTCGCCGTCGTCGGTCCACACGACCTCCTGGAAGCCGTCGACGCAGGTCGAAGCGGGCGCGACGGCCATGCCCTCGTTGTTGAGGTTCGGCATCCCGGCCGGTCGCGCGTAAGAGTGCGCGACCTCGAAGTCGCCGTCCACGACGGTCAACAGGTTGTACACCCCGCCGCAGCCGTCGTCGCACAGCGCCCACAGAGCCGAGCGATCCGCGTCGTAGGCGACGTCCATCGACCACGGCAGTCCCGAGCTCTCGACCTTCACCTCGACGGGCGCCGCGCCGGCGGCGAGCGAGAAGAAGTGCAGTGCACCCGTCGCCTCGACGGCGGTCACGAACAGGCCGGGCGTGGCGTGGTCGGCGGCCGAATACGCGACGCCGTCCACTTCCCAGCCGGATGCGACCAGGAACGCGTCGGGCACGTACGTGATGCCCTCCAGACCCAGGTTGGTGCCGGTCGTGACGAACCCGTTGACGTCCCACTCGTCGGCCGCCACGAGCTCGCTCGTGCCGGCGGTGACGTCGCTCACGTCGAAGCGGGCGATCATGTTGTGCGACGTGTCCTTCGCGCGACCGTTGTCACGCTCCGAGGTGATGTACGCGGCGCCGTCCGGGCCGATGGTGACGCCCTCGGCATCGAGCTCGCCGCCGCCGTCGGCGAAGCGCAGCGGAAGGCCGCCGTCCCAGTCGGGGAACACCTCGTAGACGCCGTCGACCTTGTGCATCTTGAAGAGGCGGCCCTTGTTCATGACGACCCACAGGATGCTCGCGTCGCTCGGGTCGAAGGCCGCGCCCGACACGTCGCCCTCGTCATTGGCGTCGAGGTCGGTGAAGGCGTCGACCGCGTCCACCACCGACACGGCGGCAGCCCCGGGCCAGGTCTCGGTCGACTGTCCCGGGCAGGCGTTGGCCGCACCCCAGGTCGCCGTCGGCGTCTCGACGTACGAGATGGTGCCGAAGACGTCGCAGCGGCTGTACGAGGCGATGCCGTCCTCGTACCAGGTGTGCGCGACGACGCTCGCCCCGTCCGCCGCGCGGATCGTCAGGGAGTCGGCGCTGTCGAGGCCGACGAGGCCATCGGCGACGTAGAACGCGCCGCCGGCGAGCACCGTACCGGCCGGAACGGTCGCGATCACCGTGCCGTCGGCGTCGAGCAGCTCCCAGCCGGCGATGTCGACGGGCTCTGCACCGGTGTTGAGCAGCTCGGCCTTGCCCGCGACGTTCGAGACCTCGTTGAGCACGACGGAGGTGTCGAGGCGACGCGACTTCGTCGCGCACGAGGCGGTGTTGTCGCGCCCGAAGCTGTTCGCGGTCACGCGCCAGAACTCGTCCGAGCCGTCGGGGCATGCGGCGAACGCGCGCGCGTCGGACTCGTAAGTGTCGGACACGCCGCCGTCGCCGTCGCCGTAGGCCTGCTCGTCGACGAGCTGACGCTCCGCAGCGGTGGCGCCAGGGCCGTAGAGCTTCACGGCGTCACCTTCTCCTGACAGGCCCTTCTTCGAGCTGAAGGCGACGTAGCCGCCGGCCGGGATCGTCCACGATGCCGCGGGCTCGAACGAGTCGCCTTCCCACACCTTGAGGTCCGCGAGGGTGAGGGGCGCAGCGCCGGTCGCCGCTCCGCTGTCGGTCTGGTACCAGCCCTCGAGCGTGACGTCGTGCGAACCGGTGTTGACCAGCTCGACGGCATCGCCGAAGCCGGGGTTGCCCTCGTCGTCGTCGTTGAGCGACGAGATCTCGTTGATCTCGATGTCGTCCCAGTTCGGGTCGAGCGCCGGAGGCGGGGTCACCGTGCACACGTTCGCCGCGCCCGGCGTCGGCGTCGTGACCTGGAAGGCGCCGGTGCCGTCGGCGCAGCGGCCCCACGTGGTGGCGTGGGTGTCTGCTGGCCACGTGGTCGTGTCGACCAGCGTCGCGGCGTCGGCGAGGTACAGGTTGGCCTCATCGCCCTTTCCGAGTCCGGCGGCCGTGTAGTCCACCTTCACGAAGCCGCCGGGCTGGATGGTCGTGCCGGCGGCGATCTGCTGAAGGTGCGAGGCGTCGGTGAGGCGGGCGTTGTCAGAGAGCAGCCAGCCCGAGACGTCGACGGCGTCGGAACCGGTGTTGGTCAGCTCGATCCAGTCCTCGGGGTTGGAGCTGACCTCGTTGATCTTGATCTGACCGGCACCCGCCGTGACCGCACCGTCGGAGACGGCCTCGTTGATCACGAGATCGGGCGGGGCAGCGGCCGAGGCCGGCTGGGCCACGAACACGGTGAGCGGGACGAAGCCGACGATCGCGGCCAGAGCGGCGCCGAGGGCGCGACGATGGGTCTGCACGGAGGGTTCCTCGCAAGTCTCGCCGGCCCCAGACCGGCAATCCGAATGGATCTCTGGAGCGTCACAGCGCCGGGCGAACACGCGGTGAACGACCTGCGAACGCATGCGGTACACCGGTCGACCGGCGCGCGGCCCGCGTACCGGCGGCGTCCGCAGCGAAGAAGGGCCGGCATCCCGCAGGATGCCGGCCCTCTCCGACGAATGTCCTCCCCCCGGGGGCGAGGACGCCGCGGGGCGGTCAGCTCTGCTGGGGCGCCCCGCCCGCGTTCGCCATCGCGATGAGGCCGTCGATCATCTCGGGACCGACGCCCGCCCCGTCGCCGGCCAGCGCGCCCATCATGCCGATGCGCCCGATCGGGAACGACTCCATCATCTTGGAGAAGTCCACGCCCTCGGGCATGATCGAGGCCGCGCTGTCCCCCATGCCGCCCATCATCTGCGTGATCGCCGACTGCACGATCGGACCGGCGACCGGATGCCGCAGCACCTCCCCCATCGACGACGAGCGCGTCAGCGGCAGCGTGAACGCGTCGCCATCGACCTCGACCTCTACGCTCGAGCGCAGGTCTCGGCTCGACGCGCCGACCGACACCGTGTACGAGCCGCCCTCGACGACCCAGCGGTCGGCGCGGATGTCCCAGTACGCGAGGTCCTTGCGACGCACGGTGAGCGTCACCGTCTGCGTCTCGCCCGGCTCCAGCGCCACCGACGCGAACGACTTGAGCTCGCGCGGTGCGCGCTGCACCTGCGACGACGTCAGACCGGTGTAGACCTGCACGACCTCGCGCCCGGCGCGATCACCCGTGTTGGTGACGGCAACGGTCACCTCGACATCGCCCGACGGTGACACCGAGGCCGCGGCATCCCCGTATTCGAACGTCGTGTACGACAGGCCGTGGCCGAACGGGAACGCCACGTCCATGCGCCGCGCGTCGTACCAGCGGTAGCCGACGAACAGGCCCTCGCCGTAGCGCACGTGCGAGAACTCGCCCGGGAAGTCCAGGAACGCCGGGGTGTCCTCCAGGCGGAGCGGGATCGTCTCGGTGAGCTTGCCCGACGGGTTCACCTCGCCGTACAGCACATCGGCGGTCGCGCCGCCGCCGGCCTGGCCGAGCAGCCAGCCCTCGAGGATCGCCGGCACGCGATCGGCGAAGGGCAGCGCCACGACGCCGCCGTTCGACAGCACGACCACGGTGTTCGGGTTGACGGCGAGCACGGCGTCGAGCAGCTCGAGCTGCGCGGCGGGCAGGTCGATGTCGTCGCGGTCGTAGCCCTCGGACTCCAACCGTGCCGGCAGGCCGAGGAAGACCACGGCGACCGACGCAGCGGACGCGGCGGCGACCGCCTCGTCCCGCAGCGCGGTCTCGTCGGCCTCCGACACCTCGAGCGCGTTGCTGAAGCCCTGCGCGTACGCCACGTCGCCGGTCGCGAGCGCCCGGATCTCGTCGAGCGCGTTGTCGAGCCGCGTCGGGTTGATCATCGACGAGCCGGCGCCCTGATAGCGAGGGGATGCCGCGAACTCGCCGATGACGGCGATCCGGGCATCGCGCGCCAGGGGCAGCACGCCTCCGTCGTTCTTCAGCAGCACGATCGAGCGGCCGGCCGCCTCGCGGGCGAGCGCGTGGTGCGCGTCGACGTCGAGCGGCCCGCTCACCGACCCCGCCCCGTCGGTGGCCTTGCGGACGAGGTCGAGCACGCGGCCCGCGGCGACATCGACCACCGACTCGTCGAGCGACCCGTCCGTGACGGCGGCGACGATCTGCGCGTCGGTGACACCGCCCGAGGACGGCATCTCGAGGTCCATCCCGGCGGCGAGCCCCGGGACGCGCTCGTTGACCGCGCCCCAGTCCGACACGACGAGGCCCTCGAAGCCCCACTCGTCGCGCAGCACCTGCGTCAGCAGCCACGGGTCCTCCGATGCGTACACGCCGTTGATGCGGTTGTACGAGCACATGACGGTCCAGGGCTGCGCGTCCTCCACGACCCGCTGGAACCCGCGCAGGTAGATCTCGCGCAGCGGCCGCGGATCGACATCCGACGACGCGCGCATGCGGTCGTTCTCCTGGTTGTTCGCCGCGAAGTGCTTGAGCGACGTGCCCACGCCCTTCGACTGGATGCCCTTCACGATGGCCGCGCCGAGCACGCCCGACACGATCGGGTCCTCCGAGAGGTACTCGAAGTTGCGCCCGCACAGCGGCGAGCGCTTGATGTTGATGCCGGGGCCGAGCAGCACCGCGACGTTCTCGATCGACGTCTCGGTGCCGAGCGCCTCGCCCACGCGGTGGATGAGGTCGACGTCCCACGACGAGCCGAGGCCGACCGCGGGCGGGAAGCAGGTGGCGGGCACACTGTCGCCGATGCCGAGGTGGTCGCCGCCCTCGCGCTGCTTGCGCAGACCGTGCGGGCCGTCGGTCACCATGATCGCCGGAACGCCCACGCGCTCGACGGGCTTGGTGTACCAGAAGCTCGCGCCGCTGGTCAGCGACGCCTTCTCTTCGAGGGTCAGTTCCGTGACATCGGGGATGCTCATCGGGTTCCTTTCATCGGGGGACGGTGAGGAAGGTGGATGCCGGTGCCCCCGGCATCCCCCATCATCGAGGTCGAGGCGGCCCACGTCATCGGACGGCCTTGATGGGCCACACGGCGAAAGCACCCAGGATTCCGAGGACGATCGCGACGGGGAACAGCGCCGAATAGCCGAGTGCGAGGACGATGGCGCCCGCCACACCGGGAGCAAGCGTCTGCGGGAGCGTGGCCGCGATGTTCACGACGCCGAGGTCCTTGGCGAACGACTTCGCCGACGGCAGCACTTCGCTCATGAGCGCCTGGTCGACCGCTTGGAACATGCCGAACCCGAAACCGGCGATGAAGGTCATGATCATCCACGACGTGATGTCGGGCCAGATCCACGGCAGGAGGAAGCCGAGGCTCACGACGGCAGCCGAGCCGAAGACGAACGGCTTGCGGCGCCCGACCCTATCGGACAGCGGTCCCGAGACGATGGTCGAGACGATGATGCCGACGAGGCTCAGAAGTCCCAGGAGCGGGATGACCTCGCCCGGCTTGTCGATGCCGAAGTAGTTGATGAGCAGCAGGTACTGGTAGCCGGTGACGGCGAAGTACCCGGTGTAGAGCAGCAGACGTCCGGTGAAGGCCCAGAAGAAGTCGGGGTGCTTGATCGGGCTGACCCAGAAGGTGCCGAGGAACTCCTTGAGATTGAAAGGCTCGGGCTCGAGCTTGGTGCTGGCGTAGTCGGGGTTGAAGACCACGAACAGCGTGAGCACCACGAGGGCGAACACGGCGAAGGTGACGTAGCCGGCGGCGATGCTGCCGAGGAAGAACGAACCCAGGATCTGACCGCCCAGCGCGCCGACCATCAACCCGATGCCAGAGAGAGCGGCGAACGTGCCGCGACGCTTGAGCGGAACCCGGTCGGGCATGACGGCGCTCAGCGGCCCCTGCGCGAAGTTGTAGCAGATCTGCACGAGGGTCCACGCGATCACGAAGCCCCACAGCGAGTCGGCGAAGGCGAGCCCGATGAGAGCGAGCGCGCCGGCGAGGGCGCCGAGCACGATCCACGGCGCTCGACGTCCGAAGCGCGAGCGGGTGCGGTCCGAGATCTGGCCCGCGATCGGCTGCGCGACCATGGCGCCGAACGCACCGATCGTCGAGATGATGGCGAGATTGGCGACCATGGTGTCGCCGTCGCCGTAGAGCTGTCTCGCCTGTTCCTGCATCAGGATGCCGGGCACGGCGCCCCAGATGAGGAAGATGCCGAGGTTGGCGGGGATGATCCACCACATCAGCCTCCTCAGACCCTTGACGGGCGCGGGCGGGTCGTCGATGCCGGAGGCGTTCTCGACGAACGTGTTGGTGGTCATCGGGGCGATGGGTTCAGACGGCGCTGTCATGGACGGGTCCTTGCTTCGGGTGGCGGGCGCTCCTCATCGAGCGCCTCGAGACAAAACCATATGTCACTAGGTTTTGAGAAATCAAGCGTTGTTCGGTTTACTTCTCGTATGGCAGAAAGCCGCAAGGGGCGACGAGGCTCCTACGCCAAGGGTGTGGCCAAGCGCGAAGAGATCCTCACGCGCGCGCTCGACGTGATCGCCCGCGAGGGCTACCGCGGCGCCTCCGTGAAAGAGCTGGCGGATGCCGTGGGCCTCAGTCAGGCAGGGCTGCTCCACTACTTCGACAGCAAGGAGGAGCTCTTCACCGAGATCCTCCGCAAGCGCGACGAGCTCGACTCCGTCGGCATGACGGGAGACGCCGACCCGTCACACGCGATCACGCCTGACGTGGCGGCGATCCGTGACGGCTACCTCGGCATCGTGCGCCACAACGCGGACGTGCCGGGTCTCGTGCACCTGTTCGCCCGGCTCTCGGTGGACGCCGCCGACCCTGAACATGCGGCACACGCCTACTTCGTGCGGCGCGGCGCCGAGCTGCGCAAGGTCTTCGCCGCGGCGATCGCGACGGGGCAGGCCGCGGGCGAGATCGACGACCGCATCGATCCCGACACGATCGCCCGCCTCTTCCAGGCGGTCGCGGACGGAATGCAGGTGCAGTGGATGCTGGAGCCCGAGGTCGACATGGCCGCCACCGTGGGCGCCCTCTTCGCGCTGCTGACCCCGAGGAACGCATCATGACCGACACCACCACCCTCCGTTACGCGGAAGCCGATACCGTCACGGGCCGCGTCCGGGGCTTCTGGCGCGGCGAGCCCGGAGCCGGCGGCAGCGCCGCGTTCCTCGGCATCCCGTTCGCCCAGCCGCCCGTCGGCGACCTGCGATTCGCAGCGCCCGTTCCCGCCCAGCCGTGGCAGGGCGTCCGAGACGCGCTGGAGTACGGCGCGACGGCGCAGCGCGGCGACCCGGGTGTGACGCTCATCCCCGAGCCGTCGGTGCCGGGCGACGCGACGCTCAACGTCAACGTGTTCACGCCCGTGCCCGGTGAGACGCGTGCCGCACTCCCGGTGCTCGTCTGGATCCACGGCGGCGGCTACTTCGCCGGCTCCCCCGCCTCGCCCTGGTACGACGGGCGCGCGTTCAACCGCGACGGCGTCGTGACCGTGTCGATCTCGTACCGGCTCGGCTTCGACGGGTTCGGGTGGATCGAGGACGCCCCATCGAACCGCGGCGTGCGCGACTGGCTGCTGGCCCTGGAGTGGGTGCAGGCCAACATCGCGCAGTTCGGCGGCGACCCGTCGCGCGTCACGATCGCGGGCCAGTCCGCCGGCGGCGGGGCGGTGCTGACGCTGCTCGGGATGCCGGCGGCCCAGCACCTGTTCCACTCGGCGTGGGCGCTGTCTGCGGCCACCGCCGACGTCGCGTCCGCCACGTGGCAGCGGATCGGACGCGACATCGCGGCACGCCTCGGCGTCGCGCCGACCCGGGCGGGTCTGTCGGCCGTGCCCGAGGAGAGGATCGTCGAGGCGCAGAAGGCGGCGACCGAGGTGTCGGGGTCGGACGGCGTCACGAAGCTGCTCGACGACGGCCTCACGCTCGGCCCGTCGATCGACGGGGACCTGATCACCCGCCCGACGCTCGAGTCGATCGCCGCCGGTGTGGGCGCTGACAAGCCGCTCGTGCTCGGTGCCACCGAGGACGAGTTCTCGATGATCGTGTCGGGAGCCGCGAGCAAGCTGCGCTGGATCCCGCTGGCGGTCCTGCTGGGCAAGGCGGGCCTGAAGGGCGGGACGCGCACCGCGTACCTCGCCGCCAACCGCGACGTCGTGGCACGCGGCCACGCCGCCGCGCTCGGCCGGTATGTCACGGACCGCATGTTCCGCACCGCCGTCGTCAAGACCGCGACCGCCCGGGGCACCGCCCCGACGTGGGTGTACCGCTACGCCTTCCGCTCGACGCAGCCGGGAATGACGCACGACATGGCCGTGCACTGCATCGACGTCCCGTTCTGGTTCGACTGCCTGGACTCGGTGCGCGTCGAGCCCCTCACGGGTCCCAACCCGCCGCAGTCCCTCGCCGACCAGACCCATGGCGCGGCGGCGAGCTTCGTGGTGGACGGCGACCCCGGCTGGCCCGCGTGGTCGTCCGCCCCCGGCACGACGCGGGTCTTCGGCGGCGCCCCCGGCACGCCGGCGGTCGATCCCGACGGCTACGCCCCGGTGGCCCCGCTGCTCTGAGCCGGGAACCGCGAAAGGATATGTCTCCGCCCGCACTGCGGCGCGGAGACATATCCTCTCGCGAATCCCGTCGGCGGGATCAGCCGAGCGCGGGGATGACCTCGCGCTCGAACAGCTCCACGCCCGAGAGGTCGTACGCCGCCTCGGGGAAGTAGTGGATGCTGTAGCCCAGGCCGTGCTGGGCGCGCTCCGCGAGCCGCTCGGCGATCTGCTCGGGCGTGCCGAAGCCGGGCGACGACAGGTAGTCCTGCTCGATGTGGGCGGCGCGCTCGTCGCCGACGTGCGGGCGCAGGCGCTCGACCACGACCGCCAGCCGATCGCGCGCCTCGGCCTCGGTGGCGCCCACGATGGTGTTGAAGTTGGACGAGCGCGTGATCGACGCGAAGTCGCGACCCAGGGCGTCGCAGTGTCCGCGCAGCACGTCGCTCTTGTGGTCGAACTCCTCCAGCGACCCGGCGAAGTTCGTGTACGACGCGTACTGCGCCGCGATCTTGAGCGTCACCTTCTCGCCGCCGCCGGCGATCCAGAACGGGATGCCGCCGTCCTGAAGAGGGAGCGGCTGCACGATGGCACCGTCGACCTGGAAGTGACGGCCGTCGAGCGTCGCCCGGCCGGTGGTCCAGGCCTGGTTCATGATGTCGACGCCCTCACGCAGCATGCGCAGGCGGTCGGCGACGGGCGGGAAGCCGTAGCCGTACGCGCGCCACTCGTGCTCGTACCAGCCGCCGCCGATGCCCATCTCGGTGCGCCCGCCCGACACGATGTCGACCGTCGCGGCGACCTTGGCGAGATAAGCGGGGTTGCGGTAGCCCATGCACGTGCACATCTGGCCGAGGCGGATCTTCGACGTCGAGGCGGCGAAGGCCGCCATGAGCGTCCACGCCTCGTGCGTCGCCTCGTCGGAGTGCACCGGCGTCGTGTGGAAGTGGTCGTAGACCCACAGCGACTCCCACGGCCCGGCGTCGGCGCGCTGCGCGAGCCCGTTCATCACCTCCCAGTGCTGAGCGGGGTCGATGCCGACGAGATCGAATCGCCAGCCTTGGGGGATGAAGGTTCCGAAGCGCATGATCCTCAGCCTACGGCGGCGAGGGATGCCGCAGCCCACCACCGCGGAGGCTCGACGGCCGCGCGGCGCAGGGGTATATTCCGCGGTCCCGGGCGTCAGTCGCCGATGACGCGGGCGTGCGGCATCCTCTGCCGCATCACGGCGATGGCCTCGGGGTTGTGGTCGACGAGCACCGCGTCGCGGCCGAGAGCCGACGCGACCGCGCCGGTGGTGCCGCTGCCGGCGAAGAAGTCGAGCACGCGGTCGCCCGGGCGCGACGACGCCTGCACGATGCGGCGCAGGACGCCCTCGGGCTTCTGCGTCGGGTAGCCGGTCTTCTCGCGGCCCGTGGTCGGCACGATCGTGTGCCACCACACGTCGGTGGGCAGCTTGCCGCGCTCCGCCTTCTCGGGCGTGACGAGCCCCGGCGCCATGTAGGGCTCGCGGTCGACGGCATCCGAGTCGAACCAGTACGCCTTGGGGTCCTTGACGTACACGAGGATCGTGTCGTGCTTGGTCGGCCAGCGCTTGCGCGTCTTGGCGCCGTAGTCGTACGCCCAGATGAGCTCGTTGAGAAAGCGGTCGCGGCCGACGAGCGCGTCCAGGAGCACCTTGGCGTAGTGCGCCTCGCGGTAGTCGAGGTGCAGGTACAGCGTGCCGTCGTCGGCGAGCAGCCGCCACGCCTCGAGCAGCCGCGGCTCGAGGAACCCCCAGTAGTCGTCGAACGTGTCGTCGTACGCGCGCAGGTCGCCGCGGATGCGCTCGTACTCCCGCCCATGGAACCCGCGCCGTACGACGCCCGCGCCCACCGCCCCATCGCCCACCGCCCAGTCGC
>NZ_JAEUAW010000028.1 GCF_019511665.1 Microbacterium jejuense
ACTGGCGTTTCGTGGCGACTCGTCGGGGTCGGGCGGGTGGGTTCGGTGCGCCGACCCTGCCGGCGCGCGTTTCTGGCGAGTCGCCAGGACCGGCGAGGTGCACTGGCGTTTCGTGGCGACTCGTCGGGGTCGGGCAGGTGGGTTCGGTGCGCCGACCCTGCCGGCGCGCGTTTCTGGCGAGTCGCCAGGACCGGCGAGGTGCACTGGCGTTTCGTGGCGACTCGTCGGCCTGGCAGGTGGTTCGGCGCATCGACCCCGCCCGCGCGTTCTTGGCGAGTCGCCAAGAACGGCGAGTGCGCTGCGGCGTTTCTGGCGAGTCGCCAAGATCGGCCCGCAGGCGACGGCGCACCCCCGGCGAGACGAGAAAGTGGATGCCGGCGGCCGATCCCGCCCGCGCGTTCTTGGCGAGTCGCCAAGAACGGCGAGTGCACGGCGGCGTTTCTGGCGAGTCGCCAAGATCGGCCCGCCGACGACGGCACCCCGGCCGCGAGACGAGAAGTGGATGCCGGCGCCCGAGCCCGGCCGCCGGCATCCACTCATCCGCACGAAGGGATCAGCCGGCGTTGCGGCGGGCCTCCCAGCCGGTGCGCACCATCTCGTCGACGGTGTAGCGGTTCTTCCAGTCGAGGTCGCGGGCGGCGAGCTCGCCGGTCGCGACGATGCGGTCGGGGTCGCCGGGGCGGCGCGGCGCGATCTCGGGCGTGAAGTCGATGCCGGTCACGCGGGCCATGGCGTCCATGATCTCGCGCACGCTCAGGCCGTTCTGCGAACCGAGGTTGTACGCGGGCTCGAGCGGCTCGCCGGCGAGCAGGCGCTTGGCGGCGGCGACATGGGCGGCGGCGATGTCGGCCACGTGCACGTAGTCGCGCACGTTGGTGCCGTCGGGGGTGTCGTAGTCGTCGCCGTTGATGCGCGGCGTGCGGCCCTCGATCAGCGCCTCGAACACGAGCGGGAAGAGGTTGTGCGGGCTCGTGTCGTACACGACGGGGTCTCCGGAGCCGACGACGTTGAAGTAGCGCAGCGCCGTGTGGCGCAGCGGGTGCTGCGTCTCGGCCGTCGCGATCGCCTGGTCGCGGATGAGCCACTCGCCGATGAGCTTGGACTCGCCGTACGGCGACGCGGGGCGCTTGGGCAGGTCCTCGGTCACGAGCGGAACATCGGGCGTGCCATACACGGCGGCCGACGACGAGAACACCAGGTTCGACACGGCGGCGGACTGCATGGCCTCCAGCAGCGACCGCGTGCCCTCGACGTTCTGGGCGTACGTGTGCAGCGGGCGCTGCACCGACACTCCGGCGTACTTGAACCCGGCGAGGTGGATGACCCCGACCACACCGTGCTCGCGCAGCGTGCTCTCGACGAGCGCCGTGTCGAGGATCGACCCGTTCACGAACGGCACGCCCTCGGGCACGAACTCGGCGTGGCCGCTGGAGAGGTCGTCGATCACGACGGACGACAGGCCCGCGTCGGCGAGCGCGCGGACGATGTGGGCGCCGATGTAGCCGGCGCCTCCGGTCACGAGCCAGGTCATGTCACTCCAGGGTTCGGGGGCGGGTTCGCGTTCCATTGTGCCCGGTCGGCGGTGGATGCCTCGTCCCGCGGTCGCTCGTACGGCCGGTGTACCCGGGCGTCGTGGCGACAGCTCGTCGACGACGCACGTGCTCGCCGAGCACGCACGCTGTCGACGTCGAGGACATGCGTGCTCGCCGAGGACGCACGTCGTCGACGGGTGAAGCGGGGGGCTGAGGGGGGTGGAGGCGTCAGATGCGGGCGGCCCAGCGGGCGGCGCGCTGCAGCAGCACCCCGAGGTCGGGGGAGTCGTACGCTCGCTCGTCGTGGCCGAGGGACGACACGACCGCCCGGGTCGGCTGCTCGCGCACCCACACGGCGGGGTGCTGCGTGCCGTCGACATCGTGCACGGCGAGCACGCGCGCTCCGTCGTCGACCACGAGGTCGCTGTAGCGCTCGTCGAACACGTCGAAGTGCGGCACTTCTGCGGAGCCAGGAACGAGGCGAAGCAGCCCGTCGGTGACCGGATGAACCGCGTCGACGACGCGCACGCGGGCGTCGCCGATGGGCGGATGCCACGACGTGCCAGGAACCCACTCGCCGCCGATCGCCGCGCGCCACGCCGGGTGATCGCGCAGGCTCGACAGTGCGGCGTGCACCCCGATGAGGCCGATGCCGCGGTCGATCGCGGCGGCGAGCCCCGCCGCGGCCGCGGGGTCGGCGTGCGGGGCGCCCCCGTCGCGCCACGGATCGCCGGCGTTCACGACGAGCAGGTCGACGCCGTCGAGGTGCGCGAGCGCGTGGTCGACGTCCTCGTCGACGACGGCGTCCCACCCGTCGGCGCGCAGGATCTCGGCGATGCGGTGCGAGGTCGCCGAGAATGGATGCCACGGGTCGGCGTAGCGGCCGGCCCCGGTGGCGATGACGACGCGCGGGGCCTCGGAGTCCGTTCGTTCCATGGGTACCATAATGTGCAGGATAACGCTTTCCCGCCCGCGTGAGGAGTCGCCATGGCACACACCGTCGTGATCGCCCCGGATTCGTTCAAGGGCACGATCGCGGCCGCCGCCGGGGCGCAGGCGCTGGCGGCGGGCTGGGGGGCCGAGCGGCCGGCCGATGTCGTGCGCCTCCTGCCCATGGCCGACGGCGGCGAGGGCACCGTCGACGCGTTCGCCACCGCGGTGCCCGGTGCGCGCCGCATCCCCGTGACCGTCACCGGTCCCGAAGGGTCGGAGGTCGCGGCATCGTGGGTGCTGCTGCCTCCGACTCCCGACGCACCCGCCGGCACCGGCGTCGTCGAGCTCGCGAACACGAGCGGCATCGAGCTGCTCGGCACGCCGCCGCGCCTGCGCCCGTTCGACGCCCACACGCGGGGCTTCGGCGAAGCCATCGCGGCGGCGCTCGACCACGGCGTCTCGCGCCTCGTGCTCGGCATCGGCTCGAGCTCATCGACCGACGGCGGGGCCGGCATGCTGACGGCGCTCGGGGCGCGATTCGTCGATGCCGGCGGCCGGCCGATCGCCGACGGCGCTCGAGGCCTCACGGACCTCGCGGCAGCCGACCTCTCGGGGCTCGCACCGCTTCCCGACGGCGGCGTCACGGTGCTCAGCGATGTCACCAACCCGCTCCTGGGCGCCCGCGGCGCCGCGGCGGTGTTCGGGCCGCAGAAGGGGGCGACGCCGGCCGACGTCCCGGTGCTCGACGCTGCCCTCGCTCGGTTCGCCGACGCCGTCGTCGCCGC
Source organism: Microbacterium jejuense (assembly GCF_019511665.1). GTDB lineage: Bacteria > Actinomycetota > Actinomycetes > Actinomycetales > Microbacteriaceae > Microbacterium > Microbacterium jejuense_A. Next base: position 3,251 of record NZ_JAEUAW010000028.1, read on the forward strand.
CGCGGCCGCGGCCGGCGCGGATCGAGGTGCTTCGTCCCGCCGGTCGGTGAGCGAGCGTCAGCGAGACGACGCGTCCCCGCTCAGCACGAGTGCCGTTGGCGCGGGTGCGGCCGGCGGCACCGGGTTCGGACTGCTGGCATGGGGCGCACAGCTCGTGCCCGGTTCGGCGGCGGTCGCGGAGCTGGTGGGGCTGGGGGCGGCGGTGGCGGCGGCATCCGTCGTCCTCACCGGAGAGGGGTCGTACGACGGGCAGTCCGCCGCGGGCAAGGTCCCCGCGCACGTGGGAGCGCTCGCCTCGGCCGCGGGCGTGCCGGTCGCGCTCGTGGCCGGCCGCATCACCGACGACGCAGACGTGTCGGGGTTCGCGGCGACCGCGTCGCTCACCGAGCTCGCCGGGTCGGGTGCCGCGGCGATGGCAGAGCCGGAGCGATGGCTCACGGCGGCCGGTGCGCAGCTCGCCCGTGCGCTCGGCTGACGCCGGTTGACCTCTCAGGCGACCTCGCCTAAGGTGGCGGAGGCCGTTTCGGCCGATCGACCAGGAAGGCAGGTGATGCGCGATGTCCAGTGATAGTAGCCGCGCCACCGTCTCGTCTTCGCTGGTCGGCATCTCGATGCACTGAACCCTCGTCGCGAGCGGTGGCGCCGGTGCGCGCGTGTGCGCGCATCCTCCTCCGCGGTGCCCTCGGGCGCCGTGCCGACGCGAGCAATCGAGGTGAATCATGATGGCCCTGATCGACAACGCCGTGTACGTCCAGGGGCGACGCACACAGGACCCGGCGAACCTGAACGAGACGTACGAGGTCATGCGCGACCGCGGCGGAATGGCCTGGATCGGCCTGTACCGCCCGCGCGCCGATGAGGTGCGCTCGATCGCGGACGAGTTCGGGCTGCATCCGCTCGCCGTCGAGGACGCCTTGACGGGGCATCAGCGCTCGAAGCTGGAGCGGTACGGCGACACGCTGTTCGTCGTGCTGCGCCCCGCGCGCTACCTCGACGCGGCCGAAGTGGTCGAGTTCGGCGAGCTGCATGTGTTCGTGGGGCCCGACTTCGTCGTGACGATCCGGCATGCCGAGGCGCCGAACCTGGGCAAGGTGCGCCGGCGCCTCGAGGCCGCGCCCGAGCTGCTCGCGATGGGCCCCGAGGCGGTGCTGTACGCCGTGCTCGACGAGGTCGTCGACGAGTACGGGCCGGTGATCGCGGGCCTCGAGAACGACATCGACGAGATCGAGGATCAGCTGTTCGGCAACGCCGACGCCGACGTCGAGGCGGTGTCGCGCCGCATCTACGACCTGTCGCGCGAGGTCATCGACTTCCAGCGCGCCGCGCAGCCGCTCGCCGGCATGCTCGAGGCGCTGCGCCGCGGCTCAGACAAGTACGCGGTCGACCTGGAGCTGCAGCGCTACCTGCGCGACGTGCTCGACCACGTGCTGCGCATCGTCGAGCGCGCCGGCGCCTTCCGGTCGATCCTCGAGAACGCGCTCAACGTGCAGTCCACGCTCGTCGCCCAGCGGCAGAACGAAGAGATGCGGCGCATGAGCGAGGCCGGGCTCGCCCAGAACGAGGAGATCAAGCGCATCTCGTCGTGGGCGGCGATCCTGTTCGCGCCGACCCTCATCGGCACCGTCTACGGCATGAACTTCGATCACATGCCCGAGCTGCACTGGACGTTCGGGTATCCGCTCGCCCTGCTGATGATGGTCGGCCTCGGGTTGGGGCTCTACGGCGTGTTCAAGGCCAAGCGCTGGCTCTGATCGCGGCGGCCGGTCGTTGAGCGGAGCGAGGAACGAGCGAAGACGGAACGTCGCGAGAACGCGCTCGAACGCGAACGTCGTCGCCGTGACTGTGCCCGATCAGCGGCTTGCGGCGTTTCGTCTCGCTGCGCTCGTTCAACGACCAGCGTGGGAGCGCGCCCGAGCGACGAGGGAGCGAGACGAACGCCTCCGCTCTACGAGCCGTTCCCGATCACGGCACCTGCAGCACGCCGTTGCGGCGGTGGGGCAGGCGGGCGAGCGACTCGTCGCGCAGCACCTCGGGAAGCAGGGCCGCCGGGGCGTCCTGGAACACCACCGGCCGCAGGAAGCGGCGGATCGCCGTCGCGCCCACGGAGGTGTGCAGCGACGTCGTCGCCGGCCACGGGCCGCCGTGGTGCTGCGACCACGTCACGGCGACGCCGGTCGGCCAGCCGGCGAACAGCACGCGTCCGGCCTTGCGGGTCAGCACCTCGAGGACGGCGGCGACGTCGTCGGACTCCTCGGCATGCAGTGTCGCGGTGAGCGAGCCGGGCACCGCCTCCAGCGCCGCGTGCAGCTCGTCCTGCGACGAGTAGCGGACGAGCAGCGTCACCGGTCCGAAGCACTCCTCCAGGAGCGTCTCGGGACGGGCGGCGACGGCCGCGGCATCCGTCGACAGCACGACCGGCTGCGCCGACCCCGGCTCTGCCTCCGCGCCCTGTGCGACGACGGCGACGGACGGGTCCGATTCGAGGTGTGCCACACCGGACGGGAACGCCTCGGTGATGCGCTCGGTCAGCAGCGGACCGCCCGACGCGCCCGCCGCGAAGCTGGCCACGAGCGCTTCGAAGCCCGCGCCGGCGGGCACGAAGACGACGCCGGGCTTCGTGCAGAACTGGCCGACGCCGAGCGTGAACGAGCCGACGAGACCCTGCGCGAGCGCCTCGCCGCGGGCCGCGACGGCCGCCGGCGTGATGACGACCGGGTTGACCGACCCGAGCTCGCCGTAGAACGGGATGGGGTCGGGGCGACCCGACGCGAGGTCGAACAGCGCGCGGCCTCCGCCGAGCGATCCGGTGAAGCCGGCGGCCTGGATGACGGGATGCTGCACCAGCGCGTTGCCCGCCTCTCGGCCTTCGACGAGCCCGAGCGAGCCCTCGGGCGCGCCGGCCTGCACGAGCGCGGCGGACACGAGCTCGGCCGTGCGCTTCGACAGCCGCGGATGCCCGGAGTGCGCCTTCACGATGACGGGGTTGCCGGCCGCGAGGGCCGAGGCGGTGTCGCCGCCGGCGACCGAGAAGGCGAAGGGGAAGTTCGAGGCCGAGAACACCGCGACGGGGCCGACGCCGGTGAGCATGCGGCGCAGCTCGGGGCGAGGAACCGCGGCCGACGGGTCGGCGTCGTCGACGGTGAGCTCCAGGTACGAGCCCTCTTCGACGACCGTCGCGAACAGGCGCAGCTGCCCGGTCGTGCGCCCCACCTCGCCGCGCAGGCGGGTCTCGCCGAGCCGGGTCTCTTCGTCGGCGATGGCGACCAGCTCGTCGAGGTGGGCGTCGAGGGTGTCGGCGGCGGCGCGCAGCCATGACGCGCGCGTGGCGGCATCGGCCGCGCGCCATACGGGGGCGGCGGCGGCCGCCGCGGCGGTGAGGGCGTCGAGTTCGGCGGTCGTGGTGGTCATGGTGTGTCCTTTCCTTCCACTCTTCCCCTGTCACGAACCGCGGCGCGGCGCAGCAGAACGTGACAGGGGAACTGCGGTGGCTTCGGTTCCCCTGTCGCAATCCGGGCCGCGGAGCAGCAGAAGGCGACAGAGGAACGGTACGACATGGCGGTCAGGGAGAAGGGGTCCGGAGGGGTCAGCGGAAGCGGAGGCCGAGGCCGATGTGCGGCGTCTCGGTGAGGGTCGCATCGGCGATGCGCACGGGCGACGGGCCGTCGAGGGCGCCGAGCGCGCCGAAGCCGGCGTCCTCGACGTCCTCGGCCATCGGCGCCGGAACACCGGCGACCGCGGGCAGGCAGAGCGCGAGCTGGCCCGACAGCTCGGGCAGCAGGTGCGGGTGCACCGCCGCGCCGTACTCCGCCGCGATCGCCGCGATGCCGAGGAACGGCGTGATCCCGCCGACCCGTACGACGTTGGGCTGCACGATCTGCGCGGCACCGGTGCGGAGGAAGTCGTCGAAGCGGTAGACGTTGTGGAGGTTCTCGCCCACCGCGATGGGGATGCCGCTCGAGGCGGCGAGCCGACGCGCGAGCTCGATGTGCCCGTACAGGTCATCGGCGCGCAGCGGCTCCTCGATCCAGGCGGGCGAGACCTCGGCGAGGCTCTCGAGCGACGTCGTCGCGCGGTCGAGCTCCCACCGCTGGTTCGCGTCGATCATGAGCGCGCGGTCGGGGCCGAGCACCTCGCGCACCGCGCGCAGGCGATCGAGGTCTTCGGCGACGTCGGGCTTGCCCACCTTGACCTTGACGGCGTCGAAGCCCGCGTCCACCCACCGGCGCACCTGGGCGACGAGCTCGTCCTGCGTGTAGTGCAGGTTCACGCCGGAGCCGTAGGCGCGCACACTCTCGCGCTGCGCGCCGAGGAATCCCGACAGCGAGGTCCCGTGAGCGCGGACGGCGGCATCCCACAGCGCGAGGTTCAGCCCGGCCATCGCGATCGTGGTGACTCCGCCGCCACCGGCCTCGTGGAGATGGCGCCACAGCGCGAGCGACTCCGAGCCCGGGTCGGCGGAGCGGCCGACCGCGAACGCCGTGATGTCGTGCGCGAGCAGGGCGTGCACCGCTTCGGCGCCGATCTGCGGGGTCCACGAGAATCCCCAGCCCTCCGCGCCGTCAGACCGCACGACGTGCGTGGCGATCACTCCGACCGAGGTCACATCCGCCCCCCACGGCCGCGTCAGCGGCACGCGGATCAGCCGTGCGTCGAAGGATGCGATCGTGGCGTCGGTGCGGGCCGCCTCGGCCGCCGCGGTCGTGCGGGTCGCGGCATCCCGGACCCAGCCCTGGGTCGTCACAGCAGCGCCCGTCCCGCGGCGAGGATCTCGGCGAGGCGGTCCTGCTGCGCCGGCGTCGGGTCGACCAGCGGCGCGCGCACCGAGCCGACCGGCAGGCCGCCCAGGCGCAGGCCGGTCTTGATGAGCGAGACGCCGAAGCCGGGAGTCTCGTCGCGAAGGCGCACCAGCGGCGCGTAGAAGCCGTCGAGCAGCTCGTTGCGGCGGTCCTCGTCGCCGGCGACGTAGGCCCGGTAGTACGCGTTCGCGACCTCGGGGATCATCGCGAACGCCGCCGACGAGTACAGCGGGATGCCGATGCCCCGGTATGCGCCCTGCGTCAGCTCGGCGGTGAGGAGGCCGTTGAAGAACGCGAAGTCGTCGCGGCCCTCCGCCGCCACGGCGCGCACGATCTGCTGCGCGAGACCGACGTCGCCGACGCCGTCCTTGAAGCCGACGACCTTCGGGTTCTGCGCGAGACGGCGCACCGAATCGGCCGAGAACTGCGCGTTCGCGCGGTGATAGATCACGACGGGAAGATCGGATGCCGCGGCCACCGCCTCGACGTACGCCGCGAGCCCCGCCTGCGGGCCCCCGACCAGGTACGGCGGCAGCACGAGCAGCGCGTCGGCGCCGGCGTCGGCAGCCGCGCGCGCGAGGGCTTTCGCGTGCCCGAGCGGACCGCCGGTGCCGGCCACGACGGGAACGCGGCCGGCGACGCTCTCGGCCGCGACCTGAACGACGCGCGTGGCCTCCTCGGTCGACAGCGCGTGGAACTCGCCGGTGCCGCACGCCGGGAACACGCCGCCCGGCGCGTGCGCCAGCGTGGTCTCGAGGTGCTGCCGCAGCAGGTCCTCGTCGACACGGTCCTGGGCGTCGAAGGGGGTGACGGGGAAGAAGAGGATGCCGTCGAAGATCACGCCAGCACGTCCTTTCGGGCAGGGTCGGGGGCGGGGGAGGCGGCGGTCGCGGTCGTCTCGCCGAGCTCGCTGCGCCACGAGTGCGCGGGTCGCCAGCCGAGCTCGCGGCGGGCCTTGGCGTTCGAGAACGCCGAGGTCGTGCCGGTGAGCACGGCCGCGAGCCGCTCGGTGCCGGGGTAGAAGCGCGGCACGAGATCGGCCAGCGGCTCTCGGGCCAGCGCATCGTCGGCCGCGACGAAGAACGTCTCGCCGTTGGGGATCTCGGGCAGCGCCTGCAGCAGGGTGTCGGCGAACCTCGCGACGTCGCGCGCGTCGACGTAGTTGAAGATCGCGGGCGCCGACAGCGCGGGGTCGTCCAGCCGCTCGCGGACCGTGTGCCCCTGCTGCGTGAGCGCGCCGGCCCATTCCTCCGGAGCGATGACGTAGCACGGGCGGAACGCCGCGAACCGGGTCGCGTCGCCGGTCTGCCGGGCCAGCATGGCGATCGTCTGCTCGATGAGCAGCTTCGACAGCGCGTACGCGTTCCACGGGCGCGCCGGCGTGTCTTCGTCCAGCGGGAAGCGCTCGGGAACCCACCCCGTCGGAGCGCCGTACCCGATCACCGTCGGGCTCGACGCGGCGACGACACGACGGATGCCGGCCTTCACGGCCCCGCCGAGCACCGACACCGCGAGGCCCGCGTTGGTGCGCATGATGACGTCCTCGGGGGCGCTGAACGGCACGGCGATCGCGGCGAGGTGGATGAGTGCGTCGGCCCGTGTCTCGGCGAGGACCTGAGCCGTGGCATCCGCGTCGCTCAGATCGATCGCGATCTGCTCGACGTCCGCGAGTTCGGGGGCGTCAGACAGGGCACGGTCGAGCGAGACCAGGTCGTGACCGGATGCCGCGAGCCCGGCGACCAGGCTGCGGCCGAGGCGTCCGGCGCCTCCGGTGACGGCGATGCGGGTCATGCGCGCAGGGCCGCCGCGCCGTCGGCGGTGAGGAAGCGGATGCCGAGGTCGGCGACTTGGACGGGCAGCCCGGTCTCGAGCGACCGGTTGCCGGCGATGCCGACGGCGATCGAGCGCACGCCGTCGCGCCAGTCCGCGGGGCGGGCGAGGGGGTCGTCACCGGGTCCTTCGAACACGTCCGACAGCAGCAGCGCGTCGCCGCCGCCGTGGCCGCCGTCGCCGCCGACGATCGGCGCCTCGTAGGCGGCCTCCCAGTGCTTCTGCACGATGAGGCGCTCGCCCTCGGGGCGCAGCGACCCCGAGTCGCCGGCGTGGACCGCAGACGGGTCGAGCACCGGGTGCAGCCCCTCGTCGGCGAGCACCGCACCCCGTTCGACGACCTCCAGCTCGGCGCGGCCGAGGGTGCCGTTGACCGCGACGCGGTAGCCCTCCCACGGCGAGTGGGCGTTGAGTGAATAGCTGAGGGTGGCGCCGGAGGCGTAGTCCACCACGAGGGCGAGGTTGTCTTCGATCGTGATGCCCTCGCCGAACACGTCGCGGTCGCGCAGGTACCCGTCGTGCTGCTCGGCCTCCAGGTACAGCGCCCTCAGTCGCTCGTCGTCGCGCAGGTCGAGCTCGAACGCGTCGGCTCCGTCGTGGGTGCCGCGGGCGGGGCGATCGTGGATGCCGCGGGCCGCGGCGTTCTCGGCGCCGTAGAAGCGCAGCCCGCCCGACGCGTACACGCGGCGCGGGGCCGAGCGGATCCACCAGTTGACGAGGTCGAAGTGGTGGCTGGCCTTGTGGACCAGGAGGCCCCCGGAATGCTCCTTCTCACGGTGCCAGCGGCGGAAGTAGTCCGCGCCGTGCTTGGTGTCGAGCACCCACGAGAAGTCGACCGAGGTGACCTCGCCGATCGTGCCGTCCTGGATCACCTGGCGCAGCGCCGAGTTGCGCGGGGAGTAGCGGTAGTTGAACGTGATGACGACCTCGCGGCCGGTGCGGTCGATCGCGTCCTCGATGGCGGCGGCGCTCGGCCCGTCGATCGTGAGCGGCTTCTCGACGACGACGTCGGCGCCCGCGTCGAGCCCGCGCACGATGAGCGGTGCGTGCAGGTCGTCGCGTGCGCAGATCACGACGCGCTCCACCCGCTGCTCGCGGATCATCGCCTCGAGGTCGTCCGGCCCGTACACGGCGGGCGCCGGCCTTCCGGCGGCGACGACGCGATCGACGTAGTACTGCGCCCGCACCGGGTTCGGCTCGCAGATCGCGACAAGGGCGGCCTCGTCGGCGTAGCGGCCGACGATGGCGTCCACGTACATCTGAGCACGGTGTCCTGCACCCACGAGGGCATACCGGCGGTGGGTCATCTCACTCCTTCAGGAAACGTTTTCTCACCGTATCATGAAACGCTTTCTCCGTCGTTCGGCGGGGAGGGACCGGCTCAGTCCCGTTCGTTGAGCGGAGCGAGGAACGAGCGAAGACGAAACGTCGCGAGCCGCTCTCGAGAATCGGAGACAGCGCCCAGGTCGCCGATGGCCGCGTCCGATGGGCGGGTTGCGGCGTTTCGTCTCGCTTCGCTCGCTCAACGACCGGGACCGGGGCAGTCCCGTTCGTTGAGCGGAGCGAGGAACGAGCGAAGACGAAACGTCGCGAGCCGCTTTCGAGAATCGGAGACGACGCCCGGGTCGCCGATGGCGGGGTCCGATGGGACGTCAGGCGGCCGGGCCGGTCGACCCCCGCACCGTCAGCTCAGGAAGGAGAGTGAGGGGATGCCCCGGCTCGGCGCCCACGAGCAGTTCCTGCATCCGCGCCCACGCCTGGGCGCCGAGCTCCGCCGCCGGAACCGCCGCCGTCGTCAGCGGAGGCGTCGTGTACCGGGCGAAAGGGATGTCGTCGAAACCGACGATCGACAGGTCGGCCGGGATGCGGCATCCCCTCTCCTGCACCGCTCTGAGGAGTCCCATCGCGACGAGGTCGTTGAACGCGAGAGCGGCCGTCGCGCCGGACGCGAGCACCGCCGCGCCGGCCTGCGCGCCCGCTTCGAAGTCGACACCGCACGGGATCTCGGTCACGTCGCTGTCGGGGTGGGCGGCGACGAACTCCGCGATCGCGGCCAGGCGCGCCGCGTTCGCGACGCTGCCCGGGGCGCCGGCGAGGTACACGATGCGGCGATGGCCGAGGCCGTGCAGGTGGTCGAGCTCGGACGTCAGGGCGCTGCGGTAGTCGGCGCGCACCGAGGGGGCGTCACCGGCCGTGCGGTTGATCAGCACGACGGGGCGCAGTCCGCCGACCAGGCGGTCGAGCTCGTCCTGCGGCAGACGCGGCGCGCACAGGATCACGCCGTCGGTGCGGCGGCGGGTCGTGCCGGCCAGCACGCGCTCCTCGTCGACGGACTCCGCCGAGTCCGCCACCAGCACGTGGTAGTCGTCGGCGGCCGCCGCGCGGCTCAGTCCGCGCAGGATCTCTTGGAACGTCGGGTTGCCGAGGTCGGGTACGACGACAGCGACGGTCTGCGTTCGCCCGAGCACGAGGCTGCGCGCGACGGGGCTCGCGGTGTAGTCGAGGGCGGCCGCCGCCTCCTTCACGCGTTCCGCGAGTGCCGGGTCGACCGTGGGATTGCCGTTGAGCGCGCGCGACACGGTCGACAGCGAGACTCCGGCGCGCGCGGCGACATCGGCGATCGTGACACGGGTCCGTCCGTCGTTGCGTCGGGTCATGCGACTCCTTCCGTCGGCTCAGCCTAGCCGGGCAGGAAACGCTTCCTGCCGTGCCGGGCCACCGCACCGGGCGGAGCGCCCGTGCTCCGGGCGGAGCTCCCGCTGCGCGCGAGCGGCCGGTGCGCCCGGCATCCCTCTCCGGCGGTCCGAATATCGGACGTCGCGGCGTTTTCCGGAGCACCCGAGCCTGTCGGTCCGGAAACAGGCGCATTCTCCGATATTCGGAGCGCAGACGAGGCGCGGACGAGTGGATGCCGGCGGCCGGGCCGCGGAGCCAGGTCAGGCGCGCGCGGGGGTCGAACCCCGCACGATCACCTCGAGGGGGAGCGGTGGCTGGCTCTCGTCCCACTCCGCGTCGGTCGCGGCGTGCAGGGCGCGGTAGCCGAGCTCCTCCAGGGGGACGTGCACGGTCGTGAGGCCCGGGCGGATGTCGCGGCCCGTCGCGATGTCGTCGAACCCGGCGACCGCGAGGTCGGCGCCCACCTGGCGTCCGGCATCCCGGATGGCCGACATGATGCCGATCGCGACCACGTCGCTGACGCCGAAGACGAGGGTGCCTTCGGGCAGGCCGTCGGCGAGCAGCTGCTGTGCGACCTCGTACCCGGCGTCGCGCGTGAAGCCGCCCCGCCGCACCTCGCGCACGGATCCGCCGCCCGCGCCGAAGCCCTCCGTGAAGCCGGCGACGCGGTCGTCGGACGTGCGGATGCCCTCGGATGCCGCCACGACGACCGCCTCGCGATACCCGAGGCGCGCGAGCTCGGCGCCGAGCGCGGCGGCGCCGCCGCGGTTGTCGAGGGCGACGCTGCGCGCGGCGCCGCCGCCGGGACCGACGACCGCGACGCGGCCGCCCATGTTCGTGAAGGCGTCGAGTTCGCCGGCCAGGCCGACCGCATCGGTGCCTTCGGTGCGGGATGCCGCCAGGATGAGCCCACGGGGGCGCTGACCCCGCAGCGCCCGGACGAGGCGCACCTCGCGCTGCGGGTCGCGCTCGGTGATCGCGATGGTGACGACGAGGCCCGCCTCATCGGCGCCGCGGGCGACGCCCGAGGCGAGCTGCCCGAAGTACGGGTCGGCGATGTCGGCGACCAGCAGGGCCACGATCGCCGCGGTGCCGCGCGCCGTCGCCTGGGCCGAGAGGTTGGCCGTGTAGCCGAGCTTCTCGGCCGCGGCCTCGACGCGCTCGCGGTAGCTCTCGGCGACCTTGCGGGTCGAGCCGTTGAGCACGCGCGACGCGGTGGCCAGCGAGACGCCCGCCTCGCGTGCGACGTCGTGCAGGGTGGCAGCGCCGCCTCGGGAGGGCGCGGATGAGTCGCTCACAGGGCTGAGTCTAGAGCCTGTGTCCGGTTCGGCCCCCGCGTCCGGGAAGCGATTTCCGCGTTACCGGTAACATCGGGAGCCCGCTGTACCCGCCGCAGCATCTCGCGAAGGAGCACGATGCCCGCCACCGCCCCGCCCCCGTT
>NZ_JAEUAW010000029.1 GCF_019511665.1 Microbacterium jejuense
GAAGCTAAGCCTCTCAGCGCCGATGGTACTGCAGGGGAGACCCTGTGGGAGAGTAGGACACCGCCGGACACCCATTCACGGAATGGCCACCCACACCCTGGGTGGCCATTCCGCGTTAACCCACCACCGCGCCAGGGTATTTTTGAACCTGGTGCAACGACGGGAGGGCGATGATGCCGGACTTCTCTCCGGGCACGGTCGCGATCGTCGGCGACGGCCGGATGGGCCGCGCGCTGGCACGGTCCCTCCGCGAGGCCGGCGTCGAGGTGCGTGGCCCTCTCGGCCGCGGGACGACCGGCGAGGGCGCCGATGTCGTGCTGCTGGCCGTTCCGGATTCCGAGATCGCGGCGGCTGCGGCATCCCTCGCTCCGGGTGCTCTTGTCGGACACGTGTCAGGCGCGACGACGCTCGCACCGCTCGCGCCGCACCGGGCCTTCAGCATTCACCCACTCATGACGGTCACCGCCGCGAATGTGGACTTCGCCGGTGTGCCGGCGGCCATCGCGGGCTCGGACGCCGGTGCCCTCGCGGCGGCCCGCGGCCTGGCGACGCTGCTCGGGCTCCGTCCGTTCGAGATCGGAGACACCGACCGCGCCGCGTACCACGCGGCGGCGTCCATCGCGTCGAACTTCCTCGTGACGCTCGAGGCGTTCGCGGCCGAGATGGCGGCGACCGCCGGCATCCCGCGGTCCGCCCTGGTTCCGCTCGTCCAGGCGACGGTGACGAACTGGCAGGATGCCGGCGCCGCCGCACTGACCGGGCCGATCGCACGTGGTGACGACGACACCGTCGCCCGTCAGCGTGCAGCCGTGGCGGAGCGGCTGCCGCACCGCGTGCCGCTGTTCGACGCCCTCTCCGACGCCACCCGAGAGCTCGCCCGCACCGTCTCGGAGCCGGCCGCATGATCGTCGCCCGCACCGTCGCCGACCTGCGCGAGGCGCTGCGCAGCCGTCGCAGCGACGGTCCCGTCGGACTCGTGCCCACGATGGGTGCGCTCCACGAGGGACACGCCTCGCTGCTGCGCGCCGCGCGCGCGAACGACTCGACGGTCGTCATGTCGATCTTCGTCAACCCCACGCAGTTCAACGAGCAGGCCGACCTCGCCGCCTATCCGCGCACAGAGGAGGCCGACCTCGCGCTCGCTGATGCCGAAGGCGTCGACATCGTGTTCGCGCCCGATGCTGCCGAGGTCTACCCCGACGGGTTCGCCACGACGGTCTCGGTGTCGGGCCCCATCGCAGAGACGCTCGAGGGCGCCGAGCGCGGGCGTGCGCACTTCGACGGCGTCGCGACCGTCGTCACGAAGCTGCTGCTCGCCGCACTCCCCGATCACGCGTACTTCGGCGCGAAGGACGCGCAGCAGGTCGCGGTGATCCGGCGGCTCGTCGCCGACCTCGGCATTCCGGTTCAGCTGGTCGTGTGCCCCACGTCACGTGACGCCGATGGACTCGCTCGGTCGAGCCGCAACACGCGTCTGACTCCGGACGAGCGGTCGCGTGCCCTCGCGATTCCTCGCGCCCTGGAGGCCGTGAAGGATGCCGCCGCCCACGGTGTCACCGATACCGGGGCGCTGCGCGCCCGGGCCGTCGGCGAACTCGAGGCTGCCGGCATCCATCCCGAATACGTCGCATTCGTCGACCCTGAGACCTTCGCCCCTGTCGCCGCCGTCGACGCCCCCGTGCTCGTCGCGATCGCGGCGCGCGTCGGCGCCACCCGGTTGATCGACAACACCGTCCTAGGAGGTGCGTGATGGCCGCGAAGGTCACCCTGCAACGGCTCGCCGAGATGAAGGCGCAGCGCGAGCCCATCGTCATGGTCACCGCGTACGACTACCCGACCGCTCGCACGGCCGAGCGGGCCGACGTCGACATGGTGCTCGTCGGCGACTCCGGTGCCCAGGTGGTGCTCGGGCATGACTCCACCGTCGCGGTGACGGTCGACGAGATGCTCGTGCTCGCGGGTGCCGTGCGCCGCGGCGTGCAGACCGCGTTCGTCGTCGCGGACCTGCCGTTCGGGTCGACCGAGGTGTCGGATTCGCAGGCCGTCGCCACCGCCGTGCGCTTCGTGAAAGAGGCCGGCGCCGACGCCGTCAAGCTCGAGGGTGGAGGCGAGGCGCGGCTGTCGCGTATCCGTGCGATCGCCGACGCCGGCATCCCGGTCGTCGCGCACGTCGGCCTCACTCCCCAGACGGCGGTCGCGCTGGGCGGGCTGCGCGCGCAGGGACGCACCGCCGACTCCGCCGCCCGCGTCGTGCGCGAGGCTCTCGCGGTTCAGGATGCCGGGGCGAGCGTGCTCGTCATCGAGGCGGTGCCCGCCGACGTGACGGCCGTCGTGCTGCCGCGGCTGCGGATCCCCGTCATCGGGATCGGCGCCGGGCCCGCCGACGGCCAGGTGCTGGTGATGCACGACCTGCTCGGCATCACCGAGGGCAGGACGGCGGCGTTCGTCAAGCGCTACGGCACCGTCGGAGCCGACATGGTGGCAGGCGTCGCGGAGTACGCGCGCGAGGTGCGCAGCGGCGCGTTCCCCGCCGCCGAGCACGTGTACTCCGCGACAGAGGAAGCCGTCGACGCCGCCCGGTCGGCGCTGGGCGACCGCGAGGACTGAGTCGGGCGTCGGCTCGCACCACCGGGATGCCGGGCGCCGGAGTCCGGGGGCGTTTGTATCACTTTACCGACACAACTTGTGCTAGAACAGAGGCACAAGTTCTGGAGGGCCCATGGTGCATCACTTCGGCTGGACGCCGATCGACCTCGTCGGTGCGGCGTTCTCGTTGCCGCTCGTATCGCTGGGCCTCGCCGGCCTGATCGTCGTCGGCATGCGGGTCCTCGCGCGGGCGCGCCACGCGACGCGTGGCTCCGCGGCGAGCTCGGTGGCCGCGCGGTACGTGCCGGAGCGGCGCACGCTCGGTATCGCGGCAATCGCGGTGATCGTGTTGTTCGCTGGGCAGGACGTGATCCTGGGCTACGTCATCGAACTCTCGGACGCGATCGCCTGGTGGCGATACGCCACGCCGGTGTGGTCGGCGTGTGTGGCGATCGTGGTCGTGTGGGGTGTCGTTCTCGTGCACGGGACGACGCCGCCCGAGTCGCCGACCCTGTCGGGCACGCGGCGCACCTGCCTCGGTTTCGGACCGCGCATCGGACTCATCGGTGCCGCCGCGGCGCTCGTCGCCCTCGTAGCGACGACGGTCGCCGCGGGGATCACGTCGTCGCCGGATGGCCAGGGGCAGTGGGTGTGGCTCGTGATCCCAGTGCCCAACGAGGCGCAGATCGACCCGGTCCGCGTCGTCTTCTACGGCTGGGCGTACGGCGTGCCGGTGCTCGTCGCCGCGGCGGCTCTGGTCGCTTCGACGTGGGTGGCACTGCGGGGGAACGCGATGCGTCCCTACCTCCGACCTGACACGGTGACACAAGAAGGAGTGGCACGGCGCAGCGGCGCGCGCGGGATCGTCAGACTGGCGACCGCGGGCCTGCTGCTCGCGCTGGCCGGTGCGTGGCGTCTCATCGGCGACGCCGGATCGGCGGGGAGCCTCACGATCCTCGGCGTGAACGAGGGGCGCCCGTACGAAGCCGCGTGGCAGTATGCGGAGTTCGCTCTCGACGCGCGGTGGGGTGCGCCGGTCCTCGAGATCGTCGCGTTCGTCCTGCTGCTGCTCGTCGGGACGGGTCTGCTCGGCGCGCGTCGCGCCCCGCTCGTGCCACTGCCCGTGGTGCCCGAGGCCGTCGGGGCCGAGGCGGTGCGATGACAGCGCAGCCGATTCTCGCCGCGACCGATGAGACGAGTCCCGCGCTCGACATCTACCGGCAGTTCCGTGGGCTCATCGTGTCCGGACAGCTCGGCGCGAACGAGCGGCTGCCGACGGTGCGTCAGACCGCCAGCGATCTGGGAGTCGCCCCAGGCACGGCGGCGCGTGCGTACAAGCTGCTCGAACAGGACGGCCTCGTCGTCACGCGCACCGCGGCGGGCACCCGCGTCGCGCCCTCCGCTGCCGTGCTGCCCGGGTCAGTGCTGCGACGGGTGCGCGACCTCGTCGCCGCGGCGGCTGCGGCGGGCGCCGAGCCTGAGGACGTGATCGACGTCGTGCGCCTCGTCTGGCGCGCGACTGCGGAGGGCCACGCTGGCACTACCTCGTGAGTCGGCGCGGTGCTGCAGCCCTGAGACAAGGCGATGCCGCGACCTTGGCCGTGCGGCATCCGCGACCGGTCTCCGGAGGCCTGCGCGGGCGGCCCGGAACCGGGCTCAGCCGTCCGTCCGGGCATGGGTCGATGTCCGACGTTCATGCTAGGAGCGGGGGAGAACAAAGCGCAGATCAACCAGGAAAAACAGTTGCACATCGTAACTATGTTCGATACTATCGACGCATGACGGATCCCTTCGCTGGCGTGGACGCGGCACTGGCTGCGGCTCGCGACGCGTGGGTGTCGGCGCACAGCGGCGGAGGGCTCGCCGACGGGGTGGAGGGGGCTCCGCTGGCCGCATTGAACGCGGCGATGGGGGTGCTTCGTCGTCACGTAGAGGCGGTGCACGCCGAGGTCGCCGCTGAAGTGGCCAGGGCGTCACGCGTCGAGCTCGGCAACGCGGGGCTGGCGAAGAAGCAGGGCTTCCGCACGCCGGCCTCGATGATCGCCGCCTCGACGGGCGTGAGCGTCGGCGACGCCGCCCGACTGGTCGCGGTCGGCGAGGCGACGGCTCCGCGCCCGACGCTGACCGGTGCCGACGCTCCCGCGAAGCACCCCGAAGTGGCTGCCGCGCTGAAGGGCGGCCGGCTGAGCGTCGCCGGAGCTGCGGCGATCGTGGGCATGCTGGATCGCGTCGCACTGCGCACCACACCCGACGTCCTGGCGCAGGCGGAGTGCACCGTCGTGGCGCAGGCTGCGGGGCTCGGACTGGACCAGTTGAACCGGATCCTCCAGCGGGCGGAGGCGTGGCTCGATCCGGACGGCGCGGAGCCGCGCGAGGACGAGCTTCGCAAGGAGCGCGCACTGCATCTCCGCCGCGACCGCTCGGGTGCGATCGTGCTCAACGCTCGCTTCGACCCCGAGACCGGAGCGCCGATCGTCACCGCGATCGAGGCCGTGGTCGGCGCGCAGCTGCGCGCACGGGGTGATGGAACCGGTTCACTCCTCGCCGAGGACGACCGCACGATCCCCCAGCTGCAGGCCGACGCGCTGGCCGCGATGTGCCGCCACGCCCTGGACTGCGATGCTCCTGAGGTTCCGACGGGCGGAACGACGGTCGTGGTGCGCATCGATCTGGACGCACTGACGACCGGAGACGGGTTCGGCGTGATCGACGGCATCGACCAGCCTGTATCGGCGGCGACTGTGCGACGCCTGGCCGCCGACGCCCGCATCATTCCATGCGTGCTCGGCGGCGACAGTGAGATCCTCGATTTCGGGCGCGCCCGCCGTCTGTTCAGCCCCGCCCAGAAGCTCGCGCTCGTCGAACGTGACGGTGGGTGTGCCGGATGCGGCCTCCCGCCCGGCATGACGCAGGTGCATCACCTCCGATGGTGGACGAGGGATGCCGGTCCCACCGACCTCGACAACGGCATCCTGCTGTGCACCAGATGTCATCATCGCGTCCACGACGATGGATGGGAGATCCGAATCGACGGCACGGGCGTGAGAGCGCGGGTGTGGTTCATCCCACCCGCCCACGTCGATCCCACGCGTACGGCGCGTCTCGGAGGACGAGCCCGGTACGACTACGCCCTGAGCGCCTGAGCGCCTGAGCGCCTGATCGCCTGAGCGCCTGAGCGCCTGAGCGCGAGCGGCCGCGACAGGTCAGGTCGGGAAGGCGAACCAGATCCCCACCGCGATCGCGGCGAGGGCGATGAGCGAGAGGCCGACGATCACGCGTATCGCCACGTCGGGCCATCGAAGTCGCACGTCGACGGTGGCGACGCGGGCACGCGTCGCGACGAACACCGCGACGCTCATGATCGCGAACGTCGTCGCGAATGCGACGATCAGCACTGCTGGCACGGCACCTCCATTGGCCCGTTTTGGTAGACCCTACCCGCTCTCGGCCCGAATGGGCTCATGAAGCCGCGCCTGTGGAGAGTGGATGCCGGGCCGCCGGCATCCACGATCTCGATGTCATGTCTGTCGAAACGCATAACCTCCGCTTGGAGGTTTCTGCTAGGGTGACTGCGGGCAGCAAGGATGCCCTGCGATTCGTGCACGAAAGGAAGGTCGACGTGGCCCTGCCAGAAGCCTCGGTTCAGCTCTACACACTCGCTGCGGAGTTCACCGCAGACATGAAGGGATCGCTCGACAAGCTCGCCGCGATCGGACTGCGCAACGTCGAGGCGTTCGACTTCGTGCGTCGCCCCGACGAGATCCGTGCCGCCCTCGACGCGTCGGGCCTGGTCTCGCCGACCGGCCACGCGCCGCTGCTGTCGGATGAGCTGTGGACGCCCGACGGCTCGATCCCCACGCCCTCGCCCGAGGTCGTCTTCGAGGCGGCCGCGAAGGTCGGCATGAAGACGGTCATCGACCCGTTCGTCGCGCCTGAGCGCTGGGCCACCCTCGAGGGCGTGACCGACATCGCCGACCGCCTCAACCGCCTCGCCGACACGGCGGCGACCTTCGGCCTCGAGGTCGGGTACCACAACCACGCGCAGGAGTTCATCGCCGACTTCGACGGCAAGACCGCCTACGAGCACTTCGTCTCGATCACCGACGAGCGCGTCGTGCTCGAGCTCGACCTGTACTGGGCGCTCGTCGGCGGCCAGGACGTCGTGGGACTCGTCTCGCGCCTGGGCGACCGCCTCGCCGCGGCGCACGTCAAGGACGGCATCGCACCCGAGAGCAACCCGTTCGCGCCGGGTGCCGAGTCGTTCGGATCCGACACGCTGGACCAGCGCCGCGCCGGTGAGGGAGAGGTTCCGCTCGCCGACGCGCTGCGTGCGGCATCCGCCCTCAAGTACGCCGTGATCGAGTACGACAACAACCCGGGCGACGACGTGTTCGCCGACATCGCGGCCAGCTACGCGTTCCTGATCGAGGGCGGGTTCGCCCGATGAGCGCGGTCGGCGTCGGCATCATCGGGGTCGGTGTCATCAGCGACACCTACCTCGCCAACCTCTCGTCGTTCCCGGACGTCGAGGTGCTCATCGTCGGCGACCTGCTGCTCGACCGCGCCCAGGCGCAGGCCGAGAAGTACGGAGTCCCGGCGTTCGGATCCGCCGAGGACGTGCTGGCCCACCCGGGCGTGCAGCTCGTCGTCAACCTGACGATCCCGGCTGTCCACGTCGAGGTCTCGCGCGCGGCGATCGCCGCGGGCAAGCACGTGTGGACCGAGAAGCCGCTGGGCCTCGACCGCGCGGGAGCCGCCCAGCTGCTGCGCGAAGCCGAGGAGGCGGGTCTGCGCGTCGGCTCCGCGCCCGACACGCTGCTGGGCCCCGGCTTCCAGGCGGCCCGTCGCGCGATCGAGAGCGGCACGATCGGCCGCCCGCTGTTCGCCCTCACGACGTTCCAGACGCAGGGTCCGGACCTGTGGCACCCGAGCCCGGCGTTCCTCTTCGCCAACGGCGCGGGTCCGCTGCTCGACATGGGGCCGTACTACTTCTCTGCGCTCGTGAGCCTGCTCGGCCCGGTCGACCGCGTGTCGGCCGTGGGCACCAAGGCGCGCGAGGAGCGACAGATCCACACCGGCCCGAACGCCGGCACGACGTTCCCCGTCGAGGTGCCCTCGACGATCCAGATCGTCACGGCGTTCGAGAGCGGCCAGCAGGCCCAGAGCCTGCTGAGCTTCGACTCGGCGCTGGAGCGTCACGGCGTCGTCGAGATCCACGGCACCGAGGGCACGATCGTGATCCCCGACCCGAACCAGTTCGCGGGTCGCATCGCGTATGTGAAGCCGCTCGGGGTCATCCGCGACGGCATGTCGTTCGAGCAGGAGTGGATCGAGATCGAGCACGCCGATCTCCAGGTCGGACGCGGTCTCGGCGCGCTCGACATGGTCCGCGCGATCGCCGAGGGTCGCCCGCACGTCGCGTCGGGCGAGCTCGGCTACCACGTGCTCGACGTCCTGCTGTCGGCACAGGAGTCTGCCGCGACCGGTGCGACCGTCGTGGTCGAGAGCACCGTCGCACCGGTGCCGCTCCTCCCCGAGGGCTTCGACCCCTTCGCCGCGACGCTCTGAGCATCGCCCCGCGCATACCGCGGGTCCGCCGGCCTCGTGCCGGTGGGCCCGCGGTTTCGCATCTGCTCGGGCACCCGGCATCCCGGCTCCCCCTCGTCGACGACGCACGTTCTCGCCGAGTACGCACGTTGTTCGCGCACATGACATGCGTTCTCGGCGAGAACGTGCGTTCTCGACACCAGGGGGGCGGGCGCCGGCACAGGGGCTGTTTTTT
>NZ_JAEUAW010000003.1 GCF_019511665.1 Microbacterium jejuense
CAGCGTCAGCTGTGTATAAGAGCCAGGCCGAAGGCGGAGGGGCGGGGGTAGGTCATCATCTCTCGCAGGTGCTCGCTCGTGTGCTTCCTGCCGGGACGATCCGCCCGGATCCGAATCCGGGACGACCGCGGTACCACCCTGCATTGAGGGATGCCGGTGGCCCGGCATCCATCCCCTCTCACTGCGGCTGTGACGGGCCTGCCCCGTTCGGTTCTAGTGACGGAGCACAGCCCCGCGTTCTTCCGAAGACTCCCCGGTGATGGCCGGATCGATGTCGTTGGGGTTGATTCTACCCGGCGTCGGTGCGATAGGCTGTGCCGCGCGTGAGAGCGCTCCCACGCGCTCCAGGACCCACCGCATACGAAGGCGACGATGCCCACTCCCCTGCGCCGCGACGGCGACCTCTCCCGTCGGACCTTCCTGCTCGCCACCGGCGGGATCACGCTCACCGCGGCGCTGGCCGCCTGCGCGCCGGGTGCGACGAGCACGTCGCCGAGCGGCACGCCCACGCCGGCCCCGTGGACGCCGCCGGCAGAGCCGATGGCGTTCCCGGAGGGCTACACGTGGGGCGCGTCGACGAGCGCCTTCCAGATCGAGGGCGCTCTCACCGCCGACGGCCGAGGACCGTCGGTGTGGGACACGTTCGCGGCTCTCCCCGGCAAGATCGCCGATCGTTCGACGGGGGATCCTGCTGCCGACCAGTACCACCGCTACGCCGACGATGTCGCGCTCATGAGCTCGCTCGGGCTGGGCGCCTACCGGTTCTCGATCTCGTGGTCGCGCGTGCTGCCGACCGGCGCGGGCGAGGTCAACCCGGCGGGTCTCGACTACTACCGGCGCCTCGTCGACGCGCTCGTCGGTGCCGGCATCCGTCCGGCCATCACGCTGTTCCACTGGGATCTGCCTCAGGCGCTGCAGGATGCCGGCGGCTGGGGCTCGCGCGACACCGCCGAACGGTTCGCCGATTACGCGGCGATCTGCTTCGACGCGCTGGGCGACGCCGAGGCGGACTGGCTGACCCTCAACGAGCCGAAGACGCACGCGTTCGTCGGCCACTGGTACGGCACCCATGCACCCGGCCTGCGCACGGCTGACGCGGCAGCCGCGGCCGTCCATCATCAGCTGCTCGCGCACGGCCTCGCGGTGCAGCGCTTCCGCGACAGCGGCGCACTCGGCCGCATCGGCGCCGCGCTCAACCTCATCCCGGTGATCGCCACCGAGCCCGACTACCCCGAGGCCGCGACGTTCACCGACGCGCGCGAGAACCGGCTCTTCCTCGACCCCGTGCTGAAGGGCTCCTACCCGGACGATGCGATCGGCGATCAGCCCGGTCAGCTGCCCGCCGACCCCGAGGCCTTCCGCGCACTGCAGCAGCCGGGCGACCTCGAAGTGATCTCGACGCCGTGCGACCTGCTCGCGATCCAGTACTACGGCGTCACCGGCGTGGATGGGATCGGCAACACGGTGGAGGCAGCGCCGACCTCGGCGGCGAGCTGGCAGCAGATCGAGCCGCGGGGCCTGTACGACCTGCTCGTGCGGCTGAAGGACGAGTACCCCGCGATCCCGCTGGTCATCACCGAGAACGGCATCCCCGACCCGACCGCCGACCTGACGGTCGACGATCCGGATCGTGTCGAGTTCCTGCGTTCGCACTTCCAGCAGGCCGCCCGCGCGATCGGCGACGGCGTGCCCCTCGAGGGCCACTACGTGTGGTCGCTGCTCGACAACTTCGAGTGGGCCGAGGGGTACACCCAGCGCTGGGGCATCATCGCGGTCGACTTCGAGACGCAGGAGCGCACCCCGAAGAAGAGTGCCGGCTTCTTCGCGGACGTCATCGCCGCGAACGCGGTGGCGCGCGACTGACACCGGCGGGAATGCCCACGGCGGCGCCAGGGTTTCTGGACTCGTGCCAAGATTGACGTCCGTGACCGCAGCACCCACCTCGCCCGAGAACCACCGGGCCGCCATCGCTCCCGAGAGCGCCCCCACCCGCCGCGTCGCGTGGGCCTCGATGGTCGGCACGTCGCTCGAATCCTTCGACTTCTACCTCTACGCCTACTTCTCCGCGTTCTTCGTCGGGCCTCTCTTCTTCGACCCGCTCGGCGAGGTCGGAGCGACGAGCGTCGCGTTCCTCACGATCGCACTCGCCTTCGTGGTGCGCCCGGTGGGCGCCCTCATCTTCGGCTACATGGGCGACCGGCTCGGCCGGCGCGCGACGCTCCTGTGGACGGTCGCGCTGATGGGTGTCGCCACCGGGCTCATCGGGCTCCTCCCGACCTACGCGCAGGCCGGCTGGCTCGGTGCCGTGCTGCTCATCCTGCTGCGCATCGTGCAGGGCCTGTCGCTCGGCGGCGAGTGGGGCGGTTCGATCCTCATCGCCACCGAGAACTCCGGCCCGGTCAAGCGCGCGTTCTACGCCGCGATCCCCCAGCTCGGCTCGCCGGTCGGGTCCATCCTGTCGGCCGCCGTGTTCATCGTCCTCACCGCCGTCCTTCCTGCGGAGCAGATGGCGGAGTGGGGCTGGCGCATCCCGTTCCTCCTCGCCCTCCCGCTGCTGCTGGTCTCGCTCTACCTGCGGTGGTCCATCACCGAGACGCCGGTCTTCACCGGTCTGGTCACGGAGGGCCGACGCGATCGCGTGCCGTTCGTCACGATGTTCGCGAAGCGTCCCGGAGCCATGGCGATCGCGATCGGCGCGGCGCTGCTCGGCATCGGCTCGTACTCACTGATGAACACGTACACCGTCAACTACGGCGTCGCCGAGCTCGGATTCAGCTTCCAGGACCTGCTGATCGCGACCACGATCGGCGGCCTGCTGCAGCTGGTGACCATTCCGCTCTTCGGAGCGTGGGCGAGCCGCATCGGCTCGGCGCGCGTGGTGCTGTGGGGTGCCCTCGGCACGCTCGTCATCACGTTCCCGATGTACTTCCTGCTGCAGTTCGCGACCTTCCCGATCCTCGTGGCGACCATGATCGTCGGCGGCATCCTCCCCACGATGGCCTGGGCGGCGCTGGGCGGCCTCATGAACGACCTGTTCCCCGACAGGTTCCGGTACTCGGCTCTGTCGTTCTCGTACGCCCTGGCGGCGACGATCAGCGGCTTCGTCCCCTATCTCACCCTGCAGCTGGGCTCGGCGACCGGGTTCGCCTGGTGGCACCCCGGCGTGATCCTCGCGATCATGTCGGCGATCACGCTCGTCTCCGCCTGGCTGGCCGCCCGCCGGCCGGTCGAGCCCGAGCTCGCGACCGAGCCCGAGACGGCGACCGTCGCCGCCTGACGATCGGAACGAGTGGATGCCGGCGGCCTCGGGCGCCGGCATCCACTGTTCCCGGGGGTACTGCCGGCCCCGGTAGACTCGGACGACATCCCACACTCAGGCACGCTCACACAGTGCCGCACATATCGATCGAGGAGACCTCATGTCCGACGCGCTGATTCCGGAGAAGCCCGCACTGGAGGGCCTCGAGACCAAGTGGGATGAGGCGTGGAACGCGCAGGGCACCTACCTGTTCGATCGCGAGCGTGCCGCCCAGGCCGGACGTGGCGGCGTCTTCTCCGTCGACACCCCTCCGCCCACCGCATCCGGGTCGCTGCACATCGGGCACGTGTTCTCGTTCACGCACACCGATCTCAAGGTGCGCTTCGAGCGCATGCGCGGCAAGACCGTGTTCTACCCGATGGGCTGGGACGACAACGGCCTGCCGACCGAGCGTCGCGTGCAGAACTATTACGGCGTGCGCTGCGACCCGTCGCTGCCGTACGACCCCGACTTCACTCCCCCGTTCGAGGGCGGCGACAACAAGTCCAGCCGCGCCGCCGACCAGGTTCCGATCAGCCGCCGCAACTTCATCGAACTGTGCGAGAAGCTCACCGTCGAGGACGAGAAGCAGTTCGAGGCGCTGTTCCGCCAGCTCGGTCTGAGCGTCGACTGGACTCAGACCTACCGGACGATCTCGGACGACACGATCCGCACCAGCCAGCTGGCGTTCCTGCGCAACCTCGAGCGCGGCGAGGCGTACCAGGACCTCGCGCCCACGATGTGGGACATCGACTTCCGCACCGCCGTCGCCCAGGCCGAGCTCGAGGACCGCGAGCAGCAGGCGTCGTTCCACACGATCGACTTCCCCTTCGCGGACGGCTCGGGCGCGATCACGATCGAGACCACGCGGCCTGAGCTGCTGCCCGCCTGCGTCGCGATCGTGACGCACCCCGAGGGACCGCACAAGCACCTCATCGGCACGAAGGTGCGCAGCCCCTTCTTCGGCGCCGACATCGAGATCCACGGCCACCATCTCGCTCAGCCCGACAAGGGAACGGGCGCCGCGATGGTCTGCACGTTCGGCGACGTGACCGACATCGTGTGGTGGCGCGAGCTGCGCACCACCGACGGCCGCCACCTGCCGAACATGACGACGATCGGCCTCGACGGCCGCTTCCTGCCGAAGGCGCCCGCCATCGTCGAGAGCGCCGAGGCGATCGCCTGGTACGAGGCCGAGATGGCCGGCAAGACGGTGTTCTCGGCCCGCAAGGCGCTCGTCGAGAAGCTGCAGGAGACCGGCGACATGACCGCCGTCGGCAAGCCGTTCAACCACGCCGTGAAGTTCTTCGAGAAGGGCGACCGCCCGCTCGAGATCGTCTCGACCCGCCAGTGGTACATCCGCAACGGCGCCCGTGACGAGCAGCTGCGCGACAAGCTCATCGCGCTCGGCCAGCAGATGTCGTGGCATCCCGATTTCATGCGCGTCCGCTACGAGAACTGGACCAACGGCCTCACCGGCGACTGGCTGGTGTCGCGCCAGCGGTTCTTCGGCGTGCCGATCCCGATCTGGTACGGCCTCGACGAGAACGGCGAGCGGGACTACTCCCGCGTGCTCACCCCCGATCTGAACTCGCTCCCGGTCGACCCGTCGAGCGACGTCCCCCCGGGGTACACCGCCGACCAGCGCGGGGTCCCCGGCGGCTTCGACGGCGAGACCGACATCTTCGACACGTGGGCGACCTCGTCGCTGACACCGCAGCTCGCCGGCGGCTGGGAGCGCGATCCCGAGCTGTGGAGCCTGGTGGCTCCGTTCGACGTGCGCCCGCAGGGCCAGGACATCATCCGCACCTGGCTGTTCTCGACGATGCTGCGCAGCGCCCTCGAGGACGACCGCGCGCCGTGGACGGATGCCGCCGTCTCGGGCTTCATCGTCGACCCCGACCGCAAGAAGATGTCGAAGTCGAAGGGCAACGTCGTCACGCCCGCCGACGTGCTGTCGCAGCACGGCTCGGACGCGGTGCGCTACTGGGCCGCGTCGAGCCGCCTGGGCAACGACGCGGCCTTCGACCCGCAGAACCCGACGCAGATCAAGATCGGGCGCCGCCTTGCGATCAAGGTGCTCAACGCCGCCAAGTTCGTGCTGTCGTTCCCGGTTCCCGACGGCGCCGAGGTGACGCACGCGCTGGACGCGTCGATGCTCGCCACCCTGCACGGCGTCGTCCGCGAGGCCACGAAGGCGTACGAGAACTACGACCACGCCCGCGCGCTCGAGCTGACCGAGTCCTTCTTCTGGACCTTCTGCGACGACTACCTCGAGTTGGTCAAGGAGCGCGCGTACAACCAGACCGACACCGGGCAGGCCTCGGCCGCGCTCGCGCTGCGGCTGGCGCTGTCGGCGCTGCTGCGCCTGCTCGCCCCGGTGCTGTCGTTCGCGACCGAAGAGGCCTGGTCGTGGTTCAACGAGGGCTCGGTGCACACCGCCGCGTGGCCGGTCGCACCCGAGGACGAGTGGGGCGACCCCGCCGTGCTGGCCGTCGTGGGTGAGGCGCTCATCGGCGTCCGCCGCGCCAAGACCGAGGCCAAGGTGTCGCAGAAGGCGGAGGTCGCGCGCGCCGTGATCGCCGGTCCCGCGGAGTCCCTGTCCCTCATCAAGCTCGCCGAGGGCGACCTGCGAGCCGTGGGCCGCATCGCCGCCGTCGAATACGAGGATGCCGACACGCTGGCCGTGACGGCGATCGAACTCGCCCCGCAGGAGGACTGACATGCAGCTCGGTACGCGCTGGACGGCCGGGGAGCAGCCCCCGGCCGCGGTTCCTCAGGAGCTCCACGAACAGCTGGCCGCCGTCGAGCGCGACCTGCCTCCCGGGACGCCGGCGCCCCGCTGGACGCTCACATGGCTGGAGGGCCGGCCGGTCGCCGAGCTCGACACCGGCGTGATCGTGACGATCGACCGGACCGGAGCCGTCGTGGTGCGTCACGACGACGAGGACGAGTTCGCCTGAGTCCCGCTCAGGTGGCCGGTGCGGGCTCTGCCTCCGCGCCAGCCTCGCGGGTTCCGACGATCAGCAGCCGCAGCGCGGCGATGGTGGCGATGGCGACGATCACCCCCGAGATCACAAAGGGCAGCTGCAGGCTGATGCGTGAGACGAGGCCGCCCAGCAGCGTCGCGATCGGGAAGATGCCCCACGTCAGCATGCGGGTGATCCCCAGCACGCGCCCGAACAGATGCGGCGGGATGATCTGCTGCCGCAGAGCGCCCCACGGCACGTTCCACGTCGACACCGCGAACGCCATGAGCGCGTAAGCCGCGATCGCGAGCCCGACGTTCGGGGCGACGCCGATCAGCACCGACGACACCGCGACGATGGCGTTGGCGGCGACCATCACCGGGCCGCGTCCGAACCGGGAGACCATACGCGAGGCCAGCAGCGAGCCCACGAGCGCACCGATGCCGATGCCTGCGGTGACGAAGCCGATCGCGACCGGGTCGACATGGTGCACGTCGAGGAAGAACAGCACCGTGACGGCCTGGGCGAAAGACAGGCAGCATCCGACGATCGACGTGAAGACGACCATCGAGCGCAGATAGGAGTGTCGCCACAGGAAGCGGATCGCCTCACGGGCCGATACCGACGTCTGCGGGAGCGGCGCCGGCACCGGCTCCGAGGTCGCGCCGGCGGGCGCCACGTCGGGCGCGGTGGGATCGGGCACCGTCTCGGGCGCGGGCTCGCGCAGCGGGCGCGCCGCCGACAGCGGCAGCATGAGCGCCAGCGCGATGGGCACGAGGTAGGCGGCTCCGCCCACCCACAGCGGCACCGCGAGGGCGATGCCGAACAGCACGCCGCCGATCGGCGTGGCGATGAAGCTGTCGATCGTGATCTGCGCGGCCTGCATCCAGCCGTTCGCACGATCGAGCTGCTCGCGCTTCACGACGCCGGGGATGACGGCGTTCGTGGCGTTGTCGAAGAGGGTCTCGCCGAGGCCGAACACCAGCGTGCCCGCGAAGAGCGCCCAGATCGACAGGGTGCCGGTCACCGTGAGCACGGCGAGCACGAGAGCCGCACCGCCGCGCACCGTGTTCGCGACCGCCATGACGATGCGGCGGTCGAACCTGTCGACGATCATCCCCGCCGGCAGTCCGAAGAGCAGCCACGGCAGGAACGCCAGCGCTCCCAGCACCGAGATCATGAGCGGATCGCGGGTCAGGGTCGTGGCGATGAGAGGCACCGCCGTACGGCCGATGCCGTCGGCCAGATTGCTGAAGGCGGCCGCTGTCCAGAGCTTCCCGAAGTCGGGGCCGAGCGGGACTCTGCGTGCCCGCCCGGCCGACGACTCGGCCTCAGACGCGATGTCGACGGACTCGGTCATCGCGGAAGAACACCCAGGGCGCCTCGTGCCTCGGCCGCGCCGCGGGCGCGCGTGGCGGCATCCTGAACCGCGATGGCCTCGCGGCGGGCGACGCTCGCGCGTCGCTCGAGCCGTGCGGCGACGAACGCGTCGAGGGTGGATGCCGCCTGCAGCAGTGTGCGCTCGAACGCGGTCGTGCGGGCTTGGGCGTGGGACGACGTGACGTGGTGGGCGGTGATGGCGGTCATGACAGCGCTCCTAGTCTTCGAGTTCCGGAAGCGGGAACACGTCGGCCCGGATGGTGACGGGTCGGACGTTCTCGCCGGTCTGATTGCGGTAGTTGTCCACGGCGTCGTCGATCAGCGCCATGATCTTGCGGGAGAGTTCTGCGGACTGCTCCGGGGTGAGGCGCGCCGTGGCGGTGGAGATCATGCTCCCCTCCTGCCACTGGTCCTCCTCTTCGGCCAGACCGCGATCGATGAACTCCATGAGCTGCTCTTGGCGGAGCTTGAAGAACTCACCCATGACGATCTGGGTCGCTGCCCGGCCGGACGGTGTCTTGATGGCCTCGGGGTTGGCGAACGACACGCCGCCCTTCGGCCGCTCCCACCAGCGTTCCCGGCCCGAACCGCGGCCGTCCACCTCGTGGATCAGGTCCTGCTTGGCGAGGGCGCGCAGGTGGTAACTGGTCGAGCCCGAGGACTCCCCGAGCCGCTCGGCCAGCGAACTGGCGGTCTGCGGTCCGTACTGACTGAGGATGTCGTAGATCTTGACCCGCAGCGGGTGCGCGAGAGCTCGCAGCGCGCCGGCATCGAGGACGCGGTCGCCACGCGGGTTCTCGGCGGCATCTGGCCGGGTGCGAGGGGTCTCGTCTTCCATGTCCTCAAAGATAGCGATGCAAAGAACCCTTTGCAAGCATTTCTTTGCAACCACTGTTTTGCAAAGACATCTCGGCATGCCGAGCCGCGCGCACTAGGCTGGCGGGCATGGCTGACAACCCCCTCCTGTCCCCCAGCACGCTCCCGTACGGGCTCCCCGACTATGCCGCGATCCGGCCCGAGCACTACCTCCCGGCGTTCGAGCAGGCGTTCGCTGAGCACAAGGCCGAGGTCGCGCGCATCACCGCCGTGCGATCGATGCCGACCTTCGAGAACACCCTGGTCCCGCTCGAAGAGAGCGGTCGCCTGCTGGGCGACGTCGCCCGCACCTTCTACACGGTGTCGTCGGCCGATGCGACAGACGAGATCCAAGCCATCGAAGAGCAGCTCGCCCCGCTCATGTCGGCCCATCAGGACTCGATCCAGCTCGACTCGGCGCTCTTCTGGCGCATCAAGACGCTCCACGACCAGCTTGACGACCTCGGACTCGAACCCGAGGAGCGCTACCTCGTCGAACGGCACTTCACCGAGATGTCGCACGCCGGCGCGGGCCTCGACGACGCCGCCAAAGCGCGGCTGACCGAGCTGAACCAGCGGCTGTCGACCCTGACCACGCAGTTCGAGAAGAACCTCCTCGCCGACACCAACGACCTCGCGGTGGTCTTCGACGACGCCGCCCAGCTCGACGGCCTCAGCGACGGCGAGCTGTCAGCGGCGGCGCAGGCGGCCGCCGATCGGGGCCTCGACGGCAAGTGGGTCGTCACGCTGACGCTCTTCACGGGCCACCCGTACCTGTCGAGCCTCACCGACCGGAGCTCACGCGAGCGCCTCCTGGCGGCATCCCGATCGCGCGGCTCGCGCGGCAACGACCACGACAACCGCGCCACCCTGCTCGAGATCGTGCGCCTGCGGGCGGAGCGCGCCGCGCTGCTCGGCTACGACTCGCACGCCGCCTACGTCACCTCGGACGAGACGGCCGGATCCCCCGCCGCCGTGCACAGCCTGCTGCGCGAGCTCGCCGTGCCCGCCGCCCGCAACGCCCGCCGCGAGCAGGCCAAGCTGCAGGCGATCGTCGATGCCGAGCCGTCGCCCTTCGCCGTCGCAGCGCACGACTGGGCGTTCTACACCGAGAAGGTGCGCGCCGCCGAGTACGACCTCGACCGCGCGGCGCTGCGTCCGTGGTTCGAGGCCGAGCGCGTGCTCAGGGACGGTGTGTTCCGCGCCGCCACGGACCTCTACGGCATCACGTTCACCGAGCGCGACGACCTGCAGGGCTACCACCCCGACACGCGCGTGTTCGAGGTGCACAACGCCGACGGCTCGGCGCTCGGCCTGTATGTGCTCGACCTGTACACGCGCGACACCAAGCGCGGCGGCGCGTGGATGAACTCGATCGTGCTGCAGTCGCGGCTGCGCGGCACGGCGCCCATCGTCGTCAACAACCTCAACGTGCCGAAGCCTGCGGCCGGTCAGCCGACCCTGCTGAGCCTCGACGAGGTGACGACGCTGTTCCACGAGTTCGGGCACGCCCTGCACGGCCTGTTCGCCACCGTCACCTACCCGCACTTCGCGGGGACGAACGTGTTCCGGGACTTCGTGGAGTTCCCCAGCCAGGTGAACGAGATGTGGATCTACTGGCCCGAGATCCTCGCGTCGTACGCGCGCCACATCGACACCGACGAGCCGCTGCCGGCCGAGGTCGTCGACAAGCTGCACGCGTCCGAAGCCTTCAACCAGGGCTTCGCGACGAGCGAGTACCTCGCCGCGGCGTGGCTGGATCAGGCGTGGCACTCCCTCACCGCGGAGGAGTCCGCGGCCGACATCGACGTCGCGGAGTTCGAAGCCGCCGCCCTCGCCGACATCGGCCTCGACAACCCCGCCGTGCCCACGCGCTACTCGTCGACGTACTTCGCCCACGTGTTCTCGGGCGGCTACAGCGCGGGGTACTACTCATACATCTGGAGCGAGGTGCTCGACGCCGACACCGTCGAATGGTTCCGCGAGAACGGCGGCCTGCGGCGAGAGAACGGCGATCGCTTCCGCGACCGTCTGCTCGGCGTCGGCGGCTCGAAGGACCCGCTCGAGGCGTATCGCGACTTCCGCGGGCGGGATGCCGTCATCCAGCCGCTCTTGGAACGCCGCGGCCTCACGGGCTGATCCGACGGTGGGTGGGGCGCCGCGGCGCCCCACCCACCGGTCACAGGAGGCCGATCTCGTGGGCGAACGCGCGCACGCGCTCTGCCATCGCGGCCGGGACCTCCGCCACGGCGAAGTGCCCACCCTCGTCGAGCCGCTCGAACGTGCGGAGATCGCGGTAGAACCGCCGCGCGAGCGACTCGGGATAATCCCCCTCGTGCCGTTGGACATGAACGGATGCCGGCACTTCGACCTGCGGCATCTCATCGGGCTGATCGGCGCCCTCGTAGTACGGCCGGAACGACGTGCCGATGCTCTGCGTCGTCCAGTAGATCATCGCCTCGGTGAGGATCCGCTCGCGCGAGATGCGCGCTTCGACGGCCCGCGGGTCGCCGGCAGGGGTGTCGCTCCACTCGACCAGCTTCTCGGCGAGCCATGCCACCAGGCCTGCCGGAGAGTCGTTCAACCCGACGGCGAGCGTGTCGGGCCGCGTCGCCTGCACGTGGCCGTACGCGCCGTTCTCGCCGCCCCACCGGTCGAGCCGCTCGAAGAAGGCGACCTCGTCGGGCGCCGTGAGCAGTTCGCGCTCTGCACGGGAGGGGAAGTGCGAGTGGGTCGCGACGATCCCCGCCACGGACTCGGGATAGGCGCCGGCGAGAAGGTCGTTGACATTGGCCGACACGTCTTCGCCGTACGTGATGAAGCGCCGATAGCCCAGCACGTCGGTCATGAGCGCGTGCATCGTGGCCGCGAGCCGCTTCTCGGTGATCGGCCCGCCGGTGTAGGCCGTCGAATAGGCGAAGCCCGGAAAGCTGGGCACCACCACGTCGAAGTCGGGAAGAAGGTCCGCGAACTCCAGCTGCAGGGCGAACGTGTGCGGCCACCCGTGCATCACGAGCAGCGCCGGCGCGTGGGGGCGCCCGGAGCGCAGATGCACGAAGTGCACAGTGGTGTCGTCGATGTCGACGAGGAACTGCGGGTGCGCGTTGAGCCACCCTTCTCGCGCCCGCCAGTCCCATTCCCGCCACGAGGTGACGAGCTGCTCGAGGTAGCCGGCCGTCATGCCGGACGCCGGACGGCGCGGCGAGTCGGGAAGGGGACGGAAGCGCCCCAGCCGGTCGCGCAGGTCGGCGAGCTCGGCATCGGGAACGGAGATCGTGAACGGCTGGGGGCTGGTCATCTGCCGAGGCTACGGACCGCCTCCGACATCGGCGCTACCGCTGTGCGCTGCGCGCGGCGGCCATGAGCGACTTCACCCGGGCGAACGTCGGCACCTCGATGTTGGCGAGCCCGGTCGTCGTCGTCCGCGTCAGCGGGTGGTGCCTGCTCGACGCCGTCACGCCGTGGTCGCCGCCCGACAGCAGCAGCTCGTCGCCGTCGAGCCAGATGCCACGGCCGTAGCCGAGGCCGTCGCCGGTGTCGGAGGTGACGCGCTCCGTCGCCAGAGCCACCAGCTCGGCCGGCACGATGCGTCCGTCCATGAGGGCGAGCCAGAAGCGGTGCAGGTCGGCGACGGTGGAATGCGCGCCACCGTCACCGGAGCCCAGGACCGGCAGCTCGAAGACGTTCGTCCGCCCGTCGGCTTTGTACCCCGTCGCCGTCGACGGAGGAAGGATGTCGGACCGCGGGAAGGAGGATGCTGTCATGCCGGCGGGACCGAAGACCCGCTGCGCCACCAGTTCGGCGAAGGGCGAACCCGACACGCGTTCGGCGATCAACGCCAGCACGACGTAGCCGCCGTTGCAGTACGAGAACCGTTCGCCGGCCGGGAACTTGGTCGGGAAGCCGTCGAGCACAGCCAGGTACGCCGGCGTGGAGTCGAGCCGTTGCACGGGCGCCGTCATCGGCGCGAACGCATCGATCTCTTCGTCCAGGTAGTCGCCGATGCCCGACGTGTGGGTGAGGAGGTGGTCGACGGTGACGTCGTCGGCGATCAGCGGCAGGTCCTCGCCGAGGATCAGCCGTGCGGGTGTCTGCAGCGACAGCTCGCCGTCGCCGACGAGCGCGAGCACCGTGAGCGCGGTGAAGGTCTTCGCGCCGCTCGCGAGCCCGAACCGCGTGTCGACCGTGTTCGGCACGCTCCACGTGCGGTCGGCGAGTCCGACTGCCCATTCGCCGAGGATCTCGTCGCCGCGGCGAACACTCATGACGCCGGTGAAGCCGTCCAGGTCGGGGTCGAGCCCGGTCGCAGCCGCGCCTGCCATCGCCGGCGACCGGCGTCCGTCAGGCGCTCTTGCGCTTCTCGCGCAGCACGAGCGTGGGAGGGGCGCCCTCTTCGACCGCGGCGCGCGTGACGATCACCTTGTCGACGTCGTCTGTCGAGGGGATCTCGAACATGATGGGCCCGAGCACGTCCTCGAGGATCGCACGCAGACCGCGAGCGCCCGTCTTGCGCGCGACGGCGAGGTCGGCGATCGCCTCGAGCGCTTCGCGGTCGAACTCCAGCGTGACGCCGTCGAGCTCGAACATGCGGTGGTACTGCTTGACCAGCGCGTTCTTCGGCTCGGTGAGGATCTCCATGAGCGCCTCGCGATCGAGCGGCGACACCGAGGCCACGACGGGCAGTCGGCCGATGAACTCGGGGATGAGCCCGAACTTGTGAAGGTCCTCGGGCTGGACGTCGCCGAAGAGGTTGAGATCCTCGTCCTTGCGGTGCAGCGAGGCGCCGAAGCCGACGCCGTGCTTGCCGACGCGGGCCGAGATGATGTCTTCGAGCCCCGCGAACGCACCGGCGACGATGAACAGCACGTTCGTCGTGTCGATCTGGATGAACTCCTGGTGCGGGTGCTTGCGGCCGCCCTGCGGAGGAACCGAGGCGACCGTGCCCTCGAGGATCTTGAGGAGCGCCTGCTGCACGCCCTCGCCCGACACGTCCCTCGTGATGGAGGGGTTCTCGGCCTTGCGCGCGATCTTGTCGACCTCGTCGATGTAGATGATCCCGGTCTCGGCGCGCTTGGTGTCGAAGTCCGCGGCCTGCAGCAGCTTCAGCAGGATGTTCTCGACGTCCTCCCCCACGTAACCCGCCTCGGTCAGCGCCGTGGCGTCGGCGACGGCGAACGGCACGTTCAGCCGCTTGGCAAGGGTCTGCGCGAGATACGTCTTGCCGCAGCCGGTCGGGCCGAGCAGCAGGATGTTGCTCTTGGCGATCTCGATCTCTTCGGCGCGCTGCTCGGCCGACTGGATCGTGCCGTGGGCGCGCACGCGCTTGTAGTGGTTGTAGACGGCGACCGACAGCGCGCGCTTGGCGTCCTGCTGGCCGACCACGTACTCGTCGAGGAAGGCGAAGATCTCACGCGGCTTGGGAAGGTCGAAGTCCGCGACGACGCCCGAGGAGGACTCCGCCATGCGCTCTTCGATGATCTCGTTGCACAGCTCGACGCACTCGTCGCAGATGTACACGCCGGGGCCGGCGATGAGCTGCTGCACCTGCTTCTGGCTCTTGCCGCAGAAGGAGCACTTGAACAGGTCGGCGCTTTCACCGATGCGTGCCATGAGGCTCCTCCTCGTCGCGTCGGGGGGAAGCCCCCCAGCTGTCCTCCGAGCCTAATAGCTGACGCCGACATGCGGCGGCATTGCGACGCAGGTTGTGGACGACCGGCGGTTCGCGCTCAGCGGAACCGCCCTGCGCACGAAAACGCCCCGCCGCCCGGACAATCCGGGCGGCGGGGCGTGACGGCATCCGCTCTACTTGGTCAGCGCCTGCTGACCGCGCTTGCGGGTCGTGAGCACCTGGTCGACGAGACCGTACGCGACCGACTCCTCGGCCGAGAGGATCTTGTCGCGGTCGATGTCCTTGTTGACCTCTGCGACCGTCTTGTTCGAGTGCTTCGACAGCGTCTCTTCGAGCCACGTGCGCATGCGGAGGATCTCCTGCGCCTGGATCTCGATGTCGGACGCCTGCCCGTGACCGGCCTCGCCCATCGCGGGCTGGTGGATCAGGATGCGGGCGTTCGGCAGCGCGAGACGCTTGCCCGGCGCGCCGGCCGCGAGCAGCACGGCGGCCGCCGAGGCCGCCTGGCCGAGCACGACCGTCTGGATCTGCGGCGACACGTACTGCATGGTGTCGTAGATCGCCGTCATCGCCGTGAACGAGCCGCCGGGCGAGTTGATGTACATGATGATGTCGCGGTCGGGATCCTGGGACTCGAGCACGAGCAGCTGCGCCATGACATCGTCCGCCGAGGCGTCGTCGACCTGGACGCCCAGGAAGATGACGCGGTCCTCGAACAGCTTGTTGTACGGGTCCTGGCGCTTGTAGCCGTAGGCGGTGCGCTCCTCGAACTGCGGCAGGATGTAGCGGCTGCCGGGCATCTGGAGTCCCTGGGGTGCCATCGGGGCACCGCCGAAGGTGGGGGTCTGCATTCCGGGTTCTCTCTCTTTCGCCTACGAAGCCGTCACTCGGCCGAACGGGCGCCGCCGTCGGTCCCGCCGCCGCCGATCACGTCGACAGCCGACTCGCGGATGTGGTCCACGAAGCCGTACTCGAGCGCCTCCTGCGCCGAGAACCAGCGGTCGCGGTCGCCGTCGGCGTTGATTTGCTCGACCGACTTGCCGGTCTGCGCGGCGGTGATCTCGGCGAGACGCTTCTTCATGTCGAGGATGAGCTGCGCCTGCGTCTGGATGTCGCTCGCCGTTCCGCCGAAGCCGCCGTGCGGCTGGTGCAGCAGCACGCGGGCGTTGGGCGTGATGTAGCGCTTGCCCTTCGTGCCCGCGGTCAGCAGCAGCTGGCCCATGGACGCCGCCATGCCGATTCCGACGGTGACGATGTCGTTCGGGACGAACTGCATCGTGTCGTAGATCGCCATGCCGGCGGTGATCGAGCCGCCCGGCGAGTTGACGTACAGGTAGATGTCCTTCTCGGAGTCCTCAGCGGCGAGCAGCAGGATCTTCGCGCAGATCTCGTTGGCGTTCTCGTCGCGCACCTCGGACCCGAGCCAGATGATGCGGTCCCTCAACAGCCTGTCGAAGACGCTCGTCGCGACAAGTGGTTCGGCCATGTGTACTCCTGATTCCGTATCGGTGAGATCGAATCTACCGGCGCGCCACGAGCGACCCGCCCGTGTTCGCCCTGGGCAGAGCGCGCCCTGGACGACGAAGAGGGTGGATGCCGCGGCATCCACCCTCCCGACGGTTCAGGTCGCTGTCGCAGCGGCCGTCAGCCGTGCGTCACTCCGCGTCGGCGGCCTTCTTGGCCGGAGCCTTCTTGGCGGCCGGCTTCTTGGCGGGAGCCTTCTCCGCAGCGTCGCTCTCGTCGGCCGCGGCCTTCTTGGCGGCGGGCTTGCGGGCCGGCGCCTTCTTGGCGGGCTTGGCCTCTTCGGCCTCGACGATCGCGTCGGCGTCGGCCGCGGCATCCGCGATCTCCTGCGCCTCTTCGACGACCTCTTCCTCGGCCTCGGCCTCGTCGTCGACGGCGATGAAGCCGCTCAGGTCGACGGGCTTGCCGTTCGTGTCGACGACGGTGACCTTGCCGAGTGCGACGGCCAGAGCCTTGTTGCGGGCGACCTCGCCGATGATGGCGGGGAGCTGGTTGCCCTCCTGCAGCGCGTTGACGAAGTCCTGCGGGGCCATGCCGTACTGGGCGGCCGACTGCACGAGGTACTGCGTGAGCTCGTCCTGCGAGACCTGCACGTTCACCGACTCGGCGATCTTGTCGAGCAGCATCTGCGTCTTGAACTGCTTCTCGCTCGCCTCGGCGACCTCGGCGCGGTGGACGTCGTCCTCCAGACGGCCCTCGTTCTCGAGGTGGTTGTGCACCTCGTCCTCGATGAGCTGCGGCGGGACGGGGATCTCGACCTGCTCCAGGAGGACCTCGATGAGCTTGTCGCGCGCCGCCGAGCCCTGCGTGAAGGCGCCCTGCTGGCCGACGCGCTCCTTGAGGCTGTCGCGCAGCTCGGCGATCGTGTCGAACTCGCTCGCGATCTGCGCGAAGTCGTCGTCGGCCTCGGGAAGCTCGCGCTCCTTGACGGCCTTGACCGTGACCGAGACCTCGGCCTCTTCGCCGGCGTGGTCGCCGCCGACGAGCTTGGAGCGGAACGTGGTGTCCTCACCGGCGGTCAGCGAGTCGATGGCCTCGTCGATGCCCTCGAGCAGCTCGCCCGAGCCGACCTCGTACGACACGCCCTCGGCGCGGTCGATCTCGTTGCCGTCGATCGTGGCGACGAGGTCGAGCTCGACGAAGTCGCCCGACGCGGCGGGACGGTCGACGGTCACGAGGGTGCCGAAGCGGCCGCGCAGGCGGTCGAGCTCCTCGTCGACGGCGGCGTCGTCCACCTCGACGGCCTCGACCTCGACGGTCGTGCCCTCGAACGCGGGAAGGTCGAACTCCGGACGCACGTCGACCTCGACCTCGACCTCGAGGTCGCCCGAGAAGTCCTTCTCGTTCGGCCACTCGGTGACCTCGGCGGCCGGGCGGCCGAGGACGCGCAGCTCGTGCGCCGAGACGGCCTCGCGGTAGAAGTTGTCGAGGCCCTCGCTGACGGCGTGCTCGAGCACTGCGACGCGGCCGATGCGCTGGTCGATGATGGGCGCGGGCACCTTGCCCTTGCGGAAGCCGGGGATCTGGACGTCCTGAGCGATGTGCTCGTACGCGTGCTTGATCGACGGCTTGAGCTCGTCGGGGCTGACCGTGATGTGCAGCTTGACCCGAGTCGGGCTGAGCTTCTCGACGGTGCTGTTCACCATGCCTGTTACTTCTCCTCTATCGGACCGCGCGAACGCGCGGCATGAAGGTCTGGGTTCGCAATTCTGTGGGCCGTGATGTCGGGGCGACAGGATTTGAACCTGCGGCCTCCCGCTCCCAAAGCGGGCGCTCTACCAAGCTGAGCTACGCCCCGGGCGGGTTCGCACGCATGCGTGCGCCCTTCTGCGCTCCGAGAAGCGCAGTGGCCCCGAGAAGTCTAGCCGACCCGCCCGGGCACTGCCTGCGATGCGGGTCTTCGCGGTCATGTGCCATACACTGATGGATGCCGC
The DNA here is from genome assembly GCF_019511665.1 of Microbacterium jejuense. Classification (GTDB taxonomy): domain Bacteria; phylum Actinomycetota; class Actinomycetes; order Actinomycetales; family Microbacteriaceae; genus Microbacterium; species Microbacterium jejuense_A. The sequence goes on from NZ_JAEUAW010000003.1 coordinate 17,590, forward strand.
GGCTCGCCGCTGCGGGGATGTAGCTCAATGGTAGAGCCTCAGTCTTCCAAACTGATGGTGCGGGTTCGATTCCCGTCATCCCCTCCACGTTCTGATCGACACGCACCTCGCGGGTCTCCCCAAACGACGCGTTCGCACGGCAGACTGGGCTTCGCACCGTTCGAGCCTGTGGGGAGCCGCGATGGACGCGTCACCGATCGACCCTTCGGCCAAGCCGCGCAAGCTGCCGCGCCGCCCGGCATCCACGCTCGCCGAGAAGTGGACGCGCATCGACGGCGTGGACGTGTTCTACCGCGAGTCGCCGAACCCGCCCGCCGACGCGCGCGTGATGGCGCACGTGCACGGGTTCGGGCTGTCGGGGCGATACCTGCTGCCGACGGCCGAGCGACTGTCGGACGAGTTCCACACCTACGTCCCGGACCTCCCGGGCTTCGGGCGCAGCGGAAAGGCCAAGGGGATGCTCGACATCCCCGACCTCGCGCACGCCGCCCTCAGGTTCTTCGACGACCGGGGCGTCGACAAGGCGACGCTCGTGGGCAACTCGATGGGATGCCCCGTCATCATCGAGTTCGCACACCACTTCCCCGACCGCATCGACCGCGCCGTGCTCGTCTCGCCTGCCGGCGGGCTCTACAACCAGCCGCTGCGCCGGGCCATCGGCCAGCTGTCGGCCGACGCCCCGCGCGAGCCCTTCAAGATGGCGACGGTGGCGGTGCCCGACTACGTGCGGTTCGGCGTCCCGAGCACGCTGCGGATGTTCCGCGCGCTCACCCAGTACCCGTCCCTTCAGCGTCTGCTCGAGCTGCGCATCCCGACCCTCGTCGTGCTGGGCCAGCGCGATCCGCTGCTGCCCCACGCGCATCGCGTCGACGAGGTGGCCAGCCAGACCGACAGCCACGTGCTGGTGGTGCTGCTGGAGGGCGCGGCGCACGCCATCAACTACAGCCACCCCGGCCAGCTCGCCCACGTCATCCGTGCGTTCATGGACGACCAGCCGATCGAGAACGACCCGTCGTGGCCGGGACACGTGCGGCTCTACGAAGTGCACCGCGGCAAGCACCACCCGCCCGCGAAGGCGTAGCCGCGCAGAGCGGGGTCAGGCGACGGAGATCGCGCTGCGGTGCTCCTCGACGTGCTGGAGGTAATGCTCCGCGTTGCGCACCAGTCCGGCGCGCTCCTCTTCGGTGAGCTCGCGTCGCACCTTGCCGGGAACCCCGGCGACGAGCGAGCCGTCGGGGATGTCGGATCCCTCGAGCACGACCGCGCCGCCGGCGATGAGGCAGCCGGCGCCGATCTTCGCCCCGTTGAGGATCACGGCCCCCATGCCGATGAGCGACCCGTCGCCGATCGTGCACCCGTGGACGACGGCGTTGTGGCCGACCGACACGTTCCGGCCGATCACGACGGGGCGACCGGCGTCGACGTGGACCGACACGTTGTCCTGCAGGTTGCTGTTCGCCCCCACCGTGATGGTGTCGCCGTCCGCGCGCAGCACGGCGTTGTACCAGACGCTCGCGCCGGGCCCGAGGGTCACTCCCCCGACCACCCGCGCGCCGGCCGCGACGAAGGACGTGGGATCGAGCTCGGGGGTCCTGCCCGCGGCGAAGAGGACCGATGCTCCCGATGCGACTGTCATGGTGCGACCCTACCGGCGAGGGCGGCCTGGATCGCCTCGGTGTACCAGGGGGCGAGGGTGTCGACGAAGGTCACCGTGAGGTGGTCCTGGTCGCGGTAGATGTTCGCGCCGCCCACGACGGGAGCGCACGTGTCGTCGCCGCAGAACACGTCGGTGAAGTCGAGCAGCGTCACCGTGTCGAGTCCGGTCGCGGCATCCCTCAGCGGATCGTCCTCGACGAGCACGTCGGACCGCGCGCCGTCGCACTCCGAGGCGTCGCGCGTGCGCAGGCACTTGTTGGGGTCGGTCTCCCACACCGGGTTGTCGACGACCGTGATGACGGGGATGCCGCGGTCGGTGACCGTGCTCCACGCGTCGCGGTAGCCGGCGACGGCGGCATCGTGCGCCGAGTCGAAGCCCGCCGACGAATACGGCGTGTTGGCGATGGCCGCGGTGAAGACGACGTCGAGGTCGGTGTCGTCGATCGCGCGCTGCACGCCCTCGCGCCAGTCGGAGCACGCGGCCCCGAACGCGCCGGGCGTCGACAGCGGCGTCGTGTTCCACGGGCAGGCGCCCTTGAACCACGTGACCAGATGCCAGCCGTTCTCGTCGGCCATGCGCTGGAACGTCGGCAGGAGCTGGTACGCGTGGCTGTCGCCGATGAGCGCGACCTGCGGCGCGTCGGGATCGTCCGAGCCGAAGTGGCACGACACGGGACGCGAGTCGGTGAGCTGCACGAAGCACTGCGGATGCTCGGGCCGGTCGATGCCGGCGAACCCGGGGGCGGGCAGGATCGTGTCGCCGAAGTCCGCGCCCGCGCACGATGGATCGAGGACGGATGCCGCACCGAAGCACTCGGGCGGGTTCTGCTGCAGCTCGGCGATGTCGCGCGTGCCCTGGTTGTACAGCGGCGCGTTGACGAACCACGCCATGCCCGCCACGAGGACCACGACGACCATCGCGCCGAGCGACGACCACAGGGTCACGCGCGCGGGCCGGGACGTGAGCACCTTCCAGCCCCGGACCGGGTCCTCGACGAAGCGCTTGGTGAGCCACGCCAGCACGAAGCACAGCACCAGCAGCGCCACGCGGTGGTAGATCGTGAGGCCCCAGAACGGCACGGAGGGGGCGATGATGATGAGCGGCCAGTGCCACAGGTAGAGCGAGTACGAGATGTCGCCGACGAACTGCGCGGGGCGGATCGACAGGATGCGCGTGGGGTACCACCAGCGGTCGCTGTTGGACGCGGCGATGACGGCGGCGGCGCCGAGCGTCGGCAGCGCGGCCATGTAGCCGGGGAACGGCGTCTGACCGTCGAACGTGAACGTCACGTACACGAGCAGCAGGATGCCGGCCCACCCGAGCACGAAGCTGCCGATGGCGTTGCGGATCCGCAGCATCGGCACGAGGGCGATCATCGCGCCGACGCCGAACTGCCACATGCGGCCGAAGGTGACGAAGTACGCGGGTGCGGGGTTCGTGATCGTGAAGACGACGCAGAACGCGAACGACACCACCGTGACGATGCCCAGCGCGACGAGGATGGCGCGGCGGCGCGCGCCGCGGAAGAACTTCACGCCGATCCATGCCGCGAGCAGCATGATGAGCGGCCACATCACGTAGAACTGCTCTTCCAGAGACAGCGACCAGTAGTGCTGGACGGTCGTCGGCGAGCCGGAGTGGTTGAGGTAGTCGGCCGAGTTGAGGGCGAGGTACCAGTTCTCGACATAGAACGTCGACGACAGGATCTCGCGCACCTCGTTGGGCAGAGCGGAGGTCGGCATGAGGTACGGCGACATCACGACGACGGCGCAGAACAGCAGGACGAGAAGGGATGCCGGCAGCAGACGCCGCGCGCGACGGGCCCAGAACTGCCCGAGCTTGACGGTTCCCGTCGCCGTCACCTCGCGCATGAGGTGCGACGTGATGAGGAAGCCCGAGATCACGAAGAAGATGTCGACGCCGATGTAGCCGCCCGTGATGCGTCCCGGCCAGAAGTGGTAGAGCACGACGCACAGCACGGCGATGGCGCGCAGGCCCTGCACGTGCGGGAGGAAGCGCGAGGGCTCGGCGTGTTCGGGCGAGCGGTCGTCGGGCTCTCGGGTCACCGTCTTGGCGGGTACGCCGAGATGCTGCGGTCCGAGGTCGTGATCTGCGGAAGGCACGCATCGACGTTAGCCGCTTCGCGCCTCGAGGCCTGCACCGACGGCTCGGAACACGGGATTAGCCCAGCCTTCTCTTGCTTGCGGAATGACGGCGCGTGAGTAGCGTTGCAGTCACTGGAGGACGACCGCCCGATCGGCGGCACTCCGCACGATGGAGGCGAGAGACATGACAGACACGAAGACCGTTCCCGCAACCGCCGCGAACCCCGACGTCGCCGCAGCGACCGCACAGTTCCTCACTCCCGTGGTCCTGGGACTCCAGGGACTCGCCGTCAACGGCAAGCAGGCGCACTGGAACGTGCGCGGAGCGAACTTCATCGCGATCCACGAGCTGCTCGACTCGGTGGTCGCCAACGCCCAGGCCGGTGCCGACCAGGCCGCCGAGCGGATCGTCGCGCTCGGCCTCCCGATCGACGCCCGCGTGGCGACGGTCGCCGAGAAGACGCCGGCGACGGCGGTCCCCGCAGGCTTCACGCAGTGGGACGCGCTCATCCGCAACGTGATCACCGACATGGACGCCGTCATCGCGGACGTCCAGGCGGCCATCGACGGACTGGACGAGTTCGACCTCACCAGCCAGGACATCGCGATCGGCATCAAGGAGACGCTCGAGAAGGACCGCTGGTTCCTCTTCGCGCACCTCGCCGAGTGACGTCGGCCGCTCGTTCCTCGCTCGCTCAACGAACAGTGCCCGACCTCACGCGCTCTGCAGGAACGCGAGCACCGCGAGCACCCTGCGGTGCTCGGTGCCCGACTCCTCCAGGCCGAGCTTCGCGAAGATGGCGCTGATGTTCTTCTCGACCGCGCCGACGCCGATGAACAGCCGCTGAGCGATGCTCGCGTTGCTGCGGCCTTCGGCCATGAGCGTCAGCACGTCGCGCTCGCGGGGGGTCAGCGTCGACAGCGGATCGGGCCGGGCGGACAGGAGTCCCTGCACCACGAGCGGATCGAGCACCGTGCCGCGCTCGCGCACGCGCCGGACGGCATCCGAGAACTCCTCCAGGGACGTCACCCGGTCCTTGAGGAGGTACCCGACGCCTCCTTCGCCGCCGGCGAGCAGCTCACGCGCGTACACGCCCTCGACGTACTGGCTCAGCACCAGGATGCCCACCCCGGGCAGCTCGGCGCGCAGCGCGAGCGCCGCTTTGATCCCCTCGTCGCGGAAGCCGGGGGGCAGCCGGACGTCGAGGATCGCGACGTCCGCCCGCGCCTCGCGCACGCGCGCGACGACGTCCTCGGCGTCGCCCCACGCGCCCGCCGTCGTGTAGCCGGCTTCATCGAACAGCCGCACGAGCCCCTCGCGGAGGAGGACGGAGTCCTCGAACAGGACGACGCGGAGTGCGGAGGGATCTGACGAGGACGAGACGGCCATCCCCTCAGGATAGGGATCCGTCACGGCGCGACCGTCAGCGGGATGTGCGCGCCGACGGACGTCGGTCCGCCCACGGGGCTCTCGATGACGAGGAGCCCGCGCAGGCCCGCCACGCGCTCGCGCAGCCCGGCGAGGCCGTGCCCCGTGCTGAGCACGGCTCCCCCGCGGCCGTTGTCGACGAGCCACACGTCGAGGTGGGTGGGCGCGCCCTCCGCCGAACGGCGCAGTGTCGCGCGCAGCGTCGCCGCGGTCGCGCCGGAGTGCTTGACGACGTTCGTCATGAGCTCGGCCACGACGAAGTACACCGTGCGGGCGACCTCCTGGCTGACCGCCCGGTCGATGGCGGGGTCGACTTCGACCTGGACCCACAGCGGCGAGCTGGTCGCGAGCGCGTCCAGCGCTGCCGCGAGGCCGCGGTCCTGCAGGAGGGGCGGCGCGACGCCGCTCGACAGGGCCCGCAGCTCGTCGAGGGCGGCCTTCGCGTGACCGCGTGCCTCGCGGGCGAGCTCGGCGGCGGCATCCGCGTCGCCGGCTTCGGCGCGGCGCTCGAGGGCGGCGAGATCCATCTGCAGGCGCACCAGGCGCTGCTGCGGACCGTCGTGGATGTCGCGCTCGAGGCGGCGCAGGGCGACGTCCTCGGCGTGCACGGCCGCACCGCGCGCGGCGGCCTCGGCCCGCACTTCCGCGGCCAGCTCGTCGGAGCTCCAGCGACCGAGCATCGCCTCGGCGACGGCGTGGTGACCGCGCGCGAGCCCACCCAGCACCCACGGCATCGTGAAGGTGAACAGGATGCCGGCCACCAGGTAGAGGACGACCTCGACCGCCCACGCGTCCCAGCCTCCGAACAGCCACGGCACGGCGCCGGAGACGTACTGACCCCAGTCGCCGTTGTCGGCGCCGCTGGGGAGGAACACGCCCCAGAACCAGTAGGTGAGACCGCCGAGTCCGACACTCAGCCACACCGTCGTGAGGGCGAACGAGATCGTGCTGATGATGGGCGTGACGATCATGCCGTGCACGAGGTAGGCCCAGTAGTGCGCGTTGCGCAGCGGCCGCGTGAGCGTCGCCCAGAACCCCGTGCTGTCGGGAGCGTCGCGGTTCCACTCGGGCTCGTCGATCGTGCGCAGACCCGTGAGCTGCAGCATGAAGCGGTCGGCGACGCCGAGGCCGCGCGCGATGAGCAGCGTCAGCACCATGAGCGGCAGACCGATGACGAGCACCAGCAGCCCCACGCTCGTCCAGAACAGTGAGGCCAGCAGCGTCACCGAGATCATCGCGAGGACGAAGACGGCGAGCAGATACAGGGCGCTGCCCGGCGTGCGCACCCAGGCGCGTCCGTAGGACGCCCAGAAGCCGGCGGCGCCCGCGGGACGCGTGTCGGGACCCGCCTGGGGCAGGTCAGTGGTCGTTGTGGTCATCGGTGTCTCCCTCGGGACGCGTCAGCGCGGGCTGCTGGCCCGGCTCGACGACCAGGAACTGTCCCATCATGCCCTGGTCTTCGTGCCACAGCAGGTGGCAGTGGTACATGTACGGCGTGGTCGGATCGGCGTAGTCGTCGAACCTCACGAGCAGGCGGTACTCGCGGCCGCCTTCGAGTGCGATGGTGTCCTTGTAGCCGGCGAGCCGAGCCGGCGGGGGTGAGCCGTCGATGCTCAGGATGCGGTACTGCATGTCGTGCACGTGGAACGAGTGCGGCAGCGGGTTGTCGTTGCGGACCGTCCACACCTCGCTCGTATCGACGGTGGCGACGACGTCGGCGCGGCCGAGGTCCATCTGCGCGTCGTTGATGTTGTGCCCCGACATCACGAAGGTGCGCTCGGCCACGGCGCCTGTCGCGTCCGGCGCCGGGACTTCGGCCAGATGAGCCGGCACGTCGGGCGAGTCGGTGAGGGATGCCGCGGCCCTCAGCTCCAGCACGTCGAACTCGGCAGAGCCGGCGTGCAGAGCCGGGTCGGGCGCCGTGGAGCGCAGCGCGATCCTCTCCCCCGGTGCGAGCGACACGACGATCTCGGCACGCTCGCCCGGAGAGAGCGGAACGCCGGTCGCCGCCACCGGCGCCTCGAGCAGGCCGCCGTCCGTGCCGATGAGATCGAACTCTCGGCCGTCGGCGAACCCGAAGTCGTACATGCGCGCGCTCGAGCCGTTGAGCAGACGCAGTCGCACCTTCTCGGTCGTCACGTCGAGGTACGGCGCGGTCGTGCCGTTCACGAGGATCGTGTCGCCCAGCACGCCGTCGAACTGCATGCCCAGACCGCCGGCGAACGAGCCGTCGGCGTTGAAGGAGCGGTCCTGCACGATGAGCGGGAAGTCGTCGACGCCGTAGTCCCGCGGCAGCGGGAGCGCACCCTCTTCGTCGTCGCGCACGAGGAACATGCCGGCGAGCCCGGCGTCGACCTGCTCGCGCGTGCGTCCGTGGAGGTGCGGGTGGTACCACAGCGTCGCGGCGGGCTGATCGACGGTCCACTGCGGCTGCCAGAGCGCACCCGCGGCGATGGAGGTGTGCGGACCGCCGTCCATCGCCGCCGGAAGGTGCATGCCGTGCCAGTGGACGGTCGTCGTGTCGGGGAGGTCGTTGGTCACATCCACGCGCACGCGCTCGCCGCGCGAGGCGACCAGGGTCGGGCCGAGGTACGAGCCGTCGTAGCCGAGCGTCGGCGTGTCGCCCTCCGGGACGAAGGACGTGCGGCCCTGCTGGGCCGTCAGCGAAAAGACGCGCACACCGTCCTCCAGGTGGGATTCGGCGAGCGGCGGCACGGCCAGCGGGTTCTCGAACCGCACGCTGCCGGCTGCCGGCGGCGTCGGCCGCACGGCATTCGTGGCGAACCAGACGCCGCCGGCCCCGATGAGCAGCGCGATGACGGCCAGCGGCGCCACGATGAGCCCGACCACGAGTCCGCGCCGGCGGCGGCGGGGCATGGCGGGAACGGCCGGCATCGCACCCGGAGGGGGCGGAGGCGGTGGGGGCACTTCAGAAGTCATGCCTCCAGCCTCGCGACGGCCGTGGCGTGACGGCATCCGACGCTCTCCCGAACCTCTACGGGGGCAGACCCCCGTGCCGGTCTCGGGTCAGGCCACGTGGGTGAGGCGTCCCGCGACCAACGTCGCCGACACGCGCATGCCGCGCAGCGTGGACTCGTCCGCCGCCAGCGGGTCGTGCTCGCACACGGTGAGGTCGGCCACGTCGCCCGGCTGCACGCGCGCCGCGACCGCGGAACCGCCGCGAGTGGATGCCGCGAGCGCCGTCGCCGCGTCCACCCGCTGCTGCGGCTGCCACGGCTCGCGTCCGTCGCGCGTGCGGAAGACCGCGGACGCCATCGCCGCCCATGGGTCGAGAGGCGCGACGGGAGCGTCGGACCCGAACAGCAGGTTCGCCCCGGTGTCGGCCAGCGTGCGAAGCGGGTAGGGCTGCGCGGTCTGCTCCCCCCAGACGGTGTCGGTCAGGTCGCGGTCGTCGAGCGCATGCTCGGGCTGCACGCTGGCACCGACGCCCAGCCGCCCGAACCGCGGGATGTCGGCGTGCGCGACGAGCTGGGCGTGCTCGATCGTCCCCCACGCCCCGGTCGCCGCGAACGCCTCCAGCGCGTGCGAGTTCGCGACGTCGCCGATCGCGTGGATCGCGGAGGCGATGCCGGCGCCGGTCGCGCGGGTCATGAGCTCGACGAGCGTCGCGAGGTCGACGGTGAGCATTCCGTGATTGTGCGCGTCGCCCGGGTAATGGTGCGAGCAGGCGGCGGTGCGGGTGCCCAGCGATCCGTCGGTGATCACCTTGAGCGCCCCCACGCGGACGAGGTCGGATGCCGCGCCGTCGGCTCCATGGAGCGCGTCGCCGGTCTGCAGCCCCTCCGAGATCGCCCGCTCGAGGAACTCCGGGTAGATGCCGTATGAGACCCGCAGCGCGTCGAACCCGGCGGCGAGCCTGCGTCTCCACGCCTCGTCGTTCCACGCCATGTCGAAGTCGACGAGCCCGGTGACACCTCGGGCGGCGGCATCCTGCGCCATCCGGGCCACGAGCGGATCCGAGACCGTCGCGTCCACGGCGTTCAGGCGTCGCGAGATCTCGAACGCGGGCTCTTCGCGCAGCAGGCCCGAGCCGTCGGGCTCGAAGCCCTCGCGCCGCAGCGCCGCGGAGTTGAGCCACACGCTGTGCACGTCGGCGTTGATGAGATATGTGGGCACCTCGCCGGTGGCGGCGTCCAGCACGGCGAGATCGGGCGCGTCCGCCCAGAACGCATCGCGGAACCCGCTGCCGATGCGGCGTCCGTCGGCGAGGACCGGTGCACCGGCCATGACGGCGGCTGCCTGCGCTGCCGATGCGGCCTCGCCGAGCGGCGTGCGCTGCGCCGACAGCGCCCACTGCACGACGTGGACGTGGTGGTCCCACAGGCCGGGGATCACGCGCCCGCCCTCCGCGTCGACGACGAGACCGCGGTGCGGCAGGGCACCCGCGGGGGCGATGTCGACGACGACTCCGTCGGCCAGGTGCACGTCGACGGGCTCGTCGGCGAACGGGTCCGTGCGCTCCGAGCCGGTCAGCCGCGCATTCGCGATGATGTCGGGCTCGTCGCCGCGTGCGGCCGTCACCGGGCAGCCCGGCGGGTGTCGAAGTCGCGGCGCATCTCGCCCGCCAGCCGCGGATCGGCGTACGGACTGGCGCCGGCCTCGAGCTCGGCGATCACCGTCTCGACGATCTCGTCGGACTTGTTCTGGCTGAGCTTGCGCTTGCCGACGACCTTGGTGGGTGTGAGGCGGAACCCGACGGTGCCGCGCTCGAGGCGGCGCACGAAGTCGGGATCGTTGGGCGGCTGCCACATCAGGCGGGGCTGCGGCATCCCGCTCTCGAACCGCGCCACCAGCCGCTCGAGCACCTCGAGGTTCTCTTCGGGGGTCAGCAGCTCGGGGACGCCGCTCAGGTGCGCCGACACGAAGTTCCAGGTCGGCACGCTCTGCACGTCGCCGTACCATCCCGGCGAGACGTACCCGTGGGGCCCCTGCACCACCACCAGCAGCTCGCGCTCGCCGAGCCCGTGCACGAGGTCGTCGGGCTTGCCCACGTGCCCCACGATCGTGAGATCGTCCCGCGTCTCGTCGAGGAGCACCGCGTAGTGCGAGGCGACCAGCCCCTGGTCGGTCGCGCTGACGATCGTGACCCACGGGTTCTGGTCGATCAGCCGGCGGATCTCGCCGACATCGGTCATCGCGAAGCTCGGGTTCTGGCGCATGCGATCAGCCTATTCGGGCTCGCGGATCCGAACGCGTCAGGCCTGGCAGGAGGGGCACCAGTAGAGCTTGCGTCCCGCCGCCTCCTCGACCACGACCGTCGTGCCGCACACGCGGCACGGCAGACCGGCGCGGTGATAGACCCAGTGCCGGTCGTCGCGGCTGGCCATCGCCCTGCGGTACGACTCGGGGTCGAGATCGTCCATGGTCATCATCTGGCCGGTCTCGACGCCGATGGCCAGCAGCCGCACCCAGTCGCGCCACAGCCCGCGCACGACCTCCTCCGGCACATCGCGGCCAGGGGTGTGCGGATTCTGACGGGCCCGGAACAGCAGCTCCGCGCGGTACACGTTGCCGATGCCGCTCACGACGTTCTGGTCCATGAGGAGCAGGCCGATCGACGTCGGCTTGCGGCGCACCACGGCCGTGAAGCGCTCCTCGCCCTCGGACACGTCGTCCACGAGCGGGTCGGGACCGAGCTTGGCGATCGTCGCCGCGACCTCGTCCGGCGTCTGCAGCTCGCACGCGGTGGGACCCCGCAGGTCGGCGCACGTCGCCTCGGTGAGCAGGCGCAGGCGCACCTGGCCGACGACCGGCGGCGGCCACTCGTCACCTTCGTCGGCGAGGCCCGTCGTCTGCTCCGACATGCGCACATGCACGCGCGCGCGGCGCGGGGCGCCGATCGAGGTCAGCGAGTTCTCGCCCGCGGCGTCCCGGATCGGCTCGCCGAGATCGGTGCCGCGCTGGTTGGTCTGCCCCATGCGCCCGTTGGCCGAGGCGATCGTGGGGTCCACCAGGATCTCGCCCGCGAAGTCCCACGCCCCGTACATGCCGAGGTGCACGCGCAGCCAGAGGTCGTCGTCGAACTCGAGGAACATCTGCTTGCCGACCGCCCGCACCGCGGTGGCGGTCCGCCCGCTCAGCATCGCCGCGCCCTCGGCGAAGCGCCCCTGCGGACTGGACGCCGTCACCGCGCGCCCGACGAAGTTGCGGTCGAACTGGCGGGCGATGCGGTGGACGGAGTGGCCCTCGGGCATGCGGTCAGCCGGCCTCGGGATCGAACGAGCTGTCGTCCGCCGCCAGGACGTCCGGCTGCGCCGCCGTCGCGCGAGGGTCGGGCAGCAGCGATCCGTCCTGCTCGTACGCGGCGAGCTGCGCGATGCGGCGCGCGTGGCGCTCCTCGCCCGAGAACGGCGTCGCGATGAACCGGTCGATGAAGCTCGCGGCCTCGTCGAAGGTGTGCTGACGGGCGCCGATGGCGATCACGTTCGCGTCGTTGTGCTCGCGCGCCAGCTCGGCCGTCGCGATGCTCCACACGAGCGCCGCACGGGCGCCCTGCACCTTGTTGGCCGCGATCTGCTCGCCGTTCCCCGATCCTCCGAACACGACGCCCAGCGTCTCGATGCCCGCCGCCTGGTCGCGCACGACGGCCTGCGCCGCGCGGATGCAGAAGGCCGGGTAGTCGTCGAGCGGGTCGTACTCGAGGGGGCCGTGGTCGACGACCTCGTGCCCCGCGGCGGCGAGATGGTGCTGCAGCTGCGTCGAGAACTCGAGGCCGGCGTGGTCGGTCGCGATATGGATGCGCATGGGCTCAATCCTAGAGAGGGGACGGGCAGGCGGACGGCGGATGCCGGGCCGCCGGCATCCACTCTCGCCGGGTCGTGCTGATCAGGGTGCGATGCCGGCGGCCGCCGGCTTGAAGCCGGCCCGCACATTCTCGCAGCAGGCCGGGCGGCACACGTCGAACCATGGGCCGAGACCGGTCTCGTGGGGGCGCTCGGCGGCCGGCGTTCCCTTGAGCCGCTCCTCGACGAGGTCGACCAGGCCCGAGACGAACACCGGGTCGACGCCGGGGGTGGGCGTGCGGACCGCGCGGATGCCGACCTCTTGCGCCGCCTCCATCGCCTCGGTGTCGAGGTCCCAGAGCACCTCCATGTGGTCGCTCATGAAGCCCACGGGCACGATGGCGATCGCCTGGATGCCGGCGGCCGGGAGCTCGGCGATGACGTCGTTGACGTCGGGCTCCAGCCAGGGCTGGCTGGCGGGGCCGGAGCGGGACTGGTAGACGAGCTCCCAGCCGATGCGCTCGGCGCCCGCGACCTCGGCCGCGACGGCCGCCATGACGACCTCCGCCACCGCGAGATGCTGCGCCGCGTAGGCGCCGCCCTCGCCGAGGTCACGATGCAGCTCGTCGCCCTCGCGCGGACCCGAGCGCTCGGCGTCGGCGGTCGGGATGCTGTGCGTCGAGAAGAGCACGCGCACGCTCTCTGGGGCGATGCCATCGGCGAGGAAGCCCGCGACCGCCTCGCGCACGCCGTCGATGAAGGGCTGCACGAATCCGGGGTGGTCGAAGAACTGGCGCACCTTGTCGATCGTCACGGTTCCCGCGAGGCCGGTCTCGGTGAGCACCCGGGCGAAGTCCTCGCGATACTGCCGGCAGCTCGAGAACGACGAGTAGGCGCTGGTCGCGAGCGCCAGGAGGTTCGTGTCGCCGGCGTCGGCGGCATCCCTCACCGCCTCGTCGAGGTACGGCGACCAGTTGCGGTTGCCCCAGTACACCGGCAGGTCGATGCCCCGGCGCGCGAGCTCGCCCTCCAGGGCCGCCTTGAGCGCGCGGTTCTGGGCGTTGATGGGGCTCACGCCGTCGAAGTGGCGGTAGTGGTGCGCTACCTCTTCGAGCCGCTCGTCCGGGATGCCGCGGCCGCGCGTGACATTGCGCAGGAACGGGATGACGTCGTCCTGACCCTCGGGTCCGCCGAAGCCCGCGAGCAGGATGCCGTCGTACGCGACAGGCTGCTCCACGAACGGAGCGCCCGCAGCGGCGGCAGGAGAGGCGAACGGGACGAGGGGCTGTTCGGCAGGGCTCACCCCTCCATCCTGACACCGCAGCCGGCCCGCCGCCGCCGTGTGCGACGCGATCTCGCGCCGGATCTGGCGTTACGCAAGGCCTCGCGTAGGCTGGGACGGTTGTCGTCGGCGCCAGCAGCGTGGACGACCGCGTTCGCCATCCTCACCCATGGGAGCCACAGCAGTGCCTGGAGAGAACCTCACCCGCATCGAGGCGCAGGAGCGCCGCGCGATCGTCGACACGCAGTCGTACGAGGTCGCACTCGACCTGATGAAGGGCGCCGAGGTCTTCGGATCCCGGACGGTCGTGCGGTTCACCGCGACGCCCGGCGCCTCGACGTTCATCGACCTCATCGCCCGCGAAGTGCGCGAGATCACGCTCAACGGCCGGTCGATCGACCCCGCCTCGGCGTTCGCCGACTCGCGCATCGCGCTGGACGACCTCGCCGCAGACAACGAGCTCGTGATCGACGCCGACTGCCTCTACACCAACACCGGCGAGGGCCTGCACCGCTTCGTCGACCCCGTCGACGGCGAGGTGTACCTGTACTCGCAGTTCGAGGTGCCCGACTCGCGCCGCATGTTCGCCGTGTTCGAGCAGCCCGACCTCAAGGCCACGTTCCAGTTCACCGTCACGGCTCCCGAGCCGTGGAAGGTCGTCTCGAACTCCCCCACGCCCGACCCGAAGAAGCACGGCGACGGCAGCGCGACGTGGACCTTCGAGGCCACCCCGCGCATCTCGTCGTACATCACCGCGCTCATCGCGGGCCCGTACGAGGCCACCTTCTCAGAGCTCACGAGCGCCTCGGGTCGCGTCATCCCGCTCGGCGTCTACGGCCGCAGGAGCCTGTGGCAGTTCCTCGACGCGGACTACATCTTCGACAAGACGCGTCAGGGCTTCGCGTACTTCGAGGAGAAGTTCGACTTCCCGTACCCGTTCGCGAAGTACGACCAGCTCTTCGTGCCGGAGTTCAACGCGGGCGCCATGGAGAACGCGGGCGCGGTCACGTTCACCGAGACCTACGTCTTCCGCTCCAAGGTCACCGACGCCGTCAAGGAGCGCCGCGTCGTCACCATCCTGCACGAGCTCGCCCACATGTGGTTCGGCGACCTCGTCACCATGAAGTGGTGGAACGACCTGTGGCTGAACGAGTCGTTCGCCGAGTGGGCGTCGACCATCGCCACGGCCGAGGCCACCGAGTGGACCGAGGCGTGGACGACCTTCAACGCGATGGAGAAGACCTGGGCCTACCGCCAGGACCAGCTTCCCTCGACCCACCCGGTCGTCGCCCAGATCAACGACCTCGAAGACGTCCAGGTGAACTTCGACGGCATCACCTATGCCAAGGGCGGCTCGGTGCTCAAGCAGCTCGCCGCGTGGGTCGGCATCGAGGCGTTCTTCGGCGGCGTCGCGGCGTACTTCAAGAAGCACCAGTGGTCGAACACCGAGCTGTCGGACCTGCTGTCGGAGCTGGAGGTCACGAGCGGCCGTGAGCTGTCGACGTGGTCGAAGAAGTGGCTCGAGACCGCGGGCGTGAACACCCTCGCACCCGAGATCGTCACCGACGTCGACGGCACGATCACGCGCTTCGCGATCGTGCAGACGGCGCCGGCCGACTACCCGACGATCCGTCCGCACCGCCTCGGCGTCGGGTTCTACGACCTCCAGGGCGACGCGCTCGTGCGCGTGCACCACGTCGAGCTCGATGTCGACGGCGACCTCACCGAGGTGCCCGAGCTCAAGGGTCTCGCCCGGCCCGCGCTCGTGCTGCTGAACGACGAAGACCTCGCGTACGCGAAGATCCGGCTCGACGCGCAGTCCCTGCAGACGGCCATCGACCACCTCGGCAAGATCAGCGACCCGCTCGCGCGCTCGCTGGTGTGGGGCGCCGCGTGGGACCAGACCCGCGACGCCGAGGCATCCGCATCCGACTACGTCGACCTCGTGCTGCGCAACATCGGCGCCGAGACCGAGTCGACCACGGTGCGCACGACGCTCGGCCAGCTGCAGCTCGCCGCGAACTCGTACGTCGCCCCCGACAGGCGCGACGCGACGCGGGCCAAGGTCGCCGATGCCCTGTGGGACCTCGCCCGGTCGGCCGAGGCGGGCAGCGACAGCCAGCTGCAGTTCGTGACGGCGTTCGCGTCGGCTGCGGCGACCGCCGACCAGTGGAGCAAGGTGCGTGCCGTCCGCGACGGCGTCGAGACCTTCGACGGCCTCGAGGTCGACACCGACCTGTCGTGGCAGCTGCTCGTGTCGCTCGCCGCCGGCGGCGTCGTCACCGCGGCCGACATCGACGCGGCGCTCGAAGCCGACAACACCGCGAAGGGCGGCGAGTTCGCCGCGCAGGCGAAGGCGGCATTGCCGTCGGCCGAGGCGAAGGACGCCGCATGGGCGTCGCTCGTCGAGCGCGACGACCAGCCCAACACCATCGTGCGCTCCGCTGCGGCGGGCTTCGTGCACCCGGCCAGCCGCGACCTGCTGGGCGACTACGTGGCGCGGTACTTCGACGCGCTGCTGCCGATCTGGAACTCGCGCACCTACCAGATCGCGCAGTACCTGATCGTGGGCCTGTACCCGTCGCCGCTGGCCGACGTCGCGCTGCGCGACGCCACGCGTGCCTGGCTCGAGGCGAACGCCGACGCCGCACCCGCACTGCGCCGCCTCGTCGCCGAGAACCTCGCCGGCGTCGAGCGCGCGCTCGCCGTCCAGGACCGCGACGCCCAGTAGCCCGCACTCCTGAATCGAGGGATGCCTCGGTCCTGCCCACGCGCAGGGCCGGGGCATCCTCGCATTCGGCACCGCGGTACCACGCCGAGAGCGGCGCGTCATCCTGGGGGCCGATGTGAGCGGCGGGGGCCGCCGCATAGCGTCGGATGCATGATCGTTGCAGAACAGCTCACCAAGAGGTTCGGAGACAAGACGGCGGTCGACGGCGTCTCGTTCACCGTCCAGCCGGGCAAGGTGACCGGCTTCCTCGGCCCGAACGGGGCCGGCAAGTCCACGACGATGCGGATGATCGTCGGACTCGACCGTCCGACGTCGGGACGCACCACCGTCGCCGGCAGGGACTACCGCGCGCTGCGCGCGCCGCTGACCGAGGTGGGCGTGCTCCTCGACGCCAAGGCCGTGCACACCGGCCGCACCGCCCGCAACCATCTGCGGGCGATGGCCGCGACCCACGGCATCCCGCGCTCCCGTGTCGACGAGGTGATCGAGATCACCGGCCTTCAGTCCGTCGCCGGCAAGCGTGCCGGGAAGTTCTCGCTCGGGATGGGACAGCGGCTCGGCATCGCGTCGGCGCTGCTGGGCGACCCGCACACGCTCATCCTGGACGAGCCCGTCAACGGACTCGACCCGGAAGGCGTGCGCTGGGTGCGGGAGTTCGTGCGCCACGCCGCGGACGAGGGCCGCACCGTCCTGCTGTCGAGCCACCTCATGAGCGAGATGGCGCAGACGGCCGACCACATCGTGGTGCTGGGGCGCGGTCGTGTGCTCGCCGACGCGGCGCTGGACGACCTCGTGCGCGCGTGGACGACCAACACCACCCGCGTTCGCAGCCCGCGCGCCGCCGACCTCGCGGGGCTCGTCGCGGGCCCGGACGTCCGCATCACGAGCACGACCCCCGGCCGCCTCGACATCGAAGGGCTGACCGCAGACGTCGTGGGCGACACGGCAGCGGCCCACGGCATCCCGATCCACGAACTGACGACCACGACAGGCTCCCTCGAGCAGGCGTACCTCGCACTCACCGAGAGCGCGGTCGAGTACAAGACCAAGGAGATCGCATGACCACCGTGACGCAGACCCCCGCTCCCGTGCCGGCGGTGCCCACCCGCGTCGCCGACTCGCCCTACCGTCTGAGCTTCGGCCACCTGCTGCGGAGCGAGTGGATCAAGATCACCTCGGTCCGCTCGACGTGGTGGTCGCTCGGCGTCGCCGCGGCGCTCTCGGTGGCGATCTCGATGATGATCGCGGGCGCTTCGTCGAGCTTCGGCCCGGGCTTCCCCGCCGTCAGCGCGATCCTGATGCCCACGCAGTTCACCATGCTCGTGGCGGGAATCCTGGGCGCGATCGTGATCACCGGCGAGTATTCCACCGGGATGATCCGCTCGAGCCTCACGGCGGAGCCCCGTCGCGGCGCCGTCCTGGCCGCCAAGGCCACCGTGGTGGCGGTGCTGATGGCGGTCGTCACGGCCGTCACGTACGCGATCTCGATCGCGGCCACCGCTCCCCTGCTGACCGAGGGCATCGACTGGTCCGAGCCGTCGCTCGCGATCGTCCCGCTCGCCTACGGCGTGCTGTCGATGGTCGTGTTCACGCTCATCGGACTCGGCTTCGGGTTCATCGTCCGCAACGGCGCCGGCGCGATCGCCGCGACCGTGGGCGTGCTCTTCGTGCTGCCGATCGTGGTGCAGATGTTCGCCATGGCCGGAGAGGGCT
This sequence comes from Microbacterium jejuense, assembly GCF_019511665.1. Taxonomy (GTDB): domain Bacteria; phylum Actinomycetota; class Actinomycetes; order Actinomycetales; family Microbacteriaceae; genus Microbacterium; species Microbacterium jejuense_A. The sequence continues at coordinate 35,250 of NZ_JAEUAW010000003.1, forward strand.
GGCGCTGGATCGTCGACCTCGGTCAGTACCTCCCGATGAACGCGGCATCGACGCTGACCTCGCCGGGCGGCGACGACATCGTGCCGGCGCTGCTCGCCCTCATCGGCTGGACCGTCGTCCCCCTGGTGATCGGCTGGGGCGTCCTGCGCACGCGTGACGCGTAGAGTCGACCGCATGGCTCGCAGCGGCAGCTCCGCACCCGTTCCGGCGGATGCGGAGCTGCTGCTGCCGCGCCCTCCCGGTGTGATCCGCCGGTTCTGGGCGCGGCATCCGCTGTTCACCGACATCCTCGTGGCCATCGTCGGCCTCGCCATCGCCGTCACCACGGCGGGCCCGGTCGGCACCGACAACGCCGACCCCGGGGCGCCGGTGCACATCGTCTCGATGGTGATCGCGATCGCGGCCGCCGCCGCGCTCATGCTGCGCCGCCGCTGGCCGCTGGTGCCGTACGCGCTCGCCGTGCTGCTGCAGCTCGTCATGCTGGCGTACCCGTCGGCGGCGGGATCGCCGCTGCTGATCCTCTCGATGTACGCCGTCGCCGTGTACGCCTCCAGCCGTCTGTGCTGGATCGCCTACGGCGTCGGAATGGGCGCCATCGCCGTCGTCGGAGGTTTCGAGGCGCTGCTGGGCACTGTCGACGTCCTCGGGGCGCTCAACGCGCTGCTGTCGGCCGCGGTGGTGGCTCTCGTGGGCGCGCTGGTGGGCGTCAACATCGGCAACCGCAAGCGCTACCTCGAAGCCGTCATCGACCGATCACGGCAGCTCATCGTGGAGCGCGATCAGCAGGCGCAGCTTGCGGCCGCCGACGAACGCGCCCGCATCGCCCGCGAGATGCACGACGTGGTGTCGCACTCGCTCACCGTCGTGGTCGCTCTCGCCGAGGGCGCGATGGCGACGCCCGACATCGATCGAGCGCGGGGAGCGATGGATGCCGCGGCCACCACTGCGCGCGAAGCCCTGAGAGAGATGCGCGTCATGCTCGGTGTGCTGCGCGACGGCGACGCAGACGCGCCGCTGGCGCCCCTGGCCCCGGTGTCGCCGTACGACGTCGTCGCGGCGGCCCAGCGGGCCGGATACCCCGCGACGCTCGTCGTGACGGGCGCCGCCGAGCTCGCCGACACCGCTCAGTACGCCATCGGACGCATCGTGCAGGAGGGCGTCACGAACGCCATGCGTCACGCACCCTCGGCGACGGCGATCCAGGTGCGCATCGACCACGATGCGGATGCCACGACCGTCACCGTGCACAACGACCGCGCCGAGCCATCCAACGGCCCGGGCGGCTTCGGCCTCCGCGGCATCGCCGAACGCACGACGCACATCGGCGGGACGCTGTCGGCGGGTCCCGACGGCGCCGGAGGCTGGCGGCTCACCGCGACGATCCCGGTCACCGAGCCGAGAGCCGATGCCGCGCCGCCGAGAGAGGACGCTCCATGACCGACGCCGCCCCCATCCGCGTGCTCCTGGCCGACGACCAGGCGCTCATCCGCGTGGGCTTCCGCCTCGTGCTCGAGGCCGAAGACGATCTGGTCGTCGTGGGCGAGGCCGGCGACGGTCAGGAGGCCGCCGACCTCGCCGCCCGGCTGCGGCCCGACGTGGTGCTGATGGATGTCAGGATGCCGGTGCTCGACGGGATCGCGGCGACCGCCCTCATCGCGCGTGCCGCCCCCGAGACGCGGGTGCTCGTGCTCACGACGTTCGACCTCGACGAGTACGCCTTCGGCGCTCTGGAGGCCGGCGCGAGCGGATTCCTGCTGAAGGACGCGCAACGAGCGGAGCTGACCTCCGCGATCCGCGCCGTCCACCGTGGCGACACTCCGCTCTCGCCGCGGGTCACGCGGGTGCTGCTGGACCGGCTGGCCCTGCAGCCGGCGCCGAGCCCGGCGATCCCGGACCCGACCGGCGACCTCACCGACCGCGAACGCGAGGTGTTCCTGGCGATGGGTCGCGGCTACACCAACGCCGAGATCTCGCAGCAGCTGTTCCTCAGCGAGTCGACCGTCAAGACGCACGTGAGCCGCGTGCTGGCGAAGGTCGGGGCACGCGACCGCGTGCACGCGGTCATCCTCGCCCACCGCCTGCGGCTGCTCGGCGACGACGACCCGTTGCCGCCTCTGCGCTGAGGTCTTTCCAAGGCCCCGATCGTTAGGCTGGGGGCGATGAACTCCGTGCCCCTCGAAGATCCCCCGGCCATCGCGACGGCGTCGTTCTGGCAGAGCGTCGGTGACTTCTTCGTGTCGGCTGGTTGGAATGTGCTGGCCGTCGTCGGGATCATCATCGGCGCGTTCCTCCTCGTGTGGATCCTGCGCGCGGTGATCCACCGGGTGGTGAACCGCATCGTCAACGGCGCGAAGTCCAAGGCGAACGTCGACGACACGCAGGCCCTCGAGCGCTCGCCCCTGGCCTCGGTCCGCCTCGTGCAGCGCACCCGCACGCTGGGCTCGATCCTCAGCAACATCGTGAACGTGACGGTGGTCGTGATCGCGCTGCTGCTCATCATCAACGTCCTCGCTCCCACTGCTCTGGGCTCGCTGACGCTGCTCACGGCCGCCGTCGGCGCCGGCCTCGGCTTCGGCGCCCAGAACATCGTCAAGGACGTCCTCAACGGCATCTTCATCGTCGCCGAGGATCAGGTCGGCATCGGCGACGTCGTCGACCTCGGGCTCGCCACCGGCATCGTCGAGTACGTCAGCGTGCGCGTGACGCACGTCCGCGATGTCAACGGCACGCTGTGGTACGTCCGCAACGGTGAGATCACGCGCATCGGCAACCTGTCGCAGGGATGGTCGCGCGTCATCCTCGATCTCTCGGTCGCGGTCGACTCCGACATCGACGAGGTCGAGCGGGTCATGCTCGACACCGCAAAGGGGCTCGCCAAGGACCCCAAGTGGCGCACGCGCATCATCGAGCAGCCCGAGGTGTGGGGTCTGGAGTCGATCTCGGGCGACGCGCTCGTCATCCGTCTCGTGATGAAGACCCGCGCGAACGCCAAGGACGACGTGGCGCGCGAGCTGCGCATGCGCCTCAAGCACGCGATCGACGAGATGGGCATCTCCCTCCCGTCCCTCACGGCCGTCATGCCCTCGGGCCTGGAGGGCGCCCAGCGGGTGCGCGGTGCGAACCCGCCGAAGACGCGCCCCAACCCGGTCGCGCCCGCCGCCGAGGGCGCAGTGTGGAAGCCCAAGCGCACGAGCAAGAAGAAGACCTCACCGGACGACGCGTCCGGCACGACTCCCGGAGCGACCTCATGACCGATGCGACCCCGATCACGTTCTACGAGGAGGTCGGCGGCCACGACACGTTCGTGCGCCTCGTCGACAGCTTCTACCGCGGCGTCGCCGACGACGAGGTGCTGCGCCCGATGTATCCCGAGGAAGACCTCGGCCCCGCCAAGCACCGGCTGACGACGTTCCTCGAGCAGTACTGGGGCGGCCCCACGACGTACGGCGAGCAGCGCGGGCACCCGCGTCTTCGCATGCGCCACGCCGCGTTCCACGTCGACCCCGACGCCCGCGACCGCTGGCTCGCCCACATGCGCGTGGCCGTCGACGAGCTCAAGCTGCCGCCGCTGCACGAGGCGACGCTGTGGGATTACCTGCAGCGCGCCGCGTATGCCATGGTGAACACGTTCGAGCCCTCGGGCATCGGACCTTCCGCCGGCGGGCGAGGGGCAGCATCCCTTCCGGTCACGGCGCCACCGCCCTCGCCACCCGACACCACCCGCTGAATCCCCCACGACCGGCCGACGAAGGAGTCGACATGCCCGCAGCCACCCATCGCACCGACGTGCTCGTGATCGGATGGGGGCTGGCCGGTCTCGTCGCGGCCTCCGAAGCCGCCGCCGCCGGCAAGAAGGTCATGATCGTCGACCAGGAGCCGCGGACCAACCTCGGCGGTCAGGCGTGGTGGTCGTTCGGCGGCCTGTTCTTCATCGACTCTCCCGAGCAGCGCCGTCTCGGCATCCACGACTCGTTCGAGCTGGCACGTCAGGACTGGTTCGGCAACGCGGCATTCGACCGGGACGAAGACCTGTGGCCTCGTCGCTGGGCCGAGGCGTACCTGCAGTTCGCGCACCACGAGAAGCGCGCGTGGCTGCGTGAGAAGGGCGTGGGGTTCTTCCCCATCGTGGGCTGGGCCGAACGCGGAGGCTACACCGCGACGGGCCCCGGAAACTCCGTGCCGCGCTTCCACATCACGTGGGGCACGGGTCCCGGCCTCGTCGCTCCCTTCCAGGCCGAGCTCGAGGCCGCCGAGGCGGACGGCCGCGTCACGATCCTGCCCCGGCATCGGGTGACGGCGCTCACGGTCGAGGGCGGCGTCGTCACCGGCGCCTCCGGCGACGTGCTCGAACCCTCCGGCACCGCCCGCGGCGTCGCGAGCTCGCGTGACGTCGTCGACACGTTCGCGATCACCGCCGACGCGACCATCGTGGCGTCGGGCGGCATCGGCGGCAACCATGACCTGGTGCGCCAGTGGTGGCCGGAGCGCCTCGGCACTCCCCCGCAGACGATGATCACGGGCGTCCCCGCCTACGTCGACGGCTCCATGCAGCCGGTGAGCGCCGCCGCCGGCGCCCGTCTGATCAACGGCGACCGCATGTGGCACTACGTCGAGGGGATCCAGAACTGGGATCCGGTGTGGCCGGATCACGGCATCCGGATCCTCCCCGGTCCGTCCTCGGTCTGGCTCGACGCCACGGGCACGCGTCTGCCGGTGCCGCTGTTCCCGGGCTTCGACACGCTGGGCACGCTCGCCCACCTGCGGGCCACCGGGTACGACCACTCGTGGTTCGTGCTCTCGCAGAAGATCATCGAGAAGGAGTTCACGCTCTCGGGCAGCGAGCAGAACCCCGACCTCACCGGCAAGGACGTCCGCCTGCTGGCGAAGTCGAGGCTCGGCAAGGGCGCCGCCGGACCGGTCCAGGCCTTCATGGACAAGGGCGCCGACTTCGTCGTGCGAGAGAAGCTCGACGATCTCATCGCGGGCATGCAGGCCCTTCCCGGCGGCGAGGTGCTCGACCCGGAACGCGTCCGGTTCGAGATCGAGGCCCGCGATCGCGAGATCGACAACGACTTCACGAAGGACGCGCAGATCGCGATGCTGCGATCGGCGCGCGCGTTCCGCGGCGACCGGATCATCCGCACGGCGACGCCGCACCGCATCCTGGCGAAGGACTCCGGCCCGCTCATCGCCGTCAAGCTGCACGTGCTCACCCGCAAGTCGCTGGGCGGCATCGAGACCGACCTGTCAGGTCGTGCCCTGGGCGCCGACGGCGCGCCCGTGCCGGGCCTGTATGCGGCGGGCGAGGCGAGCGGCTTCGGCGGCGGCGGCGTGCACGGCTACCGCGCGCTGGAGGGGACGTTCGTGGGTGGATGCCTCTTCTCGGGGCGCGTCGCCGGCCGGGCTGCCGCGGCCGCCGTGTGAAGCGGCCGGCCGGGCCTCGGTCGGCCGTCAGGCCGCGGCGGGACCCGTGCGACGCACCGGCGTGAGACCCGACACCAGGGGTCCCCGCACCACGATGTGCCCCCGATCGAGCGTGATCCGCGTCCACGGGCCGTTCGCGTAGACGCGCGACGTCTCGGCGCCGCTGATGAAGCCCATGCTCAGGGCCGCGAACGCCACGCCCAGCGGCAGGCCGCCGAGGTCGTCATCGGGTGCGCCCCACACGGCGGCGCGCACCGCCCGGACCACATCCTCGCCGGCATCCGTGGGCACCGTGTCGGAGACGCGGGCGATGCCGCCCTGCGCCTTCGCCGCCAGCGTCGACGCGTCGATGCCGGCGCGCGACTCCCACCCGCCGCGCGGCGGTGCGATCCCCGCCCACGCGGCCGACAGCGCGGTCTCTGGCAGGCTCACCGCCCGCGGATCGTCGGCGACCGCGGTCAGCGTGGAGGCGTCGACGATGAGGTCGCACACCAGCTCGGGGTCGGCCGCCAGCGTACGCATCGCCAGCACCGTCGGCGTCGCGTCGCCCAGGCCGCGAGGTGCGAGCGGCGCCGCCGTCATCGCCAGCACGCCTCCCGATGCCTGCAGTCGCACACCCTCGTCCGTGAAGCGGGCCGCCCGCCCGGCGAAGGTGAGCGCATCCGCGGCGGAGGCGGGATCGGCGAACAGCAGGCGCGGAGACATCGCCCCTAAGCTACCAAGCGGAAACGACGGGCGGCCCGCCGCCCCCTATCCGCGCACCGACGACGAGGAGACCCGTGAACGCAGAGCACCCCACCGATCCCCCGTCCGACGCGGTCGCGTCGATGCTCTCGGTGCTCGACCTCAGCGGCTCCGACGCCCGCACGACGGAGGACATCTTCACCGGCCGCTCGCAGTCGATGCCCCTCGGCCGGGTGTACGGCGGTCAGGTGCTCGCGCAGTCGATCGTGGCGGCATCCCGCACGCTCCCCGCGGACCGCAAGGTGCACTCGATGCACGGCTACTTCCTGCGCCCGGGCGACTCCGCGAAGGGCATCACCTTCTCGGTGGACCGCATCCACGACGGCCGCTCGTTCTCGACCCGCCGGACGCAGGCGTTCCAGGAGGGCGTGCCGATCTTCTCGATGATCGCCTCGTTCCAGGACGAGGATCCGGGCGTCGAACACCAGGCGCCGATGCCCTCGGGTGTGCCGCATCCCGACGATCTTCCCGATGTCGAGGCGCGGCTGGACGGCCTGCACCCCATGTCGAAGAGGTTCTTCACCGACCGCCCGGTCGAGCTGCGCCACATCCCGTCGCCGATCTACACGGCCGTCGAGGGACCGCGCCGGCCGGATCAGATGGTCTGGATGCGGGTGCGCCGGGCGATCCCGGACGATCCGGGGATCCATCGCGCGGCACTCGCGTACCTCACGGACCTCACGATCCAGGAGTCGATCCTGCGCGCGCACGGCATCGCCTGGACCACCCCGGGCCTCAAGGTCGCGAGCCTCGACCACGCCATGTGGTGGCATCGGTTCGGGCGAGTGGACGAGTGGATGCTGTACGTCCAGGAGTCCCCGAGCGCCCGCGGCGGTCGCGGGCTCGCGACCGGCCGCATCTACAGCGCCGACGGTGCGCTGCTCGCGAGCGTCGCGCAGGAGATCATGGTGCGCGTACCGGAGGACCGGCCTGAGCAGAGCTGACGCGCGGCGCGTGGCCGCTCAGCGCCGGTGGGCGTAGACGATGGGCTCGCCGACGAAGGGCGCCCAGGCCTGGCGCTCTTCGGCCGTGAGGCGCAGCGGGCGCCCGGTGGCGGCATCCACCTTCACGATGACCGTCATGGCGCGCGCGTAGAGGACGCGCTGCAGGTCGGCTGTCTCGGCGGGGCTGTAGACCTCGTAGCAGACCTCGATGCTCGAGCCGCCCATCTTGCCGAACCACATCTGCACGTCGAGGGGATGACGCTGATACGGCACAGGAGCGAGGTACTCGATCTCTTGCCGTGCGATCAGCGTGAGCACGCCGCTGAAGATGCTGGAGTCGAGCACGGCCGTCGGCGGCGCGTCCTCGCCCGGGGCGGGCACCCAGAACGCGCGCACGCGGGCCTCTTCGAGCAGCTTGAGCATCGACGTGTTGTTGACGTGGTTGAACGCGTCGAGGTCGCCCCACCGCAGGTGGATGGGGATGTGCAGCCGGAGGCCGCCCCCTTCGGGAGCGGCCTCCGCGCGTGCCGTGTCAGTCACGCGTGAGCTTGCGATACGTCGTGCGGTGCGGGCGAGCAGCGTCGGCGCCGAGACGCTCGATCTTGTTGGCCTCGTACGCCTCGAAGTTGCCCTCGAACCAGTACCACTGGTCGGGGTTCTCGTCGGTGCCCTCGTACGCGAGGATGTGCGTCGCGATGCGGTCGAGGAACCACCGGTCGTGCGTGATCACGACTGCGCAGCCGGGGAACTCGAGCAGGGCGTTCTCGAGCGACTGCAGCGTCTCGACGTCCAGGTCGTTCGTCGGCTCGTCGAGCAGCAGCAGGTTGCCGCCCTCTTTCAGCGTCAGCGCGAGGTTGAGGCGGTTGCGCTCACCGCCGGAGAGCACACCGGCCTTCTTCTGCTGGTCGGGGCCCTTGAAGCCGAACTTCGACACGTACGCGCGCGAAGGGATCTCGGTCTTGCCGACGGTGATGATGTCGAGCCCGTCCGAGACGACCTCCCACAGCGTCTTGTTCGGGTCGATGTTCGCGCGGGACTGATCGACGTAGCTGATCTTGACCGTCTCGCCGATCTTGAGCTCTCCGCCGTCGAGGGGCTCCAGTCCGACGATCGTCTTGAAGAGCGTCGTCTTGCCGACGCCGTTCGGGCCGATGACGCCCACGATGCCGTTGGGGGGCAGCGTGAAGCTCAGCCCGTCGATGAGCGAGCGGCCGTCGAAGCCCTTCTTGAGCTTCTTGGCCTCGATGACGACGTTGCCCAGACGCGGCCCGGGCGGGATCGTGATCTCTTCGAAGTCGAGCTTCCGGGTGCGATCCGCCTCCGCGGCCATCTCCTCGTAGCGGGCGAGTCGAGCCTTCGACTTGGCCTGGCGGCCCTTCTGGTTCGACCGCACCCAGTCGAGCTCCTCGGCGAGACGCTTGGCCAGCTTCGCGTCCTTCTTGCCCTGGATGGCGAGACGCTCCGCCTTCTTCTCGAGGTAGGTCGAGTAGTTGCCCTCGTAGCCGATGAGCCGGCCGCGGTCGACCTCTGCGATCCACTCCGCGACGTTGTCGAGGAAGTACCGGTCGTGCGTGATCGCGATGACGGCACCCGCGTACTTCTGGAGGTGCTGTTCGAGCCACAGGACGCTCTCGGCGTCGAGGTGGTTGGTGGGCTCGTCCAGGAGCAGCAGGTCGGGCTTCTGCAGCAGCAGCTTCGCGAGGGCGACGCGGCGGCGCTCACCACCCGACAGGTTCGCGACCGAGGCGTCGGCGGGAGGGGTGCGCAGGGCGTCCATCGCCTGCTCGAGCTGGGAGTCCAGGTCCCATGCGTCCGCGGCGTCGATCTCTTCCTGCAGGGTGCCCATCTCGGCCAGCAGCGCGTCGAAGTCCGCGTCGGGGTCGGCCATCAGGCCCGAGATCTCGTTGAAGCGGTCGAGCTTCGCCTTGATCGCGACGCCCTCCTGGATGTTCTCGAGCACGGTCTTGGAGTCATCGAGCTCCGGCTCCTGCATGAGGATGCCCACGGTGAATCCGGGCGACAGCTTCGCCTCGCCGTTCGACGGAGTGTCGAGCCCGGCCATGATCTTGAGGATCGTCGACTTTCCGGCGCCGTTCGGGCCGACCATGCCGATCTTGGCGCCCGGGAGGAACGCCATGGTCACGTCGTCGAGGATCAGCTTCTCGCCGACCGCCTTACGGGCACGGACCATCGAGTAGATGTACTCAGCCATCGGGTTTCTGTTCTCCTTGGATCTGGCGTCAGCGTCCCAGCCTACCGGCCGCGCGCGACGGCGCCTCGGGGCGGCGCTTCACCAGTCGATCGGGCGGGTCTGGCCGATGAGGCACGTGCCCTCGGCCACCACCGGCACCACGACCGTCACCGGGTCGCCGGTCGCGGGACCGACCTGTCCGACGAGACATTGATCTCCCCAGCGCACCGAGAACTGGATGCTCTCGGCCGGATTGCCCACGGTCGAGGTGTCGCTCGTCACCTGCATGGCCGACTTGTCGAAGCCGGCCGCGACGAGGGCGTCGATGTAGGCACGGCCCGATACCCGCGAGTCGGTCGCCCACACCGAGTCGGTGATGGCCGTGAAGTACGGGAGGTTGTCCTGCGCCGTGCCGTCGGGGACGAGCGCGGGGGACGGTGCCGCGTCGACCCCCTCAGTGGCGCCGGCGCTCGGCGTCGGCCCGACGGAGCCGCCTGACGCGGACGGGGTCGGATCGGGCTCCATCGGTGCGCACGCCGTGACGACCGCGATCACGACCGCGGCGAGCGCTGTGAGCGCGGCGCGCCCCCGAGGGCTCGGTGTGCCGTTCGCGGATGCAGGGTGTCGGGCCACGCGAGAAGTCTACGTGCGCGCGCCCGGCACCCTGCGGAGCATTCGGCCGGATCGGGCCTCAGAACGGCGCGTCAGATGCCCCTGCCCCTGCCCCGACGAGCTCGCCTCCCGTCGGCTCGAGCGCCATCGGCTCGACCGCATCGGCGGCGGGCTCGGCCTCCACGCCGGGGGCGGCCCACGCGCGCGTCGCGTCCGGGGCCCGCCACGCATCCGGAGGGATGGGATCCGCGCTGTGACGCCGATCGTCCTTGACGAAGGTCGTGGTGCCCCACAGCAGGTCGTGGCCGAGGGCGTCGGCCTCGATGTCGAGTGAGGTGCCGCGCTTCTCGCCGTTGTCCCATTCCCGCTGCCGCAGTCGTCCGGTCAGGATGACGCGGTCGCCCTTGTGCAGCGATGCGAACGCGTGGTCGGCGAGGCCGCGGAACACCGACACCGTGTACCAGTTGGTGCCCGCGTCAATCCAGCGCTCGGTTTGGCGGTCGAACCGCCGCTGGCCGCTCGCGACGCGGAACGAGGTGATGCCCAGCCCGTTCTGCGTGCGCTTGAATTCGGGTTCGGTGGCCACGTTGCCGGTGACGGTGATGCTGTCGTACAGATCGCTCATGTCGGTTCCTCTCTTCGCGAGACCGGGGTCGATCCCCTGGTCACCGCCGGCGTCCCGTGCCCGAGGACGCCGGCGGTGGCAACAGCCTGTCGGGCTCGTGGTCGGCGCAGAGGTTCTCGCTGCCGATCTGGGGAGAACCCGCGCTCCGCCGCGACTGGGGAGGAAGGTCGACCACTCCGGAGCGATGTCGGAGGTCGAACATATCTTCTAAGTGAAGGGAGTAGCAATGACCGACATCCTCGAATCCATCGATCTCGAACAGCCCTCGCTCTCCGCACGCGCGCAGGTCCGGCTCGATCGCGCCGCGCCGGGGCTCTGGCGCGTCAGGGATCGTGCGGGCGTCGTCATCGGCCATCTGCAGGCAGTGCTCGAGCGCGGCGGCACCCGTTTCCGCGCACGCCGGTTCCACGCGGCATCCCATGCGTTCCGCGACCTCGGCGACTTCTGGAGCGCCGACGAGGCGGTCGAGTGCCTCCGGTGGGCTCGCTGACCGCGGGATCAGACGACCGAACCGGCGTGTTCGACCACCGTGGCGGGCGCGCCGGCTCTGACCGCGGACCACGACTCCGCGAGGACCGTCGCCGCGCGCACCATGTCGTCGGGCGGGGACGTGAACGGCACCCGCAGATGCCGATCGTGGCCGCCCTCGATCGAGAACCTCGAGCCCGCCGTGAGCAGCACGCCTCGAGAGCGCGCCTCCATGACGAGAGCCGAGCTGAGCGGCGCGTCGAGTCCGATCCACAGCGCCACTCCCCCGTGCACGTCCGGGATGCGCCACGACGGGAGCTGCGCCCGCAACGCCGCCACGACCGCATCGCGGCCTGCCCGCAGCAGTCCGGAGCGCTGCGCCACGATCGCGTCGAAGTCGCCGAGCAGGCGCGCCGCGATGGCCTGCTCGAACTCCGGCGTGCCCAGGTCGTGGGCGGGACGCGCGGCCACCAGGCGCCGGATCAGGTCTCCGTCCGCGCGCACCCATCCGACGCGCAGCCCGCCCCACACGGTCTTGCCGAGGGAGCCGATGCGCACGACGGTGCCCGGCTCGGCGTCGACGAACCCCGCGTCGAGCGGACCGCGATCGATGTCGAGATCGGCCGTCGTCTCATCGAGCACCAGCACGGTGCCGGCGCGCTCCCCCGCGGCGAGGATCGCCGCACGCTCAGCGGCGGTCATGCTGCGCCCGGTCGGGTTCTGGAAGTCCGGCATGAGGTACGCCATGACGGGCAGCGTCCGCGCGAACACCTGCTCCGCGCGATCGATGTCCCAGCCGGCATCGATCGTCACGGGCACTCCGACGAGCCGGCCCCCTGCACGGCGGAGAGCATCGACGGCGTGGGGGTAGGTCGGCGTCTCGACGACGACGCGGTCTCCGCGACCCAGCAGCACCGACGACACCAGGTGGATCGCGCTCTGCGCCCCCGTGGTCACGAGCACTTCGGCGGGCGTGGTCGGGATCCCCCGCTCGGTGTACCGCCGCGCGATCGCCGCGCGCAGCTCGCCACCGCCGAGCACGTCGTACCCGACGCGTGAGATCAGCGCCGCGGAGTTCGCGCCGGCTTCCGCCATCACGCCGGCGAGGCCCGGCCAGGCCGGCGGACTGGCCTGCTGCAGGTCGATCATGCCCTCGGCTGCGGTCGCTCGCCCGACATCGCGATGCCCGACCGGCAGGGTGACGCTGCCCGATCCGCGCAGGCTGGCGATGTGACCGGTGTCGCGCAGGCTGCGGTATGCGGCGGCCACCGTGCTGCGGCTGACGTGCAGAGCCGCGGCCAGTTCGCGCTCGGCCGGCAGTGTCGTGCGCGGGGCGATCCGGTTGTCGAGACACAGGAGGCGGATGCCGTCGGCCAGTGCCTCGTAGGCCGGTTCGCGAGTGCGCCAGCCTCCGAGTGAGACAGCGAGCGCGCGAGCCGAGACGCGGGAGTCCATGGGGCCAGCGTAGCCGTATTGGACTGCTGACTACGGGCCAATCATGAGATTGGATAGCTTTATGCCCCGTCGCGTCGCCCAGCTGCTGATCGGCCTGTTCCTCTACGGCGCGGGATGCGCGCTGACGGTCGAAGCCGGACTCGGCGTGGATCCCTGGACCGTGTTCGCGCAGGGACTGTCGCTGCGCACCGGCATCGGCATCGGGTGGATCACGAACATCGTCGGCTTCTTCGTGCTGCTGCTGTGGATCCCGCTCCGACAGAAGCCGGGGATCGGGACGATCGCGAACATCCTGCTCGTCGGCACGAGCATGCAGCTCGTGCTCGCCGTCGTGCCGCCGGTCGACGGGATCTTCGCGCAGCTGGCGACGCTGCTCGGCGGCATCCTCGTCGTCGCCGTCGCCTCCGGGCTCTACATCGGCGCGTGCTTCGGCCCCGGACCGCGCGACGGGCTGATGACCGGCCTCAACTCGCGGCTCGGATGGCCGATCTGGCTGTGCCGCGCGCTGGTCGAGCTCACGGTCCTCGCCGTCGGGTGGCTTCTGGGCGGCACCGTGGGCATCGGCACCGTGCTGTTCGCAGCGCTCATCGGTCCGCTGGTGCATGTCGCGCTGCCGCTGCTCGACACACGACGCGACGCGCCCGCGCGGGACAGGTCCCACGGCGGCCAGACGGCAGCCACCGCCGAGCCGGCACCCTGAAGGCATGCCGGCCGCGGCGATGGCGGAGCGTCAGTGCTCCTCGAACCGCGGCCAGTCGCTCCCCGGCGTCATCCGGGCATGGAGGGCGCTCTTGGCGATCTCCATCGACGGGTACGTGCCCGCGACCTGATCGGCGCCGGCCATCGTCACCGTGTAGCCGTCGTCGCCCTTGCGGATGCTGCCGACGACGCCGCCGGTGCCGAAGGCGACCCACAGCGGGTGGTGCGTCTGCGTGGTGCTCATCGTGAACTCCTTTCGATGCCTCCGCCGCCGACGCTACGCCGCGACGCCGCACGAAACCAGGGTCCGCGACGGCGCGGCGCGACCGGGTAACCTGGGAGCACCCTTCCCTCCGTAGCTCAGGGGACAGAGCGAGCGGTTTCTACCCGCCAGGTCGGGGGTTCGAATCCTCCCGGGGGGGCACCGGGGCTCGGCGGCGACGCCGAGCCCCTTATCCGGAGTCCGCGATGTCGGACCCCGTCACGAGGATGGAGCACATGGTGGGGGCATCCGACAACGATCGCCTGGTGTGGATCGACTGCGAGATGACGGGGCTCGACCTCGCGGTCGACGAACTGGTCGAGATCGCCGTGGTCGTGACGGACTTCGAGCTCCGCCTGCTCGATCCCGGATTCCACGTCGTGATCAAGCCGGACGCGTCCGCGCTGGCGCACATGAACGAGTTCGTCACCAACATGCACCGTTCCTCGGGGCTGCTCGACGAGATCCCGCACGGCGTGACGGTCGCCGACGCCGAGTTCCAGGTGCTCGAGTACATCCAGCGGTTCGTGCCGCTCGAGGGCAAGGCGCCGCTCGCGGGCAACACGATCGGCACCGACCGCATGTTCCTCGCGAAGTACATGCCGCGCGTGGATCACTGGCTGCACTACCGCAACGTCGACGTGTCGAGCATCAAAGAGCTGGCCCGCCGCTGGTATCCGCGCGCGTACATCCACGCGCCTGCGAAGGACGGCGGACACCGCGCCCTCGCCGACATCATCGAGTCGGTGCGCGAGCTCGCGTACTACCGCCAGGCGGTGTTCGTGCCCGAGCCGGGACCCACCAGCGACGGGGCCCGCGCAGCCGCAGCCGCGGCGGTGTCATCGTTTGCCCCTGAGGTGTGAGAGAATCGTCTGGTTGCCCGCGCGAGCGGGAAGCATGGTGGGTATAGCTCAGTTGGTAGAGCACCTGGTTGTGGTCCAGGGGGTCGCGGGTTCAAGTCCCGTTACTCACCCCATGTCAACCGAATGGGGCGCGAATTTCGCGCCCCATTCGCGTAGAAGCGAGGCATCATGATGGAGATGGATGCCGCGACCTTCGAGTCCCTCGTGATCGACGAGCTGGACGCACTTCCCGACGACATGGTCGCCGGGCTCGACAACGTCGTGTTCGTCGTCGAGGACCGCCCTGAGGACGGGAGCCTCGACCTGCTCGGGCTGTACGACGGCTGGGCGCTCACCGAGCGCGACCGGTACGGCGCGGGCGAGCTGCCTGATCGGATCCTCGTGTACCGGGAACCGCACCTCGCGGTGTGCGACGACGAGGACGAGCTCCGGGACGAAGTCCACACGACGCTCGTCCACGAGATCGCGCACTTCTACGGCATCGACGACGACCGTCTGCACGAGTTGGGATGGGCCTGATGAGTCCGCTCGCCGCGCCGGTCGTCGACGAGGACGTGGACGTCGACCGCCACCCCGATCCCGATCGACCGTGGCAGACGGTCGTGTGGGACGACCCCGTCAACCTGATGAGCTACGTGACCCACGTGTTCCGCGAGTACTTCGGTCTTCCCCGCGCCGAGGCGGAGCGCCTCATGCTCGCGGTCCACAACGAGGGTCACGCCGTCGTCTCGCAGGGCGCCCGGGAACGCATGGAGCTGCATGCCCAGGCCATGCACGACTACGGGCTGTGGGCGACCGTGCGGCAGGAGCCGGCGTGACGGGACGCACGGTCGTGCTGGAGGTGGCGCGCCTGGAGGCCGCCCACCTGTCGGCGCTCGTCGCGCAGTTCGCCGACCTCGTGGACGGATCCACGCCTGCGCACGAAGATCCCGCGCTCGCGCGGCTCGTGCCGACACCGTACCCCGACGACGACGAGGCGGCGCGCGAGTTCCGCACGCTGACCGAGACGGATCTGCTCACACGCCGACGGGCGGATGCCGAGATCGTGCTGTTCTCGCTGGCCGAGGCCGCCGGCATCCCGGATGATCCTGACAATCCGGCCCTTCTCGAGCAGGTCGAGATCCGGCTGGAGCCCGAGACCGTGCGCGCGTGGCTGCGGACCCTGGCGGCGGTGCGCCTCGTGATGGCAGAGCGCCTGGACATCACCCGGCCCGAGGACCACGACCCCGACAATCCGCGGTTCGGCATCTACGACTGGCTCGGCTACCGCCTCGACGGGCTCGTGGCGTCGTTCGACGACGGCCAGGCGTGACGGGTCACGGCACCGGAAACAGGTGCGTCGCCAGGCGCATCGGGTCGTCGCGCTCCACGTGGCGCTGCTCCTGGCGCGCCCAGCGGTCCCAGTGCGGGCGATAGGCGTCGCCGTCACGGACGAGCGCCCGGTTCTTGCGCGACGCCGCCGGGGATTCCAGCCACACCCGCACATCGCCCAGCCGCGCCGTCGCCGGCGTCAGGAGCCCCGCACCCTCGACGATGAGCGGGAGCGACGGATCGACCGCATGCGCCTCGGCCGGCTCACCCGTCGTCCAGTCCCACCGCTGCCACACCCCGACGATGCCCCGCGCGTGCGGTGTGAGGATCAGCTCGCGGGCGAGCTCCACCCCGTCATCGAGCCCGTCCCACCCGGGATAGAGGGAGTCCAGCGCCACGAGCTGCACGCGCCCGCGCAGCGGCCAGCGCGACACCAGCGCCCGCGCGAGGGAGCTCTTGCCTGCTCCGCTGCGGCCGTCGATGAGGACGACCGGATTGGATGCCGCGACCTGCTCGATCGCCGTCGTCAGGTGCCCGACGGCCAGGGCGAGCGACGCGGCGACCGGGTCGGCGTCACTTCTTGAGGGCGCGGATGACACGGCTGAGGGCGCGACCGGCGAAGAACACGAACGGGATCGCCACGGTGAGCAGGGCGATGATGTTCGGCTCGAAGCGCAGGTCGTCGCCGCGGCGGATGTACGCCCCCACCGGGATCGCGTAACCGCCTCCTCCGCCTCCGCCGTTGCCGGCCTCGTCGGAGCCGCCGCCGAAGCCGGACCAGGTCACGGCGACCGGGATGAGCCGGACGCCGTCGACATCCTGCTGCTCGCCGTATGCGCTCTTCACGCCGAAGGCCGCGGACTGCTTGCCGAGTTCGAGTGCGATGTTGGGCATGCGTCCAACGTAGCGGGCGTTCGTGCTTCGGCACAGACGATGGTTGACGTGGCGACCGGTCGCGCGGCCCGGTCTTCGTGTCAGCCGGCGTCGAGGCGCGGTGCGGGCGGACTGGATGGGAGCGTTCCGCCGCCGCGAGAGCCGAGATTGGTGGCGCGCGTGACGGCGCCCCGACCGAACCGCGCCGTCGCGTCGTCGAGGGCGTCCTCCAGCCGCCGCCAGCCCTCGTCGTCGTCCCACAGCCCGGGCATGGCCGTTCCCGACGGGCGCAGCTTCTCGGCGCGGACGCCGATGAGCCTGACCGGAAGCGAGCGATCGATCGAGGCGAACAGCTCGTGTGCGGCATCCCCGATCCGCTGTCCGACCGCCGTGGGCTCGGCGAGGGTCTGCGACCTCGAGATGGTCGTGAAGTCGGCGTAGCGCACCTTGATCGCCACGGTCGCCGCCTCCCACCCGTTGCTGCGCAGACGCGCCCCGACGCGGTCTGCCAGCCGGCGCAGCTCGGAGCGCAGCACCGCGTCGTCGCCGATGTCTTCGTGGAAGGTCTCTTCGTGACCGATGCTCTTCTCCACGCGCGACGTGTCGACCTCGCGGGCGTCGATGCCGCGCGCGAGATGCCAGATCCGATCGCCCATCGCCGGCCCCAGCGCACGATCGAGAACCTCGCGCGGAGCCTCCCGCGCGTCGGCGATGGTGTGGATGCCGCGCCGCTCGAGTGATTCGGCGGTCTTGGGACCGACGCCCCACAGCGCGCGCACCGAGCGCGGCGCGAGGAACGCGTCCGTGTCTGCCTCGGCCACGATGAGCAGTCCGTCGGGCTTGCTGACGGTCGACGCCATCTTGGCGACGTGCTTGGTCGCCGCCACCCCGATGCTGCACGTGAGGCCCGTCTCGGCGAGGACGCGCTCGCGGAGCATGCGGGCGATCGCGCCCGGGCTCCCCCACAGCCGTCGCGCGCCGCGCACGTCGAGGAACGCCTCATCGATCGACAGCGGCTCGACCAGGGGCGTCACGTCGCGGAACATGCGCATCACACGCGCCGACATCTCCAGGTACCGCTCGAAGTGCGGTGGGACGACGATCGCGTGCGGGCACAGCCGCAGCGCCTGACTCACCGGCATCGCCGAGCGCACGCCGAACCGCCGCGCCTCGTACGAGGCGCTCGACACCACCGAGCGACTCTCGGGGGCGCCGATGATGATGGCCTTGCCGCGAAGCGTCGGATCGTCGAGCTGCTCCACGGACGCGTAGAACGCGTCCATGTCGACGTGGAGGATGCCCGTCCCGGTGTCGTCGGCGTCGTCGGGCGACACGATCCGCCCGGTGCCGTCGCCACGCCCCATGCATCGATCCTCTCAGGGAGCTCCGACATCGCACAGTGGGCGGTCCCGGAGGATCCGCCCCACTGTGCGACGTTCTGCGCGAGTCGCCGGTCAGGCGGTGGCGGCGCGCTCCAGCACGAGCTCGCGCACGCGCGCCGCGTCCGCCTGGCCCTTCATCGCCTTCATCACCGCGCCGATCACGGCGCCGGCGGCCTGCACCTTGCCGTCGCGGATCTTCTCGAGCACGTCCGGCTGAGCCGCGAGGGCCTCGTCGATCGCGGCGATCAGGGCGCCGTCGTCCGACACGACGGCGAGCCCTCGGGCATCCACGACCTCCTGCGGTGAGCCCTCACCGGCGATGACACCCTCCAGCACCTGGCGGGCGAGCTTGTCGGTGAGCGTGCCCGCGTCGACGAGCGCCTGGAGGGCGGCGACATCGGCCGGCGCCACGAGGTCCGCCGGCTCGCGTCCGTCGGCGTTCGCGATGCGTGCGACCTCGCCGGTCCACCACTTGCGCGCGGCAGCGGGCGACGCGCCCGCGGCGATCGTGGCCTCGACCTCGTTCAGCACCCCGCCGTTGACGACGCCCTGGAAGTCGATGTCGGCGAAGCCCCACTCGGCCTTGAGCCGGCGGCGCCGCGCCGCGGGCTGCTCGGGCAGGGCGGCACGAAGCTCTTCGATCAGCTCGGGCGCGGGCGCGACCGGCAGCAGATCGGGCTCCGGGAAGTAGCGGTAGTCGTCGGCGTCAGACTTCGGGCGGCCCGGCGAGGTCGTCCCGGTGTCTTCGTGCCAGTGCCGCGTCTCCTGGATGATCGTGCCGCCGGACGCCAGGATCGCGGCCTGCCGCTGGATCTCGTAGCGCACGGCGCGCTCGACGGAGCGCATCGAGTTGACGTTCTTCGTCTCGGTGCGCGTGCCGAGCTTCTCCTGGCCACGCGGGCGCAGCGACACGTTCGCATCGCAGCGGAGATTGCCGCGCTCCATCCGCGCCTCCGAGATGCCGAGGCCGATGACGATGTCGCGGATCGCGCGCACGTACGCCGCCGCAAGCTTGGGGGCGTTGGCCTCCGCGCCGAAGATCGGCTTGGTGACGATCTCGACGAGCGGCACACCGGCGCGGTTGTAGTCGACGAGCGAGTACTCGGCGCCCTGGATGCGACCGGTCGCACCGCCGACGTGGGTCAGCTTGCCGGCATCCTCTTCCATGTGCGCACGCTCGATCGGGATCTGCACGAGAGTGCCGTCCTCGAGCTCGATCTCGACCTGCCCCTCGAACGCGATCGGCTCGTCGTACTGCGAGATCTGATAGTTCTTGCCGAGATCCGGGTAGAAGTAGTTCTTGCGCGCGAAGCGGCTGGACGGCGCGATCGAACACCCGAGGGCGAGCCCCAGGCTGATCGAGGAGCGGACCGCCTGCTCGTTGACCACGGGCAGCGCGCCCGGAAGACCCATGTCGACGGGAGCGACGAGCGTGTTCGGCTCGGCGTCGTGCTGGGACGGGTGCGCAGGGTTGGGCGCCGACGAGAACATCTTGGTCTCGGTGTTGAGCTCGACATGCACTTCGAACCCGAGCACCGGCTCGTACAGCTCGAGCGCCTTGTCGAAGTCCATCAGCGTGTCCTTCGCCATCAGCGGGCACCTCCGTTCGCGCCGAGGGTCGGCGCCCTGTCGAGCAGTGGACCGCCCCACGAGTCGACCAGCAGCGCCTCGAGGGCCGCGCCCACGCGGTACAGCCGCGCGTCCTCGTACGCCGGGGCGAGGAACTGGATGCCGACGGGCAGGCCGTCCTCGGCGGCCAGGCCCGACGGGATCGAGATGCCAGGAACGCCCGCGAGGTTCGCGGGGATGGTCGTGACGTCGTTGAGGTACATCTGCAGCGGGTCGTCGATCTTCTCGCCGAGCTTGAACGCGGTGGTCGGCGCCGACGGCGTCGCGATGACGTCGACCTGCGCGAACGCCTCCGCGAAGTCGCGCTGGATGAGCGTGCGCACCTTCTGCGCCGAGCCGTAGTACGCGTCGTAGTAGCCGGCCGACAGGGCGTAGGTGCCGAGGATGATGCGGCGCTTGACCTCGTCTCCGAATCCGGCGTCGCGCGTACGCGCCATCACGTCCTCGACGGTGCCGCCGGGCACGTCGACCCGCAAGCCGAAGCGGACCGAGTCGAACTTCGCCAGGTTGCTGGATGCCTCGGCCGGGAGGATCAGGTAGTACGCCGCCACCCCGTACTCGAAGTGCGGCGCGCTGATCTCGACGATCTCGGCGCCCTGTGCCTCCATCGCGGCCAGCGCGGCGCGGAACGACTGCGACACACCCTGCTGGAACCCGCTGTCGGGCAGCTCGCGGATGACGCCGACCTTGAGGCCCTTGAGCACCTCTCCCGTCGCGCCCTCGCGGGCCGCCGCGGCGAACGACGGCCACTCGTGAGCGAGCGAGGTCGAATCGTGCGGGTCGTGGCCGCCGATCACGTCGTGCAGCAGGCCCGAGTCGAGGACCGTGCGGGTGACCGGGCCGACCTGGTCGAGGCTCGAGGCGAGCGCGATGGCGCCGTAGCGGCTCACCGCGCCGTACGTCGGCTTCAGCCCGACCGTGCCCGTCACGTGCGCGGGCTGGCGGATCGAGCCGCCCGTGTCGGAGCCGAGCGCCAGGGGTGCCTCGAACGCCGCGACGGCGGCGGCCGAACCACCGCCCGAGCCTCCTGGGATACGCTCCAGGTCCCACGGGTTGCGGGTCGGGCCGTACGCCGAGTGCTCGGTGGACGAGCCCATGGCGAACTCGTCCATGTTGGTCTTGCCGAGAGGCACGAGACCGGCGGCACGCGCGCGGGCGACGACGGTCGCGTCGTACGGCGACAGATAACCCTCGAGGATCTTCGAGCCGCTCGTGGACGGCATGTCGGTGGTGACCAGGACGTCCTTGATGGCCAGCGGCACGCCGGCGACGGGGCCCAGCTCCTCACCGGCCGCGCGGCGGCGGTCGATGTCGGCGGCCACGTCGAGCGCATGATCGCTGACATGGAGGAACGCGTGGATGTCGGCATCCACGGCGGAGATGCGGTCGAGGTGCGCCTGCGTGGCCTCGACGCTCGACACCTCACGGGCGGCCAGCTTCTCTGCGAGCGCGGCGGCGCTCAGGGTGGTGAGATCGGTCACGACAGCCCCTTACTGCTCTTCGCCGAGGATCGCGGTCACGCGGAAGCGGCCGTCCGCCGCGTCCGGCGCGTTCTGCAGCACCTGCGCGGGCGTCAGCTGACCGCCCGCGACATCCGGCCGGAACACGTTCTGGAGGGCGATCGGGTGGCTCGTCGCGGGAACGTCGGGCGTGGCCACCTCGGACACCTTGGCGATGTTGTCGACGATGACGTCGAGCTGGCCGGTGAGGCGGTCGACCTCCTCGTCGCTCAGCTGGATCCGGGCGAGCACACCGAGATGGCGCACGAGATCGGGGGTGATTTCAGACACCCGTCAAGACTACCGGGGCCTCGGTATGCCGACTGTCCGGCGCCCGGCCGCGGCGTAGGCTGATCGCCGTGACGACCTACGACCCGCCGCGCCCGTGGACCGCCAGCTACGCAGACGGCGTGCCCGAAGACCTCGCCCCCGTGACGGGTTCCCTCGTCGACATCGTCGACGCGTCGGCACGCGACTACCCCGAGGCGGCGGCCCTGCAGTTCTTCGGCCGGGAGACGTCCTACCGCTCGCTGCACGAGCAGATCGAGCGTGCCGCGGCGGGACTGCGCGACCTCGGCGTCAAGGCCGGCGACCCGGTCGCGATCGTGCTCCCCAACTGCCCGCAGCACATCGTGGCGTTCTACGCGATCCTGCGCCTGGGCGCCGTCGTCGTCGAGCACAATCCGCTGTACACGCCGCGCGAGCTGCGCAAGCAGTTCGAGGACCACGGCGCCAAGCACGCGATCGTGTGGACGAAGGTCGTGGCGACCGTCCAGGACTTCCCCGCCGACCTCGCTCTCACGAGCCTCGTCTCGGTGGACGTCACCAAGGCTATGCCGTTCGGCACGCGCCTGGCTCTCGGGCTGCCCATCGCGAAGGCGCGGGAGGCGCGCTCCGCCCTCACCGAGCGGGTCTCGGGCACCGTGCCGTGGGAGCGGGTGGTCGGCACGGCGGCGCTGCCGGCATCCCACCCTCGCCCGGCGACCGACGACCTCGCCCTCATCCAGTACACGAGCGGGACGACGGGAACCCCGAAGGGCGCGGCTCTCACCCACCGCAATCTGCTGTCGAACGCGGCGCAGGCGCGCGCGTGGGTGCCCTCGATCGTGCGGGGCGACGGCTGCGTCGTCTACGCGGTGCTGCCGATGTTCCACGCGTACGGGCTCACGCTGTGCCTGACGTTCGCGATGTCGATGGGGGCGCGGCTCGTGCTGTTCCCGAAGTTCGACCCCGACATGGTGCTCGAGGTGACCAAGAAGCACCCCGCGACCTTCCTGCCGCTCGTGCCGCCGATCGCGGAGCGACTGCTGAAGGCCGCACGCGAGAAGGGCGTGTCGCTCGCCGGCACCGAGGTCGCCATCTCGGGCGCCATGGCGCTGCCGCATGAGCTGGTCGTCCCGTTCGAGGCCGCGACCGGCGGCTACCTCGTCGAGGGCTACGGCCTGAGCGAGTGCTCGCCCGTGCTGATGGCCAATCCCGTCGCCGACAACCGCGTGCCGGGCACCGTCGGCCTCCCGCTGCCGGGCACCGAGTGCCGGGTCGTCGACCCCGACGAGCCGACGAGGGACGTCCCGCGCGGCGAACGGGGTGAGCTCGTCGTGCGCGGGCCACAGGTGTTCTCGGGCTACTACGGCAAGCCCGAAGAGACCGAGGCGGTCTTCGTCGACGGCTGGTTCCGCACGGGCGACATCGTCACGATCGACGAGGGCGGCTTCGTGCGCATCGTCGACCGCATCAAGGAGCTCATCATCACGGGCGGCTTCAACGTCGCGCCCACCGAAGTCGAGAACGCGCTGCGCCAGCACCCGCAGGTCGAGGACGCCGCCGTCGTCGGGCTGCCCAGCGAGCACTCGGGTGAAGAGGTCGTCGCCGCCGTCGTGGTGGCGCCGGGCGACGAGATCGACGTCGAGGCGATCCGCGATTTCGCGCGAGGCATCCTCACCCCCTACAAGGTGCCCCGCCGCATCTTCGTCGTCGACGAACTGCCGACCTCGCTCATCGGCAAGGTCCTGCGCCGGCAGGTGCGCGACCGGCTGCTCGCCCTCACCACGGGCTCCTGAGCGCGGCCGCGCACCACGTTCATGCGCGGAAGGTGCCCGGGCGCGGCTGGATCCAGGCGGCGGTGTCGTACCCGTCGTCCCACGGGAACAAACCGCCGCGGTCGTCGTACGTGAGCTGGTAGACGGGCACCGATGCCTCGGCCGGGCGCTGGTAGTACCGGTTCGCCGCGAAGACGATCTCACCGGGGTTGGGCACTTCTTCGACGGTGACGCGGTGGCCCCAGCCGGCGAACTCCAGCAGCTGACCGGCGACGAGGTCGTCGCCCGCTCGTACGCGGGCGGCGACGTCGTTCAGCAGCAGACCCGACGTGCGCGGATCGAGCCCGAAGACGAGCAGCTCGGGATGGCCGAGGCCGAAGAGGCCGATCGTGTATGAGAAGGGCGTCTCACGGCGCGGCATGTCGCCGAAGACGTACTCGTTGCTCGTGCCGTGGGCACGGATCGTCTGCGCCGTCCGCTTGTCTTCTTGGTCGAGCCAGGCCAGCAGCGATGGATCGGGGGCGATCGTCATGGGGGCGTCCTTTCGTCGATGACTCGACGTTAGAACATACCTACGACATTTCAGCCGGCGTCGGGCTCCAACGCGTCGAGCGCGGCCGGACCCTGAGTGACGAGGATGCGGAACTGCTCGGCGTCCAGGATGCGGATGCCGAGCTCTTCGGCCTTCGCGAGCTTCGACCCGGCGCCCGGGCCGGCCGCGACGAAGTCGGTCTTCTTGGAGACGCTCGACGCCGCCTTGCCGCCCGCGTTCAGGATCGCCTCCTGGGCCCCTTCACGCGTGTACCCCTCGAGCGAGCCCGTGGCGACGACGGTCAGACCCTCGAGCACCCCGCCCGCGACAGCGGCCACCCCGGGACCGGGGTGACCGGGCGTCGCCCACTGCACACCCGCGCGCGCCCACTCGTCGACGATGTCGCGGTGCCAGTCGACCTCGAACCACTCGAGCAGCGAGTCCGCGATGATGCCGCCCACGCCCTCGACCTTCGCCAGCTCCTCACGGTCGGCGGCGCGGATGGCGTCCAGCGAACCGAACCACTGCGCCAGTGCGCGAGCGGCCACCGGACCGACATGCCGGATGTTGAGCGCGACGAGCAGCCGCCAGAGGTCTTTCGTCTTCGCCTTCTCGAGTTCTGCCAGGAGCTTCACGGCGGCCGCGGACGGCTGGGGGCCTTCAAGCCCCTGCTTCTTCTCGCTGGCCGTGGGGTTGCGCCGGAAGGGCGCACGCCGGACGGGCTCGCCCGTCACCTCGTCGACCTTCAGCTCGCCCGTCTCGGAATCGCGGACGATGACCGAGATCGGCACGAGGTCGTCGAGAGACAGCGAGAACAGGCGCGCCTCGGTCTGCAGCGGCGCGGTGGCCGGAGCCTCCGCCTGGGTCAGCGCCGCGGCTGTCACCTCGCCGAGCACCTCGATGTCGAGGGCGCCGCGCGAGCCGATGTGCTCGACGCGCCCGCGCACCTGGGCCGGGCACGAGCGGGCGTTCGGGCAGCGCAAGTCGATGTCGCCTTCTTTCGCGGGGCGCAGCGGCGACCCGCACTCGGGGCAGTCCGCCGGCATGACGAACTCGCGCTCGGTGCCGTCCCGCAGCTCGACGACGGGGCCCAGCACCTCGGGGATGACGTCGCCCGCCTTGCGCAGCACGACGGTGTCGCCGATCAGCACGCCCTTCGCGCGCACCACGTCCTGGTTGTGGAGCGTCGCCTGGCGCACGACCGAGCCGGCGACGCGTGCGGGCGCCATCACCGCGTACGGGGTCGCGCGCCCGGTGCGGCCCACAGAGACGACGATGTCGAGCAGCTTCGTGTTCACCTGCTCGGGCGGGTACTTGTACGCGATCGCCCATCGCGGGGCGCGGCTGGTGGCGCCGAGCTCGTCGTGCAGCGCGAGCTCGTCGACCTTCACCACGATGCCGTCGATCTCGTGCTCCACGTCGTGGCGGTGCTCGCCGTAGTAAGCGACGAAGTCGAGGACGCCGTCGATGTCGTCGGTGGTGCGGAAGTAGGGACTCGTGGGCAGGCCCCACTCCGCCAGCAGGGCGTATGTCTCGCTCTGGGACTCGACCGGCGGGCGGCTCCAGGCGCCGATGCCGTGGACGAACAGCCGCAGCGACTCGAGTCGCGCCCGGCCGGCCTGGAGCTCGAGGCCCTCCTTCTTCTCGAGCTGCTGGCGCAGCCCGCCCGAGGCCGCGTTGCGGGGATTGGCGAACGCCGGGAACCGCCGCTCGGCGCTGAGCCGCGCCTTCGCTTCGTCGAAGGCCCGGCTGCGCGCCCGGGCCTCGTCGACGACGCGGTCGCGCATGTCGGCCTGCAGGGCGTTGAGCCGCTCGAACGCGGCGACCGGGATGAACACCTCGCCGCGCACCTCCACGAGATCGGGATGCCCCGTGCCGGTGAGCCGCTGCGGGATGCCGGCCACGCGCACGGCGTTGACCGTCACGTCCTCGCCGACACGGCCGTCCCCTCGCGTGGCGGCGGAGGTGAGTACGCCCTTCTCGTACCGCAGGCTGATGGCCAGTCCGTCGATCTTCAGCTCGGTGAGCCAGCGCACGCGGCGGCCTGCCGAGGCCTGCGCCTTGACGCACCAGTCCCGCAGCTCTTCGGGGCTGAAGACGTTGTCGAGGCTCAGCATGCGCTCGGCGTGCTCGACGGGCGCGAACATCGAGCTCTCTGCCGCGCCCACCGTCTGCGTCGGCGAGTCCTGCCCCTGCAGCTCGGGGTGCAGGCGCTCCAGCTCTTCGAGACGGTGCATCCAGCCGTCGTACGTCGCGTCGTCGACGATCTCGGCGTTGCGGCCGTAGTACGCGTCGCGCGCGCCGATGATGCGATCGGTCAGGTCCTGGGCTTCCGCCCGCGCGGCTTCGAGTCCGGCGTCGGCGGGGA
Organism: Microbacterium jejuense; assembly: GCF_019511665.1. Lineage (GTDB taxonomy): Bacteria > Actinomycetota > Actinomycetes > Actinomycetales > Microbacteriaceae > Microbacterium > Microbacterium jejuense_A. The sequence continues at coordinate 61,170 of NZ_JAEUAW010000003.1, forward strand.
GTGCGGCATCCGTCACCACGCCAGTCTAGAAGGGGGTGCCGACACCGCCAGGGCGGCTTCGCCCGACACGAATCAGACCGAGGCGGGAACCGCCGAGACGGTGGTCGCGATGGTGAACTGGCCGATGACGCGCGTGCCGTCGTAGAGCACGGCCGTCTGCCCGGGGGCGACGCCGTCGAAGGGCGTCTCGGGGACGACGGTGAGGCGTCCGTCCGCGAGGGTCGCCGTCGCCGGCACGGGATCCGCGTGCGCGCGGATCTGCACATGGCACGCGAACGACCCTTCGGGCTGCGGGCGCCCTGCCCACGAGTACCGCTCCCCCGCGATCTCGGCGGTCGCGAGCGCCTCCTTCGGGCCGACCACGACGGTGTTCGACACCGGCCGCACCTCGAGCACGAAGCGGGGCTTGCCATCGGGCGCCGGAACCCCGAGCTGCAGCCCGCGGCGCTGCCCGACGGTGAAGGCGTGGGCGCCGTCGTGGGTGCCGATCACGGCGGCGCTGCGGTCGACGATGTCGCCCTGCTCGGCGCCCACGCGCTCGGCGAGCCACCCCCGCGTGTCGCCGTCGGGGATGAAGCAGATGTCGTGACTGTCGGGCTTGTGCGCGACCGTGAGCCCGCGCGCCTCGGCCTCGGCGCGCACGAGCGCCTTCGAGGGTGTGGCGCCCAGCGGGAAGTATGTGTGCGCCAGCTGCTCGGCGTCGAGCACGCCGAGCACGTAGGACTGGTCCTTGGCGGCATCCGACGCGCGATGCAGCTCGAGGCCGTCCGGACCGTCGACGAGGGTCGCGTAGTGCCCGGTGCACACGGCGTCGAAGCCGAGCTCGAGCGCGCGCTCGAGCAGCGCGGCGAACTTGATCTTCTCGTTGCAGCGCATGCAGGGGTTCGGCGTGCGGCCGGCCCGGTACTCCGCCACGAAGTCCTCGATGACGTCGTCGCGGAACCGCTCCGAGAAGTCCCACACGTAGAACGGGATCCCGAGGCGGTCGGCAGCCCGGCGCGCGTCCATGGCGTCCTCGATGGTGCAGCAGCCGCGACTGCCGGTGCGCAGCGTGCCGCCGGCGCGCGAGAGCGCCAGGTGCACGCCGACGACGTCGTGACCCGCCTCGACGGCACGGGCAGCCGCCACGGCGGAATCCACTCCACCGCTCATGGCTGCCAGGATCCGCATGGTCCCAGTCTACGAAGCGCGGGCTGTGCGCGGGCCGGATGCCGCACGCGCGCGCTCCACGGCCTCGGGCAGCGCCGCGAGCGCCGCCTCGACGTCGGCCGCCGTCGTGGTGCGGCCCAGCGTGAAACGCAGCACCTGCCGCGCCTCCGCCTCGCTGCGTCCGAGCGCGAGGACGACGTGCGACGGCTCGGGCACACCGGCCTGGCACGCCGAGCCCGTCGAGACCGAGATGCCGGCGCGGTCGAGGAGGAACAGCAGCGTCTCGCCCGACGCCCCTGGGAACAGCACGTGCGCGTTGCCGGGGACGCGGTCGACAGGATCGCCCAGCAGCTCCGCGTCGGGGATGGAGGAGTGGATGCCGCCCACCAGCCGCTCCCGCAGCCCGGCGAGCCGGGCGGCCTCCGCCTCGCGCTCGGCCTCGGCGAGCTCGGCGGCGACCGCGAACGCGACCGCTCCCGCGACGTCCTGCGTTCCCGCGCGCAGCCGCCGCTGCTGCGCGCCGCCGTGGACGAGGGCGGTCAGCTCGGCCGCACGCGACACGACGAGGGCGCCGACGCCGACGGGGCCGCCGACCTTGTGCGCCGAGACGCTCACGGCGACGAGGCCCGCCCGTCCGTGCGCGGATCCGCGCCACGAGCGGAACGACACCGGCACGTGCCCGAAGGCCGCGACAGCGTCGAGGTGGAGCGGCACGCGTGCGGCGGCCGCGGCACCCGCAAGCCCTGCCGCATCGTTGATGGTCCCGACCTCGTTGTTGGCCACCAGCGCGGTGGCGACGGCCGCGCCCGGGAGGGCGGCGCCGAAGGCGTCGATGCCGATGCGCCCGACCTCGTCGAGCCCGACGTGCCGCACGTCGGCACCCTGCGCCTGCAGCCACTCGACGGCGTCGAGGGTGGCATGGTGCTCGCCGTCCGGCAGCACGACGGCATCCGCCGACTGCTCACGCGCCCACCACAGTCCCTTGACGGCGAGATTCACCGCCTCGGTGCCACCCGACGTGAACACGACCTCGATGGGGTCTGCGTCGAGCACCGCAGCGAGCCTCTCGCGCGCCTCTTCGAGTGCGCGGCGCGCGTTCTGCCCCGCGCCGTGGATCGACGACGCGTTGCCCACCGCGGACTGCGCGTCGAGCCACGCGTCGCGCGCCTCGGCCCGCAGGGGCGCCGTGGCGGCGTGATCGAGATAGACGGGCACCCGGCATCCTCTCGGCTGGCGTCGGTGGAGTGGTCCGGGTGTCGTGCGCTGCGGGACCCGGTCCCGTAACGCCGCCGACTCGGACCATGGTTATGGTAGTCCGCATGGTCAGCCCGGAGTCCGTCCTCACGCACCCTGCCGCGGGTCTGCTCGCCCCAGAGCTCGACCGTCTGGGCGTCGAGCTGCTCCCGGGCGGGGCACGCCTGCGCGTGTGGTCGGGCGCGGCCGACGCCGTCGACCTCGTGGTCTTCGACGACACCGATCTGGACTGGATCACCGCGACCGAACCGCTCACGCCCGTCGGAGGCGGCGTGTGGGAGGTCACCTCGGCGCTCCTGCGGCCCGGAACCCGCTACGCGATCCGCGTCGACGGGCCGCACGGTCCCGGCAACACCTTCAACCGCGGCACGCTCCTGCTCGAGCCGTACACGAAGGGCCTCGTCCGCACCGGCTACGACGGCTGGCGCTCGGTGGTCGTCGAGGGGTCGTTCGACTGGGGCGCATCGCGCAAGCCCGCCGTGCCGCTGGATCGCACGGTGCTCTACGAAGGCCACCTGAAGGGCCTGTCGAAGCGGCATCCCGAGCTTCCCGGAGCCCTGCGGGGGACGTATGCGGGACTCGCGCACCCGGCCATGGTGCAGCACTTCCTGGACCTGGGCGTCACGAGCATCGAGCTGCTTCCCATCCACGCGTTCACGACCGAGCCCCGCCTGCTGCAGCACGGCCTCGCGAACTACTGGGGCTACAACACGCTGAACTTCTTCACGCCCCACGCCGAGTACGCGACGGAGGAGGCCCGCCGGCAGGGTCCCGAAGCGGTGCTGCGCGAGTTCAAGGGCATGGTGAAGCTGCTGCACGAGGCCGGCCTGGAGGTCATCCTCGACGTCGTGTACAACCACACCGCCGAAGAGGGGCTCGGCGGTCCGCGGTCGAGCCTGCGCGGCATCGACAACCGCGCGTACTACCGCCAGCAGGACGACGGGGCCTACATCGACGTCACCGGCTGCGGCAACTCGCTGAACACCTCGACGGATGCCGCCCCCCGGCTCGTCCTCGACTCGCTGCGGTACTGGGCGAACGAGGTGCAGATCGACGGGTTCCGCTTCGATCTCGCCGTGACCCTCGGACGCGACGCGACGCACGAGTTCACCGCGCAGCATCCTCTCCTGCGAGCCATCGTGGACGACCCGGAGCTGGCCGGCGTCAAGAAGATCGCCGAGCCGTGGGACGTCGGGATGGGCGGCTGGCACACCGGCGGGTTCGGCGACGGCTGGAGCGAGTGGAACGACCGCTACCGCGACCGCGTGCGCAACTTCTGGCTGAGCGACGTCGACTACGCACGCCGAGCCGGCGTGTCACCCGTCGGCATCGGCGGACTCGCGCATCGCCTCGCCGGATCGGCCAACACCTTCGACGAGGCGCGGGGGCCGCTCGCGGGCGTGAACTTCGTGACCGCGCACGACGGGTTCACGCTGCGCGACCTCGTGTCGTACGACGTCAAGCACAACCACGCCAACGGAGAGCACGGCCGCGACGGGGCCGACACGAACCGCTCGTTCAACCACGGGGCCGAAGGCCGCACCGGCGACCCCGCGATCCTGGCCACGCGACGCAAGGCCATGCGCAACCTCATCGGCACGCTGCTGCTGTCGGCCGGCGTGCCGATGATCACCGCGGGTGACGAGCACGCCCGCACGCAGAACGGCAACAACAACGCGTACTGCCACGACTCCGACCTGACCTGGCTCCGCTGGGAGCACACGCCGTGGCAGCAGGACCTCTACGCGCACGTGCGCCATCTGCTGCGCCTGCGGCGCGAGAACCCGGCGCTGCGGCCGAGCCGCTTCGCGCGGCTCGGCGAGCACACGCCGTCCGCGTCGCTCATGGAGTGGTACGACGAGAACGGCGAGACGATGTCGATCGAGCGGTGGACCGACCCGTCGCACCGCACGCTGCAGTACGTCGCGGCGTCGACCCCGGAGTTCGAGGACTTCAACCGCATCCTGCTGATGATCCACGGCACCGAGCGGCCCATCGACGTCACCCTGCCCGACGCCGACGGCGTCACTCGCTACGTGTCGCTGTGGTCGAGCGCCGACGAGACACCGTCCGAGGACGGCGCCGTGTACGCGCCGGGCGACATCGTGCCGCTTCCCGGCACCTCGATGCACCTGTTCCGGGCAGAGTGACGACGCCGCCGGGCGGCGTCGCCGCCGTCGCGTCGCTGTCGCCCGACCGGACGGGACGGTAGGTTCGAGACGTGGTCACGACGACGCGCTCCGCGCGCTCCCGCCCGTGGCGGAGCGCCTCGGCCCTCCCTGTCCGCGATGCCCGCGCCTGGCAGCCCGAGCCCGACACGGTGTCGCGGCGCATACCGCTGGCCCAGCCGTCCCCAGCGGTCCCGTGGGGCGACTTCCGCCCGACGGCGTACGACGGCGAGGTCGTGCCGTTCCGGGTCACGTCGTTCCGCGAGGGTCATGACCGCATCGGGGTGCACCTGCGCCTGTTCTCGCCCTCCGGCGACGAGTCGCTGCATCGCCTGGCGCCGCTCGACGACGGCCTCGACCGCTGGCAGACCGAGGTCGCGCTGCTCGAGCAGGGCGTATGGCAGTTCCGGTTCGAGTCGTTCGGCGACGACTTCGCCACGTGGCAGCACGCGGCATCCGTCAAGATCGCGGCGGGAGTGGATGCCGCCGTCATGCGCGAGCTCGGAGCGCTTCTGTTCGACCGGGCGGGCGCCGAGAGGGGCCGCCCCGCGGCCGAGAAGAAGGCCCTCACGGCGGCTGCGGCATCCCTTCGCGACGACGCGGTCGCCGACGCCGACGCCCTCGCGATCGTCGACGACCCTCGCATCGCCGCGTACTTCGCCGCACGCCCCGTCATGTCGCTCGTGACGCTGGGCGACGACCTCGAGCTGCTCGTCGAGCGCGAACGAGCCGGCGTCGGCGCGTGGTACGAGTTCTTCCCGCGATCCGAAGGCGCCAAGCGCCTGAAGGACGGCACCGTCAAGAGCGGCACGTTCCGCACGGCGGCCAAGCGGCTGCCCGCGGTCGCCGAGATGGGGTTCGACGTCGTCTACCTGCCGCCCATCCACCCGATCGGCACGCTCAACCGCAAAGGCCCCAACAACACCCTCGACGCGCGACCGGGCGACCCGGGCTCGCCGTGGGCCATCGGCTCGGCCGCGGGCGGGCACGACACCGTGCACCCCGACCTCGGCACGCTCGGCGACTTCCGCGCCTTCGTGCGCGCCGCGCACGCCGAGGGCCTGGAGATCGCACTCGACCTCGCACTGCAGGCCGCTCCCGACCACCCGTGGGTCGCCGAGCACCCGGAGTGGTTCACCACACTCCCCGACGGCACGATCGCGTACGCCGAGAACCCGCCCAAGAAGTACCAGGACATCTATCCGGTCAACTTCGACAACGATCCCGCGGGCATCCGCGCCGAGGTGCTGCGCGTCGTGCGGCACTGGATCGCCCAGGGCGTGCGCATCTTCCGCGTCGACAACCCGCACACCAAGCCCCTGCAGTTCTGGGAGTGGCTGATCCGGACCGTCAACGCCGAGCACCCCGAGGTCGTGTTCCTCGCGGAGGCCTTCACGCGGCCCGCGCCCATGCAGAGCCTGGCCGCCGCCGGGTTCCAGCAGAGCTACACGTACTTCACGTGGCGCAACACCAAGGCGGAGCTCGAGGAGTTCCTGTCCGGCCTGGCGCACACGACCGACGCCTTCCTGCGGCCGAACCTCTTCGTGAACACGCCCGATATCCTCACCGAGTACCTGCAGTTCGGCGGACGGCCGGCGTACCGCATCCGGGCGGCGATCGCCGCCACGGCCGCGCCGACCTACGGCGTCTACGCGGGGTACGAGCTGTACGAGAACGTCGCCCGCCCCGGGTCGGAAGAGAACATCGACAACGAGAAGTACGAGTACAAGCTGCGCGACTGGGCAGGTGCCGTGGAGCGCGGCGACTCGCTCGCTCCGTTCCTCGAGAAGCTCAACGGCATCCGCCGCGCCCACCCCGCGCTGCGACAGCTGCGCAACCTCAGCGTCCACTGGAGCGACGACGACGCGATCCTCGTCTACGCCAAGCACCTCGACGCCGCCCTCTCGCCCGACGGGCGCAGCGACACCATCATCGTCGTGGTCAACACCGACCCGCACTCCGTGCGCCAGACGATGGTGCATCTCGACACGCGCGTGTGGGGCGTCGAGCCCGGCACGCCGTACGAGGTCGAGGACCTCGTCACCGGCGCCCGCTGGACGTGGTCGGATCACAACTACGTGATGCTCGACGCGTTCACCGAGCCCGTCCACATCCTGCACGTGAAGGAGTCCCGATGACGCCATCCGACCAGCTCCTCGACGCCGTCGCGGCAGGCACTCACCACGACCCCCACGCCGTGCTCGGCATCCATCCCGACACCGATTCCGAGGGCACGCGCACGTGGACGGTCCGCGCACGCCGCCCGCTCGCCCGGAGCGTCACCGCGGTCTTCGAGGACGGCACGCGCGTGCCGCTCGAGCACGTCCGCTCCGGCATCTGGGAGGGCACGCGCGCCGGCGCGCGCAGTCGCTACGAACTGGCGACGACCTACCCGCAGGGGCCCGACCATGTGGCCGACGATCCCTACCGCCACACGCCCACGATCGGCGAGCTCGACCTGCATCTCATCGGCGAGGGCAGGCACGAAGAGCTCTGGCGAGTGCTCGGCTCCCACGTGCGCGAGGACGACGGCGTGACGGGCGTCTCGTTCGCCGTGTGGGCGCCCAACGCGCGCGCGGTGCGCGTCGTCGGCGACTTCAACGGATGGGACGGCCAGGGTCACGCCATGCGCTCGATGGGCGCGAGCGGCGTGTGGGAGCTGTTCGTCCCCGGCATCGGACCCGGCACCACCTACAAGTACGAGATCCGCGGTCGCGCCGGCGACTGGGCCCTCAAGGCGGACCCCATGGCGCGTCTCGCCGAGGTGCCTCCCGCGACGGCATCCGTCGTCGTCCACGCCTCGTACGCGTGGGGCGATGCCGCGTGGCTCGACGAGCGCGCGCGCACCGTGCCGCTGTCGCGTCCGATGTCGATCTACGAGCTGCACCTGGGCTCGTGGCGGCAGGGTCTGTCGTATCGGGATGCCGCCGACCAGATCATCGAGCACGTCGCCGGTCACGGGTTCACGCACGTCGAGTTCCTGCCGCTGGCCGAGCATCCCTTCGGCGGCTCGTGGGGCTACCAGGTGACGGGGTACTACGCCCCCACGAGCCGCTACGGTCACCCCGACGATCTGCGGTACCTGATCGATCGCCTGCATCAGGCAGGCATCGGCGTGATCATGGACTGGGTGCCGGGGCACTTCCCCAAGGACGACTTCGCGCTCGCCCGCTTCGACGGCGAACCGCTGTACGAGCACCCGGATCCCCGCCGCGGCGAGCACAAGGACTGGGGCACCTACATCTTCGACTACGGCCGCAACGAGGTGCGCAACTTCCTGGTGGCCAACGCTCTGTACTGGTTCGAGGAGTTCCACGTCGACGGCTTGAGAGTGGATGCCGTCGCCTCGATGCTCTACCTGGACTACTCGCGCAGCGACGGCGAGTGGGAGCCGAACATACATGGCGGCCGCGAGAACCTCGAGGCGATCCGCTTCCTGCAGGAGGTGAACGCGACGGCCTACAAGCGCTACCCCGGCATCGCCATGATCGCCGAGGAGTCGACGAGCTTCCCGGGCGTCACCGCCCCGACGAGCCACGCCGGCCTCGGCTTCGGGTTCAAGTGGAACATGGGCTGGATGAACGACTCTCTGGAGTACATCAAGCGAGACCCCATCCACCGGTCTCACCACGAGGGTGAGCTCTCGTTCTCGTTCGTGTACGCGTTCAGCGAGAACTATGTGCTGCCCATCAGCCACGACGAGGTCGTCCACGGCAAGGGCAGCCTCTTCGGGCGGATGCCCGGCGACCACTGGCAGAAGCTCGCGAACATGCGCGCGTTCCTCGCGTACATGTGGGGCCACCCCGGCAAGCAGCTGCTGTTCATGGGTCAGGAGTTCGGACAGCTCTCGGAGTGGTCGGAGGCCCGGTCGCTGGACTGGTGGCTGCTCGACCAGCCGAGCCACGCCGAACTGCTGGGCTTCGTCGGAGCGCTCAACGGCGTCTACCGCGCGAACTCGGCGCTCTGGGCGCGTGACAGCGACGGCGCGGCGTTCTCACGACTCGGAGCGCCGACGTGGAACCCCAACGTGATCGTGTTCGCGCGGCGGGACTGGCACGGCAACACGGTCGTCGTGGCCGCGAACTTCTCGGGCACGCCCTTGCACGCCTACGAGCTGGATCTGCCCGAGAGCGGCGTGTGGCACGAGATCCTCAACACGGACTCCCAGGAGTACGGCGGGTCCGGTGTCGGCAACCTCGGGGTCGTGCACGCCGGTGAAGGCGGGCGCGCCTCGCTCGTGCTGCCGCCGCTGGGTGTGCTGTGGCTCCGCCACGAGACACCCGCGCACGTTCCGTCTCCCACGAAGGGCTGACGCCGATCGCCCGGCGTGCGGCCGGGTCCCGCCTCAGAACAGCAGCGAGGCCAGGCGGCCGCGGGCGGCGGCCACGCGCGGGTCGGCGTCGCCGACGAGTGCGAACAGTTCCAGCAGCCGCTCGCGCACCGGGCCGCGCTCGTCCGACGGCAGCTGCGCGAACAGGTCGAGCAGCCGCCCGAACGCGTCCTCCACATGGCCGCCCGCGATGTCGAGATCGGCCACTGCGAACTGCGCCGCGACATCGGTCGGCGCCTCGGCTGCCGCCGCGCGCGCAGCCTGAAGGTCCAGACCCTGCACCCGGTCGAGCAGGCGGACCTGTCCGAGCCCGGCGCGGGCGTCCTCGTCACGCGGGTTCTCGGCCAGGGCCTTCTCGTACGCGGTGATCGCGCGAGCGTAGTCGCCGGCTTCGATCGCTTCGAACGCCTCGGCGTGCAGCGGGGGCATCGGAGGCTCTGCGGGCGCCTCCGGTGCGGCATCCGCCTCACCGTCGACCGCCGCCGTGCCGGTCACGCCGTTCTGCGCCGCCACCTGCAGCAGCTGGGCGAACACCTCGCGCACCTGCTGCTCGGGCACTGCGCCGGTGAACAGCGGCACGGGCTGGCCCGCCACCAGGGCGACGACCATCGGGATCGACTGCGCGCGGAACGCCTGCGACAGCTGCGGATTGGCGTCGACGTCCACCTTGGCGAGCACGAGACGTCCGGCGAGCTCCCGCACGACCCGCTCGAGGATGGGGCTCAGCTGCTTGCACGGCCCGCACCACTCGGCCCACAGGTCGACCACGACGGGAACCGTGCGCGAGAGCTCCAGCACCTGGGCGAACGTGTCGTCCGTGACATCCAGCACCAGTGCGGGGACCGTCGCCGCGGCACCGGCGGCCTGGGAGGCTCCCGCTTCCGGCGCAGCCGGGCGGTTGCGCAGCGACGAGAGATCGACCGCGCCGCGGACCGCGGCGCCGAGGGAGGGATCGCTCACGAGATGACCTTCGCTTCGAGGATGGCGGAAGAGTAGCCCAGCAGCCGGATCTTCTCATTGGACCCCGGGCCGGGGACGTAGAAGAACACCTGGTCGCTGAACGTGGTCAGGAAGCCTGTCGCGGACTGGTCGGCGGCGGCCAGCGCCTTGACCGTCGGGCTGTTGTCGAGCTTGATGACGGCGTCCGGGTTCGTGGGCGTGGCCGTGTCGGTCTCGTCGATGTTGACGGCCACGATCGCGCCGCTCTCGACGGTCTGCAGGGCGAACGGCGGCTGAGAGCCGGCAGAGGCGGCGAAGGTCAGCGTCGCCGTCGTGTTGTTCGCCGTCTTGTTGAAGTCGTCGAGGCGACGTGTGCGGTCGGCCGCGATGCTCGTGCGCAGCTGGTCGCCGTCCGCCTCGAACAGCCCGTAGTACTCGCTCTGCTCGCCCTTGTCGATGACGTCGGCGTAGGCTGCGGCGACGTCCTGCGGCGCCAGCATCAGGAACGGCGAGTCCGGCTCGACCTGCGGGGCGCCGATGTAGGTCGGCGCGAGGTTGGGCAGGGTCGTGGAGGCCTCGAGGTTCGCGATGTACGACACGCGGTAGTCCGTCCACGGGTCCTGCTGCGACATCACCATGATGCTCGACGTCTTGGACTCGTCGTCGGCTCCGACGACGATCACCGAGCGCGGCCAGCCGTCGAAGGCCTGGGGCAGGATGACGCTGAGCGGCTTGGCCAGGATCGGGTCGGGGGCCTTGTAGTCGGCGATCGCCGAACGCAGCTTGTAGTTCGTGTCGCGTGCGGCCAGGGCCGCACCCGACAGCCGCGTCTCGGCGAGGTCGCCGTCCAGTGCGGCGTCGGCTTCGGCGACGGTCGCCGCGATCCGCGTCATGATGCGCTCTGCCTGCGCCTTGGTCACGGCGGGCGCCTGCTGGCCGTCGGGCGCGATCACGCTCGCCGACGGGCTCGGCGTCGGTGTGCTGCCGAACTGCGGCCACGCGTCGGCGGAGCAGCCCGTGAACAGCAGCGCGGACACGGCGACGATCGGCAGCGCGGCGAAGGCGCGACGGCTGCCGGCGACGGCACGCCGCGTCGGTGCCGCCTGGGCGCTGATGACGCCCTTGTCGTCGTCGTCGAGCGCCGAGATGTCGATCGGCTCGGTGACCGGGAGCGGCAACCCCTTGCGGCGCGGGCCGCGACGGCGGCGCACGTGGCGGATGCCGAGGATGTACAGGAAGACCCCCACCGCCATCAGGATCGCGCCGCCGACGATGAGCGGGCCTGCCCAGGGGGTCGAGGTCTGCAGCGGCCACGTCACGGTGACCTTGCTCGGCGCGGGCTGGGTGCCGTCGGCGGCCACGAGCACGCTCATGCCCTCCGGCAGCTGGAGCGGCGCGATGAGCAGGTCCTTCTGGGTGTACTCGTCGAGCCACAGATCGGAGCCGGCGGGATTGCGGCCGGCCGTGGCCGCCGCATCCCCACCCTCGGCGGGCGCGGCGGCATCCCCCGCCGCGGCATCGGTCGCGGCGCCGGCATCGTCCGCGGCGCCGGCATCGCCCTCGGACGGCGCGGGCTCGATCTCGGGCTCGACCAGAGTCGTGTCGATCTTGCCGTCCTTGCCGAGCGACACGTGATTGTAGGTGGCGTCCGCCAGCCAGTCCTCCATGTCGGCGGTGCGGCCGTACGACGCGAAGAGGTCGCCCTCGGCCTGTGCACGGAGCGTCTGGGTGCCGGGCATCTGATTGAGGACCGCACCGTCGATCAGGATGTAGGGAGCCTCATCCTTGACCGAGATCGCCGCCGTCTCGGTCTTGGGTCCCTCGAAGATCGTCCGCTGGGCGATGCCCGCACCGATCATCACGGTGGCGAGCACGAAAGCCGCCACAGCCCACACGAAACGCACGAAGAAACCCTTTCCGGGGCGCACAGACACAGCGCTGCCCTTCGATTCGACAGTTCAGACTAGCGAATACGACCTGGGAGGCGCGTGGGAGGGTGCCGTTCCCGGCCCGAACGGTCCTGATGCGTATCCTGGGCGAACAGGTTCGGCGCCGCCGATGAGAGGGGACCTCGATGAAGATCCACAACCCGTTCCGCACGGCACTGCTGGCGACGCTCGGGGTGGGTCTGGGCCTGCTGCTCATCGGGAGCATCCAGAACCTGCAGACGATCCTGCTCTACGTCGGGACGGCGCTCTTCCTCTCGCTCGGCCTCGACCCGATCGTCGGGTGGCTCGAGCGCCAGAAGCTCCCCCGCTGGGCGGCCGTGCTCCTCACCATCGTCGCGGTGCTCGCCGTCTTCGCGGGCATCATCACGATGATCGTGCCGATCATCGTGCAGCAGATCGGCCAGCTGGTCACGACGATCCAGGACCTCGCCGACAAGGGGACCTTCGATGACCCCGTGGGCGCGATCCAGGACTGGCTGCGCGCCGTGTTCCCCGCGCTGAACGTCGACGAGGTGTGGGGGTACATCGAGGACTGGTACGCGTCACTCGACGTCGGCGCCATCGGCAGTGAGGTCGGCGGCAGCCTCATCGCCATCATCGGCGCCATCATCGGGGGCTTCGCGGGTGCCTTCATCGTGCTGATCCTGACGATCTACTTCACCGCCTCCACTCCCAACCTGAAGCGCGCCATGTACCAGCTGGTCCCCGCATCCAAGCGCGCCCGCTTCATCGATCTCGGCGAGCAGATCACGGACTCGGTCGGCTACTACGTCATCGGCCAGGTCACGCTGGGTCTCATCAACGGTGTGCTGAGCGCCATCTTCCTCTCGATCATCGGAGCACCCTTCCCAGCCGTGCTCGCGGTGATCGCGTTCTTCTTCTCGCTCATCCCGCTCGTCGGCACCCTCACCGGCTCGATCATCATCGTCCTGACGTGTCTGATCCCAGGGCTCGGCTCCCCCACGACAGCGCTGATCGCCGCGATCTACTACCTCATCTACATGCAGATCGAGGCGTACGTGATCTCGCCGCGCATCATGGGGCGCGCCGTCTCGGTGCCGGGCGCCGTCGTCGTCATCGCCGCCCTCGCCGGCGGCTCGCTGCTCGGCCTGCTGGGCGCCCTGGTGGCCATTCCCGTGGCCGCCAGCATCCTGATCATCTACCGGCAGGTCGTGATCCCGCGGCAGAACGAGCGCTAGCGCCGCATCACTCCGCCTCGGCCGGACCGTCCCACTCGGTCGGCAGCGGAAGGGCGTCGGGGTTCACCGCCGCGACGATCTCGGTCAGGACGCGCCGGGTCTGGTTCTCACCGACCCACAGATGCTTGCCGCCCTCGACGGGGATGAGCACCGCCTCGGGCACGCTCGAGAAGCGCTCGGCGGCCGCGTCGGGACGCAGATAGTCGTCGAACTCGGGGATGAGCACGACGAGGCGGCGCCGGTCGCCCGCCCATGCGGCGACCTCGGCGTCGGTCGCACGGTGCAGCGGCGGCGACAGCAGCACGGCGCCCTCGACGTCGTGGTCGCGGCCGTACTTCAGCGCGAGCTCGGTGCCGAAAGACCAGCCGACGAACCAGGGCCGCGGCAGTCCTCGCGCATGGACGAAGTCCATCGCCGCGGCGACGTCGAACGCCTCGGACCGGCCGCCGTCGAAGGCGCCGTCGCTGGTGCCCCGCGGTGATGACGTGCCGCGCGTGTTGAAGCGCAGGACCGCGAGGTCGGCCAGTGCGGGCAGGCGGCCGGCCGCCTTGCGCAGGATGTGCGAGTCCATGAAGCCGCCCGCAGTCGGAAGCGGATGCAGCGTCACCAGCGTCGCGACGGGGTCACGGTCCGCCGGCAGGGCCAGCTCCCCCACGAGGGTGAGGCCGTCGAGCGTCTCCAGCTCGATCTCCTCGCGTCGTGCGGGCAGCTGTATCGGACCGCGGATCTCCATGTCAGGCCACCTTCCAGCAGTGCTGATGCCAGTGCCGGCGAGCGGCGAGATCGGCGGCATCCCCCAGCACCCCGTCGGCACGCCAGGCCACGAGGTGCGCGACACCCACGTCGATGGGACGGCCGCAGCCGGGGCACGTGTAGACCTTCTGCGCCTGTGCAGCCGACACCGGCTGCACCGTCCACTCCGTGCCCCTGCGGAACTCCGTGCGCTTGGACCCCGCGAGCAGACGCTCGAAGGACTCGTCACCGCCCGAGTCGTTCCGGCGGCGATTGGACCGCGGCATGACTCAGTACCAGCCGGTGCTCTGGGAATGCCCCCACGCGCCGCACGGTGTGCCGTACCGTCCGCCGATGTAGCCCAGACCCCACGTGATCTGCGTCGCGGGGTTGGTCTCCCAGTCCGCGGCGACGCTGCCCATCTTGCTGCCCGGAAGAGCCTGCGGAATGCCGTAGGCGCCGCTGCCGGCGTTGTACGCGTTCACGCGCCAGCCGGACTCCTTCTTCCACAGCGCCACGAGGCACGCGAACTCATCGTCGCTCCAGCCGCGCGCCTTGACCATGTCGTACGCGATGGCCTGAGCCGAGCCGGGGTCAGGCGTCACGAACGGCGGACGCCACCCGCTGGACGCGCTCGAACCCGTCGGGGCGGGCGCGACCGTCGGCTTCGGCTTCACGTACACCGTGTACGTCCCGCGCTCGAGGTCCACCGCGGGGGCCGGTTCCGCCGAGGCGTCGCCGGTGAGCGACTGGACGTCCTCCAGCGAGCTCGCGTACAGCGACACCGGCTCGTCGACGGTGTCGGCGTCGGCGAGCGCGACCCCGATGGGCCCGACATACGCGGCCACGAACCCCAGGGCTGCGAACGCCGCGAAGGCGCCCACCACCCCGCGGCGCCGCGACCAGCGCGACGGCGTCGACGCGGGCCGGGACGCCGCGACGGCGCGACGACGGGCTCGGGTCGACACGTCCTGACGTCGGGAGCGTCTGGTCGGGGTCAGATCGTTTCCGGAAGTCACAGTGTCCCGATTCTCGCACAGGCCCGTCGGATCTTTCCATCCGACGCGGCGGGGCGTCACTTCACCGCGAGCATGACCTCGACGACGGCGTCGAGCACGGCGTCGACCTGCGCCTCGTGGTACCCGCCCCGCTGCATGCGGAAGGCGACCGAGCGCACCTGCTCGACCGTGACCGACTGGCCGGTCTCGAGGTACGTGGCGAGCTTGTCGGCGACGAGATCGACCTCATCCAGGCGGTAGCCGTAGCGCAGCGTCGAGACGCGGTCGAAGCGCTCCTTGCGCGGACGCGACAGCCGGTCCAGCACCTCCTGCGCGAGCTCGCGCGTGTGGCCCACCCACGCGTTCGCGCCGGAGGCTGCCACTGCCGTGGTCCGCTCGCGCGCGGCGAAGGCGTCCTCGATGCGGCCGAGTGCGGCATCCACCGATCCGATGACGTAGCCGTGGCGCACCAGCGGGAACGCGACCTGCCGGACGTCGGCGGACGTCATGTCGGCGGCACCCGACTCGAACGCCCCGCGCGCCCGGGCGAGGAAGTCGTCGACGGCTGCCTTGTCGTACCCCTTCTCGCGTCCGCGCGTCTCGGGGAAGGAGGAGCGCGCGGGAGCTTCGGATGCCGTCATGATGCCACCAGGGGGGTGAAGAGGTAGAAGAGGGTCAGGGCGGCGACCGTCGAGGGCAGGATCGAGTCGAGGCGGTCGAGCACACCACCGTGGCCGGGAAGCCACGAGCTCATGTCCTTGATGCCGAGATCGCGCTTGATCATCGATTCGCCCAGGTCGCCGGCGGTGGCCGTCGCGAGGATCAGGATGCCGAACACGACGCCCATCCACCAGTCCAGTCCGAGCATGAACAGGCCCACGAGCACGCCCGCGACGATGGCTGCGGCGACGGCCCCCGCGAAGCCCTCCCACGTCTTCTTGGGGCTGATGCGGGGAGCCATGGGGTGCTTGCCGAACGAGATGCCCGCGATGTAGGCGCCCGTGTCGACCGCGACCGCGACGATGATGAACCCGAGGACCCACCACTCGCCGCCGTCCTGGCTGAGCAACACGACGCACAGGCTGCCGAGGAAGGCGACGTAGAGCTGGATGAACGTCGCGATGAGCACGTCGCCGAGCACCAGGCCGTATGAGCGCCCGTCGTGGGAGGCCATCTGCGCGACGAGGCGCCACACGACCACGAAGGCCAGCGCGACGAACAGGATCACCCACTGCAGCCACGACGTGACGAAGTACGCCGTGCCGACCACCAGCGCCCCCGCGATGAGCTGGGGCACGAGGTCGACGCGTCGACCGGCGGTGATGAGCGCTCGCGAGAACTCGAAGATCGACAGGAGGGCGGCCGCCAGCGCGAACACGACGAAGAGCCACTTCACGAACAGCAGCGAGCCCAGCAGGGCCACGCCGATCGCGAGCCCGATCAGGATCGCGACCAGCAGGTCGCGGCCGGTCCGCTCCTTGATGCGCTCGTTGGCCTCTTCGAAATCGGCCTTCGCCTGCGCCACCTGACTCTCGAACTCGCTGCGGGCAGCGCGCAGATGGGCCTGCAGGATGGCACCGGGATCGGGCTCGCCGGTCGCATCGTCCGCCTCGGAGACATGCCGGGCGCGGTCCACGAGGCGGCGCGCATCCTCGGCATCGCGCCGCGTCTGCGGCGGATCGCGGTCGTCCTCGCCGTGCGGGTCGGATGCGTCGGTCATGGGCGGTCCTCAGACCTCGAGGAGTTCGGCCTCTTTGCGCTTGAGCGCCTCGTCGATGGCGTCGACGTGGGCGCGTGTCAGCGCGTCGAGCTCCTTCTCGCCGCGCGAGAGCTCGTCCTCACCGACCTCGCCCTTGAGGGCGTCGATGTCGTCCTTCGCCTTGCGACGGATGCCGCGCACGTGCACCTTGGCATCCTCGCCCTTGGTGCGCGTCAGCTTCACGTACTCCTTGCGGCGCTCCTCGGTGAGCTCGGGCATCGTGACGCGAACGATGTTGCCGTCGTTCGTGGGGTTCACACCGAGGTTCGGGATGTCGCGGATGGCCTGCTCGATCGCCTTGAGGGCCGACTTGTCGTACGGGGTGACGATCAGCGTGCGGGCCTCGGGGTTGTTGATCGAGGCGAGCTGCGCGAGCGGCGTGGGCGTCCCGTAGTAGTCGACCAGGACCTTCTGGAACAGCTGCGGGTTCGCACGGCCGGTGCGCACCGTCGCGAAGTCCTCCTTCGCTGCCTCGACGGCGCGGTCCATGCGCGCTCCGGCATCTGCCAAGACGTCCGCGATCACAGTGTCTCCTTCGTATGGATGGGGCTGGTCAAGTCTACCGACGGCGCAGGCGTCACGCCGTGACGAGCGTGCCGATGGATTCGCCGAGCAGCGCGCGGGTCACGTTGCCGGCCGGTTCCATGCCGAACACGCGCATGTCCATGCGGTTGTCCATGCACAGGCTGAACGCCGTCGAGTCGACGACCTTGAGGCCGCGCTGGAGTGCGTCGAGGTAGGTGATCCGGTCGATCTTCGTGGCAGAGGCATCCTTCTTCGGATCCGCCGTGTACACGCCGTCCACGCCGTTCTTGGCGACGAGGACCTCCTGCGCGTCGATCTCGAGCGCACGCTGTGCGGCCACGGTGTCGGTCGAGAAGTACGGCAGTCCGGCGCCGGCGCCGAAGATGACGACGCGGCCCTTCTCCATGTGACGCTCGGCGCGGCGCGGGATGTACGGCTCCGCGACCTGCGTCATCGAGATCGCCGACTGGACGCGCGTGGCCGCGCCCGCCTGCTCCAGGAAGTCCTGCAGCGCGAGCGCGTTCATGACGGTGCCCAGCATGCCCATGTAGTCGGCGCGTCCGCGGTCCATGCCGCGCTGGCTCAGCTCGGCGCCGCGGAAGAAGTTGCCCCCGCCGACGACGACCGCGATCTCGACGCGGTCGACCGCCGCGGCGATCTCTCGCGCCATCTGGCTGACGACATCGGGATTCACACCCAGCTGCCCTCCCCCGAACGCTTCGCCCGACAGCTTCAGGAGGACGCGACGGCGTCCGGTGTTCTCGTTGATCACGGTGATCCTCTCGACGACGACAAACTAGCGGGCAAGCCGCAGACTACCCACGAAAGTGCCCGAAGGGCATGAGAAAAGGCCCGCACCGGAATCCGGATGCGGGCCTTCTCAGAAGGTCAGGCGCCGACCTTGAAGCGGGCGAAGCCCGTCAGGGTCAGACCCGCGTCCTTCGCGACCTGCGCGACGGACAGCTTGTTGTCCTTCGCGTAGTCCTGGTCGAGCAGGGCGACCTGCTTGAAGAACGCGTTGACGCGGCCCTCGACGATCTTCGGAAGAGCAGCCTCGGGCTTGCCCTCGTTGCGCGAGATCTCGGTGACGATCTCACGCTCCTTCTCGACGTCGGCCTCGGGGACCTCGTCGCGCGACAAGTACGAGGGGTTGGCGAACGAGATGTGCTGCGCGAGGCTGCGCGCCGTCTCGGCGTCGTCGCCCGAGTAGGCGAGGACGACACCGACCTGCGGCGGCAGGTCCTTGCTGGTCTTGTGCAGGTAGATCTCGAAGTGGTCGCCCGACAGCGTGCTGACGCGACGCAGCTCGACCTTCTCGCCGATGATGGCGGCCTCGTCCGAGATGAGCTCGGCGACGGTCTGCGAACCGGCGGGAGCGGCGAGGGCCGCCTCGGCCGACTCGGCGCCCGCAGCAGCGGCCGCGTCGAGGACCTTGTCGGCCAGGGCGATGAAGCGCTCGTTCTTGGCGACGAAGTCGGTCTCGGTGTTGAGCTCGATGAGCGTGACCTTGCCGTCCAGCTCCTTGGCGGCGACGAGGCCTTCGCTGGTGGAGCGGTCAGCGCGCTTGGCGTTGCCCTTCGCGCCCTTCAGGCGCAGGATCTCGACGGCCTTCTCGAGGTCGCCGTCGGCCTCCTCGAGCGCCTTCTTGGTGTCGACCATGCCCGTGCCGAGCTGCTCGCGCAGCGCCTTGATGTCGGCGATCGTGAAGTTTGCCATGGGTGGCGGCTCCTTGATGTGTGTGAGTTCTCGTGGATGCCTCGGCGGGACCGTCCCGACCTGCGGCCGGAGCGATCCCGCCGAGGCGGAGTGTGTGGGCTTACTCGGCCGGGGTCGCCTCGGCGGCCTCGACGGCCGCCTCTGCAGCCTCGGCACCCGCCTCGTCGGCGGCCGACTCGGTGGCGATCGTCTCGACCTCGGCGACGTCGGTCACGACCGGGGCCTCGTCGGCGGCGGCGCCCTGCTCGAGCAGCTCGCGCTCCCAGTCGGCCAGCGGCTCGGCGTCTGCGGCCTCGTCGGTGGGCTGGTGGCGCTGGATGAGGCCCTCGGCGGCGGCGTCGGCGATGATGCGGGTGAGCAGGCCCACCGAGCGGATCGCGTCGTCGTTGCCGGGGATCGGGTACTGGAACTCGTCCGGGTCGGCGTTGGTGTCGAGGATGCCGATCACCGGGATGCCGAGCTTCGACGCCTCGTCGATGGCGAGGTGCTCGCGCTTGGCGTCGACGACCCAGATGGCCGAGGGGGTCTTCTGGAGGTTGCGGATGCCGCCGAGCGACTTGTGCAGCTTGTCGAGCTCGCGCTTCTTGAGGAGGAGCTCCTTCTTGGTGAAGCCGCTCGCCGCCGGGTCTTCGAAGTCGAGCTCCTCGAGCTCCTTCATGCGAGCAAGGCGCTTCGACACCGTCGAGAAGTTGGTGAGGAGGCCACCGAGCCAGCGCTGGTTCACGTAGGGCTGGCCGACGCGGGTCGCCTGCTCGGCGATGACTTCCTGCGCCTGCTTCTTCGTGCCGACGAAGAGGATCGTGCCGCCGTGGGCGACGGTCTCCTTGACGAACTCGTACGCCTTGTCGATGTACGTGAGCGACTGCTGGAGGTCGATGATGTGGATGCCGCTGCGCTCGGTGAGGATGAAGCGCTTGACCTTCGGGTTCCACCGGCGGGTCTGGTGTCCGAAGTGGACGCCGCTGTCGAGCAGCTGGCGAATGGTGACGACGGCCATGGCCGGTCTCCTGTTCTGGCGCGCGTGCGCCTGTTGCGGTTGTCTCGCGCCGACCGTCGGCCGGCGAGCCTGGTGCCCGGCACATGCCCGCCCGGCGCCCGCCGTGAGGCGTTCGCAAGGACCGTAGGGAATGGATGCCGCATCACGGACGCCGACCCGTTCGAGCCGAGATCCGCCACGCTGAGGGCACGCGGAGTCACTCCGACAGGCGGAGTGCGGCTCCCAGTGTACCAGGAGCGGGGCCGCGGCCCCTCCTCCACCGAGGCCGCTCCCCAGGTCTTGTCCACCGATGCTCGCACGCACGCCCGCCGGCATCGGCGAGTGCGGGAGGCTCGGTCGATGATCGCTCACCCACCCGCTCGGCCGACGCGATGGCGACGGCTTGCCGCAGGGCTGCTGTCCGCCGTCCTGGTGCTCTCGGGCGCGGCCTCATCCGGAGCGGCCGGTGCGATCACCCGGCCACCAGCCGCCACGGCCGTGGCGAGCGAGACGGGCTGGGTGTGGCCGGCGCATCCCGTCCGTGTGGAACGGGGCTTCGTCGCTCCGCCGCACGCCTACGGTCCCGGACACCGGGGCATCGATCTGCGCCCGCTGGAGGGCGGCGACGTCGTCGCGCCCGCCGCGGGGGTCATCGCCTTCTCCGGGCCGGTCGCCGGTCGAGGCATCGTCACGATCGACCATGGCGACGGCCTCGTCACGACGCTGGAGCCCATCGACACCACGCTGACGGCGGGCACGCCGGTCGGGTCGGGAGAGTCCGTGGGCTCGGTGGCGCTCGGCGGGCACGTGGAACCCGGGGTGTTCCACTTCGGGGTGCGACGGGACGGCGAGTACATCAACCCGCTGCTTCTGCTGGGAGGCGTCCCGCGTGCGGTGCTGCTGCCCTGCTGCTGATCCACCCGCCGGGCGCGCCGGCGGCCCGCGTCAGGCGCGCGGGTGGGCGAGACGGTACGACGCCGCGAGACGTTCGCTCGACACGTGCGTGTAGATCTGCGTCGTGCCGAGGCTCGCGTGGCCGAGGATCTCCTGCACCGCGCGCAGGTCCGCTCCGCCGTCCAGCAGGTGCGTCGCCGCCGAGTGGCGAAGCGCGTGCGGCCCGACCTGCGCGCCCAGCTCCGGCCCCAGCCGGCGCGACACGAGGTCGTAGACGGCGCGCGGCCCGAGTCGCCCGCCGCGGGCGCCCAGGAACAGCGCGGATGCCGCCGAGCCCCCGCTCCCGTCCGCGCGCGAGGCCAGCACCGGGCGCCCCCGTACGACGTACGACTCCACAGCATGCAGGGCGGGCAGTCCGAAGGGGACCACGCGCTCCTTGGACCCTTTGCCGAGCACGCGCACGGTCCGGCGATCCCGGTCCAGGTCGTCCACGTCCAGCCCGCAGAGCTCCGACACGCGCACCGCAGCTCCGTACAGCAGTTCGAGCACCGCGTGGTCGCGCAGCGCCACCGGGTCTCCGTCGGCCGCCGCCCGCGCCATGACGGCGAGCACCTCGTCGAGGGTCTGCGCCGTGGCGACCTTCGGAAGCGTCTTGCCGCGCTTGGGCGAGACGAGCCGGAGACTCGGATCCGTATCGATGGCCTCGGTCTCGGCGGCCCACGCGAAGAAGCCGCGCACCGCTGCGGTGCGGCGGGCGATGGTGGCGCGGCTGTCGCCCCGCTGCACCGCCTGCCACAGCCAGTCACGCAGCGTCTCGAGGTCGACATCGGCGAGCTCGACGTCGCCGCACGCGAGCCGCAGCCCGTCGAGGTCCGATCGATAGGCGCGCACCGTCGCCGGCGACAGTCTGCGCACCTGTGCCAGATGGCGCAGATACGCGTCGGCGGCCGCGTCGATCCTCATGCAACCAGCATGCCGCCGGCAGTCGGCCGCACGCACGCGACGCCCCGCGACGGGCGACGTTCACCCTCACCGGCGTGCGGCCACCGACCGCCAGCCGTCGACCCCGGCCTGCACGGAACCCTCCAGCTGCAGGATGCCGAGCAGCATGCGCACCTCTTCCGGCGCCATCCCGGCCCGACGCGCCACTTCGTCGGCGTCGCGCCCGACCCTGTTGCTCAGTGCGTCCCGCACGCGCGTGGCGTCGTCCGTGCGCCGGCCGGAACCCATCGCCGCGTCCGCTGCGATGGCGTCGGGTCCGGTGGGCGACAGCCACCCGCCCAGCAGCTCGCGCACGTCGTCCGCGCTCGTGATGCAGACCGCATCGCTCTCGCGGATGAGACGATGCGTGCCCGCGGAGGCGGGAGCCGTGATCGGCCCCGGAACCGCGCCCAGGCCCCGCCCGAGCTGGGACGCATGACCCGCGGTGTTGAGGGATCCGCTGCGCCAGCCGGCCTCGACCACGACGGTCGCCGTCGTGAGCGCTGCGATCAACCTGTTCCGCTGCAGGAAGCGCCACTTCGTGGGGGCGGATCCGCACGGCACCTCGCTCACGACGGCGCCGGTGCGTGCGATGTCGTCGATGAGCTGCGTGTGCCCCGCGGGATACGCCCGCTCAGCGCCCCCGGCCAGCAGCGCGACCGTCAGACCGCCCGCGCCCAGCGCGGCGCGGTGCGCGGCCCCGTCGATGCCGTACGCCCCGCCCGAGACGATCGGCACACCGCTCCCCGCCAATTCGGCCGCCAGTTCGCGCGCCACGAGGTCGCCGTACCCGGATGCCGCACGGGCGCCGACGATCGCGACCGAGGGATGCAGCCGGCCCAGGACGGCGGCATCCCCCCGAACCCACAGGCACAGGGGCGCATGGGATTCGAGGTCGTTGAGCTGCGCGGGCCAGACCGCGTCGCGCGGCGTGACGAGTGCGACATCGCGGGCGCCGGCGATGCGCAGCGTGTCGGCCACGGATCTCGCCGACAGCCGGGGCAGCCACCGCTTGGGCGCCTCGGTCCGTTCGCGCACGGTGAGCTCGTCGAGCGGACGTGCGGACAGCAGCGCCTCCAGGGCCGCGACCGCGCCTCGTGCCGCGACGACGCGCCCGGCGACCGAGTCGCCCGGCTCGACGAGCTGGCACCACACCGCGGTGGCGTACCGATCGAGAGCCTCGTCGTCGCTCAGCTGCAGGCGCAGCGGCGCGAGCGCCGCCCTCGCGGCACCCACGGAGACATCGAACGCCGTCATCGTGCGAGACCCTTCTTCAGATACAGCGCCCGGCCGATGTGGTCGACGCCGAGCCGTGGCCGGCCCTCGATGTCGGCGAGCGACCAGGCGACGCGCAGCACGCGGTCGTAGCCGCGCAGCGTGATGGCACCGCGCGTCAGGGCGGCATCCAGCGGGCGGCGGACGGCGGGCTCGGGCGCCGCCGGGCCTTCGCGCAGCCACGTGCCCGGCACGTCGGCGTTGACGCGCCACGCGGTGCTCCGCAGCCGATGGCGGGCTCGGGCGCGCGCCTCGGCCACGCGTGCGCGGGCGACCTCCGTCGAGGTCACCGGGACCGCGTCGCGCTGTGCGACCGACACGCGGGTGAGCGTGAGCTCGATGTCCATGCGGTCGAGCAGCGGCCCCGACAGCCGCCCGAGGTAGCGCCGGATCGCCGCCGGAGGGCACACGCACGTGCCGCCCCGGATGCCGTAGTCGCCGCACGGACAAGGGTTCGTCGCCAGGACGAGCTGGAACCGCGCCGGGTATTCGGCGTGGGCGCCGGCACGGTGGATCGCGATCGTCCCCGTCTCGAGCGGCTGACGCAGCGCGTCCAGCACCGAGGCCGGAAACTCCCCCGCCTCGTCGAGGAACAGCACCCCCTCGCTCGCCCGTGCGATGGCGCCCGGGCGCACGACGCGGGAGCCGCCGCCCACCAGAGCGGCGACGGAGGCACTGTGGTGGGGCGCCTCGAACGGCGGCGTGCGCGACAGCTCCACGATGCGCGAGCCCGAGAGACTGCGGATCGAGGCGGCCGTGAGCGCGGCGCGGTCGTCGAGCGCGGGCAGGATGCCGGGCAGGCGGCGCGCGAGCATCGTCTTGCCCGCGCCGGGCGGTCCGCACATCAGCAGGTGGTGCCCGCCGGCGGCGGCGACGATGAGCGCTTCGACGGCCTCGCGCTGCCCGATGACGTCCGCGAGGTCGAGCCCGAGGTCGTCCGGGCGCGGCGCGCCTTCGTCGGCGAGCGCCACGGGTTCGTCGTCCGGCACCTCGACCTCCCCACCGTGCCACGCGACCACCTGGGCCAGGTTGACCGCCGCGAGCACCTCGACTCCGTCGACGAGCGCCGCCTCCGGACCGTTCGCGTGTGGAACGACCACCCGCCGGTGTCCGGCTCGACGCGCCGCCACCACTGCCGGCAGCACTCCGGGCACCGGTCGCAGTCGCCCGTCGAGGCCCAGTTCGCCGACGTGCACGGTCGAGGCGACGGAGGCGGCATCCATTCCGGGCTCGGTCGCGAGCGAGGCGACCGCGATCGCGATGTCGAAGCCCGACCCCTGCTTCGGCAGGCTCGCGGGTGACAGGTTGACGGTCAGCCGGCGGCGGGGAAGCGGAGTGCCGCTGTTCGCGCACGCGTTGTGCACGCGCTGCACCGCTTCACCGAGCGCCTTGTCGCCGAGCCCGATGATGCGGAACTCGGGCGTCTGCTGCGACAGGTCGGCCTCCACCTCGACGCACTCCCCCTCGGCGCCGACGAGCGCGACCGCCCACGTTCTCGCGACGCTCACGGCACCTCCACGTCGACGAGGTGCTCAAGCGTCGCGCACGCCGGCTGCGGGCCCGTCAGGCCGATCGCGTCGATCCTCAGCCGACGGCCCTGGACGGCGTCACGGTTCTCAGCGGCCCACGCCGCCGCGAGGCGCCAGAGCCGCGCCCGCTTGCGTGCATCGATCGCCTCGAACGGGTGGCCGAAGTCGACTCCGCGCCGCGTCTTGACCTCGACGACGACGACCGTCCCGGCGTCGGCGACGACGAGGTCGATCTCACCTGCCCGGCAGCGCCAGTTGCGCGCGAGGATCGCGAATCCGAGTTCCGAGAAGTAGCGGGCCGCACGGTCCTCACCGGCGTGCCCGAGATCGTCCTTGTCTGCCATTCCGGCATCGTCGCGCGCCGGGGGCGGCGCGCGGACGCCGGGTCGCGGCATCCGTTCACAACTGCGCGAACCGGTGCGGATCGCGCGACTGTGGAGGAGGCGTCAGGTGTCGAGCGAGAGCTCTTCGGGAAGGTGGAAGTCGCGGCGCGAGAGCTCTTCGACGTTGACGTCCTTGAACGTCAGCACGCGCACGGCCTTGACGAACCGGTCGGCGCGGTAGATGTCCCACACCCACACATCCGACATCGAGATCTCGAAGTAGAAGTCGTGCTCGGTGTCACGGCGGACGACGTTGACCTCGTTGGCGAGATAGAACCGCCGCTCGGTCTCGATCACGTACTGGAATTGCGATACGACGTCGCGGTACTCGCGGTACAGGGCGAGCTCGAGCTCACGGTCGTAGTCTTCGAACACCTCGTCGTCCATGGTGCCTCCATCCTAGGGCGCTCGACGATGCGGTGCCCGTGCGTCCGCGGCCGGCGAACGGGGCGCTCAGAACAGCGTCGGAGCCTCGGCGATCGACCACGAGGCGCGGTGATGCCGGCTGATGCCGTGCTCGCGGATCGCCGCGCGATGCTCGGGGCTCGCGTATCCCTTGTTGCGCGCCCACTCGTACGCTGGGAGCTCGTCGTGCAGCCTGGTCATGACGTCGTCGCGCGCGACCTTGGCGATCACGGAGGCCGCGGCCGCTGACGCGCAATCCCGGTCGGCTTTGATGACCGGACGGACCGTGAGGGCCCGTTCGCCCGCGGGAGTGATGTAGTCGTAGTTGCCGTCGAGGATGACGATCGCCTCCTCGACGATCACGCCCTGGCTGCGCAGATCGGCGAGGGCGCGTACCGAGGCGAGACCGAGCGCGCGCATGATGCCGATCTCGTCGATCTCCTGGGAGCTGGCCCATCCGATGGCGCTGGCGGCGACCCACGATGCGGCCCGGGCCGCGACGTCGTGGCGACGCAGCTCCGGGACGAGCTTCGAATCGCGCAGCCCCTGAGGCACGCGCTTGCGCGAACGCGGCGCATCGACGACCGCCGCGCCGACCGCGACCGGACCCGCGAGCGCGCCGCGGCCGACCTCGTCGCA
This sequence comes from Microbacterium jejuense, assembly GCF_019511665.1. Taxonomy (GTDB): domain Bacteria; phylum Actinomycetota; class Actinomycetes; order Actinomycetales; family Microbacteriaceae; genus Microbacterium; species Microbacterium jejuense_A. The sequence continues at coordinate 86,970 of NZ_JAEUAW010000003.1, forward strand.
CGCGATCACGAGCGTGTGCTCGCGCAGCAGCCGGCGTTCCAGCGTGAGCCGGGGCTCGACGACAGTCATCGCGCGTCGTCGCCCCCCTCCGGCGCGGGAACGCCCGCGAAGACGTCGTGATGGAAGTCCAGGAGCCCGAAGCGGTCGAACGGCCATGTCACCAGGAACGCGCGCCCGACCACATTGTCGATCGGGACGAAGCCCTTTCCGGGCTGATCCGTGTTGTAACGGGAGTCTTTGGATCGATAGCGGTTGTCGCCCAGCACCCACAGCTTGCCGTCGGGCACGGTCACGTCGAACGCGTCCGCCGACGCGGCCGTCTCGCCTGGCGGGAACTTGACGTAGCCGGTCTCGTCGATCGGCACGTCGTTGACGGTGATCTGCCCGATCGCGTTGCAGCACACCACGTGATCGCCGGGCAGCCCGATGACGCGCTTCACGAGATGGTCGTCGCTGTCGGGCGCGGCCAGGCCCACGAGCGACAGCACCCACTCGAACGCCTCGACCACCGGCGGGCGCGCCGGCTCGGTGCTCGGCGGCAGCCACCCGCCCGGATCGCGGAACACGACGATGTCGCCGCGGTCGTAGCCGCCGAAGCGCGGCGTGATCTCGTCGACGAGGATGCGGTCCTTGATGAGGAGCGTGTCTTCCATCGACCCCGAGGGGATGTAGAACGAGCGGACGAGGAACGTCTTGACCACGAGCGAGACGAGCACCGCGATCACGATGATCACGAGGACGTCCCGGAGGAAGACCAGCCATCCCCTGCGCCGCGGCTGGACCGTCGCCGCCACCTCGGTGCCGGCGGTGGGTGACGGTTCGGCCGGGGCCGACTTCTCAGTCGTCATCGAGTTCCTCCGCGGGCGCCGACGGTCGGCGAGCCCGTCTTCAAGGGTGACACACTCCGGACCCGTTCCCTGCACGCACGGGCGAGCGCGCCGGGGAACGACGAAGCCCCGGACCGCGGGTCCGGGGCTTCGATCGCGCTGCGACGACGCGTCAGTTGTCGCGCTTCTCCTTGATCTTGGCCTTCTTGCCACGGAGGTTGCGCAGGTAGTAGAGCTTGGCGCGGCGCACGTCACCGCGGGTCACGACCTCGATGTGGTCGATGACCGGCGAGTGCACCGGGAAGGTGCGCTCCACGCCGACCTGGAAGCTGATCTTGCGGACCGTGAAGGTCTCGCGCACGCCGTCGCCCGAGCGGCCGATGACGACGCCCTGGAAGACCTGGATGCGGGAGCGGTTGCCCTCGGTGATGTTGACGTGCACCTTGACGGTGTCGCCGGGAGCGAAGTCCGGGATGTCGGAGCGGAGCGAAGCCGCGTCGACGGCGTCGAGGATCTGCATGATCGTCTCTCTCTGCGGCCGCCACAGGTCGACCGCGGGAAGGGGTTCTGAAGGATGAGGTGTGCCGCAGGCCTTCGGCGTCACGCCGTCCAGCTGGTTCCCCTGAGGCAGAACCGGTCAGGGCACAAAGAACCATTGTGCCACGGATGCCGCGCCCCGCCAAAACGCCTCAGTCGGCGGAAGGCGCCTGCTTCTCGGTGATCACGATGACCTCGCGCTCGGCGGCACCGGGCCCGTTCGTGCCCTCCTGCGGGGGCGGGATGTACGCGAGGCCATCGGTGGTGTGCATCACGACGCGCGACGGCCGCGCCTCGCTCCACAGCTGCCACAGCGCGAGCCAGAACAGCGCCACACCGGCGACGATGGCGAGGACCATGATCGGCGCCCACCACGACTGCACGAAGAAGCCGAGCGAGATCACGAGGCCGTGCCACACCGTGAACCCGAGAACATCCCACCACGACACCGCTCGCTGCGCGCGGACCGTGCCGCGGGCGCGGACGAGGAGGGTGAGGATGAGCTGCCACACGAAGACACCCGGGATGGCGAGGAAGAGCACCCACAGGAACGCCCACCCGCCGGCGTTGAACACGGCCCAGCCGACCAGCAGCCACAGCGGCAGCACGAAGGCTGCCGGGATCAGCCAGCCGAAGAACGCGCGTCGCAGCCACATGGCTCTGATGCTACGCCGGTGCCGGCACGGGCGGCACCGGTCCCGCGCGCCGCGGAGGATCCTCCCAGCCAGGCGGCTGCGGGCCCGGCAGAATGGGAGGCGGACGAGAGGACACCACATGATCGAGTTGCGCACCCCTGCCGAGATCGAGGCGATGAAGCCCGCGGGGCGATTCGTCGCCGAGACGCTGGCGACCCTGCGCGACGAGACGAAGGTGGGCACGAACCTCCTGGCGATCGATCGCCGCGCGCACGACCTGATCCGCCGCGCGGGCGCCGAGTCCTGCTACATCGACTACCACCCGTCGTTCGGCGCGAGCCCGTTCGGCAAGGTGATCTGCACGTCCGTGAACGACGCGGTCCTTCACGGACTGCCCTTCGACTACGCGCTGCGCGACGGCGACCTCGTGTCGCTCGACTTCGCGGTGTCGGTCAACGGGTGGGTCGCCGACTCCGCCGTCTCGTTCGTCGTCGGCACGCCGCGGGACGAGGACCTCGCGCTCATCGACACGACGGAGCGGGCTCTGGATGCGGCCATCCGGACGGCCACCGTCGGCAACCGCATCGGCGACATCTCGGCCGCGATCGCCGGCGTGGCGCATGGCGACGGCTACTCGATCAACACCGACTTCGGCGGGCACGGCGTCGGACGCATCATGCACGGCGACCCGCACGTCCCCAACGACGGCAAGGCGGGGCGCGGCTACCCGCTCCGGCCGGGGCTCGTGGTCGCCCTCGAGCCGTGGTTCCTGCAGACGACCGACGAGCTCGTCACCGACCCCGACGGCTGGACGCTCCGATCGGTGGACGGCTCGCGCGGCGCGCACGCCGAGCACACCGTCGCGATCACCGAGGACGGCCCGATCGTCCTGACGGATCGCTCCTGGCTCGGCGTGGACTGACGCCGCGTCAGGCTCCTCCCCCGCACCGCGTCAGGTGCGCACCTGCCCACGCGGAGCATGCGCGGGAGCCGGGGCACCGGCGAGCGCTGCGAGCGACGCCGCCACCGAGTGATCGACCTCGCGCTCGACGCGAGGATGCTCGCTCAGCACCAGGAGCGACTTCGCCGCGAGGCGAACGGTGTCGCCCGGACGCAGAAGGGCGGAGTCGGCGCGCTCCCCCGCCGTGTCGATGACGACCTCCCAGTCGGGGCTGTACTCCACCACGGGGATGTGGAAGTCGATGATGTCGTCGCCGGCGTTGAACAGGACGATGAAGTGGCGGTCGCGGATCGGCTCGCCGCGCCGGTCCTCCTCCCTGATGCCCTGGCCGTTGAGGAACACGCCCACGGCGCGCCCGAACCCCGACTCCCAGTCGTCGGGCTGCATGAGCGTGCCGTCGGGACGGAGCCACGCGATGTCGGGCAGCGGGGCACCGACGTCGCGCTGCACGGGTCGTCCTTCGAAGAAGCGGCGACGGCGGAACGTCGGGTGGTCCCGTCGCAGCCGGCTCATCGCCGCGGTGAACTCCAGCAGCGGCAGATCCGCCGCGTCCCAGTCGACCCAGGTGACCTCGTTGTCCTGCGCGTAGCCGTTGTTGTTCCCCTGCTGCGTGCGTCCGAGCTCGTCGCCGTGCAGCAGCATGGGCACGCCTTGGCTGAGGAGCAGGGTCGCGAGGAAGTTCCGCTGCTGCCGCGCCCGCAGCGTCAGCACGGCGGGGTCGTCGGTGGGTCCCTCCACGCCGAAGTTGTCGGACCGGTTGTCGTCGGCGCCGTCGCGGCCGTCCTCGCCGTTGGCCTCGTTGTGCTTCTCGTTGTACGACACGAGGTCGCGCAACGTGAAGCCGTCGTGCGCCGTCACGAAGTTGACGGATGCCACCGGCCGGCGTCCGGAGTGCTCGTAGAGGTCGCTCGACCCGGTGAGGCGTGAGGCGAACTCGCCGAGGGCCTGCGGCTCTCCGCGCCAGAAGTCGCGGACCGTGTCGCGGTACTTCCCGTTCCATTCCGTCCACTGCGGCGGGAAGTTGCCGACCTGGTAGCCGCCCGGCCCGACATCCCACGGCTCGGCGATCAGCTTGACCTGCGAGACGACCGGATCCTGCTGCACGAGCTCGAAGAAGGTCGACAGCCGATCGACGTCGTAGAACTCGCGCGCGAGCGCCGACGCGAGATCGAACCGGAAGCCGTCGACGTGCATGTCGATCACCCAGTACCGCAGCGAGTCCATGATGAGCTGCAGCGAATGCGGGTTGCGGACGTTGAGGCTGTTGCCGGTTCCGGTGTAGTCGGTGTAGTAGCGCCTGTCGTCGTCGAGCTTGTAGTAGGCGGCGTTGTCGATGCCTCGCATCGAGAGCGTCGGGCCCAGGTGATTGCCTTCGGCGGTGTGGTTGTAGACGACGTCGAGGATCACCTCGATGCCGGCGGCGTGCAGGGCGCGCACCATCCCCTTGAACTCCTGGACCTGCTGGCCGCGGTCGCCGGTCGCGGCATAGCGGTTGTGCGGCGCGAAGTACGAGATGGAGTTGTAGCCCCAGTAGTTCGAGAGCCCCTTCTGCTGCAGGATCGCGTCGTCGACGAACTGGTGCACCGGCATGAGCTCGATCGCCGTCACGCCGAGCTTCGACAGGTGCTCGATGATCGCCGGGTGGGCGACGGCGCTGTACGTGCCGCGCATCTCGTCGGGGATCGCGGGATGCCGCATCGTGAGACCCCGCACGTGAGCCTCGTAGATGACCGTCTCGGCGTACGGCGTCTCCGGCCGCCGGTCACCGGCCCAGTCGAAGAAGGGGTTGATGACGACGCCCTTCATCATGTCGTCGGCGGAGTCGTCGTCGTTGCGCGAATCGGGCTCGCCGAACGTGTACCCGTACACCGGCTGCCCCCAGCGCACGGCTCCCTCGACGGCCTTCGCGTACGGGTCGAGCAGCAGCTTGGCGGGATTGAACCGCTGACCCGATGCCGGGTCGTACGGACCGTGCACCCGGTAGCCGTAGCGCTGGCCCGGCTGGATGTTCGGCACGTACACGTGCCACACGAACGCGTCCACCTCGACCAGGTCGACACGCGACTCGCCGCCGCGCGCGCCGAACAGGCAGAGTTCGACGCGCTCGGCTCCTTCGCTGAACAGTGCGAAGTTGGTTCCGCTGCCGTCGAACGTCGCCCCGAGCGGATACGCCGATCCTGGCCAGGTGTGCATCGTCATCCCCCATGCCTCGATGGCCCACCCTACCGAGAAGGGATGCCGCCGGCCGTGCTTCGCGGGTGACGGGTCGGCGTGGCGCCTCACATGGACACCGCGGCGGCTGTGAGCGAAACGTTCGTTCGGGGTAACGGCGCGCGGCCCGGGGGTGAAACACCCCGCTCGTAGCGTCGGGCCTACCGAGACATCCGCCCCACGAGGAGGAGCCATGGCCCATCGCGACCGTGTCGACAGCCGGAAACATGACGCTGACACCGAGGCAACATCGCCCGCGTACCGTGACGACATGAGCACGCTGCCCGCCCTCGGCACGCACGTCGTCGTGGTGGGCGCCGGCATGGTGGCGCATCGGTTCGTCGAGAGCATGCTCAGCCGCGCCGACGAGCGCTGGCACATCACACTCATCGGCGAGGAGGATCGTCACCCCTACGACCGGGTCGGGCTCACGGGGTTCTTCGCCGGCGCGTCCACCGAAGACCTGACGCTGGATCGCACCTTCTTCGACGACGAGCGGCTGCGTTTCCTGCGCGGCGACGCCGTCGTGCGCATCGACCGGTCCGCCCGGCGCGTCACGACGAGGTCGGGCCTGAGCGTGGGCTACGACCGGCTCGTCCTCGCCACCGGCTCGTACGCCGCGCGGCTCGCTGTGGACGGGTTCGGACTCGACGGCTGCTTCGTCTACCGGACGCTGGACGACGTCGAGCGGCTCGAGGCCTTCGTGCAGCGCCGCTCGGCCGAGCTCGGCCGCAGGCTCACCGGCACCGTCATCGGCGGCGGGCTGCTCGGACTGGAGGCCGCCGGGGCGCTGCAGGGGCTCGACGTCGACTGCACCGTCGTGCAGTCCTCGGATCGCCTCATGTCTGCGCAGCTCGACCGCCCCGCCGGTGAGGCGCTGCGCCGCCTCATCGAGTCCCGCGGGATCGCCGTCAAGACGGAGGCGATCACGACCCGGCTCGACCCCGACGGCACGGGACAGGTGACCGGGCTCGAGTTCCGCGACGGGTCGTACGAGCGCACCGACGTCGTCGTGTTCACCGTCGGCGTGCGGCCCCGCGACGAGCTGGCGCGCTCCGCGGAGCTCGATGTCCACCCCCGTGGGGGCGTGCTCATCGACAGCGGCTGCCAGACCTCCGACCCCCGCATCCTGGCGATCGGCGAGGTCGCGAACTACGACGGACAGTGCGTCGGGCTCGTCGCGCCCGGCTACGCGATGGCGGAGGTCGCGGCGACGCGGCTGCTCGGTGTCGATGAACACAGCGGCGAGGCATCCTTCCCCGGCTACGACCTGTCGACGAAGCTCAAGCTCTCGGGCGTCGACGTCGCGAGCTTCGGCGACGCGTTCGCCGAGACGCCGGGTGCGCTGGACGTCGTGTACGCCGACCCGGTGGCGGGCGTGTACAAGAAGCTCGTCCTGTCGGACGACGCGAAGACGCTCCTCGGCGGCATCCTCGTCGGCGACGCGTCGGCGTACGGCTCGCTGCGCCCGCTCGTGGGCGGCGCGCTCGGCGCGGACCCCGCCGCGTACCTCATGCCCGAGGGCGGCGTCGCGGCGCCGACGGGAGAGCTGCCCGACGACGCACTCGTCTGCTCGTGCAACAGCGTCACGGCGGGTCGGATCCGTCACGCCGTGCACGAGGAGGGCTGCACCGACGCGGCCTCCGTCAAGTCGTGCACCAAGGCGGGTGCGGCCTGCGGCTCGTGCCTCACGATGGTCAAGAAGCTCGTCGGCACCGAGCTGGCCAAGACCGGCGCCACGGTGAGCAACGCGCTGTGCGAGCACTTCGACCTGTCGCGGCGGCAGCTCTTCGACGCCGTGCGGGTGTCGGGACTTCGCACCTTCAGCGCCGTCATCGAGCGGTTCGGCGTCGGGCGCGGGTGCGACATCTGCAAGCCTGCGCTCGCGAGCATCCTCTCGACGCTCGTGGGCGGTCACGTGCTCGACGGCGAGAACGCGACGCTGCAGGACACCAACGACCACGTCATGGCCAACCTGCAGAAGGACGGCAGCTATTCGGTCGTTCCGCGCATCCCCGGCGGCGAGATCACCCCGGAGGGGCTGCTGGTCATCGGGCAGGTCGCCCAGGACTTCGGTCTGTACACGAAGATCACCGGCGGCCAGCGCATCGACATGTTCGGCGCTCGACTGGAGCAGCTGCCCGCCATCTGGAAGCGCCTCGTGGATGCCGGCTTCGAATCCGGTCACGCATACGGCAAGTCGCTGCGCACCGTGAAATCCTGCGTCGGTTCGACGTGGTGCCGCTACGGCGTGCAGGACTCGGTGGGCATGGCCGTGCGGCTGGAGCTGCGCTATCGCGGGCTGCGCTCGCCGCACAAGCTCAAGCTGGGCGTCTCGGGCTGTGCGCGCGAGTGCGCCGAGGCGCGCGGCAAGGACGTCGGCGTCATCGCGACCGAGGCGGGCTGGAACATGTACGTCGGCGGCAACGGCGGCTTCACGCCGCGGCACGCCGTGCTGCTGGCAGAGGGCCTGAGCGACCAGGAGCTGCTCACCGCCATCGACCGCTTCCTGATGTACTACATCTTCACCGCCGACCGCCTGCAGCGCACGGCGCCGTGGTTCGAAGAGCTCGACGGCGGCATCGAGGGTCTGCGCGCCGTCATCTTCGACGACAGCCTCGGCATCTGCGGCGACCTCGACGCGGCGATGGCGACGCACATCGACTCGTACGAGGACGAGTGGGCCGCGACGCTCGAAGACCCCGACAAGCTGCGGCGGTTCGCCTCGTTCGTGAACGCACCCGCCACCCCCGATCCGTCGCTCGCCTACGTCGCCGAACGCGGTCAGCCCCGCCCCGCCACCGCCGAAGAGCGCGGCGCCGGCGGCGTCCTCATCGCCGGAACGACCCTGGAGGTGCGCCGATGACGCTCATCGACCCGCAGACGACCACAGACACCGCGCCGGCGGGCTGGGTGCGCGTGTGCGCGCTCTCGGACCTCGAGGTCGAACGGGGCCGGGCGGCCCTGCTGGGCGGGACGCAGATCGCGCTGTTCCTCACACGCGGCACGAACGGCCGCGAGGGACGCGTGTACGCCGTGTCGAACTTCGATCCGTTCAGCCGGGCCAACGTCATCTCGCGCGGCATCGTCGGCACCCGGCAGGATGCCCCGACCGTGGCCTCCCCCATGTTCAAGCAGGTCTTCGACCTCCGCACCGGCATCTGCCTCGACGCGCAGGGAAAAGAGCCGGTGAACCTGCACGTGTGGCCGACGGCCGTCGCAGACGGCGTCGTGCTGGTCCGCTGGGACGAGCGGCCCGACGCCGACGGTGGTGCGCCGTGACCGGCCGCGTGCACCTGGTCGGCGGGGGCCCGGGCCCCCTCGACCTCCTGACGGTCCGCGCGTGGCGCCTCCTCGTCTCGGCCGACGTCGTCGTGATGGACCGCCTCGGGCCGACCGACCTCCGCGGCGAGCTGCGTCCCGACGCCGAGGTGATCGACGTCGGCAAGCTGCCCGGTCACCACCCGGTGCCGCAGGACGAGATCAACGCGCTGCTGGTGGACCGGGCCAGGGCGGGCAAGCAGGTCGTCCGGCTCAAGGGCGGCGACCCGTTCGTGTTCGGCCGCGGCGGCGAAGAGGTGGCCGCGTGCCTGGCCGCCGGCATCCCGGTCGACGTCGTCCCGGGTGTCACCAGCGCCGTCGCCGTGCCGCAGGCCGCCGGCATCCCGGTCACGCACCGCGGCGTGGCGACCGCCGTGCACATCGTCCACGGCCAGGGACCGGTCAGCGCGTCGACCCTCGCGGCGCTGCGAGACCCCGAGGTCACGACCGTGATCCTCATGGGAGTGAGCGCGATCCCCCGCATCGTGGCCGACGCCCTGCGCGCGGGCGTCGCTGCCGACCGCCCGGTGGCGATCGTCGAGCGCGGCCACCATCTCGACCAGCGCACGACGCGCACTACCCTCGGGAGTGCGGTGCTGGATGCCGGGCGCACCGGCATCCGCAATCCGGCGGTCATCGTCGTCGGCGATGTCGCCCGCGCCGAACTGCTGCTCCCCGCGCACGAGATGACAGGTGACACCGTCCGTTGAGCTCCACCACACGTCCCACCCTGTCGGCCGCGCTCGACGGCTGCACCGTCGTCATCGCCGTCGACCGACGCTCGTCAGAGCTGTCCGCCGCGCTCGAGCGTCACGGCGCGATCGTCCGTCAGGCGCCTGCGCTCACGATCGTGCCGCACATCGACGACGACTCGCTGATCGCCGCGACGCGCTCGCTCATCTCGGCACCGCCTGACATCGTCGTGGCCACGACGGGCGTGGGGTTCCGCGGATGGATCGAGGCGGCCGACGAGGCGGGCCTCGCCGACGAGCTGCACGCGGCGCTCGCGGGAGCGCGCATCGTCGCGCGCGGGCCCAAGGCGCGCGGCGCGATCCAGCAGGCGGGATTCACCGCGGACTGGGTCGCCGAATCCGAGACGTCGGCAGAGCTCGGCGAGTACCTGCTGGCGGAGGGCGTGGCCGGTCAGCGCGTCGCCGTTCAGCACCACGGCTCAGGGGCCGACGGCCTCGACGAGCTGCTCGGAGATGCCGGCGCCGACGTCGTGAGCCTCACGGTGTACCGGTGGGGCCCGCCGCCCGACCCCGCCGTCGTCGCGAGGTCGGTGGTGGCCGCGGCAGCGGGCGAGGTGGACGCCGTGCTCTTCACGTCGGCCCCCGGCGCGGCGGAGTGGATGGCCGCCGCAGCGCGCGAAGGCGCACTGGAGTCGATCGTCGACCGCACGCGTCGCCGACGCCTGCTGCTGGCGGCCGTCGGCCCGATCACGGCGGGGCCGCTGCAGGCCGCCGGAGCCGAGACCCTCATCGCCGAACGCGGGCGATTGGGCGCCCTCGTGCGCGCGGTCGTGTCGCACTTCGGCGGCGGGCACGCCGAGTCCCTGCAGACCGGAGCGGGACGACTCGAGCTGCGCAGCGCCGGCGTCGTGCTCGATGGACGTCACATCCCGCTGTCGCGCACCGGCGCCGACCTCATGGCGGCGCTCTTCGACGCGGGCGGAGGCGTCGTCTCGCGCCAGCGGCTGCAGACGGTGCTTCCCCGCTCGGGCGAGAACACGCACGCCGTCGAGATGGCCGTCGCGCGCCTGCGCGAGGCGCTCGGAACGCCGGATCTCGTGAAGACCGTCGTCAAGCGCGGGTACCGGATCGACGTCGTCGATCCCGCCTGAGACGGCCGCTCAGTCCGTCGCGGCGGTGTCGGCGCCCTCGAGCAGGTCGGGCCGGTGCGCCTTCGTGCGTTCGAGGCTCTGCTCGCGGCGCCAGGCCGCGATGGCCCCGTGGTTGCCGCTCAGGAGCACCGGCGGCACCTCGAGCCCGCGCCACTGGGCGGGCTTGGTGTAGCTGGGGTATTCGAGCAGGCCCAGCTCGTGGGACTCCTCGACGAGGCTCTCCGGATTCCCGACGACGCCCGGGATCAGACGCGACACCGCCTCGATGACAGCCATCGCCGCCACCTCGCCACCGTTGAGCACGTAGTCGCCGAGGCTCACGAGGCGCACGCGGACGCGAGAGGAGTAGTGGTCCACGACGCGCTGGTCGATGCCCTCGTAGCGCCCGCACGCGAACACCAGGTGCTGCTCCTGCGCGAGCTCGCGCGCGAGCGGCTGCGAGAACAGCTCGCCGGCGGGCGACGGCACGAGCAGCACGGCGTCCTCGCTCAGCACGGCGTCCAGCGCCTCGCCCCACGGCTCGGGCTTCATGACCATGCCGGCGCCGCCGCCGTAGGGCGTGTCGTCCACGGTGCGGTGGCGGTCGTGGGTCCAGTCCCGCAAGTCGTGGACATGCATGTCGAGGATGCCGCGGTCACGGGCCTTGCCGATGAGCGAGACGCCGAGCACGTCGAAGAACGTCGGGAAGATCGTGACGATGTCGACGCGCATGCCTTCGAGTCTAGAAGCTGCGCGTGTTTCGGACGTGTGACGGCTCCCCCACCTCACCGGGCCGACAGGGGTGATCGAGAAGTGACGGAGAGGTAACCCCGCGGCTCGACCGCCCGAAACACCCCGTTCGTAGCGTGGACGCACACTCACCCGCAGTGTCTGCACAGGAGGCGCCATGACCACGACCGATGTGCCGTCGACGACGGCCGCCGCAGCTCCACCGCACACGCCCGTCGCAAGCCCACTCACCCGGCGACCCGGGCGCTGGGTCGACGGCTGGAACGCCGAGGATCCCGCGTTCTGGAGCGCCGAGGGCCGCGCGATCGCGCGGCGCAACCTGGGCTGGTCGATCTTCGCCGAGTTCCTCGGATTCATCATCTGGCAGCTGTGGAGCATCGTCGTCGTGATGCTGCCCGCCGCGGGCTTCGACCTCACCAGCTCCGAGTCGTTCTGGCTCATCTCGCTGCCGAGCCTCGTGGGCGCGACCCTGCGATTCCCCTACACGTTCATGGTGGCGATCTTCGGCGGGCGCAACTGGACGATCGTGTCGGCGGGGCTCCTGCTCATCCCGGCGGTGCTTCTCGGCATCGTCGTCTCCAACCCCGACACGCCGTTCGGCGTGCTCCTGGCGGTCGCGGCGCTCGGCGGCGTCGGCGGCGGCAACTTCGCAAGCTCCATGGCCAACATCACGTACTTCTTCCCGCAGAAGGAGAAGGGCTGGGCGCTCGGGCTCAACGCCGCCGGCGGCAACCTCGGCACCTCGGTCGCGCAGTTCGCCGTGCCCATCGTGGTGACCCTCGGCGCGGGTGCGACGCTCAACATCTCACTGGCGGGGTGGATGTGGATCCCCCTGATCCTCGTCGCGATGTTCGGCGCCTGGCGCTACATGGACAACCTGTCGTCCGCCAAGGCGGACTTCGGCGGCTCGGCGGCCGCTCTGCGCGAGCCGCACCTGTGGGTGATGGCGGTGCTGTACATCGGCACGTTCGGCTCGTTCATCGGCTTCGCGAGTGTGTTCCCCAAGCTCATCGCCGACCAGTTCCCCGAGTTCTCGACCATCCAGGTCGGACAGGCGGCGGTCTCGCTCGCCTTCCTCGGCGCGCTCGTCGGGTCGCTGGCGCGTCCGTACGGCGGGCGGCTCGCCGATCGCTTCGGCGGCGCCCGCGTGACGGTGTGCGCCTTCGCGATCATGGCCCTCGGGGCGCTGACGCTCGTGTGGACGCTGCCGCTGCGGAGCTTCCCGGTGTTCCTCGCGGTGTTCCTCGTTCTCTTCGCCGCGACCGGCATGGGCAACGGCTCGACGTACCGTATGATCCCGAGCATCTTCGCCGCACGCACGATCGCGAAGGGCTTCGCACCCGAGAGCGCCGAGGCCACGAAGATGATGCGCAAGTCCGCCGCGGCGCTCGGCCTCATCTCGGCGATCGGGGCGTACGGCGGGTTCCTCGTGCCTCAGGTGCTCAACGCGTCCCAGCTCGCAACGGGCGGCTACACCGCCGCGTTCATCGGGTTCGTCGCCGCCTACGTCGCCCTCCTGCTCGTGACGCTGCTCGTCTATGTGGTCCCGCGTGCGTCGCTCGCGAAGCAGCGCATCTGACGCCGGCTGAAGCGGAGTGGATGCCTCGACCCGAGGCATCCACTCCGCTCTGCGTTCGCCCGGCACTCGGTCTCGCCACTCGGTCCCGCCACTCGGTGTCTCCCCGGCATGTCCCGATTCCGGCCACGACACACCACGGTCGCCGCGGATATCGGGACACGATCGCACGCAAGCGGGACACGGAGCGCTGCGGCGGCTTCGGGTGCGCCGGCGGTCAGTACACGTCGCGCACGTAGCGGGCGTCGGCGGCGAGGGTGCGGAGGTAGTCCGCCGCAGCGTCTTCGCCGAGCCCGCCGTGCTGCTGCGCGATCGTCGCGAGCGTCGCCTCGACGTCCTTGGCCATGCGGCTCGCGTCGCCGCACACGTAGACGTGCGCGCCGTCCTCCAGCCAGCGCCACAACCGGGCCCCGTGCTCGAGCATGCGGTCCTGCACGTAGACCTTCTGCCGCTGATCCCGCGAGAACGCGACGTCCAGGTGTGTCAGGAAGCCGTCATCGTGCATGGCGACGAGCTCGTCGCGGTAATAGAAGTCGGTCGCCGCGTGCTGCTCCCCGAAGAACAGCCAGTTGCGCCCGGGATGCCCGTCGGCGCGTCGGTCGTGCAGGAACGCCCGGAACGGCGCGACCCCCGTGCCCGGGCCGATCATGATCATCGGAGTCTCGGGCGCAGCGGGCGGCCGGAAGGCCGGGGTGCGCTGCAGATACACCGGGGCGACGCGGGACTCGCCGTCGGCGAGGAACGTCGAGCACACCCCGCCGCGCGCACGCCCGGACTCCGTCTCGAAGCGCACGACCGAGACGGTGAGCTCGACGGTGTCGGGGTCGGTCTTGGGGCTCGACGAGATCGAGTACTGCCGCGGCTGCAGGCGCTTGAGCACGCCTGCCCACTCCTCGGCGGTCGCGGTCACGGGGAAGTCCCGCACGAGGTCGATCGCCTGCTGACTCCACAGGAACTGGTCCAGACGGCTCTTGTTCTCGCGGCGCAGCAGGGTCGAGAGCCTGCTGTCCGCACTGCGCTCGGCGACGAAGCGCACGAGGTCCAGCGGCGTCTTGGTGATGTCCAGCCGCGTGCGCAGAGCGTCGGCGAACGTGCGCTCCTCGCCGTCCAGCTCGACGACCGCGCTCGCCGGGATCCCCGTCGCCTCCAGCCACTCGGCGACGACCGCGGGCGAGTTCGCGCACACGACGCCGAGCGAGTCGCCGGCCTCGTACGCGGCGCCCGTGTCGGAGAGGTCGAACGCGAAGCGGCGCACCTCCTTCTGCGATCCGGGTCCACTCAGCAGGTCGTTGCGCACGAGCGTCGCGCGGACCGGGTTGGCCCGCGTGAACAGGCGCCTCGCGGGCGCCGCCGTGTCCGTCGCCGGCGGCGCGAGGGATGCCGCACCGCCTGATCCGCCGGCGCCTGCGCCCGAATCGACGAGCGCCGCGAGGATCTGGCTCAGCCACGCCTCGCGCGGGCCGTCGGCGTCGGGCTCGACGTCGACCCGCTCCAGCAGCGCGGTGGCCCCGAGCTCTCCGAGGCGCTCGTCGAGCCGGCGGCCGTGGCCGCAGAAGTCGTCGTAGTTGGAGTCGCCCATCGCGAGCACGGCGTACTGCAGCCCTGACAGCTGCGGAGCGCTATCGGCGTTGAGCTCGTGCCACAGTGCGGCCGCGTTGTCGGGCGGGCCGCCGTCGCCGAAGGTCGAGGTCACCACGAGCAGGCGGCGCACCTCGGTGAGGTCCGACGCCCGCAGCTCGGCCATGCTGCGCGCGCGTGCGGGGATCCCCCGTGCCCCGAGTGCGGCGGTCGCCGCCGCCGCGAACTCCTCGGCATTGCCCGTCTGCGACCCCCACAGCACCACGACCTCGTCGGCGGCGTGGGCCGCCGGCATCCCGCCGCCGTCGGGAGCCGCCCCGCGGGAGTAGGCGCCGGCCAGCACCCCGTCGAACCACGCCCGCACGAACGGTGCGAGCGGCGCCTCGCGCGGAAGCACGGGCACCTCCCCCGGTGCCGGCGTCACCGTGCGCACCATCGACAGGAACCCCGCCAGGTACGCGCCTTCGACGTCGGTCAGCGGCGGCGGCGTGAGAGCCGCCCCGGCCGAGGCGAGCGCCGCCTCGGCGTCCGATCCGCGCTCCTCTGCCGGCGCGGGACCGACGCGCCGCACCGACACCGCGGCGTACTTGAACTCGGGCTGGGCCGACAAAGGGTCGACGGCGTCGCTCGTGACGGCATTGACCGTGACGTATTCGCCGTGCTCGTCGTTCCAGTGGAACGGCGCGAACAGGCCCCCCTGCTGCACGCGGTCGGTGACGACGGCGGGCAGCACGACGCGTCCGCGCCGCGACGACACCTCGACCTGGTCGCCGTCTCCGATGCCGTGCAGCTCGGCGTCGACCGGGTTGATCTCGACGAACGGGCCGGGGTGCAGCCGGGCGAGCTTGTCGACGCGTCCGGTCTTGGTGAGCGTGTGCCAGTGGTGCGGCAGCCGTCCGGTATTGAGCACCCACGGGTAGTCGTCGTCGGGGAGCTCGGCCGGATCGAGGTGCGGGCGCGCGAGGAACTGCGCGCGCCGGGACGGCGTGGCGAACGCGAGCAGCGGCACGGTGCCGTCCGCCTCGACATGGAGGGTCTGGCTGATGCCGTCGTTGCGATAGCGGATCGGATGCCGCGCCTCGGCGTCGTCGGGCGGCGCCGGCCACTGCACCGGCGAGCGGCGCAGGCGCTCGTACGTGACGCCGCGCAGGTCCCACCCCGTCTGCGGGTTCCAGAACCGCCTGATCTCGTCGAACACCGCTTCGCTCGAGGCGAAGTCGAAGTCGTCATAGCCCATCGCGCGCGCGACCTGGCAGATCGTGAGCCAGTCCGGCTGGGCCTCGCCCGGTGCCGGCACGATCTCTTTCACGAGCGTCATGGTGCGGTCGCTGCTGACGGTCACGCCGTCGGCCTCGACCCACAGCGTCGCCGGCAGCACCACGTCGGCGTAGGCGGCCGTGGCGGTGTCGCCGTACACGTCCTGCACGATGACCAGCTCGGCCGTCTCGAGCGCCTCGATCACCGTGCGGCGATTGGCGACGGAGGCGACGGGGTTGCTGCAGATGATCCAGACGGCCTTGATCTCGCCCGCCGCGGCGCGGCGGAACATGTCGATCGTCCCCGCACCGGACTCCGCGCGGATCGACCCGGGAGCGATCCCCCACTGCTCCTCGACGAATGCGCGATCGGCGGCGCTGAACACCGCGCGCTGCCCCGGCAGCCCGGGCCCCATGTAGCCCATCTCGCGCCCGCCCATGGCATTGGGCTGACCCGTGAGCGAGAAGGGGCCGCTGCCGGGCCGGCAGATCGCGCCGGTGGCCAGATGCAGATTGCAGATCGCGTTCGTCGACCACGTGCCGTGGGTGGACTGGTTGAGGCCCATGGTCCACAGAGTCATCCACTCGCCGGCCTCGCCGATCCAGCGGGCGGCCGTGCGGATGTCGTCCTCGTCCAGCCCGGTCAGTTCGGCGACGCGCTCCGGCGGGTACTCGGCGAGCAACTCGGGCATGTGCTCCCAGCCCTCGGTGTGCGCGGCGATGAAGTCCTCGTCGATGTCGCCCGCCTCGACGAGGAGGTGCAGCAGGCCGTTGAGGAGTGCGAGGTCAGTGCCGGGCCGGATCTGCAGGAACAGGTCGGCGCGGTCGGCGGTGGCGGTGCGCCGCGGATCGACGACGATGAGCCTCGCGCCCTGCTTGAGCCGATCGGCCATCCGCAGGAACAGGATCGGATGGCAGTCCGCGGTGTTGGACCCGATCACGAAGAACAGGTCGGCGCGGTCGAAGTCCTCGTACGAACCCGGCGGACCATCCGCCCCGAGCGACTGCTTGTAGCCCGTGCCGGCCGACGCCATGCACAGGCGAGAGTTCGACTCGATGTGGATGCCGCGCAGGTAGCCCTTGACGAGCTTGTTCGACAGGTACTGCGCCTCCATGCTCATCTGGCCCGAGACGTACAGCGCGACGGCGTCGGGACCGTGCTCATCGACGATCGCGCGCAGGCGGGCGGCGGCATCCCTCACGGCGTCCGCGACGGGAGCCGGAACGGCGGGCTCGCCCCGCGACGGACGGACGAGCGCCGTCGTCAGGCGCCCCGGCGCACGCATCAGGTCGGCGTGCGTCGCGCCCTTCGTGCAGAGCCGGCCGGCGTTCGTGGGGTGCTCCCGGTCGCCCG
This sequence comes from Microbacterium jejuense, assembly GCF_019511665.1. Classification (GTDB taxonomy): domain Bacteria; phylum Actinomycetota; class Actinomycetes; order Actinomycetales; family Microbacteriaceae; genus Microbacterium; species Microbacterium jejuense_A. The sequence goes on from NZ_JAEUAW010000003.1 coordinate 103,798, forward strand.
CGACCTTCGAGATCGCGAGGGGATGCCCCGCCCCGGCGGGTGCGGCCGTGACCGCGATGCCGCACCCGACGCCGCAGTACGAGCACACGGTGCGCACGGTCTGCTCCGCACCGAGAGCGGAGCCGTGCACGGAGCCCAGTGCAGTGCCGGCATCACCCATGCCATCCAGGCTCCGGCATGGAGGTTCCGAAGCGTTTCCCGCCGTGTTTCCCGCAGATCACATCTGCTGCACGCGCGGCCCGCCGCGGGTGTGAAGCCGATCAGTCCTCGGCGTCGGCCTCGTCGGCCTGCTCGGGCGCAGCGGGCGCCTCGTCGGCCGGTTCGTCCGGGAGGTCCTCGAACAGTCCAGGCGGGGGCGTCACCACGACGCGGCCGCCGGGGACGTCGACCTCGGGCACGATCGCCTTGACGAACGGCACGAGCACCTCGTCATCGCCGACGCGCACGATCAGCAGATCCTGCGCCGGGAGGTGCTCGACGCGCGACACGCGGCCGACGACGGCGCCGTCGCGCACGACGTCCAGCCCGACGAGCTGGTGGTCGAACCAGGCGTCCTCTTCAGCCGGCGCGGACTGCGCGTCCTCGTCGATCCACAGGATCGCGCGGATGAGTTCCTCCGCCGTGCTGCGGTCGTCGACGCCCTCGAAGAACGCGACGGGGTGGCTGTTCATCCACCTGAAGTCGCGGACGGTGAGCGGCTTGCCGTGCCACGGCGACGACTCGGGCACCTGGAGGGTGAACGTCGCGCCGGGGACGAAGCGCCCGTCGGGGTCGTCGGTGTACAGCTCCAGCTTGATCGCGCCCTTGAGTCCGTGCGCCTTCACGAGGCGACCGACCCGCAGCTGCGTCTTGCCGGTGGGGGGTACTGCGTTCACGGGCTTGCGGGCGTCCTCGCCCGGACCCGTGGTGTCTTGGCCTGCCACCTCAGTCGTCCGCCACGTCGACGCGCACGCGGCGGCCGTCGGCGAGGGCAGTGATGAGGGTGCGCAGGGCTTTGGCCGTGCGGCCGCCGCGCCCGATCACGCGACCCCGGTCATCGGGGTGGACGTGCACCTCGAGCACGTCGCCGCGGGGCGACGTGGACGAGTCGATGCGGACGTCGTCCGGGTGATCGACGATCCCCTTGACGACGTGTTCGAGCGCGGCGGCGAGCAACGGATTACTCGGCGGACTCGGCGGCCTCGTCGGCCGCGTCGGTCGCCTCGTCGGCGGGAGCCTCGGCGGGCTCCTCGGCCTTCTTCTCAGCCTTCGGCTTGATGACCGACTTCTTCGAGGCGTCGACCTCGAACGCGGCCTTGTCCTCGCGGGTCTTCACCGTCGAGACGGCGTCCTTGTCGCCCTTGAACGTGCCCCAGTCGCCGGTCAGCTTGAGGATGGCGAGCACCTGCTCGGTCGGCTGCGCGCCGACGCCCAGCCAGTACTGCGCACGCTCGGAGTCGACCTCGATGAACGAGGGCTCCTCGGTGGGGTGGTACTTGCCGATCTCTTCGATGACACGGCCGTCGCGCTTGGTGCGCGAGTCGGCCACGACGATGCGGTAGTAAGGCGCGCGGATCTTGCCCAGGCGCTTGAGACGAATCTTGACAGCCACGATTCTCCTGAATGTGTGGAAGGGAACGAACCGGTCGCCTGGAGCGTGGGGTGCACACCCGGCGGGAGCTCAGAGGAGGAACAGCACGCTGGATAGAGGGTCGAGCGCGTTGTTCCGACCCTCTATTGTGCCAGATGACGCCACGTGTGACGAACCGCTCGATGTACGGCATCCCCATGTCAGACTGTGCCCATGACGGTGCCCTTCGCGACATCCGCCCGCTCTTCGGTGGGACTGGAGTGGGAGCTCATGCTGGCGGACGCCGAGACCGGCGACCTGATCGGGCAGGCGCCCCCGCTGCTGGCGGCGCTCGAAGAGGACTCGTCGCTGGAGCGGTACACCGTCACCGGCGAGCTGCTGACCAACACCGTCGAGGTCACGAGCGGCGTCGGCGACACCGTCGCCGCAGCCGTCGACGACATCGCCGACGCCATCGCCGCGGTGCGCACCTACACCGATCCGCACGGCGTCGACCTGCTCTGCGCCGGCAGCCATCCCTTCGCGCAGTGGTACGACCAGAGCGTCACCGACAAGACGCGGTACCACAAGCTCATCGAGCGCACCCAGTGGTGGGGACGCAACATGATGATCTGGGGCATCCACATCCACGTCGGCGTCGACGACGTGAACAAGGTGTTCCCGATCATCAACGCCCTCGCCGTCTACCTGCCGCACCTGCAGGCGCTGTCGGCATCCAGCCCGTTCTGGGCGGGCGAGCGCACCGGCTATGCCTCCAACCGCGCCCTCGTGTTCCAGCAGCTGCCCACGGCAGGACTCCCCTGGCCGCTGCACGACTGGAGCGAGTTCGAGCGGTACCTCGACGACATGGTCGGCACCGGCGTGATGGCTGACGCGACCGAGGTCCGGTGGGACATCCGGCCCGCGCCGCGCTGGGGCACCATCGAGGTGCGCGCGTGCGACGGCATGTCGACACTGCCCGAGCTCGCCGCTGTCGCGGCCCTCGTGCAGGTGCTCGTCGAGCACTTCTCGCGGCGGCTCGACGAAGGACTGGAGCTCGAGACGATCCAGCCGTGGTTCATCCGCGAGAACAAGTGGCGCGCCGCCCGCTACGGTCTCGACGCCCGCGTCATCGTCGACCACCTCGGGACGCAGCGCCCCGTCGTCGAGCACCTGCGCGAGACGCTCGACGAGGTCGCCGACATCGCCGTCGAGCTCAAGTGCGCCCGCGAGCTCGCCGGCGTCGAGGCGATCCTCACCGACGGAGCGAGCTACGCGCGTCAGCTCGCGATCGCGGACGCCGCCGACGGCGACCTGCGCGAGGTCGTGCGTCACCTCGTGGGCGAGTTCCGCTCCGGGCCGACGCTGCGCGAGCACCTGGCGGGCCTCGGGCGCTGATCCGCGGCTCTTCCTCTGCGCCAGATCAGGAGACCTCGCGACCGCAGGACGATTCTGACCGGATCACCCTGTCGCGGCGAGATCTCCTGATGTGAGAACGGAGAAGTGGATGCCGGGGCCGCCGGCATCCCTCATCGCACAGGTCAGCCGCGACCGAGCATCTTCTGCAGCTCGGCGAGGTCGGCCTCGCTGGGCCCGCCCTTCCCGCCGCCGAGACCGAAGCCCGACCCGGTCGGCGCCTGGGGAGCCTGGGCCGCGATGCCGGCGTTCTCGGCGGCGCGCTTCGCGGGGTTGCCCGAGCGCGAGCCCTTGGCCTTCTGCTGCTTGCCGCGCTTCGACGACGCACCAGGACGCCCGGCACCGGGCACCGGGCCCATGCCGGGGATGCTCGGCACCCCGCCCCGGGCGACGGTCTTCATCATCTTCGCCGCCTGCTCGAAGCGCTGCACGAGCTGGTTGACGTCGGTGACGGTCATGCCCGAGCCGCGCGCGATGCGCAGGCGGCGCGAGCCGTTGAGCAGCTTCGTGTTGCGGCGCTCGGCCGGCGTCATGGAGCGGATGATCGCCTCGGTGCGGTCGATCTCGCGCTCGTCGAAGTCGTCGAGCTGCTGCTTCATCGAGCCCATGCCCGGGAGCATCCCGAGCATCTTCTTCATCGAGCCCATCTTGCGCATCTGCTGCATCTGCTCGAGGAAGTCCTCCAGCGTGAACTGCTCGGTGGCCAGCTTCTCGGCGACCTTGAGCGCCTCGGCCTCGTCGAACGCCTGCTGCGCCTGCTCGATGAGCGTGAGGATGTCGCCGAGGTCGAGGATGCGGCTCGCCATGCGGTCGGGGTGGAACGCCTCGAGGTCGTCCAGGCCCTCACCCGTCGACGCGAAGATGATCGGGCGCCCCGTGACCGACGCCACCGAGAGCGCAGCACCGCCGCGCGCGTCGCCGTCGAGCTTCGAGAGCACGACGCCGGTGAAGTCGACACCGTCCTGGAAGGCCTTCGCCGTGTTGACGGCATCCTGACCGATCATCGCGTCGATGACGAACAGAACCTCGTCGGGGTCGGTGGCCTTGCGGATGTCGGCGGCCTGCTTCATGAGCTCGGCGTCCACGCCGAGGCGTCCGGCGGTGTCGATGATGACGACGTCGTGCTGCTGGCGGCGGGCGACCTCGACGCCGTCCTTCGCGACCTTGACCGGGTCGCCCACGCCGTTACCCGGCTCGGGCGCGTAGATCGCGGCACCGGCGCGCTCTGCGACCACCTGCAGCTGGTTCACGGCGTTGGGGCGCTGGAGGTCGGCGGCGATGAGGAGCGGCGTGTGGCCGTCCTTCGCCAGCTGACGCGACAGCTTGCCGGCGAACGTCGTCTTGCCCGAGCCCTGCAGGCCCGCGAGCATGATGACGGTCGGCGGGTTCTTGGCGAACTGCAGCCGCCGCTGCTCGCCGCCGAGGATCGCGATGAGCTCCTCGTTGACGATCTGCACGACCTGCTGCGCCGGGTTGAGTGCCCGGTTGACCTCGTCGCCGAGCGCGCGCTCGCGCACCTTCGCGGTGAACTCCTTGACGACGGGCAGCGCCACGTCGGCGTCGAGCAGCGCGCGCCGGATCTCGCGGACCGTGCCGTCGACGTCCGCGGGCGTGAGCTTGCCCTTGGTGCGGAGGTTGCGGAAGGTCTCGGTGAGCCGGTCGGAGAGAGTGCCGAAAGTCGCCATGATGCCCTGATTCTACGCGAGCCCGCGCGTGCCATCCGCTCGTTGAGCGGAGCGAGGAACGAGCGAAGACGAAACGCCACACGCCGCCCTCGCAAACCCACCGAGCGCAGAGGTCGGCGAGATGGCGGAGGCTGTCGAGCGGCTCACGACGTCTCGTCTCGCTCCGCTCGCTCAACGACCGGCGGTGCCAGCTCTTGGAACAGGGTCAGCTGCAGTCCGGCCGGGCCGCGCAGGCGCGCGTTGAGCGAGTGCCACGGCGTTTCGCGAGGGGATGCCTCGACCGCGGCGCCCGCGGCGGACAGGCGCTCGGCGACCGCCGCGGTGTCGTCCACCCCGAAAGCGAGACGGATCGGATCGCTCGGCGCGTCGCCGTCGGTCTCGACACGATCGATGAACCGGACCTGCGCCGAGTTGGCGAGCTCGAGCGTGGCGCGCCCCGCGTCGAGGATCGCCACGCGCGCACCGCCGTCGGCCTCGTACGCCTCGGCCTGCGGCATCCCGACGACATCGCGGTAGAAGGCGAGCGCCTCGTCGAAGTCGGCGGCCGTCGCGACGACGCGCAGCTGGCGCACCTCGCCCGAGGGCTGCGGACGCACGGCCTCGGCGGCGTCCGCCGCGCGTGCGAGGAACCGCGAGAGCGACGTGCGCCCGGCTCCGTCGTGCGCCCAGGCCTCGATCGCCGCCAGGACGGCGCCGCCCCACGCCGCACCGCCCACCTCGGCGCTGATGCGATCGGCGCCGCCACGCGTGAACCGCGCGGCCGCAGCGCGCGCCACACGCGACCGGCGGAGGGCGGCATCGCGCTCGTACTCCGCTTCGATGCCCATCGCTGCCGCGTTCACGATGCCCAGCGCCAGGCTGTCGGGGGCGAAGCCGGCCGCGACAGCCTCGGCGGCCCCGCGGACGGCGGCCGCGGCATCCCTCGCGTCATCGGCGGCGAGCCGTGACTCGAACGCGGCGAGACGCTCGTCGAGACCGGCCCACAGCACGTCGGACTTCGACGAGAAGTAGTTGAAGAAGCTGGAGCGACTCACCCCGGCGCGGTTGGCGATGTCGACGATCGACGTCTGCTCGTAGCCCTGTTCGAGGAACAGCTCGCACGCCGCCTCGGCGATGGTCTCTCGCGACGACGCCTTCGGGCGCCCCGCACGGGGCTCGGTGGACATGAAGCCACCCTATGACGCGCGTGCGATGCGCTCCTGCTCCCACTGCGCGCAGATCGCGGTCGCCGCGGCCTGGTCCGCCTCCGGCACGACGACGATGAGCCGGTGATCGTGGTCGCTGTACTGGACCAGGATGCGGATGCCGGCATCGCCGAGCCGCCGCGTGAAGGCGCCGAGCTGCCCGGGCACATCCTGCGCGAGGCGCACGCTGACGACGGGACTCGCTGTCACCGGTCCGAGGTCGGCCGCCTCGAGCGCAGCCGTCGCGCCCGGGACGTCGGTCACCAGGAAGTGGGCCAGACCGCGCCCGTCGTGGACCCAGACGCCACCGCCCTCGACGCTGACGCCCGCGCGCCCCAGGGCATCGCCGAAGTCGGCCAGTGCGCCAGGTCGGTCGGGCAGGACGAGTGAGATGTCGGCCTCCTGGCCGCGCGGGATGCTCATGACGGCACGCTAGCGAGGGCGTCCGACGTCGGACCGGGATGTATTGTTGGACGCGATCCAGCAATCGCCACGAGCGATCGCCGCCAGCAAAGGAGCACGATGCTCGAGATCCAGACCGTGGGCCTCTCCCCCGACTACGTCCCCTACCTGGACGGATGGGAGCTGCAGCGCCGCATCCACGCCGATGTCGTCGACGGCACCCGCCCCGACACCCTGCTGCTGCTCGAGCACGAAGCCGTGTACACGGCCGGCGCGCGCACCGCACCGCACGAGCGCCCCGCCGACGGCACCCCGGTCGTCGACGTCGACCGAGGCGGGAAGATCACGTGGCACGGCCCGGGGCAGCTCGTCGGCTACCCCATCGTGCGCCTGCACGAGCCCGTCGACGTCGTCGCCCACGTGCGGCGTCTGGAGGGGCTACTTATCGACGCGCTGGCCGAGCACGGCGTCGACGGCTATCGCGTCGAGGGTCGCAGCGGTGTGTGGGTCCGCCGGCCGCTCGGCGAAGACAAGGTCGCGGCGATCGGCGTGCGCGTGCAGCGCGGCGTCACGATGCACGGGTTCGCGCTCAACTGCGACAACACCTTGGCCGGGTTCCGCGGCATCATCCCGTGCGGGATCACGGATGCCGGCGTCACGACCGTCAGCGAGATCGTCGGTGCGGATGTCAGCCCGAAGGACGTGATCGGCACCGTCAGCCGCGTCTTCGAGGCCGAGTACGCGGGGGTCACCGCGTGAGCGCGTGCGGCACCGGCGGCACGGCGACCGGTCAGGCGACGGCATCCACCCCGTCCGCGGCACCCGACGGACGCAAGCTGCTCCGCCTGGAGGTGCGCAACGCGCAGACCCCCATCGAGCGCAAGCCCGAGTGGATCAAGACCAAGGCCAAGATGGGGCCTGAGTATCAGGCGCTGCACTCGCTCGTGAAGACCGAGGAGCTGCACACGGTCTGCCAGGAGGCCGGCTGTCCCAACATCTACGAGTGCTGGGAGGACCGCGAGGCGACGTTCCTCATCGGCGGCTCGCAGTGCACGCGGCGCTGCGACTTCTGCCAGATCGACACGGGCAAGCCCGCCGATTACGACACCGACGAACCGCGCCGCGTCGCCGAGAGCGTCGTGCGCATGAACCTGCGCTACGCCACCGTCACGGGCGTCGCACGCGACGACCTGCCCGACGGCGGGGCCTGGCTGCACGCCGAGACGGTGCGGCAGATCCACGCGATGAACCCGAACACCGGGGTCGAGATCCTCGCGACCGACTTCAACGGCGATCCTGCGCTGCTCGGCGAGGTGTTCGAGAGCCGCCCCGAGGTGTTCGCCCACAACGTCGAGACGGTGCCGCGCATCTTCAAGCGCATCCGGCCGGCGTTCCGCTACGAGCGCTCGCTCGACGTCCTGACGCAGGCGCGCGACGCGGGGCTCATCACGAAGTCGAACCTCATCCTGGGCATGGGCGAGGAGCCGGAGGAGGTCGTGCAGGCGCTGCAGGACCTGCACGACGCCGGCACCGACATCATCACCATCACGCAGTACCTGCGGCCCTCGCCCCGCCACCTGCCGGTGGCGCGGTGGGTCAAGCCGCAGGAGTTCGTCGAGTTCAAGGAGGAGGCCGAGCGCATCGGCTTCCTCGGCGTGCTCGCCGGGCCGCTCGTGCGCTCGTCGTACCGTGCCGGGCGCCTCTGGGCGCAGTCGATGCTGTCGAAGGGGCGCGAGATCCCCTCGCACCTCGCGCACATCGCCGACGACGTGCACGTCGACCGCGGCTTCGCACAGGCGGTCTGAACCCGGGTCCCCCCGACCGGAAGGCGGGTCGGTTCAGTCGGCGCTCGTGACCGACTGGACCGCCCCGTCGGAGTCGAGGTTCACCAGCAGCACGTCGTCGGTCGCGTCCGGGTCGAGCGCGTACTCGAGGACCGCGAAGGGATCGGTTCCGCCGTGCTCGTCGGCGAGGATCGTCATGCTCATGAGCTGCAGCGAGCGGATGACGTCCATGTGGACGTCGCCCGAGATGTCGACGAGCACGTCCTCGATCGCCTCGCCGAGCGCCTCCTGCTGCTGCAGGATGTACTCGGTCACCTCGCTGGTGCGGTCGTTGAGCTCGTTGACCATCGCGTTGCGCGCGCTCAGGTCGATGGCTTCGAGCGACGAGATGAGCGCGGCGGCGACATCGAGGGCCGCGGGCGACACGTCGTCCTGGTCGGGCGCCGTGAGGTCGACCGTGACGGACTGATCGCCCAGTTCGACGTTCTCAGACCAGAAGATCGATCCGTCGGGGCCCGACTCGAGGAGTCCGAAGTAGTCGTGCTCGATCGCCATGACCCCATGAAACCGCACCGCGCCCCTCGGCGAAAGCCCGGACACGCGGACGCGGCGATTCGGTCGCCGGCGCTCCCCTGATCAGTCGACGAGGGATGCCGCGAAGACGTGCGGTGTGAAGCCCGTGAGATCGCCGATGCCCTCGCCCTGGCCGAGGAGCTTCACCGGGATGCCGGTGCGCTCCTGCACGGCGAGCACGAACCCGCCCTTCGCCGACCCGTCGAGCTTCGTGATCACGAGACCCGTCACGCCGGCGTGCTCCAGGAACGCCTGCGCCTGCATGACGCCGTTCTGCCCGGTCGTGGCGTCGAGCACCAGCAGCACCTCGCTGATGGGCGCCTGCTTCTCGATCACGCGGCGGATCTTGCTGAGCTCGTCCATCAGCCCGCCCTTGGTGTGCAGGCGGCCCGCGGTGTCGACGAGCACGATCTCGGTGCCGGTGCTCTTGGCGTACTCGATCGTCTGGAACGCGACGGATGCCGGATCCTGACCCTCCTGCTGCGGCCGGACGATCGCGGCACCGCCGCGCTCGGCCCAGGTCGCGAGCTGGTCGACGGCGGCCGCGCGGAACGTGTCGGCCGCGCCGACCACGACGGAGCGCCCGTAGCGCTGCAGGAATTTCGCGAACTTGCCGATCGTGGTGGTCTTGCCGACGCCGTTCACACCGACGACGAGCACGACGGCAGGCCGCTCGGTCAGCCGCAGGGTCGTGTCGAACTTGGCGAAGTGCTCTTCCAGCGTCTCTTTCAGCATCCGCTGGAGGTCCTTCGGATCGGTCGTGCGGAAGCGCTCGACCTTCTCGCGCAGCTCGTCGACGATCCGCTCGGTGATGTCGGGCCCGAAATCGGCCGTCAGCAGCGCGGTCTCGAGGTCCTCCCACGTGTTCTCGTCGATCGTGGGCTTGACGAACATGCCGCGCAGCGCGCGACCGAGCGACCAGGAGCTCTCTGCCATGCCTCCAGCCTAGAGGCGGCGGTGCAGCGGCCCGACCGACCTACGGGACCGGACCGATCACTGGACGGGGACGATCACCGCGGCGAGGCCGTCGCCGAGCAGCGTCTCGAACTCCGCCGACGCGTCCTGCCCGGACGGGCACTGGATGCCGAGGTAGATGCCGCCGCCCACCGAGCCGAACATGCGCGCCGTGTCGAGCCACGTCGTGCCGTCGTCGCTCGAGCTGGTGATACTGCGCGTCTCGACGGTGCCCCACGGCGACAGCGGCAGGACGTCGTCGTACGCGTACTGCGCGACCTCGTCTCCGGTCATCATGTCGCCGTCGCTCGTCAGCACGATGGCGAGCATCGAGTCGGTGAGCGCGCTGTCGTCCAGCGACGTGTCGAGGTCCGTGATGGTGCCCTGATAGAACGTCGCGACGCAGTCGGTGCGCGTATCGGTGTATGCCCAGCTGCCGTTGCCGTCGTCGGCCGTGCTCACGGTGTAGTTCGCGTCCGTCATGAACGGGTCCGTCCACTGCAGCGTCATGGTCGCCGCGTCGAACTCGACGTCGAAGGGCAGGTCGCCGACCCCCGTGTCGTCCGTGGTGGGCTCGTCGGTGCTGCCGTCGTCCGTGGGCTCCTGCGATGACGAGTCGACCGGGCCGACGATCGTGGGCATCGGCAGGGCGCACCCGGCGAGAGTCAGGGCGCCGACGATGAGGATGCCGATCCCGGCGGCCGTGCGGAGGGGGTGGGTCATGGCTGGAAACCTATCGTCTCTGAGGCGGTCGTTGGGTCTGGTGGATGCCGTCACGCCACGCGCTCTCCGACGCGCTGGCCCACGACGGCCGAGACGCCGTCCTGGCGCATCGAGACGCCGTACAGGGCGTCGGCGATCTCCATCGTGCGCTTCTGGTGGGTGATGACGATCAGCTGACTGGATGCCCGCAGCTGCTCGAAGACGCCGAGGAGCCGGCCGAGGTTGGCGTCGTCGAGCGCCGCCTCGACCTCGTCGAGGATGTAGAACGGGCTGGGCCGCGCCTTGAAGATGGCGGTGAGCAGCGCGACGGCGGCGAGCGACCGCTCGCCGCCCGACAGCAGCGAGAGCCGTTCGATCTTCTTGCCGACGGGACGCACCGCCACCTCGATGCCCGTCGTGAGCGGCGAGTCGGGATCCGTGAGCGAGATCGAACCGGTGCCGCCCGGGAACAGGATCGGGAACACCTCGCCGAAGGCGACCTTGGTGTCCTCGAACGCCGCCAGGAAGATGGTCTGCATGCGCTCGTCGAGCTCTTCGATGATCGTCAGCAGGTCCTTGCGCGTCTGCGTCAGGTCTGCGAGCTGCTCGGTCATGAACTTGTGACGCTGCTCGAGCGCCGCGAACTCTTCGAGTGCGAGCGGGTTCACCCGGCCGAGCTGTGCCAGCTTGCGCTCGGCCTCCTGCAGCCGGCGCCGCTGACGAGCCCGGTCGAACGGCACCGTCGCGACGCCCTCTTCGGGCGCAGTCTCGGCCCCATCCACGCCTTCCGCGTCCGCCACCGGTCCGGAGGCCGCCGTCAGGGCGTCATCGGCCGGTATCGGCTGATCGGGACCATATTCCGAAATCAGAATGCTCTCGTCCAGCCCGAGTTCCGACTGCACGCGCTCCAGCAGCCCGGTGACATGCAGCCGCTTCTCGTGGATCTGCAGCTCGAGACTGTGCACGCTCTCGGTGAGTCCGGCGAGTCGCTCGCGGATCGAGGACTCCTGGGCGCGCAGCTCGGCGAGCTCGGTGGTGAGCGCTGTGCGCTGCGACTCGGCGGCCGCGAGCTCCGCGCGCGCCTGCGCGAGCGAGCGGTCGACCGAATCGATGACGGCAGGAAGCTGCGCGGCCACGCCTGCGGCGACCTCGCGCTGCGCCCGCCGCACCACCGCGCGTCGCGCCGCCTCGGCAGCCGCCTCCTTCTCGCGCTCCCGCTGGCGTTCGAGCGCGATGACGCGCGCCTCGCCGGCCCGGATGCGCTCGCGCAGAGTCTCGACGTCCAGACGCGAGCGCATCTCGCCGTCTCGGGCCTCGTCGAGAGCGGCCAGCATGCCGTCGCGCGCGGACGCGTCGAGGATCGGGCGCGGGGCCTCCAGCGCCGCTGTGAGCTGATCCTCCGCCGAGCGGGCCGCGCCCTCCGCCTCCTCGACCGCCGCCGTGGCCTGCGCGAGACCGGCCTCCAGGCGCTCGCACTCGGCGACCGCGGCTTCGTGCCTCACCGTGGCGCGGTTGAGCTGCTCGGCGTGGGCGGCCAGCGCCGCGTCGTGCTCGCGCAGCGTCGTGAGCGCCGTCTTCGTGCGCTGTCTCGCGGACTCCAACGACCGCACCGCCTGCTCGAGCTCTGCGCGCAGGCTGTCGGCGGCCGCCGTGATCTCGTCGCGACGCTCGGCCGCGGCATCCCGTTCTGCCGTCAGCTCCAGGCGGGAGCGCGAAGCGCCGGCGCCCGCCCGCAGCGAGTACTCGGTGTACACCTCGCCGCGACGGGTGACGACGGTGATCGGCCCGCCGAGCTCGGCGGCCGCCAGCGCGGGCCCCGCCGCACGGGCGGCCTCCAGATCGTCGGCGACGACGACGTACGACAGCAGCCCCAGCACGCCTTCCGGCGCCGTGACGACCTCGCGCGCCGGAACGACGCCCGGAAGCGACGGGAAGGGGGGCCGCATCATTCCGGCGTCCGCGATCACGATGTCGACGACGCCCGCCTGCGCATCGCGGGCCGCCTCGGCGACGCGGAACGCGCTCGTCCGGTCGTCGACCAGCACGCCCTCGGCGAGCGGCCCGAGCACCGCCGCGATCGCCGCCTCGAATCCCGGTGTGACCTGGACCGCGTCGCCGACGAGGCCCCGCACGCCGTCGAGGCCCTGCGCGATGAGCGATGACGCGCCGTTCTGCACGTCCAGCGCCCGGCTGAGCGCGGCCGTCTGGGCGGTCAGAGCCTCGCGTTCGCGCTCCGCGGCGTGCAGCCGCTCGCGCAGGGATCCGACGGCGGCTTCGGCATCGGCGCTCTCGCGCTGCGCGACCTCGTACGCTGCGGCATGGTCGGCGGATGCGGCCTCGGGCATGAGGTCGGGATCGACGCCGGCGAGGATCTGCTCGGCCTCGGCGCGTCGTGCGAGGGCGGCATCGAGCGCCTTCTGCTGGCGCTCCACCGCCGAGCGCACGGCGGCCAGGGCGGACGCAGCCGCCTCGGCCGTGCCTCGCAGCGCCGTGATCCGCATGTCGTGCTCCGAGACCAGCGCGCTCTGCGCCGCGATGTCGACGTCGAGCGCGTCGAGCTCGGCACGCGCGCGCATGACCTCACGGGCGGCTTCGGCTGCGGCATCCTGAGCGGCTCCGAGACCGTCAGAGACCTCGTCGATCTCGGCGCGCGCCTCGTCGATCATCGCCTGCGACACGGTCGTGAGCTCGATGCGCTCTTCGTCCTCGGCGGCGCCGAGGAGGGCCAGCCTCTGGCCCGCGAGGGCGTACAGTCCGCGCAGCCGCTCCTGCACGCGCTCCAGGCCGTACGCGACGCGACGGGCCTGATCGACGGCTTCGGAGCGCTGGTCGGCCTCGAGCTGCTCGATGCGCGCCTTCGCGTTGTCGAGGCGCTCCTGCAGCACGAGCCGCTCGGCGTGCCGCTCGTGCTCACTGCGGGTGTGCGAGGCGAGCTCCTCGCGCAGGCCGACGAGTTCATCGGCGAACAGGCGCGCCTTGGCGTCGCGCACGACGGCGGCGATCGTCGCGGCCTCGCGCGCGATCTCGGCCTGCCTGCCGAGCGGCTTCAGCTGGCGCCGCAGCTCTCCGGCCAGATCGCTGAGCCTCGTGAGGTTGGCCTCCATCGCGTCGAGCTTGCGGAGCGTCTTCTCTTTGCGACGCCGGTGCTTGAGGATGCCGGCAGCCTCCTCGATGAAACCGCGACGGTCTTCGGGGGTCGCCTGGAGCACGCTGTCGAGCCGTCCCTGGCCGACGATCACGTGCATCTCGCGCCCGAGCCCCGAATCGCTCAGCAGCTCCTGCACGTCGAGCAGACGACACGACTCGCCGTTGATCGCGTACTCGCTGGAGCCGTTGCGGAACAGCGTCCGGCTGATCGTCACCTCGGAGTACTCGATCGGCAGCGCACCGTCGGAGTTGTCGATCGTCAGCTGCACCTCGGCGCGTCCGAGGGGGCCGCGCGTCGCCGTGCCGGCGAAGATGACGTCCTCCATCTTGCCGCCGCGCAGGGTCTTGGCGCCCTGCTCGCCCATCACCCACGCGAGCGCGTCGACGACGTTCGACTTGCCGGAGCCGTTGGGCCCGACGATGCACGTCACCCCGGGTTCGAGGGCGAAGGTCGTCGGCTGGGCGAACGACTTGAACCCTTTGAGCGTCACGCTCTTCAGGTGCATGGCAGCGCCCTCCGCCCCCGGTCGATTACCCGCCTACGCTACCGGAGCGAAAGCCCTGATCCCGCGTGACGAGCCGTGGATTCCGGGATGCCGCGACACGCCGTGCGGGCATCGAATCTGCGAATTCGCTTGACGTGGGCCTCAGAACCGCGCTAGCGTCACTCTCCGCGTCTGAAGTCGAGAAAGGAGGTCCACCGATGATGATCAACAACACCACTGGAGTCGCAATCCGCGAAGGCGGGGCGATTCGTGCGCTCACGTCGGGGACCGTCTCCTTCGGCGCTGTGCTGAGCGGCCGCTTCCCCGCCGCCATCTGATCCCCGCAGGGGACGAGTCTGCCCGTTTCCGGGCGACGACCGTCTGCTGCGCCGCATCCGCGTCCGGGTGCTGAGCGCGCTCCCCCTGCCTCCATCCGTCGTGCTGCGGCACGGCATCCCCGTCGCCGACGCCCGTCGGCGGCGAACTCCCTCCCATCGGAAGAAGAACCATCATGAGTACACGTCTCGCGCCGCAGCGCCGATCGGATGACACCGATCCGCTGCGACTTCCGAGTCCCGACCGCGTCTCGCTCGTGGACCGCGTCGCCATGCACCTCGCCGTGCGACTGCTCCTGTGGAGCACGCGCACCCCGCGACTGACGGACGACCGCGCCCGCCACGCCGACGCCTACCGTCGCCAGGAAGACGCCGCCGAGCGCGAGCGCGCCTTCCTGCGAGGCGTCATCCTCGCCTACGGCCGATGATCGCCACCGGGTCCGCCGCCCATGTGCGGGCGGCGGACCCTCCACCCGAACTCCCGCTCCACCACGACTAGGACACACGTCATGACCACCATCACCGGGCTGGAATTCCGCCCCCTCGTCATCCCCGACTCGATCGACTCCCCCGACGCCGCCGACTTCGTCGAGATGGTCCGCGTCCGCAACGAGATCTATCGCGAGATCTCCGGCCACGGCGACGAAGCCATGGCGCCCGACGAGCTGCTCCCCCACTACCGTCCCAACACGTACGAGACCCGCTACTCGTGGATCGTGGTCGATGACGGGGAGGTGATCGGTCGCGTCGGCGTCGACATCCCACACGAAGAGGGATCGAACGCGGCGTTCTGGCTCATCGAGCTGCTGCGCCGCACGTGGGGCCGGGGAATCGGATCCGCGGCGCACGAGCTCGTCGAGCGCACCGCGCGAGCCCACGGCCGCACCGTCCTGCAGTCATGGGCCGAGCACCCGGCCGCAGAGGGTCCGCGCCTCACGCCGCCGACCGGGTTCGGCAGCATCCCGGAGGATCACGTCGCGCGCTTCTACCTCGCGCACGGCTACTCCCTGGAACAGGTCGAGCGCAGCAGCGCCTTCGACCTGAAGGGTTCGTTCGACGAGGTCGAGCGACTGCTGTCGGTCGCCGAGGCCGCCTCGGGCGACTATCGCGTCGTGCAGTGGACGGCGCCGACGCCGGCCGAGTACGTCGACGGCTACGCGTGGATGAAGTCCCGCATGTCGACCGACACCCCGACCGGCGCGATGGAGTTCGCCGAAGAGACGTGGGATGCCGCACGCATCGCGGAGCACGACGGGCGTTACACCGACGCCGGCCGCACGCTGCTCGTCACGGCCGCGCAGCACATCGCCACCGGTGAGCTGTGCGCCTTCAACGAACTGGTCATCGGGAAGGACCGGACCGAGGCATCCCACCAAGAGGACACCCTGGTGCTGAAGGAGCACCGCGGTCACAAGCTCGGCACGCTCGTCAAGTGCGCGGGGCTGCTGGCCTGGCGCGACGTCGCACCCGCGTCGCCGCGCGTCATCACCTACAACGCGGAGGAGAACCGACCCATGCTCGACATCAACGAGGCGATCGGCTTCGTGCCCATCGCCTACGACGGCGCGTGGAAGAAGGTGCTCGATGCCTGACATCGCCGCCGATGTGATCACGATCCAGCCGGTCACCGTCCCGGCCGCCGTCGACGCCGCCGAGGCGCGGGTGTTCCTCGAGATGGTGCGGATCGCCAACGCCGTCTGCCTGCACGACGCCGGACACGACTATCTGCACGAAGAGCCCGAAGAGATGCTGGGCATGTGGCAGGACCAGACCGACTGGACACAGCTCGGGTTCGCCGCCCTCCGCGGCGACGAGGTGCGAGGGGTCGTCAAGATGATGATCTCGAACCAGCCGGACGCCGGCGCGATCGAGTTCGACCTCATGGTCGATCCGCCCTACCGCGGCCAGGGGCTCGAGGAGCTGCTGCTCGCCGAAGTCGAACGCGAGGCGAGGGAACGGGGCATCTCGACGATCCAGACCTGGACCCTGCACCGCCCCGACACCGCCGGGGAACGACTGGAGTCGCCCACCGGATGGGGGTCGGTCCCCGCGGACGCCGAGGCGCGGCGGCAGCAGGCGCACGGGTTCACCCTCGAGCAGGTCGAGCGCAACAGCGTGTTCGATCTGACGGGGGACTTCTCGATCGTCGAGCGCATGCTCCACGACGCGGAGGCTGCCGCCGGCGACGACTACCGCGCGGTCGTGTGGACGTCGCCGACGCCGCCCGAGTACGTCGAGGGATTCGCCTACACGCTCTCGCGCATGTCGACCGACACGCCCCAGGGCGGGCTCGTCGTCGACGAGCAGCACTGGGACGCCGCCCGCGTGACGCGACGCGACGCCCGGCTTCAGGCGCAGGGCCTCACGGTCTCGGTCGCCGCCGTGCTGCACGTGCCGACGGGTCGCGTCGTGGCCTACAACGAGCTCGCGATCGCCGATGACCCGTCGGGTGCGACGCAGCAGTTCGGCACGCTCGTCGTGAAGGAGCACCGCGGGCATCGGCTCGGCACCATCGTCAAGTGCGCGAACCTGCTGCGGTGGCGGACCATTGCGCCGCTGTCACCCCGGGTGTCGACGTTCAACGCGGAGGAGAACCGTCACATGCTCGACATCAACGAGGCCATCGGCTTCGTGCCCGCGTCGTACGCGGGCGCGTGGAAGAAGGTGCTCAGCGCCTGATCAGGCCCGCGGGCGCCTCGGCAGCCGCTGACAGTGCGCGCAGAAGTGGCTCGACCGGTTCGTGAACGACACACGCATGATCGGACGGCCGCATCGGGGGCACGGCTCCCCGGTGCGGCCGTACGCGTTCAGCGAGTGCGCGAAGTAGCCGGCCTGGCCGTTGACGTTCACGTACTGCGCGTCGAAGCTGGTGCCGCCCTCGGCCAGTGCCTTGTCGAGCACGTGCCGCACTTCGGCGAGCAGACGGTTGACGGCGCGCGTCGACAGGTCGCGAGCCGGGGTCTCGGGGTGGATGCGGGCAGCCCACAGCGACTCGTCCGCGTAGATGTTGCCCACGCCGCTGACGACCGTCTGGTCCAGCAGCACGCGCTTGACCGCGGAGTCCTTGCGTGCCAGCGCACGCCGGAACCCGGCATCCGAGAACGCGGGGTCGAGCGGATCGCGCGCGATGTGCGCGACCTGGCGTGGGACGGATGCCTCATCCCCACCGAACCCGCCGGCCGCGCCGTCGGGCGTCGCGACGAGATCGTCGATCGCGAGCGACCCGAACGTGCGCTGGTCGGCGAAGACCACCGACAGCTCGCCGTGCGTGGGATGCGCGAGGTCGACGCGCACGCGCTCGTGCCGCTCCGGAGCGGCGCCCGGTGCGCGCAGCAGGAGCTGACCGCTCATGCCGAGGTGACCGACGACGGCCTGCTCCGCCGGTCCGCCGCCGTCGCGGGGCTCCAGCGGCAACCACAGGAACTTGCCGCGGCGCACGGCACCGCGGATGCGGCGGCCGGTCAAGGAGGCTTCGAAGGCCGAGCCGTCGCCGGCATGCCGCGTCAGGGCGCGCTCGTCCCACACCGCGACGCCGAGCACGGTCGCGCCCGTCACCGCGGGGGCGAGGCCGGCACGGACGACCTCGACCTCGGGGAGCTCAGGCACGCCCGGTGAGCTCCCGCCACGCCGTGAGCGCGGCGGCCATCTCGGCGTGCTTCTTGCTGGTGCCGACGCCGTTCGCGGCGAGGTCGCCCACGACGACCGTCGCGGTGAACTGGCGGTCGTGGTCGGGACCGGTCGAGGTCACCGTATACACCGGGGGCTGAAGCCCGCCGTGCGCCGCGAACTCCTGCAGGGCCGTCTTGGGATCCATCGCCGCGCCGTAGCGCTCGGGGTCGGCGAGGAGCGGCTCCACGAGCCGCAGCACCAGGGCGGTGGCGGCATCGGGGCCGGCCGACAGGTGCGTGGCGCCGAAGATGGCCTCCATCGTGTCGGCCAGGATCGAGTCCTTGTCGCGGCCGCCGGTCAGGTCCTCGCCCCGGCCGAGCAACAGGTGACGGCCGAGGTCGATGCCCCGCGCGATCTCGGCGAGGGCCACCGTCGACACCACGCTCGCGCGCCGCTTGGCGAGCGCGCCCTCTTCGAGGTCGGGGTGCCCGGTGAACAGTCGCTCCGTCACGGCCAGGCCGAGCACGGAGTCGCCCAGGAACTCCAGGCGCTCGTTGTGCGGGACCTGACCGTGCTCGTACGCCCACGAGCGATGCGTGAGCGCCAGCGACAGAAGCTCGGAGTCGATATCGACCCCGAGCTTCTGTGTGAGTTCTGCGAGCGCCAGGCGCTCGGCAGTGACGTCGGTCACGTCAGGTGCGACGATCAGACGTCGGCGACCTTGCGGCCCTTGTACTCGAGGAACAGCTCCGTGCCCTGCGAGTCGGTGACGACCTTCGCCTGGTGCGGACGGCTGTAGACGGTCTTGCCGTTCTCGACGGTCTTGACGAGCGTGGTCGGCGTGGCCTTCCACTGCGCGCGACGCGAGCGGGTGTTCGAACGGGAAACCTTGCGCTTCGGGGGGTTACCTGCCATGGCTAACTCTCTTCTGTCGGATCATCCCCGCGCGAGCGGGGAACGTCTGGGGTGAAGTCCTGGAGCGCGGCCCATCGTGGATCGGCCGGCTGGCTCAGCTCTGCACCGGCACTCTCGGTCAGTCGCTCACCCGTGGCCGGATCAAGGCCGGGGCAATCCGGCTGACATACCGGCTGAAATGGAAGCGACAGGACGACCGCTTCCCTGACCAGAGTTTCAAGATCCACGTGGTCGTCTTGAACCTCGAAGTCAGCTTCGTCTTCTCCAGGATACGCGAAAAGCTCCTGGAACTCGACTTGGAGCCCCTGGGCGATGTCGGTGAGGCATCGTCCACACACTCCGGTGTACTCGGTGTCGACGTCCCCGGACACGAGGATGCCCTCGTGGACGGACTCCAGCCGCACGTCCACGGCGACCGTCTCGCCCTCGGCGACAGACACGAGACCCTCGCCCCATTTCTCGGGCGCGGGGACCTCGAAGGAGTGCTCGCGCATCTCGCCGGCGCGGTGCACGAGATCGCGGACCGGGATCGCGAACGGACCCGTCACATGCTTTCTGACCACGGTTCCAGCCTAGCCGCGTCCGGCCCTCAGATGCCCCGCGCTCCCGTGTCGAGGAACCTCGCGACGGCGGCGGGCACATACGGCGAGACGTCCCCTCCGAGCGACGCGACCTGCCGCACCAGTGAGCTCGAGACCAGCGCATGAGCGGGGTCGGGCAGCAGGAAGACCGTCTCGACATGCGCGAGATGCCGGTTGACGATGGCCATCGGCGTCTCGTATGCCACGTCGACCTGCGAGCGGATCCCCTTGACGAGCACGCCGGCGCCCACATCGGTGGCGTAGTCGACGAGCAGGCCCATGCTCCACGACGCCACGACGACGTCCCCCTCGATGCCGCTCTCGGCGATCGACTGCTCCAGGAGCGACTGGCGCTGGGCGATCGGCAGCATGGCCTCCTTGCCCGGGTTGTGCACCACCAGCACGTGCAGCTGGTCGTACAGCGACGCCGCACGGCGGATGACGTCGAGATGACCGAGGGTCGGCGGATCGAACGATCCCGGGACGACGGCGATCCGGCTGCTCATGCCGAAAGCCTACCGGGCCGTGACGCGTGCTCTCCGCGCTCAGTTCTTGGCCAGGGCGGCCCGTTCGGCCATCCCCACGCTGTGCTCGAGCGCGGCGGCGAGCCCCGGGTTGCGGATGAGCGCGGGGTCGTCCTCGAGCACGTTCTCTGCCGCGGTGCGCGCCTCGGCGATGACGTCGGCGTCCTTCACGACGCGCAGCAGTCGCAGCGACGAACGCGCGCCGGACTGCGCGTCGCCCAGCACGTCTCCCTCGCCGCGCAGCTCGAGGTCGACCTCGGCGAGGGCGAACCCGTCCAGCGTCGAGGCGACCGCCTCGACGCGGTCGCGGGCGGGCGTGCCCTGGGCCGCCTCGGTCACCAGCAGGCACAGCCCGGGCACCCCGCCTCGGCCGACGCGACCGCGCAGCTGGTGCAGCTGCGACACCCCGAAGCGGTCGGCCTCGAGGATCGCCATGGTCGACGCGTTGGGCACGTCCACGCCGACCTCGACGACGGTCGTCGCCACGAGCACATCGACGTCGCCCCGCGCGAAGGCCTGCATGACGGCATCCTTCTCGTCCGAGGGCATCTTGCCGTGCAGGATCTGCACGCGGATGTCGGTGAACGAGGGATGCCGCGACAGCAGATCGGCGACCTGCACGACCCCCCATCGCGTGCGGGGCGCCTCCCCCGCCGCATCGCCCGCGGGCTCGTCGGCGGTGTCGTCTTTCATGAGGGCTTCGGCGTCGATCGCGGCGCAGACGACGAACGCCTGACGACCCTGTGCGACCTCTTCGGCGATGCGCTCCCACACGCGCCCGAACCAGCCCGGCTTCTCGGCGAGCGGTGCCACGAACGTCTCGATGGCGGCACGGCCTGCGGGCATCGTGCGGATCGTCGACACGTCGAGGTCGCCGAAAACGGTCATCGCGACGGTGCGCGGGATCGGGGTCGCGGTGAGCACGAGCGCGTGCGGCGACGAGCCCTTCGCTCGCAGCGACTCGCGCTGCTCGACGCCGAACCGATGCTGCTCGTCGACGACGACGAGGCCGAGGTCCGCGAACGTCGTGGACTCGCTGAGGAGCGCGTGGGTGCCCACCACGATGCGCGCCTGCCCGGAGGCCGCGCGCAGCGCCGCCTTGCGGCGCTCGGCCGCCGGCAGCTGGCCGGTGAGCAGCGTCGGCATCAGCTCGGGCGCGAGCTGCGGTCCGAGCATGCGGGCGATCGAGCGCACGTGCTGCGCCGCGAGGACCTCGGTGGGCGCGATGAGCGCGGACTGCCCGCCGTCCTGCGCGACCTGCAGCATAGCCCGCAGCGCGACGAGGGTCTTGCCGGACCCGACCTCGCCCTGCACGAGGCGGTTCATCGGCCAATCGCCCTGCAGGTCACGGGCGATCTGCTCGCCGACGCTGACCTGGTCGGGCGTGAGGGGGAACGGCAGGGCCGCGTCGAAGCGTTCCAGCAGCGAGCCGGGGCTGCGGCGCGTGGCAGACATCGCCCGCACGAACGCGCGCTGCTGCAGCAGGGCGACCTGCAGCACGAACGCCTCCTGCATGCGCAGCGTGGCACGCGCCTGGTCGATCTCGTCGAACTGCTGCGGGCGATGGATGCGCTCGAGGGCGGTCCGCGCGTCGAGCAGATCGTGTCGAGCCCGCACCTCGAGCGGCAGCGGCTCGGGGATCTCTCCCAGGCCGTCCAGCACCAGTTCGACGGTCTTCTGCAGCTGCCAGCTGGCGACGGTGCTCGTCGCGGGGTAGATCGGGATCGGCAGATGGATGTTCTCTGCCGCCTTCAGGCGCGCGGCGTCCTCGTCGTCGAACAGCTCGTAGTCGGGATGGGCCAGCTGCTGCGCGCCGCGGTAGACGCCCACCTTGCCCGCGAAGATGCCCTGGCGGCCCGGCTTCAGATCGCGCACCCGCCATGACTGGTTGAAGAACGTGAGCGACATCTCGCCGTTGCCGTCGCTGATGACGACTTCGAGCAGCGACCCGTTGCGGTTCTTCATGCGACGCTCGTTGACACGGCGCACCTCGGCCACGATCGTCACCGGCTCGCCGATCGGCAGGGTCGAGATCGGTGTGAGCTCACCGCGACGCGCGTAGCGACGCGGGTAGTGCACGAGCAGATCCCCCACGGTCTTCATCCCGAAGGCGCGCTCCAGGGCGCCCGCCGTCTTGCCGCCGATCGCGCCGCCCAGGCGCGAATCGAGGGTGAAGGACGTCATGGCTCGAGGCTATCGCGCGGCCCCGACAGGCAGCGACGCGTCCGACGCGGCAGCCGTCGCCGCGCGGGCTATCGTGAGGGGGTGACGCGCATCATCGCGGGCCGCGCCGGCTCCCTCGTGCTCGACGTGCCGGACGCCGGCACGCGCCCCACCAGCGACCGCGTGCGCGAATCCCTGTTCGGCGCGCTGGAGGCCTCGGGCGTCCTGGACGGCGCCGCCGTGCTGGACCTCTACGCCGGGTCGGGCGCTCTCGGGCTGGAGGCGGCCAGCCGTGGTGCGGCATCCGTCGATCTCGTCGAGAAGGCGCCCCGCGCCGCGACCGTGGCCCAGCGCAACGCAGGCCGGGTGGCGAAGGCCGTCGGCGACGGCACGGCGATCCGCGTGCACCGGTCGGCCGTCGACGCGTACCTGCGCGGGGCGCACGGCCCCTTCGACCTCGTCTTGCTCGACCCGCCGTACGACGTGGGCGAGACGGAGCTCGCCGCCACGCTCGCACTGCTCGCACCGCTGGTGGCGGACGACGCGACCGTCATCATCGAGCGAGCGTCGCGCTCGCCCGAGCCCGCGCTGCCCGTGAGTCTCGTGCCGACGCGCTCCAAGCGCTACGGCGACACCACGCTGTGGTGGGCCACGACCGCGCCCTGAGGCACGGCTCAGCCGGTGCGGGCGTCCCAGTCCCGGTACGGGTCCCACCCCGCGCGACCCTCGTAGCGCGCGCCGTCGACGAGGACGGGGTCGTCGCCGCGCGCTACGACACGGCCGATCCGGCGGAATCCCGACGGCAGAGCGGCGTCGGGCGGGAACGTGGCGAGCAGCGCATGATCCTCGCCTCCCGTGAGCGCGGAGGACGCGTCGTCCCCGAGCGTCGCCGAATCGAGGGCGAGCGAGACCCCGGATGCCTCGGCCAGGCGCGATGCGTCCAGCAGGAGCCCGTCCGACACATCCATCATGGCCGTGGCTCCGGCGTCGGCCGCGACCGGGCCCAGCGCCACCGGCGGGGCCGGACGCAGCTGCGCGGCGAGGTCGTCGCGCTCGGCCGGCGTGAGGACGCGCTCGTCGACCGGGAGCGGTGCGTGCGCGGCATCCGTGAACCGCCCGAACAGCACGCGCAGCCCACGCGCTGCTCGTCCGAGGTCGCCGGCCACCGCGACGACGTCGCCGGCGCGTGCACCGGAGCGCAGCACCGGAGCGCGACCCGCGAGCGCCCCCAGGGCGGTGACGGCGACGGTCAGGGTGTCCGAGACGGTGAGGTCGCCGCCCTCGACGCGGCACCCCGGCGCGAGGTCGCGGCACGCGGCGCGGAGCCCGTCGGCCAGGCCGGTGACGAACGACAGACGCGTCGACTCGGGCATCGCCAGCGCCACGAGCAGCGCTGTCGGCGTCGCCCCCATCGCGGCCACGTCGGCGAGGTTCACCGCCGCGGCCTTGTAGCCGAGGTCGTACGCGCTCGACCACGCGAGGCGGAAGTCTGGCCCGTGCACGAGCGTGTCGACGGTCGCGACGACGCGGCCGTCGGCCGCGGCGATCACCGCGGCGTCGTCGCCGGGACCGACCAGCGCGTTCGACTCACCGAGGCGCTCCAGGATCGCCCGCAGGATCGCGCCCTCGCTCAACTCGCCCACCGTCGGATCCGCGTGCTCGTCGACCATCCGTCCACGGTACCGTCGCGGATCGGGATGCCGTCACGCCCGGGTTAGCCTGGAGGGGTGCGCGTCATCCCGACCCTGTTCGCCGCCGGACTCGCGGCCGTCGCCGCGTTCGGCCTGGCCGGATGCTCGACGACCGTCGACATGGATCCTGCCAAGGACGCGAATGATCCCGCCTGCGCAGAGGTGAGCGTGCGACTGCCCGACACCGTCGACGGCCAGTCGCGCATCTGGACCGACGCGCAGGCGACCGGTGCCTGGGGCAACGACGGCTCGGCGATCCTGCTGCGCTGCGGCGTGACGCCGCCCGGCCCGACCGAGGCGAAGTGCATCACGCTGGGCGGCGTCGACTGGATCGTGGACGAGACGCAGGCGCCGAAGTACCTCGTGACGTCGTACGGGCGTGAGCCTGCCGTCGAGGTGTTCATCGACAACGAGGTCGTCTCGTCGAACGAGGTGCTCACGCAGCTCGGCGAACGCGTCGTGCAGAACGCCACGAAGAGCGAATCGGCGTGCACCAACACCGAGACGCTGCTCGACGACGCCACTGCGGGCTGAGAGCCCGCCGGGCCTCAGGCGACCGCCCGTTCGAGCGCGGTGTCGATCAGCTCGGTGATGAGCTCGGGATACGTCATGCCCGACGCGATCCAGCACTTCGGGAACATCGAGATCGGGGTGAATCCCGGCATCGTGTTCAGCTCGTTCACGTAGAGCCCGTCGGCCGCGAGGAAGAAGTCCACGCGCGCGAGCCCGCGGCCGTCGACGGCGTCGAATGCGCGCACGCCGAGCTCCTGGATCGCGGCGATCTCGGCGTCCGTGAGGTCGGCCGGGCACACGACGTCGGCCCCCTCGCCGCCGAGGTACTTGCCCTCGAAGTCGTAGAACTCGCGGGTGGTGAGCACGATCTCGCCCGGAAGGGAGGCGCGCGCGCCGGCACCGCCGCGCCCCTCGAGCACCGCCACCTCGACCTCGCGACCGACGATGGCCGACTCGATGAGAACCTTGTCGTCCTCCGCGAACGCCAGCGCGAGCGCCGCGTCCAGCTCGGAGGCGTCGTGGACCTTCGAGACGCCGACGCTCGACCCTGCGCGCGCGGGCTTCACGAACGACGGCTCACCCAGGGCCGCGGCATCCGCCCGCACGCCCTCGGGATCGCGCTCCCAGCGTGCGCGCGTGACCGTGACCCACGGCGACACCGGCACGCCCGCGGCGGCCAGCACGATCTTCATGAAGTGCTTGTCCATGCACAGCGCGGAATCGAGGACGCCGCCGCCCGCGTACGGGATCTCGAGCGTGTCGAAGAAGCCCTGGATGGTGCCGTCCTCGCCGTGCACGCCGTGCAGGATCGGCAGCACCACGTCGAGGCGGCCGAGCTCGTCGACCGAGCCGTCGGCGCGGCGGACCCGCAGCGCGCGGTCGCCCACCTCGGGCCACACCACGCGCGTGCCGTTGTCGATCACCTCGGGGAGGCGGTCGGCGTCGAGGGCGAACTTGTCGGGGTCGTCGTCCTCCAGGACGAACACGCCGTCGCGCGTGATGCCGACCGGGATCACCCGGTAGCGGTCACGGTCGATCGCCCGCAGCACCCCGCCCGCCGTTGCGGAACTGATCGAGTGCTCGCTGGATCGACCGCCAAAGAGCACCGCCACCGCCGGCTTGTCCATTCTGCGTCCTCTCCCCCTGCGGGGTGTCGTCGTCTGTCGTCAGGTGGGGCGCGATGTCTCGAGGGTTCATCGTGCCGTCGAGCACCATCTTGACCTGCTCGACGATCGGCATCTGCACCCCGACCTCGCGCGCCAGCTGCAGGATGGGCGCGACCGAGGCGAGCCCTTCCGCCGTCTGGTTCATCTGCTTGACCACGTCGTCGAAGCGGTAGCCCTGACCGAGCAGGCGCCCGGCGGTGTTGTTGCGGCTGAGCGGCGACTGGCACGTGGCGATGAGGTCGCCCAGGCCTGCGAGACCCTGCAGCGTCTCGGGCTGCGCGCCGAACGCCACCGCGAAGTCGGTCATCTCGACGAGGCCTCGCGTGATGATCGAGGCCTTCGTGTTCTCGCCGTAGCCGACGCCGTCGACGATGCCGATCGCGACGGCGATGAGGTTCTTGAGCACACCGCCGAACTCGGTGCCGATCACGTCCGTGTTGACGAACGTGCGGAAGTACGCGTTGCGCGCGCGTCGTGCGACGGCCTCCGCCGTCTCTTGGCTGATCGAGGCGATCACGGCGGCCGTCGGCTGCTCCCGCGCGATCTCGAGCGCGAGGTTCGGCCCGGACGCCACCGCGATGCGGGCCGGATCACAGCCCAGCTCCTGCTCGATGACCTGGCTCATGCGCAGGCCGGTGCGGCGCTCGACGCCCTTCATGAGCGACACGATCGGCGCGTCGGTCTTCGAGATCAGCGGCCGCACGGCCTTGAGGTTCTGACGCACCGCCTGGCTCGGGATCGACAGGTACACCTGCTCGGCGCCCTCCAGCGCCTCCGACAGGTGGTGCGTCGCGTGCATGTCACGCGGAAGGTTGATGCCGGGAAGGTACTCGCTGTTGCGCTTGCCCTCCTGGATCTCGCCCGCGAGCTCGGGGCGCCGTGCCCACATGGTCACGTGGGCGCCGCCGTCCGCGAGGACCTTGCCGAACGTCGTCCCCCAGCTGCCGGCGCCGACGACGGCGACGCGGGGCCTGCTGGACTCCTGCCTACGACTCAAGGCGCCCCGTCTCTTTCTGCCCGTGGTCGGCGGGGTTCCACCGGGCCGCGGGGGCAGGCTCGCCGCGCAGCTGCGACAGCAGTCCCGCGATGTCGGCCATCACGACGTCGGTGGCGGCGACCAGGGCGGTCTGCGAGTTCGCGGTCTCGGCGTACGCCGAGACGTCGACGGGGTCGCCGACGATCACGCGCACGCGGCGGCGCAGCGGCCACAGCTTGAGCTTTCCGTAGCGGGGAAGCACCTGCTGTGCGCCCCACTGCGCCATCGGGATGATCGGGATGCCGCCGGCCAGCGCCAGCCGCACGGCACCGGTCTTGCCACGCATGGGCCACAGATCGGGCTCGCGGGTGAGCGACCCCTCGGGGTACACGATGACCCCGCGACCGTGCCGGACGAGCGTCTCGGACGCCTCGAGGGTCGCGCGCGCAGCGGCCGCCGACGTCGCCCGCGACACCGGCACCATGCCGGTGCGACGCAGCACCCAGCCGAGGACGGGCACGCGGAAGAGGCTCTCCTTCGCCATGAACCGCGGTGCGCGTCCCATGCGCCACACGGCGATGGCCACGACGAGCGGGTCGATCTCGCTCACGTGGTTCGGGGCCAGGACGAACGCGCCCTCGCGCGGCAGCTTCTCGGACCCCTCGATCTCGATCTTGAACACGAGACCCATGAGCGGGACGATGATGGCCGCGAGCGGCCAGAAGAGACTCGGACGCGTCTTCTCGGTCGAAGCGCGCGGACGACGGGGACTCAACGGGTCACCCGATGACGTCGAAGTCGGCACCGAGCATCTCGAGCTTGGTGAGGAACTTCTCGTACCCGCGGCGGATGATGCCGATGTTGCGCACCACCGACTCGCCCTCGGCGGTCAGCGCCGCGATGACATAGCTGTAGCCGCCGCGGAGGTCGGGAACGACGACGTCGGCGCCGTGCAGCGGCGTCGGCCCGTTGATCACGGCCGCCTGCTCGAGAGCGCGGCGCGCGACGCGGCGGCCGGGTGCGTCGATGCCGTCAGGGTGCACGACGATGTCGGCGCCCATCTGGTTGAGAGCCTCGGTGAATCCCAGCCGGTTCTCGTACACCGTCTCATGGACGGTCGACACGCCCTCGGCCTGGGTGAGCGCCACGATGAGCGGCTGCTGCCAGTCGGTCATGAAGCCGGGGTGGACGTCGGTCTCGACGACGACGGGCTTGATCGCGCCGCCGCGACGGAACTGGATGCCGTCCTCGCGCACGTCGAACCAGCCGCCCGCCTTTCGGAAGACGTTGAGGAAGGTCAGCATCTCCTGCTGGCGGGCGCCGCCGACGAAGATGTCGCCGTCGGTCGCGAGCGCGGCGCACGCCCACGAAGCGGCCTCGTTGCGGTCGAAGATCGCGCGGTGGTCGTAGCCCTGCAGCGAGTCGACGCCTTCGATGAGGATGACGCGGTTGGGCTCGTACGAGATGATCGCGCCCATCTTCTGCAGCACGGCGATCAGGTCCATGATCTCGGGCTCGATCGCCGCACCACGCAGCTCGGTCGTGCCCTTCGCCTTGACGGCGGTGAGCAGCACCTGCTCGGTCGCGCCGACGCTCGGGTAGGGCAGTTCGATGTTCGCGCCGTGCAGGCCGTTCGGGGCCGTGATGCGGATGCCCTCGTAGCTCTTGTCGACGACGGCGCCGAACGCGCGCAGCGCGTCCATGTGGAAGTTGATGGGACGGTCGCCGATGCGGCAGCCGCCGAGGTCGGGGATCAGCGCCTCGCCGAGCAGGTGCAGGAGCGGGCCGCAGAAGAGGATCGGGATGCGCGAGGCACCGGCGTGCGCGTCGATCTCTTCGAAGTGCGCGGCGACGGCGCCGCTGGGATCGAAGTGGAGCGTCCCCTCTTCTTCGCCGTCCCACACGCGGACCCCGTGGACCTCGAGGAGCGAGCGCACCACGGCGACATCGCTGATGTCGGGTACGTCGCGCAGCGTGCTGGTCGTCTCACCCAGGAGCGCGGCGACCATCGCCTTGGTGACGAGGTTCTTGGCGCCCTTCACCTCGACACGGCCCGTCAGCGGGCGGCCGCCGCGGATGGCGAGGACTTCACCGTTCACGTGCTTCTCTCCCGACTTCGCGATCGTCTCGGCGCCCGCGGCGACATTCAGAAGCGACTTCATCCGGTGGACCTCACTGTATTGGTCGGGGGCTGTCGCCCGAGGGGGTGCCCGGGGTGTTGCCCGAGGGCGGCTGCTGTGGACCGGGCGCCCTGGTGGGGCGCCCGACCCGGCTCACGGAACGGGAA
Organism: Microbacterium jejuense; assembly: GCF_019511665.1. Taxonomy (GTDB): domain Bacteria; phylum Actinomycetota; class Actinomycetes; order Actinomycetales; family Microbacteriaceae; genus Microbacterium; species Microbacterium jejuense_A. The sequence continues at coordinate 132,439 of NZ_JAEUAW010000003.1, forward strand.
GCGTCCGTGGCCGCCACGCCTCGCGGCGCGCCTCGAACTGCGCGATCCTGTCGGCTTCGCGCAGCGTGAGCCCGATGTCGTCGAGTCCTTCGAGAAGCCGCCACCTAGTGTAATCGTCGATGTCGAAAGGGATCTCCAGCGCGCCGACCGTGGCGGTGCGCGACTGCAGATCGACCGTCATCGGGATGCCGGGCTCGGCCTCGATGGCGGCCCACACCGCCTCGAGGTCGGACTCCGAGATCACGCCCGTGACCAGGCCCTGCTTGCCGGCGTTGCCGCGGAAGATGTCGGCGAAGCGCGGACTCAGGACGACCTTGAATCCGAAGTCGCGCAGGGCCCACACGGCGTGTTCGCGGCTCGAACCGGTGCCGAAGTCGGGCCCCGCCACGAGGATGCTGGCGCCCTGGTAGGCGGGCTGGTTCAGCACGAACTCGGGGTCCTGACGCCAGCTGGCGAACAGGGCGTCGTCGAAGCCGGTCTTCGTGACGCGCTTGAGGTAGACAGCGGGGATGATCTGGTCGGTGTCGACCGCGGAGCGCTTCAGCGGGGCTGCGACTCCGGTGTGGCTGGTGAACTTCTCCATGTCAGGCTCCCTGTCCGTCCGCGGCCGATCCCACGAGCTCAGCGAGGTCGCTCGGGCTCGAGAGCGTGCCGCGCACCGCCGTGGCGGCGGCGACGAGCGGCGACACCAGGTGCGTGCGACCGCCCTTGCCCTGACGGCCCTCGAAGTTGCGGTTGCTCGTCGACGCGCACCGCTCGCCCGGTGCCAGCTGGTCGGGGTTCATGCCGAGGCACATCGAGCAGCCCGCGAACCGCCACTCGGCGCCGAACTCCTCGAAGATCTTGTCGAGGCCCTCGGCCTCGGCCTCCAGGCGCACGCGGGCAGAGCCCGGCACGACCATGACGCGCACCCCGTCGGCCTTCTTGCGGCCCTTGACGACCGACGCGAAGGCGCGCAGGTCTTCGATGCGGCTGTTGGTGCACGACCCCATGAACACGGCGTCGACGGCGACGTCCTTCAGGGGCGTGCCCGGCTGCAGGTCCATGTACTCCAGCGCACGCTCGGCGGCGGCGCGCTCGTTCGGGTCTGCGATGTCGGAGGGCGTCGGGACGACGTCCGACAGCGACACGCCCTGCCCGGGGTTCGTGCCCCACGTGACGAAGGGCTCGAGCTCGTTCGCGTCGAGGAACACCTCGGCGTCGTACACGGCGCCCTCGTCGCTGGGCAGCGTGCGCCAGTACGCGACGGCGTCGTCCCAGTCCTTGCCCTTCGGCGCGTGCGGACGGCCCTCGAGGTACGCGAACGTGGTCTCGTCGGGCGCCACCATGCCGGCGCGCGCACCCGCCTCGATCGACATGTTGCACATCGTCATGCGGCCCTCCATCGACAGCGACCGGATGGCGCTGCCGCGGTACTCCAGCACGTAGCCCTGACCGCCGTTGGTGCCGATCTTCGCGATGACGGCGAGGATGATGTCCTTCGCGGTCACGCCGGGCTTCAGCTCGCCTTCGACGGTGATCGCCATGGTCTTGAACGGCTTGAGCGGCAGGGTCTGCGTGGCCAGCACGTGCTCGACCTCGCTCGTTCCGATGCCGAAGGCCATGGCTCCGAAGGCGCCGTGCGTCGAGGTGTGCGAATCGCCGCACACGACAGTGATTCCCGGCATCGTGAGGCCCAGTTGAGGGCCGACGACGTGGACGATGCCCTGCTCCTTGTCGCCCAGCGAGTGCAGGCGCACGCCGAACTCCTCGGCGTTGCGGCGGAGCGTCTCGATCTGCGTGCGGCTGGTGAGGTCGGCGATCGGCTTGTCGATGTCGAGCGTCGGCGTGTTGTGGTCCTCGGTGGCGATGGTCAGGTCGAGTCGCCGGACGGGGCGCCCCTCGGCGCGGAGGCCGTCGAAGGCCTGCGGGCTCGTGACCTCGTGCACCAGGTGCAGGTCGATGTAGATGAGATCGGGCTGGCCGTCCTCGCCGCGGACGACGACGTGGTCGTCCCAGACCTTCTCAGCCAGTGTGCGGGGGCGGTCCGGGATGCCGGATGCGTCGATCGTGCTCATTGCTCTGTCGTTCTCCTCGGATCAGACGGCGCCCGCGACAAACCGGGGCCGTGAGGGGTGGGGGCCCGCGACGAACTCCGCGACGAGGGAGGCCTGGAACTAGGACTCGTCGCGGCCGCTAAGGAGAAGGCGAGCGATCCGCACGAGCCCAGGCTACCACCGGCTCGGCGGACCTCGGCTCGCGCGGACCCGGCGTCAGTGCCCCTCGGAGCCCGCGGAGCCCTCGACGGCGGGGGCGGCATCCCCGTCTCTGCGCTTGTCGCGAGCCGACGCGATGAGGCTCGCGATCGTCGCCACCGCCATCGACACGACGATGACGCCGAGCGACATCCAGGTCGAGATCTCGGGCGCCCACTCGATGTGCTCGCCGTTGTTGATGAACGGCAGCTCGTTGACGTGCATGGCGTGGAACACGAGCTTCAGTCCGATGAAGGCGAGGATGAACGCGATGCCGTAATGCAGGTAGCGCAGGCGGTCGAGCAGGTCGCCCAGCAGGAAGTAGAGCTGCCGCAGACCCATGAGGGCGAAGATGTTCGCCGTGAACACGATGAACGCGCTCTGGGTGATGCCGAAGATCGCCGGGATCGAGTCGATCGCGAACAGCAGGTCGGTGACCCCGATCGTGACGAACACGATGATCATCGGCGTCCACATCTTCTTGCCGCCGACGACCGTGCGGATCTTGGCGCCGTCGTACTCGTCGCTGATGTCGATGAAGCGCCGGAGCACGCGCACGACGAAGCCCTCCTGGCGGACCTCGTCGTCGTGGTCGCCGCCCGGGAAGGCCTGCCGGATGGCCGTCCACACCAGGAACGCGCCGAAGAGGTAGAACACCCAGCTGAACTGCTCGATGATGGCGGCGCCCAGCAGGATGAAGATGCCGCGCAGCACGAGGGCGATGATGATGCCCACCATCAGGACTTCCTGCTGGTAGCGGCGGGGCACGGCGAACTGGCTCATGATCAGCACGAACACGAAGAGGTTGTCGATCGACAGGCTGTACTCGGTCAGCCAGCCGGCGACGAACTGCCCTGCGTACTCACCGCCCGCGAAGATCCACATCAGCCCCGCGAAGATCAGCGCGAGCGTCACATAGAACAGGACCCACAGCGTCGATTCCCTCGCGGAGGGGATGTGGGGGCGCTTGAGGATCAGCAGCAGGTCGGCGATGAGGATGAGCGTCAGGATCACGAGGGATCCGATTTCGAACCACAGCGGGAGGTCGAGGTCCATTGCGGGCCTTTCGAGAGGGCGAGGAGGGGTCGGTCGAATCCGAAAGTCTCTCCCCCGCAGACCGATCGGCCTGCGTCACGCACCCGGGGTCGCACTGTCGGGACCCGTGATGACGGATGCGCGGTGTCGGGATACTCCCTCTCGCTCGCATCAGGATACAGGCTCGGGATGCCGCCTCCGCGCGATCCCGGCGGATCCGGCTGAGACGATCCGGGCTGTGCCGACACCGGTTGAGTGAGAGATGATTCGAAGGTTCGGAGGACGGGGATGGCTGACGACGGTTCGCACGACGACCCGCAGGACGACGCCGCGCTGGCGGCGCTGGCCGCGGGCGGCAGCGAGCGCGCCTTCCGCACCCTGTACCGCGCCTACGTGCGCCCGGTGTACTGGCTCGCCCACGGACTGGTCGGCAACCCCGCCGACGCCGAGGAGGTCACGCAAGAGACCTTCCTGGTCGCGTGGCGCAAGCTCCCCGGCTTCGAGCTGGCGGGAGAGTCGCTGCTGCCGTGGCTGGCGACCATCTGCCGGTTCCAGGCCGCGAACCGCGTGCGCCGGCAGCGGCGCGACCGCGAGCACACCGCCGCCCCCGCCGACGAGAGCCTGCCCGACACGATCGACGTCGAGCAGCAGGTGGTCGACGGTGCGCTCGCCGACGCGATCCTGCGAGAGGTGGCCGGCCTCGGCGACCTCGACCGCGAGATCTTCCGGCTGTGCGCGACCGAGGGCTACGCATACCAGGCGGCTGCCGAGCAGCTCGGCGTCACGCACGGCGTCGTCCGCAATCGTCTCTCCCGCATCCGCACGCGTCTGCGGACCGTCGTGAAGGAGAGCACATGAACACGCAGCCACGGGACCCGCAGGGTGCGGCATCCCTTCCCGAACTCAGCCCACAGCGCATCGACGAGATCGAGGACGCGCTGTTCGCCGACATCGCGCGCGAGCGTTCGAGGGCGACCGCGCAGCGCCGGCGACGCGGACGCTACTGGATCGCCGGCGGAGCGGCGGCCGCGGTGATCGTCGTCGCCGCCGTCATCGCCCCATCCGTCGGCACGCTCGTGTCACCGACCGGAACCGCCGACGGCTCGGCCGTCGCGCCGGCGGCGCCCGACACGGGAGCCGCCGACAGCACGGCGGAGTCCAGCGCCGGTTCGCGCGACTCCGCGCCGCTGGTGGGCGGCGCCGATTCCGCCGGCGGCGCCTCGGACTCCGCCGCGCAGTCGTCCGGACGCGACATCGTGACCACGGCGTCGGCGACGGTCACCGTCGACGACGTCAACGCCGCCGCACGGTCGGTCGCCGGTACGGCGGAGTCCCACGGCGGCTACGTCGAATCGATGAGCATCGGCACCGACGGCACCGTGCAGCCCGTCGAGCCGATGCAGGGCGACACGCTCGGCGGCGTCGTCGCCCCCGACGTCATGCCCTACCCGGTGCCCACCGACGGTGCCTGGATCACGGTGCGCGTGCCCGCCGACGAGCTGCCCGCGGTGCTCGGCTCACTCGACGACCTCGGCACGGTCACCGCGACCGACGTCAGCCGACAGGACGTCACGGCGCAGACGGTTGACCTGCAGGCGCGCATCGACGCCGCCCAGGCATCCGTCGACCGCCTCACCGCCCTCATGGCGCAGGCCCAGAGCGTCTCGGACCTGATCGCCGCGGAGTCCGCGCTGTCGGAACGGCAGGCCCTGCTGGAGTCGTATCAGCAGCAGCTGAAGATGCTCGACGACCAGGTCGCGACGTCGACCCTGTCGGTGACGCTGACACCTGACATCCAGCCGGTGGAGGCCGACCCCGCGGGCTTCGGCGACGGGCTCGCAGCCGGCTGGAACGGCCTCGTCGCGACCCTCAACGGCATCGTGGTGGCGCTCGGGTTCCTCATCCCGTGGATCGCCGTCGCGGCGGTCGCCGCACTCATCGTGTGGCTGATCGTGCGCACGGTGCGCCGGCGGCGGGCGGCACGGTCCGCCGGCACGCCGGAGGCCGCGGCATCCCTCGACGAGCGCCGGTCCGACGACGAACACCAGGACTGAGCGGCGGGGCGTGGCTACTGTGGAACGGTGACCTCGCGCAGATTCCCCCGGTCGGTCTACGAGAGCGGTGCGGAACCCGACGCGCGGTTCAGCCTGGCGAACGAACGCACCTTCCTCGCCTGGAACCGCACGGCCCTCGCCCTCATCGCCGGCGGCGTCGCGCTGGAGGCGCTCGGCCTGGACCTGCAGCCAGGACTGCGGCTGGCGGCGTCCCTCGTGCTCATCGCGGCCGGGGTGATCGTGCCGGTTCTGGCGTGGTCGGAGTGGGGCCGGACCGAGCGCGCGCTGCGCGCCGGGTCGCCGCTGCCGGGCTCGGCGACGAGCCTCGCGCTGGCCGCGACCATCGTGCTGGTCGGCGCCCTCGTGCTGCTGGGCGTCGTCCTGCGATGAGCAGCCGGTCGCTGTTCGACTCCGGCCTGCAGCCGGAGCGGACGGAGCTCGCCTGGCGGCGCACGGCGCTGGCCATCGGCATCGGGTCGCTGCTGTCGCTGCGCGTCCTCCCGGCGGCCGTCGGCGACCCGGCGTGGGGCGCGGTCTGGCTCGCGCCGGGGATCGTCGGCCTCGCGTTCGCGGTGCTGCTGTGGTTCGGCGCCCGTGCGCGGCATCGCCGCCTCACGCGCGCCCTGCTCGCCGACCGCCCCGAGGACGTGCCCGGCAGCGGCCTCATGCTGCTGCTCGCGCTGTTCGTGATGGGGTGCGGAGTTCTGTCGGCAGCCTTCGTGCTGTGGCTCACATGACGGTCTCGCCGTCCGGAACGACGAACGCCCCCGCAGTCGGACTGCGGGGGCGTTTCGTCGTGGTGACCCCAGCGGGATTCGAACCCGCGTTACCGCCGTGAGAGGGCGGCGTACTAGGCCGCTATACGATGGGGCCGTACAGCGATCCGGAGCGTAAACTCCGGGATGTTGCCTGACTGGTGACCCCAGCGGGATTCGAACCCGCGTTACCGCCGTGAGAGGGCGGCGTACTAGGCCGCTATACGATGGGGCCGTTCAGGCAACCGTTCGATTATGCCACGCCGCGCATGCCCGGTCCAAATCGACCCGGCCGCGGGGCCCCGGCTTGCCGTGGGCCGCTCGTGAGCGCTTGACTCGAGCCATGCGAGTCACCAAGTTCGAGCACGCGACGCTCACCCTCACCGACAGCGGCCGGACCATCGTCATCGACCCCGGGTCGTTCACGGCTCCGCTCGGCGAGCTGGACGACGTCGTCGCGATCGTCGTCACGCACGAGCACGCCGACCACTGGACGGCTGACCACCTCCAGCGTCTCCTCGAGCAGTTCCCCGGTACGCCGATCTACGGCCCCGAGGGGGTCGCGAAGGCGGCCAGCGGGTTCGACGTGACGGTCGTCCACCCGGGCGACACCGTCGAGCTCGAGCCCTTCCGACTGGAGTTCTTCGGCGGCACGCACGCGGTGATCCACCGCTCGATCCCGGTCGTCGACAACGTGGGTGTGCTGGTCAACGATGAGTTCTACTATCCGGGCGACTCGTACGCCGAGCCGGGGCGACCCGTCAAGCTGCTCGCGGCGCCGGTCGGCGCGCCGTGGCTCAAGATCGGCGAGGCCATGGACTTCGTCCTCGCCGTCAAGCCGCGGCAGGTCTTCGGGACCCACGACCTCACGCTCTCGGTCGCGGGGCGCGACATGGGACGCGCCCGCCTGGGCTGGGCGGCCGAGCAGGACGGCGGCGAGCTGCTCACCCTCGACCCCGGCGAGTCCGTCGACATCTGACCCGGCGCACGTACCGCCCGGACGCACGAGACGACGGATGCTGCGGCGGCTTCGACCCGCGGCATCCGTCGTCTCGTCTTCGCTCACCCGCACCGGAGCCGGGCGAGAACCTGCCTACTGTGCGTCGAGATCGGTCTCGAGCAGCGCCACGAGCTCGTCGAGCGCCTGCTCGGCACCCTCGCCCTCGGCCTTGAGCGTCACGACCGTGCCCTGCGATGCGCCGAGCCCCATGAGCGACAGGATGCTGCCGGCGTTGAGGTCGGCCCCGCCTTCGACCGCGATCGTCACCGGGACGGGCTGGGACTGGACGGCCTGCACGAACAGCTTCGCGGGGCGCGCGTGCAGCCCGGAGCTGCTCGCGATGGTGGCCTGACGTTCTGCCATGGTTCTCTCCTGTCTGGTCCGACGCGCCCGTCGGAACGGATGTGGGCGCGTCGACGATCCGATTCTGTCTGACGAGCGGGTCAGGCCGCCACGGGTACGCCCGATTCGGCCTGCTCCAGCTCCTTGCGGGCGACGAAGCGCTTGAGGGCGATGACGGCGAACGCCGACACGATGGTGCCCGCAGCCAATGCCGCGACGAAGCCCCAGATCGGGTCGATCGCGAAGAAGACGAAGATGCCGCCGTGCGGGGCGAGCGACTGCACGCCGAACGCCATCGACAGTCCTCCGGTGACGGCGCCGCCGAGCATCGAGGCCGGGATGACGCGCAGCGGATCGGCCGCGGCGAACGGGATCGCGCCCTCGCTGATGAACGCGGCACCCAGCAGCCATGCCGCCTTGCCGTTCTCGCGCTCCACCGGCGGGAACAGCGGGCGCGCGAGGACCGTCGAGGCGAGGGCCATCGCGAGCGGCGGCACCATGCCCGAGCACATCACCGCCGCCATGATGAGGTAGGGCGTCGGGTTCTCGGGCGAGCCGGCGGCGAGCCCGGCGGTGGCGAACGCGTACGCGACCTTGTTGACCGGTCCGCCGAGGTCGAAGCACATCATGAGTCCGAGGATGATGCCGACCACCACGATGCCCGACGTGCCGGCGAGCTCGGTCAGCCACGCGTTGAGGCCGTCCATGAGTGCGGCGATCGGGCGGCCGAGGAACAGCACCATCAGCCCCGACGCGACGATCGAGGCGAGCAGGGGGATGATCGCCACCGGCATGAGGCCACGCAGCCAGCGCGGCACCGACCATGTGCCGATCCACCAGGCGACGAAGCCGGCAAGGAGGCCGCCCACCATGCCGCCGATGAAGCCGGCGTTCATGAGCGCGGCGACGGCGCCCGCGACGAAACCGGGTGCGATGCCCGGGCGGTCGGCGATCGCGAAGGCGATGTAGCCCGCCAGCGCCGGGACCAGGAAGCCCATCGACGTGGAGCCGATCATGAAGGCGACCGATCCGAGGTACTGGCCGAGGCCGCCCGCCGGAAGGTCCCACAGCGAGTTCTGGAGGATGACGTCCTTCGCGTCCGCCGTGACGTCGTACCCGCCCAGCAGGAACCCGAGCGCGATGAGCAGGCCGCCGCCCGCGACGAAGGGGATCATGTAGCTCACGCCGGTGAGCAGGATGCGCTGGATGCGGGCGCCCCACGACAGCTTCTCGGAGGGGGTGGATGCCGCAGCCGCCGCCTCACCGCCGACACGGGTCGCCGACGGGTCGTTCGCCGCGGCGACCGCTTCGGCGATCAGCTGCGCGGGCTGCTCGATGCCGCGCTTGACGCCCGAGCGCACGACCGGCTTGCCGGCGAACCGCTGCGGTTCGCGCACGTCGACGTCTGTCGCGAAGATGACCGCGTCGGCGCCGTCGATGACCTCTCGTGGCAGCGCCTGGTAGCCGCTGGAGCCCTGGGGCTCGACGATCACGTCGACGCCTGCCTTCTTGCCCGCCGCCGTCAAGGCGTCGGCGGCCATGAAGGTGTGCGCGATCCCCGTGGCGCACGCCGTCACGGCGACGATGCGTGCGGGTCGGCCGCCGATGCTCGACACCTCGGCCGCGGGGGCCGCCGCCGCGGACGCCGCGGCCCGCGGTGCGTCAGCGGGCCGGGATGCGGCATCCCCCTCCCCGATGGCGGCGCGCACGATGGCGACCACCTCGTCCTCGGTGGCGGCGGCACGCAGGCCGGCGGTGAACTCCTCCTGCATGAGGCTGCGGGCGAGCTTCGACAGCACGGCGAGGTGGGCCTCTGCCGCATCGGCGGGCGCCGCGATGAGGAAGACGAGGTCGGCCGCACCGTCCGGCGCACCGAAGTCCACGCCCGGGTTCAGGCGGGCGAACGCGAGCGAGGGCGTCGTGACGGCGGAGCTCTTCGCGTGAGGGATGGCGATGCCCCCGGGAAGACCGGTCTCATCCTTCTGCTCACGGGCCCACGCGTCGGCGTAGAGCGCCTCGGCGTCGGTCGCGCGTCCCTGCGCGACGACGCGCTCGGCGAGCGAGCGGATGACGGCGGATTTGTCGGCGCCGAGGGCGGCGTCCAGGCTCACGAGGCCTGGGGCGATGGTGTCTGACACGGTGACCTCCAGTGGTCGGGAATCGAGCGGGAGTCTCAGGCGAGGCGGGTGACGGGGATGTCGCCGCCCGGCAGGTCGCGGGGCGTCGGCGCCTGGGTGCCGGGAAGGGATGCCGCCGCCGCCCCGTAGCGGACGGCCAGGCGCAGTCGCTCGTCGGCGTCCTCGCCCCGGGCATCGCCCAGGACGTAGCCGGCCAGCGAGCTGTCGCCTGCACCGACGGTGCTGACGACGCGGATAGGCGGTGGGACGGCTGCCCACGCGCCGTCGGCGTCGACCAGCAGCGCGCCGCGCGCCCCGAGGGTGACCAGGGCGGCGCCCACGCGCCCGGGGACGAGAGCGCGCGCGACGTCGAGCGCCGTCCGCGCGTCCGCACCGGCCAGGTCCGCGCCGACCAGCTCGCCGAGCTCTTCGTCGTTGGGCTTGATGAGGTCGGGGCGACCATGTGCGACGACGGCCGCCAGCGCGGGACCGGACGTGTCGACGGCGATCAGGGGCGCGTGCGCGCCGTGCGCCGCGCGAACGGCGCCGATCACCCGCACGTAGAAGTCGTCGGGCACGCCGGGGGGCAGCGATCCGGCCAGCACGAGCCACGTGGCCCCGGCCGCGGCGACGACCGTGGCGTCGACGACGGCCGAGATCTCGTCGGTCGACAGACGCGCACCCGGCAGGTTGAGCTTCGTGGTGATGCCGGCGGGGTCGGTGATGGCGAGGTTCGCGCGCACGTGGCCGGCGACCGGCACGCGGTGGGCGTCGAGGCCGCTCCCCCGCAGCGCCGTGTCGAACGGATCGTCGATCGCCAGCGGCAGCACCGCGACGCACGGCTCGCCGGCGGCGGCGATCGCGCGCGCGACGTTGATGCCCTTGCCGCCGGCATCCTCTCGGGCGGACCGGGCGGCCTGCACATCGCCCACCTGCAGCGGCGCGGCCAGCGTGACCGTCCGGTCGAGCGAAGGATTGGCCGTGAGCGTGACGATCATGAGAGCCAGACCTCCACATCGGCGTCCGCGAGCGCCGACGCGAGCTCGGCGTCGGGAGCCGCGTCGGTGACGAGCACGTCGATCGCCTCGAGCGGGGCGAAGCCGACGAGCAGCTCGGCGCCGAACTTCTCGGCGTCCGCCACCACGACGACCCGGCGGGCTGCCGCGACGATCGCGCGCTTGACGGCGGCCTCATCGGGGTCGGGCGTGCTGAGACCGAACGCGGCCGACAGGCCGTTGGCGCCGATGAACGCGACGTCCGGCCGCAGCGTCCCGATCGTCCGCACGGTGTCGGCGCCGACGGCTGCCGCGGTGAGGCCGCGCACGCGACCGCCGATGAGCGACAGCGACGCACCCGGGACGGCGGCCAGGGCGTGGCCGAGCGTCAGGGAGTGGGTCACGACCTCGATGCGCTCGGTGACGAGCCGCGGCGCGAGCGCGGTGGCGACGGCCGCGGTCGTGGTGCCCGCGTCGAGGAACACGGAGCCGCTGAAGTCCGCTCCCAGCGCGTCGAGCGCACGGGCGCCGATGGCGGCCTTCGCCCCACCGTGGTGCTCCAGCCGCTCGGCGAGCGACGGCTCGCGCGTGCTGGCGCGTTCGCGACCGACGGCGCCGCCGTGCACGCGACGCAGAGCGCCGACCGACTCGAGGTGGTCGAGGTCGCGCCGGATCGTCTCGGTCGTCACGTCGAAGCGGTCTGCCAGCTCCACGACGCTGACGCGTCCCTGCGCAGCCAGCAGGAGCTCGATCTGCTCCTGGCGCTCCGTTGCGTACATCTGCGAATCCTCCCGTGGATTCCCACACAGTACAACATGTTCCAACACAAACACAAGCCCGCGCGGGTGACCGACGGAGTAGGTTCGAACGGTGCCCGACAAGCCCGCCGCCGAACTCACCATCGACGCCGAGCTCGTGCGCGCTCTCGTCGTCGCACAGGCCACGGCCCGGATCCCCGATGCCGCGGACCTCCCGCTGGTCAAGGTGGCCGAGGGCTGGGACAGCGAGGTCTGGCGCCTCGGCGACGACCTCGCGGTGCGACTCCCCCGCCGTGAGCTGGCCGCGCCGCTCGTGCTCAACGAGCAGCGGGTGCTCCCAGGCTTCGCCCGGCGCCTCGCACCGCTCGGCGTCCGCGTTCCCGAGCCGATCGTCTGCGGCGTCCCGGCGGACGACTACCCGTGGGCGTGGTCGGTCGTCCCGTGGATCGAGGGTGACCGCGGGCTGGACGTGCCGCGTCCCGACCGCGGCGGCTGGGCCGAGACACTGGCTGCAGCGCTCGTGGCGCTGCATGTCGACGCCCCCGCCGGCTACCCCGTGAACCCCGTCCGCGGGGTGCCCCTCGCCACGCGCGATGCGGCGTTCACCGATCGCCTCGCCGCGCTGAAGGTGGCCGGGACGCTGGACTCGGCGACCGCGACCGCTCTCGAAGCAGCCTGGCGCAGGGGCGTGGCGGCGTCACCGTGGGGCCGTCCGCCGGTCTGGATCCACGGCGACCTCCACCCCGGCAACCTCGTCTCGCACGACGGGGCGCTCACCGGCATCATCGACTTCGGCGATGTGACGGCCGGTGATCCCGCGTACGACCTCGGCATCGCGTGGCTGGCCTTCGACTCATCGGCGCGTGGTCGCTTCATCGCCGCGACCGGCGACCGCTACGACCCTGCCACGTGGCGCCGGGCGCACGCGTGGGCCGCGGCGGTCGTGCTCATCCTCCTCGTCCACAGCGACGACAACCCGGACTACTTCGCGTTGGCGAGGGATGCCGCCACCCAGGTGCTCGCCGACGCGCCGGCGTGACGGCATCCATCGATCACGGATCTGCGCGGGCCGGGTCGTCGACCATCTCGGGATCGACGGGGATCTCGCCTGGTCGGTAGCGCGGCAGGCGCGAGGCGGGCATCGCCGCGACGAGGCTGATGCCGGCGAGGATCAGGAATCCGAGCTTGAGCGTGCGCAGCCGCTCCTCCTCGTTGAGCGCGATCGCGGCGTCGATCTGCGCCGCGTCGGCGTCTGTGCGCTCGAGGACGGCGCGCAGCTCGTCGTTGCTCACGAAGTTCACCTGGTCGAGGTCGACCTGGGCGACGAGCTCCGGCGGCAGGTCAGGATGGTCGGCGACCGCGTTGCCCACCCCGATGCTGAGGGTCGTGACGAGCACGGCGCCCATCACCGCCGTGCCGACAGCCGAGGCGAGGTTCTGCGTCGTACCGCGGATCGACCCGACATCACCCGCGAGGCTCTTCGGCGCGGAGGTCACGAGGACGTTGAACACCAGGGTCACGAGGGCTCCCTGCCCGATGCCGAACACGATGAGCCCGACGATCGTCGGGAGGGTCTCCCAGTTGTTGGTGACCACCACCGACAGCCACACCAGCGCGAGCGTGGTCAGCCCGAACGAGAAGAGACCGATCGTCCGCGGCGAGTAGCTGCGGTAGAACCGCACGATGAGGGTCGCCGTGACGAACACGGTGAGGTTGAACGGCATCATCGCGAGCGACGTGTCGAACGGCGTGCGCCCCTGCACCACCTGGATGTAGGTGGGCACCGTGAAGTTCACCGCCGCCTCCATCGCCACGATGATGAACATCGCGTACACCGCGGCGCGTTCGCGGCTGTGCCCCAGCACCGACAGGTCGACGAGGGGCTGGAGCCCGCGCCGCATGCGGCGACGGGTCCACACGAAGAACAGCTGCCCGAACACGACGCCGAGCACCACCAGGATCGGAGCGGGCGACATGCCGACGACCGAGAACGGCGCGCCCTCGCGCGCCTCGAGGATGCCCCACGCGTTGAGGTTGTTGAAGCCCAGGGTGAGCAGCACGATCGCCACGCCGATGAGCGCCGATGCGACGAGGTCGATCTTGACTGAGGGATTGCCGCGGTCGGAGCGCAGCCGGAAGCTCAGGATGAACACGACGACGGCCAGACCCAGCGTGATCGCGAAGATCGGCCGCCAGCCCACGAGCGTGCCGAGCGTGCCGCCGATGAGGAACGCGCTCACGCCCGAGAAGGCCCGGGCCGAGCCCAGCGAGCCGACCGCCGTCGCCTGCTGGCCGCCCTGGTAGTTCTCGGCGATGAGGGCGACCAGCGACGGCACGATGATGGCCGCCGCCGCGCCGGCGAGCACCTGGCCCGCGATGGCCCAGCCCATCGTCTGGGCGAGGATCATCATGAGCGAGGACGCGCCGAACACCACGATCACGACACGGAAGATGCGCACCCAGCCGACCCGCTGGCCGAGCTTGGCCCCCGTCATCACCAGCGCCGCGACGGCGAGCCCGTAGACGACGATCGTGGTGCTCGCGACCGTCGGCGGCACGCCGAAGTCCTCCACGAACCCGCCCAGCGAGATGGGCAGCGCCGACACGTTGAACGACATGAGCACCTGGGCGAGGAAGAGGCCGATCATCGGCACCCAGGAGCGCTTCTCGACATCGGTCGGCGGCATCCGCTCGTCAACGGTCATGAGGCATCTCCGTTCGATGAGGTCGCCCAGCGGGCGGAGGCGAAGAGATTCAGGCCGAGCGCGCGCGACAGGTAGGCGCACGCGCGCTGGCCGCGGACGCTGTTGCCCGCGGCGTCGAGCCGCGGCGAGAAGGCCCCGACGGCGCCCTTGCCGGGCGAGACGGCGACGATGCCGCCGGAGACCCCGGACTTCGCCGGCAGCCCGATCTCGAACAGCCATTCGCCCGATCGCTCGTACATCCCGCACGAGGCCAGCACGGCCAGCGTGTCGCGGCAGACCTCGGCCGGCACGACCTGCTCCCCCGTCAGCGGGTTCACCCCGCCGTCGGCGAGCGTCGCACCCATGACGGCGAGGTCGTGCGCGTCGACGGCGAGCGCGCACTGCCGGGTGTAGACGTCGACGGTCTCGTCGGCGTCGGCATCGAGGCGGCCGTAGCTGTGGAGCAGCTGTGCGATCGCACGATTGCGGTGATTGGTCTCGGACTCCGAGCGGTAGACCTCGTCGTCGAGTTCGAGGGGTCGCCCCGCGAAGCGCGACAGCCCGTCGCACACCACGGCCCACCGCTCGTCGGACGTCGCCGCCGGCAGCAGGGCGGTGGTGGCGATGGCTCCGGGGTTGACCATGGGGTTCATCGGGCTCCCGGCGTTGAGCTCCACGGCGATGACGGAGTTGAAGGCCAGCCCGGTGTTGTTGACGCCGACGCGCTCGTGGACGCGCTCGTGACCGATCGCCTGGCACGCCAGCGCGAACACGAACGCCTTCGAGATGGACTGGATGGTGAAGGGGATGCCGGTGTCCCCGGCCTCGTGGACGCCGCCGTCCACCCCGACGACGCTGAGCCCGAACCAGGAGGGGTCGGCCTGCCCGAGGACCGGGATGTAGTCGGCGACGACGCCGGAGTCGTCCGACGCGTACCGCGCGTGCGCGGCCGTCACCAGCTCGTCGACGCGACGACCCGGCGGCAGCGCTCCCGTGGAGGACTGCTGCGCGACATCCAGGACATCGGATTCGAACACGGAGCCCCCTCAGATCGTCGGTGCCCCCCTCTGCACGATATCGCCGGCCTGACGAGAGCGTGCACGACGCGCGGCATGTGGCGGAGCCGGTTCAGCGCCGCCCGTACGCGGCGAGGAACACGCGTGCTCCCTCGCGCGCGTGCGCCCGCACCTTCGCCGGCTGGGCGGTCTTCGCACCCAGCATCCTGCGATCCATCTCGGCCCCCATCACCAGGAACGCGAAGTGCTCCGCCGCGAGCGTCGGCGAGCCGATCACGAGCAGGCCGCGATCGGCCAGGCGGGCGAACGCGGCGGAGAGCGCCCGCAGCACCGTCTCCGGTGCTCGCCGGCGATACTGCGCGACGAGGTCGGGGAATCGGGCCGCTTCTCCGACGAGCAGCCGGCGCAGGGGCAGCACCGGACCGAGCAGGACATCCTCGGCAAGACGCTCGGCCAGCCGCGGCAGCTCCCGCTCCACATCCTCGAGTCCCTCGATGGCCTCGGTCAGCAGCTGCGCGAACTGCTCGGCGGTGGCGATCGACCTGCCGAGAGTGGCCCGGAAGAGCGCCTCCTTCTCGCCGTAGATGTTGTACACCGTGCGCTTGGCCACACCCGCCCGCTCGGCGACGAGCTCCACGCTCACCCCGTCGTAGCCGAACTCCAGGAACGCCTCGAGGGCTGCGTCCAGGATCAGCGCGCGCGAGCGCGCGATCCGGGGGTCTTCTGGCCGACTCATCGTGCGTCCCCTCCTGCGGCGTGCCGCGTCAGGGATCTGACTCTACCGACGAGTGCATATTTCACCGAGGAGTGCAGAAGAACGGTGATGTCGACGGAATCGGCCGGCACGACGCCGGGCGCGACGGTGACCCGTAGCGTGGGTCACCTCCAGGCAGAAACGACGAAACCCCCGATGATTCGGGGGTTGTCATCTTGCTGGGGTACCTGGACTCGAACCAAGAACAACTGAACCAGAATCAGCCGTGTTGCCAATTACACCATACCCCAAGGCGTTTCCGCCGAAGCGGTGCCGAGGAACGAGTCTACGTCACTGCGGCACCTGCTCCAAACCGGGGCGCTACCCGCGCGCGTCGAGCAGGGCGCCCAGGCGCCGGATCGTCTCGGCCTTGCCGAGCAGCTCCATGGACTCGAACAGCGGCGGCGAGACGCGACGCCCGCTCAGCGCGACGCGCAGCGGGCCGTAGGCGACGCGCGGCTTGAGACCGAGCCCGCCGTCCTCGACGGGTGTGATCAGGGCGCCGGCGAGGGCGTCCTGCACCGCGGCGGCCGAGAAGTCCGTGTCGGGCACCAGCTCGAGGGCGCCCACCGACGCGACGAGCACCTCGTTCGCGTTCGCCGGGAGCGACGCCAGGGCGTCGTCCTGGTACGTCAGCTCGTTCGTGAACAGGAAGCCGAGCAGACCCGGCGCGTCGCCGAGCAGCTGCATGCGCTCCTGCACGAGCGGTGCGGCGGCCGACAGCATCGCCTGCTGTGCCGGCGTCGGCGGCTCTTCGATGACGCCGGCGGCCACGAGGTAGGGAACCAGGCGCGCCGCGAAGTCCTCGGGCGCCAGCATCCTGATGTGGTCGCCGTTGATGGACTCGGCCTTCTTCTGGTCGAAGCGGGCCGGGTTGGGGTTGACATCGACGATGTCGAAGGCGGCCACGAGCTCTTCGAGCGAGAACACGTCGCGGTCGGGACCGATCGACCAGCCCAGCAGGGCGAGGTAGTTGAGCAGGCCCTCGTGGATGAAGCCCTTGTCGCGCTGCAGGAACAGGTCGGCCTTCGGATCGCGCTTCGAGAGCTTCTTGTTGCCCTCTTCGCCCAGCACGAGGGGCATGTGCGCGAAGCGCGGGATGAACGTCGTGATGCCGGCATCCACCAGCGCCCGGTACAGCGCGAGCTGGCGCGCCGTCGACGGCATGAGGTCCTCGCCGCGGATCACGTGCGTGATGCCCATCAGCGCGTCGTCGACGGGGTTCACGAACGGGTACAGCGGCACGCCGCCGGCACGCACGAGCACGAAGTCCGGGAACGAGCCGGCGGGGAACGTGACCTCGCCGCGGATGAGGTCGACGTAGGTGAGGTCCTCGTCCGGCACGCGCAGGCGCCACGCGGGCTCACGGCCCTCGGCGCGGAACGCCGCCTTCTGCTCGTCCGTGAGGTGCCGGTCGAAGTTGTCGTAGCCGAGCTGCTTGGCTCGGCCGTTGGCCTCGTTGCGCGCGTCGATCTCTTCGGCCGTCGAGTAGCTCTCGTACACCGCTCCGGCCTCGATGAGCCTGCCCAGCACGTCGCGGTAGATGTCGTGACGCTGCGACTGGCGATACGGCGCGTGCGGCCCGCCGACCTCGACGCCCTCGTCCCAGTCGATCTTGAGCCAGCGGAGCGCATCGAGCAGCTGCTGGTAGCTCTCTTCGCTGTCGCGCGCGGCGTCGGTGTCTTCGATGCGGAACACGAGCTTGCCGCCGTTGTGGCGCGCGTAGGCCCAGTTGAACAGCACCGTGCGGATGAGTCCGACGTGAGGAAGGCCGGTCGGCGACGGACAGAACCGGACGCGGACGTCGGCGCCGGTGGCGGTCGTGGTGCGGGGATCAGGCGAAGAAGGCATCGCGCTCAAGTCTAGTTCGCGGATGCCGTCGGCCCCGGGTCCGCCGACGGCGCCGCGATGAGACGCGTCAGGGCCGCGAGGGTAGCCCGCACGGCCGGCACGCGGTCTGCGCCGCGGGCGGTGACCGTGTGGATCGTGCGCTGCTCCCCCGCAGGCAGCGGAACGATCGCCAGTCCCGGCAGCTGCGGGAACGACTCGACCGCCATGCGCGGCAGCGTCGCGACGCCGATCCCCTGTGCGACGAGCCCCTCGACGGCCACGAAGTTGTCGGTCTCGAACGCGATGCGCGGGGCGAACCCCGCCCGACCGCAGAGCTCCAGCAGGTGCCCGCGGCAGCGCGGGCACCCCGCGATCCAGGCGTCGTCGGCGAGCGCGGCGACGTCGACGGATCCGCCGCGGGCACCTGGGTGCCCCTCAGGAAGCACGGCGAGCATCTCGTCGACGCCGATCGAGCGCACGTCGAGTCCACGCGCGCTCGACCCGTGGGGGTCGTCACGGTCGCCCGGATAGCTGAAGGTCAGCGCGATGTCGGTGCGGTCCTCGCGCACGGCCTCGACGGCTTCGGGCGGCTCCGCCTCGACGTACGTGAGCGAGATGCCGGGATGCCGCACCGCGAGCTCGGCGAGCAGTCTGGGCACGACGGTCGGCGACGCCGAAGGGAAGGCCATGAGGCGCACACGTGCGGAGCGGAGTCCGCGGAGTTCGGCGAGCTCGCCGGCGACGGCATCCAGCGCGGTCGTCACAGCGGGCGCATGCCGCGCGAGGATCCGGCCCGCGTCGGTGAGGCGGACGCTGCGGCCGACGCGCTCGACGAGCGCGACGCCGAGACGCTGCTCCAGGCGCTTGAGCTGCTGGCTGACCGCCGGCTGGCTGTATCCGAGTTCCGCAGCCGCTCCCGTGATGGAGCCGGCATCCGCGATCGCCTTGACGAGCCGCAGCTCCCGCGCGTCGAACCCCGGATCTTCGTCCAACACATCCGTCATCCGAAGAGCATAAGCGCACGTTATGGATTTCATGGAACACCTGCTGTAGACGCGAGCAATTGGCGTGACTCAGGCTGGGGGCATGTCCGCACTGCTCGACTCCTCCCCCGCGATCCGCGCCGCGCAGCGCGAGTTCACCGGCGGCCGCGACTACCTGGCGGCCTGCACGGCGGGGCTGCCCAGTCGTGGCACGCGCGCGGCGATCATCGCCGACCTCGACGCCTCCGCCGCGGGCCGCGTCGACCTCGCCGGCTACTGCGCGGCGGTCGAGCGCTCGCGGGCGCTGTTCGGGTCGCTGGTGGGCGTCGGTGCAGAGCGCGTCGCGATCGGCTCGCAGACCTCCGTGGCTGCAGGGCTGATCGCGGCATCCCTGGCCGACGGCGCAGAGGTGCTGGTGCCCGACGGAGAGTTCTCGTCGATGGTGCTGCCGTTCCAGCACGTCGGTCGTGGCATCCGCGTCCGCACCGCACCGCTCGGCGATCTCGCGGCGCACGTGCGTCCGGCGACCGCGCTCGTGGCCTTCTCGATCGTGCAGTCGGCCACCGGTGAGGTGGCGGATGCCGCGGCCATCGTCGCCGCAGCCGCCCGCGTCGATGCCCTGACGGTGTGCGACGCGACGCAGGCGATCGGCTGGCTTCCCGTCGCCGCCTCGGATTACGACGCGGTGCTGTGCCACGCCTACAAGTGGCTCTGCGCGCCGCGCGGCGTGGCGTTCCTGGCGCTCTCGACGCGCCTGACGGCACGCCTGGCGCCGATCCACGCCGGCTGGTACGCCGGCGACGACCCGTGGTCGTCGTGCTACGGCGGCGATGTCGAGCTGGCCGCCGACGCGCGACGGTTCGACGTGTCGCCCGCCTGGCAGGCGTTCGTGGGCGCGGCACCCGCGCTGGAGCTGTTCGCCGCCCTCGATCCTGCCGAGCTGTACACGCACACGACGGGACTCGCTGCGACGTTCCGTGCCGGCATGGGGCTGCCGGAGCCGGCACGCGCATCGGCGATCGTCACGTGGGACGATCCCGACGGGTGCGACCTCGCCCGGCTCACCGCAGCAGGCATCACGGCGTCGGGGCGCGCCGGTCGCGCCCGCGTCGCCTTCCACCTCTTCAACGACGGCGACGACGTCGATCTGGCCCTCGCCGCGCTCGGCGGGTGAGCCGCCTGCGCCCCCGACGCACTGCGTAGACTGCTGACGCGGGTCAGCCCGCCCTCGCGTCGACGGAGGCCGCATGACCCCTCAGCCCCACCGCACGGTGTTGCGCGGCGGAGTGATCGTCGACGGCACCGGGATGCCGCGACGGCGCGCCGACGTCGAGATCGCCGGAGACCGCATCGGCCTGATCGGCGAAGTCGGCGAACGCCCCGGCGACGTCGTCGTGGATGCGACCGGCAGGTTCGTCATGCCGGGCTTCGTCGACGCCCACGCGCATGTCGACGGGCGGGTCTTCGACCCCGAGGTTCAGCTCACGCTGCTGCGGCAGGGGGTGACCACGGTGATCGGCGGCCAGGACGGCGTCTCGTACGCACCCGGCGACGGCGAGTGGGCATCCCGCTACTTCGCGGCGATCAACGGCCCGCATCCCACCTACGTGGGCGGTGGCGTGGCCGAGCTGCTCGGGTCGTACGACGACGCGACCGCGCTCAACGTCGGGTACCTCGTGCCGGCCGGCACGGTGCGCCACGAGGTCATGGGCATGTCGACAGAGCCGGCGGATGCCGTCCAGCTGGCCGAGATGCAGCGGCTCGTGGCCGACGGGCTCGAGGCCGGTGCCCTCGGCCTGTCGACCGGGCTCGACTATGTGCCGGGCATCTTCGCGGGCACCGACGAGCTCGCCCGTCTGTGCGTTCCCGTCGCCGCGGCCGGCGCGCTGTACGTCACGCACATGCGCGGCGGCTACGAGACCAATACCGCCGCTGGTCTCGCCGAGGTCGTCGCCATCTGCACCGCGGACGTGCACGACGGCGTGCGCGGTCACGTGTCGCACCTGCACGTGGACGCCGACGCCGCCGAGCGGCTGCTCGCCGACGCGGCGGCGGCCGGCGCCGACCTGACGTTCGACATGTACCCGTACACGCGCGGGTGCACGCTCGTGTCGATGGCTGTGCTGCCGCCCGAGTACAGCGCCCTCGACGTCGACGACGCCGTGGCACGCCTCACCGATCCCGTGGAGCGGGCGCGCCTGCGCGGCGAGTGGTTCCCGGCTGTGGCCGACAAGCCCAGCCTCGGTCCGGAGTGGCCGTCGATGATCCGTGTCGGGCACACGCCGTCGCCCGACTGGGAGTGGGCACCGGGGCTGACACTCGCCGAGATCGCCGACCGTCGCGGTACCGACGTCGTCGATGCGACCCTCGACCTGCTCGTCGCCGCCCGTCTCGAGGTGAACGCCGTCATGGCGGTGCGCGACGAGCGTTCCGTCGACAACCTCGCGCACCTGTTCGCCCTCGACGGCCACACCGGCGGCTCGGACGGCATCTTCGTGGGCGCCGTGCCGCATCCGCGCGCGGCCGGATCGTTCGCACGGCTTCTCAGCACGTACGTCGGTCGATCGTTCGGCTGGGAGGGCGCAGCGGTGCACCTCGCGGCACGCCCCGCGGAGCGCTTCGGACTCGACGGCCGCGGCGTCCTGCGCCCCGGCGCGGTCGCCGACATGGCGATCGTCGACCCTGTGCGCGCGGCCGACACCGCCACCTACGACGACCCGCGCGCCCTCGCCGTCGGCATCGAGGACGTGTTCGTCAACGGCGTGGCCGTGCTGCGCGACGGCGCCCTCACCGGCGCCCTCGCGGGGCGCGGGCTGCGCCGCGCGGGCTCGGCCGCCGGCATCCACTCCCCTTCTTCGCACCCGCTTCCCCTGTCGCAACCGGCGCCCGCGCGGCGCGGTTCGTGACAGGGGAACCTCCACCACTCCGAGACAGATGGGAAACACCATGGCCAAAGAAGCCGTCATGATCCAGAACGCGCCCAAGCCGGCGGGCCCGTACAGCCACGGCGTCGCCGCCGCAGGACTGCTGTTCACGGCTGGATTCGGCCCGCAGGACCCCGCAACCGGCGAGGTCGTGCCTGGCGGCGTCTACGAGCAGACGCAGCAGGTGCTGCGCAACGTCCGCAGCGTCCTGGAGGCGAAAGGCGCGTCGTTCGACGACGTCGTCAAGGTGACCGCGCACCTGCAGCACCTCAAGCGCGACTTCGCCGAGTACAACCGCGCGTACGGCGAGTTCTTCGCCGAGCCGTACCCCGTGCGCACGACCGTGGGCTCGGATCTGTACGACATCCTCGTCGAGATCGACGTCGTCGCCGTCCTTCCCGAAGGACGATGAGCATCGAGCGCGTCCTGGGCGACGCCGACAAGGGCCTTCCGGCCGACGCCGCCGGCGCCACGATCGCGGAGTTCCTCGCGCGCGATCCGCGGCTCTCGGAGCTGTGGACCCCGCTCCTGGTGCTCGATCAGGGCGCGCTCGCCGACAACATCGCCTTCCTCGCCGGCTGGGTCGCCGCACGGGGACTCGAGCTCATGCCGCACGGCAAGACGACGATGGCCCCCGCGCTGTGGCGTCGCCAGCTGGACGCCGGCGCCACCGGCATCACGGTGGCCACCCCGTCGCAGCTGCGGGTGGCGGTCGAGGCCGGCATCCCGGCCGTCATGCTCGCGAATCAGCTCGCCCAAGCCGAGACGATCCGCTGGGCCGCCGAGGCCGCCGCAGCGGGAACGCGCATCTGGAGCTGGGTCGACGACCCGGCTGCGATCGACATCGTCGACCGCGCCCTCGGTGGCGACCCGGCGCGGCCGCTCGAGGTGCTCGTCGACCTCGGCCGCCCCGGCGGGCGCACCGGCGTGCGGTCCGTGGGCGGTGCGGTCGCCCTCGCCGAGCGGATCGCCGCGTCGCCCGCGGTGCGCCTGGCCGGCGTGGCCGGGTACGAGGGCGCGGTCGCGCATGGCCGCGGGCCGGAGGGTCTTGCCGCAGCCCGCGCGTTCGTCGACGAGATCCTCGCCGCCCACGACGCGTTCCGGCCGCTCTACGACGACGGCGACGTGCTGGTCACCGCGGGCGGCAGCGCCTACCCGGATGTCGTCGGCGCCGCCTTCGCGGGTGCGGCCGCGGGCGGCGACTCCGCCCGGTTCGTGCTGCGCTCGGGCGCCTACGTCGTGCACGACCACGGGTACTACCGGAAGAACTCGCCGTTCGAGGGTGCAGGTCTGCTCCCTGCGGCGCGCGGACTCGCACGCGTCGTCTCGCGCCCGGAGCCGGGGCTCGCGCTGATCGACGCAGGCAAGCGCGACTTCCCTTATGACGAGGGGCTGCCCATCCCGCTGTACGCACTCGCCGCGGACGGGGAGCGGATGCCGCTGCCCGGCGCCGAGCTCACGAAGCTGAACGACCAGCACGGCTTTCTGCGGGTCGCGCCCGACTCTGCGCTCGCGCTCGGCGACCTGGTCGTCTTCGGACTGTCGCACCCGTGCACGATGTTCGACAAGTGGCGGCTCGTGCCCGTCGTCGCCTCCCTCGACGACGGTCTCTTCGATCCGTCAGCCGTGGTCGTCGACCTCATCGAGACCCGGTTCTGAGCTCGCGGGACACCGGTCGCAGTTCCGGTCACGAGGGGCGGTGAGGACGAGGGGCGGGCGTCAGCCGGGACGGCCCGAGACCAGCACAGCCCGGTGCGGCACGGTCACCAGGCCGTCGGATCCGGCCAGCTCGTCCGTCACGTGGCGGTACGCGTCGGCCATGCGGGCCCGGGTGGCGGCATCCTGCGCGCGGTAGATCCCACCGACGGTCGCGACCCCACCCTCGACCCCGGCCCACAGGGCCTCGGGCTCGAACGCGAAGTCCCACGTCAGTGTGCGCGCACGCACCTCGCTCAGACCGCCGTCGCGCAGCATGGCCGCCACGCCGTCGGCATCGCGGCCGAAGTCCTTCTCGGCGGGCAGCGTCCTGTCGGCGGGGCGATCGATTCCCACGGCCTCCAGCACGGCATCCCACAGCGGCCGCAGCGGACTCGTGACGCCGTGCCAGATGGTCGCGACGACGACGCCGTCGGGTTCCGCCACGCGCGCCAGCTCGCGCGCCGACTCTCGCGCGTCGGGCACGTGGTTCAGCACGAAGTTCGCCGTGACGGCATCCGCGGTCGCGTCCTCGATGTCGAGCCGGGGCAGGGTGCCCAGCCCGAACGACAGGCCGGGGTGCAGCCGGCGCGCCGTCGCGAGCATCGACTCCTCGGCGTCGACGCCGGCGGCCTGCCACCCCCGCGTGGCGGCGGCCGCCGCGACAGTGCCCGGCCCGGTGCCGACGTCGAGCAGCACCCTGCCTCCGGTGCGCTCCTCGGCCTCGTCGAGCACGGCGTCCACCGACCCCGCGCACAGCGCCGCGAACGAGGCCGCGTACGCTTCACCGACGTCCGACCAGTCAGCCACCGCTGCCCGCCTCGGTCGCCGGTCGTCGCGACGCCCGCCAGCCCAGCGGTGCCATGAGCACGGAGGCCGCCACGAGCACCATCACCACGAGGGCCAGGCCGCCGTAGCCGATCCAGCCCAGGAGGGCGCCCGCCAGGATCGCACCGGCGCCGCCGACGATGCTCATCGTGAAGTCGCTGATGCCCTGGCGCCTGGTGCGCAGCTCTTCGGACGACGACTCGACGAGGAGCGTGGCCCCGGCGACGGTCGACGCGCTCCAGCCGAGCCCGAGCAGCACCAGTGCCACCGTGACCGCGATGGTCGAATCCTGGCCGAACGACGCCGTGAGCAGTGCGGCGGCGAGCAGCGCCTGGCCGATGAGGATCGTGGGCACCCGCCCGACGCGGTCGGACAGGATGCCGAACACGGGCGACAGCGCATACATGCCGGCGATGTGCAGGCTGATCGTCAGCCCGATGATCGACAGCGTGGCGGCGTCCGAGTCGGCGTGCGTCAGATGCGTGAGGTGCACCGGCGTCATCGCCATGATCGACACCATCGTGCCGTGCGCGGCCGCCACCGCGAAGATCGCGTAGCGGGCGGCGACAGGCCGGTCCGCGCGGGCGATCGCCCGGCCTGCGGCGGGCGTGGTCGCGACAACCCGCTGGGCGAGCAGCAGCGGGTCCGGTCGCATCAGGACGGCGTACAGCACGATGGCGAGCGCCTGCGCCGCGATCGTGAACAGGTACGGCCCGGTGAGGGCCGGCATGCCCAGCTCGTCGCCCAGCACCTCGCCCGGGCCGACGAGGTTCGGCCCCAGCACGGCGCCGACGGTGGTCGCCCACACCACGATAGACAGGTCGCGTCCGCGCGAGGCATCCGTCGCGAGGTCCGCGGCCGCGAAGCGCGACTGCAGGTTCGCAGCCTGCCCCGCGCCGATGATCGCGAAGCCGACCAGCAGGAGCGGGAACGCGGCCAGCGCGACGGCCGCGATCACGATCCCGACGCCCGCCAGCGCGACCGCCATGCCGGTCGTGAGCGAGAGCCGGCGCCCGCGGCGGCGGGCGATGGCGGCGAGCGGGACGGCCGTCAGGGCCGTGCCGAGGGTGATGGATGCCGCCGCCAGGCCTGACAGCGCGTCGTTGCCCGACAGCTCCGCGGCGAGCACCGCCCCCAGCGACAGCGTGGCGCCGAACGCCAGGCCGCCGAGCACCTGGCCCAGCGACAGCACCCAGACGGTGCGGCGCTGGACACGGGCGACCTCTTCGACGGTGGGAGCGACGGGCTCCACGGGAGCCGTCCGCTCGGTGTCGGCCATCGCGGGCAGCTCAGGCGCTGCGGGCGCTGTTGCGCAGCGTGCCGAGCCCGGTGATCTCGACCTCGACGGTGTCGCCCGCCACGATCTGCCCCACCCCCGCGGGGGTGCCGGTGAGGATGACGTCACCCGGCAGCAGCGTGAAGGCCGCAGACGCGAACGCGATGACATCGGCCAACGAGAAGATCATGTCGCTGATCGGTCCCTGCTGACGCACCTCGCCGTTCAGCCGGGTGGTGATGACGGCGTCGCCGGCGGGGTCGAAGTCCGTCTCGATGGCCGGGCCGAGCGGGCACGACGTGTCGAAGCCCTTGGCGCGCGCCCACTGCCCGTCGCTCTTCTGCCAGTCTCGCGCGGTGAGGTCGTTGGCGATCGTGTAGCCGAAGACGTACTCGAGCGCGCGCTGGGCGGGCACGTTCTTGGCGATGCGGCCGATGACGGCCGCCAGCTCGCCCTCGAAGCTCACGAACTCGGAGCCCGACGGCAGCACCACCGCATCGCCCGGGCCGACGACGGACGTGTTGGGCTTGAAGAACAGCATGGGCGCGGCCGGCACCTCATTGCCGAGCTCGGCGGCGTGATCACGGTAGTTCCGGCCGACCGCCACGACCTTCGAGCGCGGGATCACCGGGGCCAGCAGCGCCACGTCGGCCAGCGGCACGCGCTCGCCGGTCGTGTCGTATCCCGCGAACATGGGGTCGCCCTCGAGGACGACCAGCTCGCCCTCGTCGACGATCCCGAATCTGATGGCGTCGTTGTGACTGAAGCGCGCGATCCTCACGCATTCACCCTAGCCGCCCCCTCGGACGCGCGAAGCCCCCGCGGGACCTGCCCGCGGGGGCTTCGCGACACATCCGTGGAGCGTCAGGCGTCGAGGCGCACCATCCAGCCGTGGCGGTCCTCGAGGCGGCCGTACTGGATGCCGGTGAGCTCGTCCCGCAGCGACAGGGCCAGCTCGGCCGAGGCGTCGCCCTCGTGCGAGATCTCGAAGTCGTCGGCGATGAGCTTGCCGATCGGCACGACCACCGCGGCGGTGCCGCACGCGAACGCACCCACGATGTGACCGGATGCCGCGCCCTCGCGCCACTCGCCGATCGTGACCTTGCGCTGCTCGACCGTGAGGCCGCGATCTTCTGCGAGCTGCAGGATCGACGCGAGCGTGATGCCTTCGAGGATCGAGTCGGACTCGGGCGTGATGAGCCGGCCGTCGTCGGTCACGAGCACGAGGTTCATGCCGCCGAGCTCTTCGATGTACTCGCCGTCGAGGAAGAGCACCTGCTGGCACCCCTTCTCGTACGCCTCTGCCTGCGGCAGCAGGCTGGACGCGTAGTTGCCCCCCGTCTTCGCGGCGCCGGTGCCACCGTGGCCGGCCCGCGCGTAGCGCGTCGACAGCGCGATGTTGACGGGCTGCACGCCGCCGGCGAAGTACGCGCCGGCCGGGCTGGCGATCAGGTAGTACGCGACCTTCTTGGCCGCGCGCACGCCGAGGAAGGCCTCCTTGGCGAACATGAACGGGCGCAGGTAGAGGCTCGTCTCGGGGGCCGAGGGCACCCAGGCGCCGTCGACGGCGATGAGCTGGCGCAGGGACTCCAGGAAGTACTCGGCCGGCAGCTCGGGCAGCGCCAGGCGGCGCGCCGAGCGCTGCAGGCGGGCGGCGTTGCGGTCGGGACGGAAAGTCCAGATCGAGCCGTCGGCGTGGCGGTAGGCCTTGAGCCCCTCGAAGATCTCCTGCGAGTAGTGCAGCACGGCCGCCGCGGGGTCCAGCGGGATCGGACCGTACGGCTGCACGCGCGGCCGGTGCCACCCGCCCTTCTCGGACCAGCAGATGTCGACCATGTGGTCGGTGAAGTGCTGACCGAAGCCCGGGTCGGCGAGGATCGCCTCGCGCTCGGCGTCGGGGGTGGGTTCGGCGTCCGGCAGGACGTTCCAGACGAGGCCGGAAGCCGAGGGCGCCTGAAGGTGGAGTTCGGTGGTCATGGGTGCATCCTTCGTCGGTGCGGCGACGTATACAGGTTAAGCCGAGAGGCGGGCGGCGATCGCGTCGCCGACCTCGGCCGTCGATCGGGGGGCGGAGCCGCGGGAGGCGATGTCGTCCTCGACGGCGGTCGTGACGCGCCGGGACTCGTCGTGCAGCCCGAGGTGGTCCAGCAGCAGCGCGACCGAGAGGATCGCCGCCGTGGGGTCGGCCTTCTGCTGGCCTGCGATGTCGGGCGCCGAACCGTGGACGGGCTCGAACATCGAGGGGAACGCGCCGTCGGGGTTGATGTTGCCCGAGGCGGCGAGGCCGATGCCACCGGTGACGGCGCCGGCCAGGTCCGTGAGGATGTCTCCGAAGAGGTTGTCGGTGACGATCACGTCGAAGCGGTCCGGGTTCGTGACCAGATAGATGGTGGCCGCGTCGACGTGCACATAGTCTACGGCGACGTCCGGGTGCTCCCGCGCCACCTCGTCGACGAGTCGCTTCCAGATGCCGCCCGCGTGCACCAGCACGTTGGTCTTGTGCACGAGCGTGAGCTTCTTGCTTCTGCGCTCGGCCAGGTCGAACGCGTAGCGCACCACCCGCTCGACGCCGAAGGCGGTGTTGACCGACGTCTCGTTCGCGACCTCGTGCGGCGTGCCGGTGCGGATCGAGCCGCCGTTGCCGACGTACGGCCCCTCTGTGCCCTCGCGCACCACGACGAAGTCGATGTCGCCGGGCGCGGCCAGCGGCCCCGGGACGCCGGGGTACAGCTTCGACGGGCGCAGGTTGACGTAGTGGTCCAGCTCGAACCGCAGCTTCAGCAGCAGGCCGCGCTCGATGTTGGCGTCCTTGAGCCGCGGGTCGCCGGGCACTCCCCCGACGGCGCCGAGCAGGATCGCGTCGTGCGAGCGGATCGCCTCCAGGTCGGCGTCGGTGAGCGTCTCGCCGGTCTCGAGGAACCGCCCGGCGCCCAGCGAGAACCGCGTCGACTCGAACCGGACGTCGCTGCCCGAGACGGCGGCATCCAGCACCTTCTCCGCTTCGGCGATGACCTCGGGACCGATGCCGTCACCCGGGATGACGGCCAGCTTCACGACACGCGACATGGTGCTCCTACGACTTCTGGCGGGACTCTCCCAGGGTAGTGGCCGCGATGACCCCGGCGATCACGACGAGGGCGGCGCCGATGAGCGCCGTCACCGTCACCCCGGCGTCGAAGGCGGTGGCTGCGGCGTCGAAGAGCGCGGTGCCGGTGGCGCCGCCGATCCCGTCGGCGACGTGCACGGCGCCGGCGAGCGTCTCGCCGGCGGCGTCGGCCGCGGCATCCGGGACCCCCGCGGGGATCGCGAGATTGGCGCGATAGAGAGCGGTGAGGATGCCGCCGAGCACGGTCGTGCCGAGCACGGCGCCCAGCTCGTACGCCGTCTCGGACACCGCGCTGGCCGCGCCCGCCTTGGCGGGGGGCGCACTGGCGAGCACGAGCTCGTTCGAGACCGTCTCGGCCGCGCCGATGCCGATGCCCAGCGACACGAATGCGGCGACGAGCGCCGCGATGCTGTCGGGACCGGTCGCGAAGGCCACCGTGACGTAGCCGGCGACGGAGAAGATCAGTGCCGCCGGGATGACCACGCGAGCGGGCCACTTCTTCGAGATCGGCACGACCGCCAGGCCCGAGACGATCATCATGACGAGCCCCGGAACGAGGGCGAGGCCCGCCTGCAGCGGTGTCAGCCCCACGATGAGCTGCAGGTGCTGCGCGACGAAGAACAGGAAGCCGACCAGCGCGATGACGCTCAGCAGGTTGACGAGCAGCGCCCCCGTGAACGTGCCCAGCCCGAACAGCCGCATGTCCAGCATCGGATGGGCCGCCCGCAGCTGGCGGCGAACGAACAACACGCCGAAGCCGAGGCCGAGGAGCACCGGCAGCCACGCCGTGACGCCGAACCCGTGCGCGGCCAGCTCCTTGATGCCGTAGACGATCGGGATCATCGTCGCCATCGAGAGGGCGATGCTGACCGGATCGATGCGTCCCGGGTTCGGATCGCGGCTCTCGGGCACGAGGAGCGGCGCGAGGATCAGCAGCGGGATCAGCACCGGCACCGACAGCAGGAACACCGAGCCCCACGAGAAGTGCTCGAGCAGCAGGCCGCCCACGATGGGGCCGAGCGCCGAGCCGGCCGAGAACATCGCGGCCCACACGGCGATCGCGAGGCGCCGCTGGTCGCGGTCGGTGAAGATGCTGCGCAGCAGCGACAGCGTGGACGGCATCAGCATCGCCCCGAACACGCCCATCCCCGCGCGGGCCGCGACGAGCAGCGCGGCGCTGGGCGCGAAGGCCGCGAGCACCGACACGGCCGCGAAGCCGGTCGCACCGATGAGCAGCATCCGCCGGCGTCCGAACCGGTCGCCGAGCGTTCCCATCGTGACGAGCAGCCCCGCGAGGACGAGCGGGTACGCGTCGATGATCCACAGCTGCTCGGTGCTGGTGGGTTCGAGGTCGAGCGCGATCTCGGGCAGCGCGAAGCTCAGCACCGTGTTGTCGACCGACACCAGCAGCACGGGCAGCATGAGCACGACGAGCGCCGCCCAGCCGCGCCAGCCGACCCTGCGGCCCTGCGCGTCGGCGATCGAGAGTTCCTGAGTGAGTGTCATCATTTCTATACCGTCCAGCCGGTATAGTATCAGGATGCCGCACACATCGTCGAGGCTGCCGTCGCTCTCGATAGCATCGAGGCCATGAGCCGCCCTCCCCTCGCGCGTGAGAAGGTGCTCGACGCCTTCGAGCGCATCCTCATCGAGGACGGCGAGCGTGCGGCGACGATGGATGCCGCAGCCCGGGCCGCCGGCGTCTCGAAAGGCGGTCTGCTGTACCACTTCGGCACCAAGGAGGCGATGGAGGCGGCGCTCATCGCCCGGCTCTCGGAGCTGGTGGACGCCGACCTCGCGGCGATCGCCGCGGCGCCCGAGGGCCCGGTCGCCTACTTCCTGCGCTCCTCGGTCATGGAGGACGAGCCGCTGGACCGCGCCATCATCGCCGCCTCGCGACTCGCGCAGTCCGGCAACGCACCGGCCATCGCGGCGCTGCACGACATGCGCTCCCGCTGGGAGGATGCGCTGCGGCCGCACACGCGGGACGAGGCGGCCCTCAGCCTCGTGATGCTCGTGAGCGACGGGCTGTACTTCAACAACGCGCTGGGCGGCGACGCGCCGCTGACCGTCGTGCCCGACGGAGCCGCGCTCGACGCCCTCGTGGCGCTCGTCGAGCGCACCGTGCGCGACCCGGAGTAGACCGCCTGCGCGGAGGCCGCGAGCGCCCGGTCAGCGCGCCCAGTCCACGCACAGCACGCGCGCCGGGCCCGCTCCGCCCAGCCGCTGCGTCTGCACGCAGTGCAGCGTCCCACGCCCGCCGGCCGCCTCCAGCGCGTCGTATCGGCGCTGCGCGATCCAGTCCCGCAGGGCGCTCGAGGTGGCATGCCGGGTGGCGTCCGATCCACGGCTCGCCGGTGCGGTGGCCCCGGGCGATGGGGTGGGCGCTCCCCCGGCGGGCGTCGCCTGACATGACGCCGATGCCAGCAGCAGCGTGAGCACGATCCCCGCGCCCGTGACGCGTCGGAACCTCATCATCGGCCGCCTCTCCTCCCGCCGACCCGGATGGGTCTGCGAGGCAAGAGTGACCGCGGACGGTACCGACGCGGCGCGCGCCGGTACTCGCCCGGTACTCAGATCAGGATTCGGTGATCTCGATCTGGCGGAACAGGTCGGCGTCGATCGCCGCGCGCACGTCGTCGAGCAGGTGGTCGGGAACCGGCGAGTCCACCGTCAGCACGGACAGCGCCTGACCGCCCGCGGCCTGACGTGCGATCTGCATCCCCGCGATGTTGATCCCGGCCTCACCGAAGCGCTGGCCGTAGACCGCGACGATGCCGGGGCGGTCGGTGTACAGCATGACGATGTGGTGCTTCTCGATGGGCAGCTCGATGGCGTAGCCGTTGATCGCGACGAGCTTCTCGACCTGCTTGGTGCCGGTGAGCGTGCCCGACACCGACAGCTGCGAGCCGTCCGACAGTGCACCGCTCAACGTGATGACGTTGCGGTACTCGGGGCTGTCGTCGTCGACGAGCAGGCGCACGTCGACACCGCGCTGCTCGGCGAGCAGGGGCGCGTTCACGTACGAGACGGTCTCGCTGACGATGTTCGTGAAGACGCCCTTCAGCGCGGCGAGCTTCAGCACGCTCACGTCGTATGCCTGCAGCTCGCCGTGCACCTCGACGTCCAGGCTCGTGAGCGGCGAGTGGGCGAGCGCGGCGAAGATCTGGCCGAGCTTCTCGACGAGGGGGATGCCGGGCCGCACGTACGGGTCGATGACGCCGCCGGCGACGTTGACGGCGTCCGGCACGAGCTCGCCGCCGAGTGCGAGGCGCACCGACTTGGCGACGGAGACGCCCGCCTTCTCTTGCGCCTCCTCCGTGGAGGCGCCGAGGTGCGGCGTGACGACGACGTTCGGGAGGCTCAGCAGCGCCGCCGCCGTGCCGCCCTCGGCCGGCGGCTCGGACGTGAAGACGTCGAGACCGGCCCCGGCGATCTCGCCCGTCGTGAGGGCGGTGTGCAGCGCCGCCTCGTCGATCAGGCCCCCGCGCGCGACGTTGACGACGTAGGCGGTCGGCTTCATGCGCGCGAACTGCTCAGCGCCGATCATGCCCGTCGTCTCGGGCGTCTTGGGCATGTGGATCGTGACGAAGTCGCTCTGCTCGAGGAGCTCGTCGAGGCTCAGCAGCTGAACGCCCAGCTGCTGCGCGCGGGCGCTCGTGACGTACGGGTCGTACGCGACGACCTTCATGTCGAACGCCTGGAGCCGGGCCGCGATGAGCGCGCCGATGCGACCGAGGCCGATGATGCCGACCGTCTTCTCGAACAGCTCGGTGCCGGTGTACGAGCTGCGCTTCCACGCGCCGCCTGACAGCGACGCATGAGCGGCGGGGATGCGGCGCGCGAGGCTCAGGATGTGGCCGACCGTGAGCTCGGCGGCCGAGATGATGTTCGAGGTCGGCGCGTTGACGACCATGACGCCGGCGGTGGTGGCCGTCTTGATGTCGACGTTGTCGAGGCCGACGCCTGCGCGGGCCACGACCTTGAGCACCGGCGCGGCCGCGATCGCCTCGGCGTCGATCTTGGTCGCCGAGCGGATCAGCACCGCGTTCGCCTCGGCCAGGGCCGACAGCAGCGCGGGCCGGTCGGTGCCGTCGACGTTGCGCACGTCGAAGTCGGGACCCAGGGCGTCGATCGTGGCGGGAGAGAGTTCTTCGGCGATCAGAACGACAGGCTTCGTCACGGTGTTCCTTCGGTGACAGCGCGCGAGCACGCGGTATTGCTCGGATGTGGATCTGCCGCGCCGCACGCCGTCGGGGGCGAGGCCTCGTGCCAGCCTATCGCGGGTGCATGCACACCTCTGACCGTGTGACGGCCGGTCTGTGAGAGCTCAGCCGACGAGCGACGACGTGTTGAGCGTCGTGTACGCCACCACGTTGAGCCAGAACACCGCGACCAGGCCCAGTCCGGTCAGCATGACCAGGAACAGCTCATGCGCCGGCCGCCGGAATCCGATCGCGAACGCACCGCCCCACACGAGCAGCGGGAAGACGGCGGCGAAGATCCACACGAACCATCCCAGAGCGTTGAGCGACAGGTCGTTGTCGCCGAGGAATCCGACGGTCTCGACCAGGTTGCCGATGGCATTCCACACCGCGTACGCGTAGAACAGGCCGACGAGACCCGAGATCGTGGCCACGAGCCAGGTCGGCGCCGGCCGGCGCACGGGCGAGGACGTGACGGCATCCGTCTGATCTGTCATTGCCCCACCGCCCCGATGAGCACGAAGGGCCACGGCACGAGCAGCACCACGCCCGCCGCGAGCCACGCGAACCTCACCCACGCGCGCGACGCCCGGGTGAGCAGGAAGACCGTCACGAACCACAGCACGGGAGAGAGCACCGCGAGCCACAGGCTCCCCTGGTACATGGCATCCGTGACGAGGAACGGCCGCCAGTCCTGCACGCGCAGTCCGCCGATGATCCAGCCGATCGCGAACAGGGCGTAGACGCCGCCGAGGATGCCGAGTCCGATGAGCTCACCGTTCCCCATCGGTGCGGGCTGCGCGGCCGTCGCGCCCGGCGTGACCTCCGCAGGCACGGGGGCCGAGGGACCGACCGTTTCGCTGCCCTTGCCGACGGCGGTGAAGCCGTCCGGCAGGCTCGTGGCGGCCGGCGGGTCGACGTCGGCGGGGTCCGCCTCGGGCTCGGAGGTGTTCTCGGCAGCGGTGTCGCCGGAGGCTCCGAGGTCGAGTGTGGGGTCGTCGTCGCCGTCCCAGGACAGGGCGTCGTCGTCGCGGCCTTTCATCACGGCTCCAGCGTAGTGCGCCGACACGGTCGGATGCCGCGCCCCGCCGGTGCCGTGCACCGGGGGTTCGGCATCCCTCGTCTCAGTCGAAGACCCTCACCATCAGGCCGTGCCAGGTCTGCGGACCCGCGATCCCGTCCGCAGGCGGGAAGAACACCTGCTGGAACGAGCGCACGGCGGCATCGGTGAGCGGCCCGAAGTCGCCGTCGACGGCCAGGCCGCCGGCAAGCAGTGTCTGCAGCGCCCGCACGGCCTCGCCGTGATCGCCTTGGCTCACCGTGACGATGAGGTGCGGCCAGTCGAGCTGGCCGAGCGTCGTCGAGATCTCCACCGCGCGCAGCGTCTGCTGGAAGGCGCGCGCCGCGTGACCGCTGAGGGGGCCGAAGACGCCGTCGGCGGCGATGGTTGCGCCGTGCGCGCGCAGCAGATGCTGAGCGGCGAGCACACGCCAGTTGGTGTCCTGCGTGGCGCCGACCTTCACGAGGGCCCACGGCTGCGGTCCCGGCGTGAAGGTGCTGAAGAACGACCAGGTCTCGCGACCGGCCACACCGTCCTGGGCGAGTCCCCACGACTCCTGGAAGAACCGCACGTGCTCGGCCGTGACAGGCCCGTACGCGCCGTCCACGACCAGCGCGTCGTCACCCGGCCAGCGCAGCAGCCCGAACTGCTGCACCGCGCGGACCGCGTCGCCCGTCGACCCCTGCTGCACCGGCACCACGAGCGTGGGCCAGGTCACCGGCCCCACGATCCCGTCGGCGGGTGCGATCCCGTGAGCTGTCTGGAACGCCGCCACGGCGGCGGCGGTCGCGGGCCCGTAGATGCCGTCGACGACCACCGCGTGTCCGCGCGCCCTCAGCAGGTACTGGATCCCCGGCACGATCGGCGCGGTCGACCCGACCCCGATGGTGCTCCACGGTTCGACGTTCATAGCGGCTCCTCATCATCGTGTCTGCGGGAGCAGATGTCCCGTGAGTCAGAGGGGCCGCGCCGGATCATTGATACGTCAGGCGTGCGAGGGCGGGATGCGAGGATGCCGCAGCCCGGGCGTCCCCAGCGCTCAACGCGCTGCAGCCACCGCCGCGGCGACCGTCGCCGCATCGGTGATGTCATGCCCGGCAGAGCCGCCGCCCGGCCCCGACGGCGCATCGTGGCCGGCTCGCGATCGGGCCGACAGATGGACGGCGTCCACCCCGGCCGCGAACAGTGCGGCGACGTCGGCGGGCTGCACGCCGCCGCCCGCCATCACCTCGACGTCGCCGGAACGCGCTGCGAACCCCGCGAGCGCATCGCGTCCGTCGATCGCACGAGCCGCGCCTCCTGACGTGAGCACGCGATCGACCCCCTCTGCCACGAGTGCGTCGAACAGGGCGGCGGGATCTGCGGACGCGTCTATCGCGCGGTGGAAGACGAGCGTCGCCTCGCCCGCGGCATCCCGCCAGCGACGCAGCGTGTCGACGTCGAGTCCGCCCGACGCGTTCAGCGCCCCGACCACGACGCCGCCGGCGCCGCGCTCGACGCACGCACGGATGTCGGCCGTCACGAGCGCCACCTCGTCGGCGTCGTACACGAAGCCGCCGCCGCGCGGGCGAACCAGGACGTTGACAGCGGTCGGATCGACCGCGGCGAGCACGGCCTCCAGCAGCCCCAGCGACGGTGTGAGCCCGCCCGCCTCGAGCGCCTGGCAGAGCTCGAGCCGCGTCGCGCCGGCCCCCATCGCGATACGGGCCCCCGCGGGGTCCTGGACGGCGATCTCGACGGGGCGCGGCGCAGACATGCGGTGAAGCCTACCGCCGGAGCCGTCATGGCCTGTGCGTCGGCGCCGCGACGTGATCGCCCGCCGCGGGACCCGCCGCTCCCCATCTGCGGCGGATCCCGCCGATCACGAGAAGCGCGGCCGGCGCGGTGCGGCGAAGTGCTCGCGCAGCCACACGCCGAGGCCGGCGTGGGCGTGCACCTCGGGGCGCGCCGGCGTGATGCCGACGCCGCGGTCGGCGACGGTGCGCCGGCGCTCGTGATCGCGGTACAGCGCGGCCGTCCGCTCGCGGTGGATGCGGTCGGCCAGGGTCAGGGTGGTGGCGTCCATGGCCTTTCCTTCCTTCGGGGTTCGCCGGGTCTCGGCGTTGTGCAGAGTGGAGAGCAGACCGCGGCCCGCGGTGATACGTGCCGGGCGCGGTCACCGGAACAGCATTGACGAACGCGCCGAGCCGCCGGCGTGTCCGCCGCCGTCGCTCGTGACCGCCGAAGCGGTTATCGTCGCCGCGGCGATCACCGTGGCGACGACGGCTCCGACGACCGCGAGAGCCGTGCGCTTCATGGTCTTGGTCGCGTGCATGGCCTCTTCCTTCCCTCAGCGGCAGCGGTCCTTCCGCGGTGCCGTGACAGCACGATCGCCGACGCCGGTATCCGTCCCTCGGCGGCCCGGTACTCATCCGGTACTCGCGGAACGGGTCTGCCGTTGACGCGGGACTCCCGGGCTCCCACACTTTGTCCATGGCCATCAGGGTGCTGGGGCCGCTCGATACGGGGAACGAGCACGCCCTGAGCCCGCGGGAGCGGGCGGTGCTCGCGGCACTGATCGTGTGCGCGGGGCGCGCCGTCGCGCCGGGCGAGCTCGCCGAGGCGTACTGGGGCGAAGCGCCGCCGCGCACGTGGCCGCAGCAGGTGAAGACCTCGGTCGCCCGCATCCGCGCCGGCCTCGGCGCCGCGGCCGTGGTCACACGGGGATCGGAGTATGCGCTCGGGCTCGATCCCGCGACGATCGACGCCTTCGAGTTCGAGCGGCTCGTGTCGGCGGCACGCCTGCATTCGCTCCACGAGGAGCACGATCGCGCGATCGACGCCTACGGTCGTGCGCTGGCTCTGTGGCGGGGGCGCGCCTACCCCGAACTGGCGGACTGGGAGCCGGCGGCCGTCGAGTCCGAGCGGCTCGCCGAGATCCGCGACAGCGCCGAGGAGGAGCTGCTCGAGGCGCGACTGGCCGATGGCGAGCATCGTGCCGTCATCGCCGACGCCGAGCGCCTCGTGCGCGCGCGTCCGCTGCGCGAGAACCGCTGGGCGGTCCTGGCGATGGCCAACTACCGGGCCGGACGTCAGGCCGAGGCGCTGGCCACGGTCCGCGCCGCACGCGAGAGGCTGGCTGACGAGCTGGGCATCGACCTCGGCGAGCGCCTGCGGACGCTGGAGGCTGCGATGCTGCAGCAGGACCCGGCGCTCGCGGCGGTGCGGACACTGCACCGTGTGAGCGACAGCTGCCCGTACCGCGGGCTGTCGGCGTTCTCACCCGGCGACGCGGATGAGTTCTTCGGTCGTGAGGATGACATCGCCGCGATCCGTGACCGCGCGCATCCCGGATCGCTGATCGCCGTCGTGGGCGCCTCCGGGTTGGGCAAGTCCTCGCTCGTCCTGGCCGGTGTCGTCCCCCGCACCGCAGAGGGACGACGCCTCGCCGTCGTGGCGGCGGGCCGCGACACCGCGGTCGAGCTGCGGGCGCGGATGTCCCGGCGCGGCGTCGCGGACGTGATCGTCATCGACCAGTCCGAGGCGGTGTTCCAGCTCGACCCACCGGAGCGCGACGAACTGTGCGCCATCGTCGCCGAGGCGCTCGCCGGCGGCGCCACGGTGCTGCTGACCCTGCGCAGCGACTTCCTCGATCTGGCCACCGGCCTCCCCCACATCGGCACGGCCGTCGGCGGCGGGGTGTACGCCCTCGGTCCGCTCTCGGTCGAGGGACTGCGAGCGGCCATCGAGCAGCCCGCTGCCCGTGCCGGGCTGCGGCTGGAGCCGGGGCTGGTCGAAGTGATCATGAGGGATGCCGGTGATCGGCGTGCGACGCTCCCACACGTCTCGCACGCCCTGGTCGAGACGTGGCTGCGCCGCGAGGGCGCGACGCTCACGGTGGCCGGCTACGAGGCGTCCGGAGGGATCGCCGGCGCCATCGCGCAGTCGGCTGAGACGCTCTACCGCTCGTTCGAGCCTGACGAGGCCGACGCCTGCCGAGCGCTGATGCTGCGGCTCGTGCAGCGCGGGCCGGACGGCGCATCGGTGCGCCGCATCGCGCACCTCGAGCCGCTGATCGCCGACCCGACCCGTCGGCGGGTGCTCGACCGGCTCGTCGCGGCGCGCCTGCTCACGGTCGACGGCGACCGCGTCATGGTCGCGCACGAAGCCGTCGCGACCGCCTGGCCGCGTCTCGACGGCTGGCTCGAGCGGGACGCCGCGAACGTGCGGGTGATGGCGCTGGTCGCCACGACCGCCGAGGTCTGGGACTCCGACGGACGACGCGACGAGGATCTGCTGCGCGGTGCACGCCTGCAGGCCGCGGTCGAGTGGGCAGAGGCATCCCATCCCGATCTGACCGAGACCGAGCGCGCACTCGTCGAGGCTTCGACGGCGCGCGAGCAGAACGAGATGCGCGCTCTGGCCGACCAGGCGGCCCACGAAGCACGCAGCAACCGCCGGCTGCGCGGAGCGCTCGCGGGCGCCGCCGTCCTGCTGATCGTCGCGCTCGTGTCAGGCGGCGTCGCCGCGGTGCGCGGTCGCGAGGCGGCCTCGTCGGCAGCCGACGCGGCGGCCTCCGCCGAGGACCGGCTCATCGAGGCCGTCACGGCCCAGTCGGTGTCGCTGCGCCCCACCAACCGCGACATCGCCGCGCTCATGGCGGTCGCCGCCGCCCGCCGCTGGCCGGACGACGCGCGCAGCCGCGCCGCGCTGATGAGCACGCTCACCGGTGCCGGCGCCGTCACGGGCATCACGTACCTGGAAGGGATCGACTGGCGCGCCGGGATCGCCCCGATCCCCGACACGGACGAACTCGCCGTGGCCCGGGGCACCACGCTCAGCATCCATGACGCCACGACCGGGACGGTGAAACGTCGGATCACCGACGACCTCATCGCGAGCGACGACGTGATCCGCCCCTGGGTGCGGGTCAGCGCGGACGCCTCGACGATCGCGGTGCTGCAGCACCTCAGGAACCAGCCGGACCTCGCGGACGACGACGAAGAGATCATGCATTTCTTCGACACCGCCACGGGGCGCCCGTACGGTGCACCCGTTCGGGTGGACGTCGTCAGCGAGATGTTCACGCTGAGCGCGGACGGCCGCTACGCGACCTGGGCCACACCGGGCACGCTCGCGGTCGTCGAACGCGACACGGGGGCGGTGCGCACGCTCCCCGGACTGGCCGTGGGCGACCTCGATGAGGGAACGCTCGCCGCATCCGCGTTCCTCCCTGACGGCCGCATCATCGTCGGCACGGCAGACGGCGTGATCGACATCGTCGACCCGACCGGGATGACCGTGCAGTCGACTCTCCAAGGGCGCCCCGGCTTCGTCGGGTGGGCGGTGGTGGTCACCGCCGGCGGGCTCATCGCGTCGATGGGAGCGTCAGGCGTGTCGGTGTGGGATGCCGCGGGCACCGAGCTCTGGCATCGCGCGGACGAGCGCACCGACGAATGCACGCGCCTGACGGCGTCGTCGCTCAGCGACGTCGTCGCGTGCGGCGACGAGACCGGCACGGTGCAGGCCTGGCGCCTGTCGACGGGCGAGCGCGTCCTCGCTCCGACCTCGTACCAGCTCGGCGGCTCCGGTGACCTCGCCGTCGTCGACGGCGGGCACGAGCTCCTCCTGCTCAGCGCGATCGCCCCGGCCGTCGGACGTCTCCGCCTGGACGGAGCGGGACCGTCGAGCAGGCTGATCGCCGAGGGCTGGACGCCGGACGGAGGGCTGGACGCCGACGGGAGCCGGGTCCTCGTCGAAGCGATGCGCAACTGGACGGATCAGTCGGCGCCGCCGGCTTTCGCAGTCTGGGACGTCGCGACGGACCGGCCGGCGCTGCGCATCCCCGATGACATCGTCGACCCGTACGAAGGCGTGCTGGTCGGGCTGAAATGGCTCGGCGACGACCGCGTGCTCACGTGGTCCTCCGTGGTGGACGCGGACGGCGTCGAGCACCTCACACCGCACGTCGTCGATGTCGCCACCGGCCGCTTCGTGGCACATCGGCTGCCGGCCGGCACGCAGGACGTCTTCCCCTCCGCGGTCGACGGCCGGGTCCTGGCCGTCCTCCGGCCCGACAACGAGGTGGTGCCAATCGACCTCGCCACCCTCGAACCCGCCGGTCCCGCCGTCCACGCACCCGACTGGGTCATCACGGCCGGTGATACGGCCGACGGCGAACGCATCGTCGTCACCTACATCTCCGACGCGCAGAATCAGGCGGAGACGAGCGTGTACGACTCCGCCGGCGGCGGCGTCGTCGATACCGGCCTGGCGACCTACGTCACCTCGATCACACTCCCCGACGGCGACATCATCGCGTCGAATCTTCAGAGCGTGAGCCGCTTCGACGATGACTTCGCCCGGCTCGGCGGCGTCCCCGTCTCGATCGGCGGAATCCTCGCGTACTCCGCTTCCCGCGACGCCCGGTCCATCCTGTTCTCCAACCAGGCTGCCGGTGTCGCCGCCCTCTACGACAACTCGGGCGGAGTCGCGCTGGGCGATCGCCTCTCCGCGCCGGGGCCGGGCAGATCCACGCTGGCAGGCGACGGGTCGTCGTTCGCATTGGCCGGCCGCGACGGCGTGATCCTGTGGCAGCTGTCGCCGGACGCGCAGCTCGAGGCGGCGTGCCGGCTCGCCGGCCGTGAACCCACGGCCGACGAGTGGCAGACGCATCTCGGTGACCTGGGCGCGCAGCATCCACTCTGCGAAGGCGTGCTCGCCCCCAGGACGACCGGCTAGAAGACCGGCGTGCCCGCCCGCACCAGCTGCCAGTTCACGACGTGGAACTCCGCCGGGTCGATCTGGCCCGCCGCCGACGCGAACGCGACGATCGCCTCGCGGATCGCGACCTGCGCGTTGTACACGACCGGTGCCGTCGAGATGTGCGGGAACCCGCCGCCACCCGACTGGCGGTAGTTGTTGACGGCGACGACGAATCGCTGGTCGGGCGTGACCGCGACGCCGTCGTACGCGAGGTTCACGATCCGCGACCCCTGGTCCTGCGAGATGTCGACGTCGTAGGTCACACCCGAGAACTGGTCGTAGTTGTAGTCGGGGGTGTTGAGCGCGTTGGTCCACGTCTCGGGTGCGACCGGCGCGTCCGGCGCGACCTTCTGGAAGTACTTCGCCGAGTACTCCAGATAGTCCTTGATCTGCGCGCCGGTGAGCACCGAGGCCATCAGCGTGTTGTCGTAGATGTAGAGCCCGGCGACGTCCTTGATGGTCACCTGCCCCGCGGGGAAGGTCGCGGCGCGGTTGAACGGCGCGGCGATCGAGACGACGGGGAGGGATGCCTCCGGCGTGCCCGCGATGGCCTGCGTGACGGTCTGGACCTGCACGTGGTTGACGTAGTCGAGGATCGCCGTGTCCTTCCAGCACGACTCGGCGGCCGACAGCACCTCGGTGGAGGTCGCGACCGCGGTGTTGACGTACGCGACGACCGCGTCGTGCTGGGCCTTCACCACGGCGACGAGCGCCGGGTCGTCCTCGACGGTGTTCGCGTTCACCGAGTGGGCGGACTTCGAGACCACCTTCCACGCGCCGCGGGAGAATGCCAGGTCGAGGTCGAAGACACTGAGCCGCTGACCCCACTTCGCCGGCTCGCTCATGACCACCTGCTGGCCCGTCTGCGTGTTCGTCACGAAGACCTCGGGCTTGTCGAGGTGCGCGTGCCCGAACAGGATGACGTCGATGTCGGCCACCTGCTCTGCCAGCATCCCTGCCGCGTTCTCGACCGGCAGATCGCTGCCGTACGACGACAGGCCGCTGTCGCCCGCGTGCACGCTCACGACGATCACGTCGACGCCGCGGCGTCGCATCACCGGCACCCAGCGAGCCGCCGTCTCGACGACATCGAGCACGTCCACGCGGCCGCTGACGTTCGCCTTGTCCCAGATGACGACGCCGGGATTGGTGAGGCCGAGCACGCCGACCCGGATCGGCGGCAGTCCCGGCCCGGCGTGCATGTTCTTGATGATGAACGGCTCGAAGCGCGGGACATTCGTCCCCGCGTGCACGGCGTTCGCCGCGAGCGCCGGGGCGTCCAGCTGCGAGATCCAGGTGTCGAGGAAGTCGAGGCCGTAGTTGAACTCGTGGTTGCCGAGCGCGACGGCGTCGTAGCCGATCGCGTTGAACTGGGCCGCCATCGGGTGGATCGCACCGGTGGTCGTCATCGGCTCCACGGTCGCGTAGTAGAACCCGAGCGGCGTCCCCTGGATCGTGTCGCCCGCATCGAACAGGAGCGTGCGCTCGCGGCCGACATCTGCGCGCACCTGATTGACGAGGCTCGACACGCGCGCCAGGCCGATCGAGTTCTTGGCGCTGTCACTGTAGGCGGCGTCCTTATAGTAGTCCCAGTTGAGCGCGTTCGAGTGGATGTCGGACGTGCCCATGATCGCGATCCTGACGACCTTCTCGCCCGGCGCCGCAGC
This sequence comes from Microbacterium jejuense, assembly GCF_019511665.1. Classification (GTDB taxonomy): domain Bacteria; phylum Actinomycetota; class Actinomycetes; order Actinomycetales; family Microbacteriaceae; genus Microbacterium; species Microbacterium jejuense_A. The sequence continues at coordinate 174,501 of NZ_JAEUAW010000003.1, forward strand.
GGCTTTCGGCGCTGCTCCCCAGCCGGCGGCGGCGAGGACGCTCGCCGCCGATGCACCGACGAGGAGGGCGCGGCGGCTGATGCCGGACCGTGGCGGATCATCCGCGAGCGGGGCGAGGTCGTCGGATGCGTGGTCAGGCATGTGTTCTCCCATGGCGAGGATCACATCACGCGCGAGGGATCCGCGACAAGAGCGCGACGATGAGGAAACTCTCAGCAACCGGCGAACACCTGGTGACACGCAGAAGACCCGGCCCCGCGGACGGGAGCCGGGTCTTCCGACGTACAGGCGAGGTCAGCGCGCGGCCGAGCCCTCGACGTAGTCCTCGTCCTGCTGCTTCCAGGCGAACAGGCCGCGCAGCTCCTTGCCGACGGCCTCGATCGGGTGCTGCGCCTCCTTCTCGCGCAGCGCGAGGAACTCCGGCGCGCCGGCGTCCTGGTCCGCGATGAAGCGCTCGGCGAAGGCGCCCGACTGGATGTCGGCGAGCACCGCCTTCATGTTCTCCTTCACGTGCGGGTCGATCACGCGCGGACCCGAGACGTAGTCGCCGTACTCGGCGGTGTCCGAGATCGACCAGCGCTGCTTGGCGATGCCGCCCTCCCACATGAGGTCGACGATGAGCTTCAGCTCGTGCAGCACCTCGAAGTACGCGATCTCCGGCTGGTAGCCGGCCTCGGTGAGCGTCTCGAAGCCGTACTGCACGAGGTGCGACATGCCGCCGCACAGCACCGACTGCTCGCCGAACAGGTCGGTCTCGGTCTCTTCGGTGAAGGTCGTCTTGATGACACCGGCGCGCGTCCCGCCGATCGCCTTGGCGTACGACAGCGCGGTCGCCCACGCCGAGCCCGAGGCATCCCGCTCGACGGCGATGATGTCGGGGATGCCGCGACCGGCCACGTACTCGCGACGGACGGTGTGGCCCGGCGCCTTGGGGGCGACGAGGATCACGTCCACGCCATCCGGCGCGTCGATGTAGCCGAAGCGGATGTTGAAGCCGTGCGCGAAGGCGAGCGTCTTGCCCGGGGTCAGCTTGTCCTTGATCGAGTCCGAGTAGATCGCACGCTGGTGCTGGTCGGGCGCGAGGATCATGATGAGGTCGGCCCACTCGGTCGCGTCGGCGACCGACTTGACCTCGAAGCCCTCGTCCTGTGCCTTCTCGGTGGACTTCGAGCCGTCCTTGAGGGCGATGACGACCTCGACGCCCGAGTCGCGCAGGTTCTGGGCGTGCGCGTGGCCCTGCGAGCCGTAGCCCACGATCGCCACCTTCTTGCCCTGGATGATGCTCAGGTCGGCATCGGCGTCGTAGAAGATCTCAGCCATCTTCGTGTTTCTCCTTGATTGGTTTCGGTCGTTGAGCGAGCGAAGCGAGACGAGACGCCCGCAGAAATGGTCAGCCGCGCAGCACGCGCTCGGTGATGCTCTTGCCGCCGCGGCCGATGGCGACGAGGCCGGACTGCGCCAGCTCCTTGATGCCGAACGGCTCCAGGGCACGCAGGAAGGCCTCGACCTTGCCCTTGTCGCCGGTCACCTCGACCACGAGCGCGTCGGGGGCGTAATCGACGATCTGCGCGCGGAACAGGTTGACGACCTCGAGCACGTTCGACCGCGTCTGGTTGTCGGCGCGCACCTTGATCAGCATGTGCTCGCGCTGCACCGACCCGGCGGGGTCGAGCTCGACGATCTTGATCACGTTGATCAGCTTGTTCAGCTGCTTCGTGACCTGCTCCAGCGGCAGCTCGTCGACGTCCACGACCACCGTGATGCGCGAGAGGCCCGGCACCTCGGTGACGCCCACGGCGAGCGACTCGATGTTGAATCCGCGGCGTGCGAACAGACCAGCGACGCGCGTCAGCAGACCCGGCTTGTCCTCGACGAGGAGGCTCAGCACGTGACTCGTCATGTCTCAGTCCTCCTGCTCTGCGAAGGCGGGCGAGTGGTCCCGCGCGTACTGGACGTAGCTGTTGCTGACCCCCTGCGGCACCATCGGCCACACCATGGCGTCCGCGCTCACCACGAAGTCGATGACCACGGGGCGGTCGTTCGTCTCGAGCGCGGTCTTGATGGCGGCATCCACGTCCTCCTCCTTCTCGACGCGCAGGGCCAGGCACCCGTAGGCCTCGGCCAGCTTGACGAAATCGGGGATGCGCACCGTGCCGTGGCCGGTGTTGAGGTCGGTGTTGGAGTGGCGGCCGTCGTAGAACAGCGTCTGCCACTGACGCACCATGCCGAGCGACGAGTTGTTGATGACGGCGACCTTGATCGGGATGTTGTTGATCGCGCAGGTCGCGAGCTCCTGATTGGTCATCTGGAAGCAGCCGTCGCCGTCGATCGCCCACACCACGCGGTCGGGCTCCGCCACCTTCGCACCCATCGCGGCCGGCACCGAGTAGCCCATCGTGCCCGCGCCGCCGGAGTTGAGCCAGGCGTTGGGGCGCTCGTACTTGATGAACTGCGCCGCCCACATCTGGTGCTGCCCCACGCCCGCGGCGTAGATGCCCTCGGGTCCGGTGAGCTCGCCGATCCGCTGGATGACGTACTGCGGCGACATCAGGCCGTCGGTGGGCTGCGAGTAGCCGAGCGGGAACTCGTCGCGCAGCCCGTCGAGGAACGACCACCACTCGGCGATGTCGGCCTTCTGCCCCGCCGCGGCGGTGCGGTACGCCGCGTCGAGGTCGACCAGGACGTCCTTGAGGTCGCCCACGATCGGCACGTCCGCCGTGCGGATCTTCGAGATCTCGGCCGGATCGATGTCGACGTGCACGATCTGCGCGTGGGGCGCGAACTGGCTGGCCTTGCCGGTCACACGGTCGTCGAACCGCGCGCCGAGCGCGACGATGAGGTCGGCCTCCTGCAGCGCGAGCACCGCCGGGACGGTGCCGTGCATGCCCGGCATGCCGAGGTGCTGCGGGTGCGAGTCGGGGAACGCGCCGCGCGCCATCAGCGTGGTGACCACGGGGGCGCCGGTCGCCTCGGCGAGCGTGCGCAGCTCCTCCGAGGCGCGCGCCCGGATCACGCCGCCGCCCACGTACAGCACGGGCTTCTTGGCGTCGGCGATCAGCTGCGCCGCCGCCTGGATCTGCTTGCCGTGCGCCTTCGTCACCGGGCGGTAGCCGGGCAGGTCCACTTTCGGCGGCCACACGAACGGAGCCTCGGCCTGCTGCGCGTCCTTCGTGATGTCGACGAGCACCGGGCCGGGCCGTCCGGTCGAGGCGATCTCGAACGCGGCGGCGATCGCACCCGGGATGTCGGCGGCGTCCTTCACCAGGAAGGAGTGCTTCGTGATCGGCATCGTGATGCCCACGATGTCGGCCTCCTGGAAGGCGTCCGTGCCCATCAGCGTCGAGAAGACCTGGCCCGTGATGCACACGATCGGCACCGAGTCCATGTACGCGTCCGCGATCGCGGTGACGAGGTTTGTCGCGCCGGGACCGGACGTCGCGATCGCGACGCCGACCTTTCCGGATGCCGCGGCGTAGCCCTCCGCGGCGTGACCGGCGCCCTGCTCGTGCCGGACGAGGATGTGGCGGACCGACTCATCGTCCATGAGCGGGTCGTAGACGGGCATGATCGCGCCGCCGGGAAGACCGAAGACGTCGGTCACCCCCAGCAGATCGAGTGAACGGACGACCGCCTCGGCGCCCGTGAGCACGGGCGTCGTAGCGGTGCGGGCTGGCGGCCGGGGAATGGCGGCGGTGTCGGCTGACATGGAGAGTTCCTCTTCGTCCTGTCGGAGGGGATGTCGGAAGCCAGCACTCAACCGGTCGTCGCGCCCTCCGCAGCGGAGCGCACGAGACGGGAGTACTTGGCAAGGACGCCACGGGTATAGCGCGGGGGAAGCGGCTCCCATCCAGAGCGGCGGGAGCCCAGCTCGGTCTCATCGACGAGTAGGTCGAGAGTGCGAGCCGCGATATCGACCCGTATCAGATCACCATCGCGCACGAAGGCGATGGGACCTGCGTCCACCGCTTCGGGTGCTATGTGGCCGATGCACAGGCCGGTTGTGCCGCCTGAGAATCGTCCGTCCGTCAAGAGTAGTACATCTTTTCCGAGCCCTGCGCCCTTGATGGCCGCGGTGATCGCGAGCATCTCGCGCATGCCGGGGCCGCCCTTGGGCCCCTCGTAGCGGATGACCACGACGTCGCCGGCGTTGATCTCGCCCGCCTCGAGCGCGTCCATCGCGGCGCGCTCGCGCTCGAACACGCGGGCAGGACCCTCGAAGACGGCGGCGTCGAAGCCGGCGGTCTTCACGACCGCACCTTCGGGAGCGAGCGAACCGTGGAGGATCGTGAGACCGCCGGTCGCGTGGATCGGGTCGTCGAAGGTGTGGATCACCTTGCCGTCGACCGGCTGCGGGTCGAGCTCGGCGAGGTTCTCGGCCAGCGTCTTGCCCGTGACGGTGAGCGCGTCGCCGTGGAGCAGACCCTCGTCCAGCATCGCCTTCATGATCACCGGGATGCCCCCGTGGCGGTCGACGTCGTTCATGACGTACTTGCCGAACGGCTTCATGTCGGCCACGTGCGGAACCTTGTCGCCGATGCGGTTGAAGTCGTGCAGGCTCAGCTCGACGTCGGCCTCGCGCGCGATCGCCAGCAGGTGCAGCACGACGTTGGTCGAGCCGCCGAGGGCCATCGCGAGGGCGATCGCGTTCTCGAAGGCCTCCTTGGTGAGGATGTCGCGGGTCGTGATGCCCTGGCGCAGCAGGTTCACGACAGCCTCGCCCGAACGGTGGGCGAAGTAGTCCCGGCGGCGGTCGGCCGAGGGCGGGGCCGCCGAGCCCGGGAGGCTGAGGCCGAGGGCCTCGGCGACCGAGGCCATCGTGTTGGCGGTGTACATGCCGCCGCACGCGCCTTCGCCCGGCGCGATCGCGCATTCGATGCGCTTGAGGTCCGCTTCGCTCATCTTGCCCGCGAGGCAGGCGCCGACGGCCTCGAACGAGTCGATGATCGTGACGTCCTTCTCGGTGCCGTCCGAGAGCTTGACCCAGCCGGGAGCGATCGAGCCGGCGTAGAGGAAGACGCTCGACAGATCGAGGCGCGCCGAGGCCATCAGCATGCCGGGGATCGACTTGTCGCAGCCGGCGAGCAGCACCGAGCCGTCGAGGCGCTCGGCCATCATGACGGTCTCGACGGAGTCCGCGATGACCTCGCGCGAGACGAGCGAGAAGTGCATGCCCTCGTGGCCCATCGAGATGCCGTCCGACACCGAGATGGTGCCGAACTGCAGCGGATAGCCGCCGCCGGCGTGCACGCCCTCCTTGGCGCCCTGCGCGAGCCGGTCGAGGCTCAGGTTGCAGGGGGTGATCTCGTTCCAGCTGGATGCGATGCCGATCTGGGGCTTGTCCCAGTCCTCGTCGCCCATGCCCACGGCGCGGAGCATTCCGCGCGAGGTGGTCGCTTCGATGCCGTCGGTGACGACGCGGCTGCGGGGCTTGATGTCGATGGAGTTATCAGCTGCGGGTGAATCGGGCCGGGCCATTGTTGCAGTCTATTCCCGCTCCGACACGCGCTCGTCCGGCATGACGGACTCAGGCCAGCAGCCGCGTGCGCTCCTGCGCCAGACGGGTCAGCAGGTCCGCCAGCGCGGCGATGTCGGGCACGCGGACCGCCGCTGCCGACTCCCCCTCGCCGACCCGCACGCCCACGTCCCCGGCCCCGAGGCTCGCGATGGCGTCCTCGTCGGTGACATCGTCGCCCGCGAACAGCACGGCTGTCGCGCCGACGCGCTCGCGCAGCTCTGCCACCGCGGAGTCCTTGCCCTCGTGCCGGAAGGCGAACTCGACGATGTTGTGGCCGGTGCGCCGGCGCCAGTGCGGCGCCTCCTCGGCGACGATGGCGTCGACGATGCTGTTGGCCTCGGCGGCGTCAGCGGCGTCGGCGCGGCGCGTGTGCACGCCGAATCCGAACGTCTTCGGCTCGATCCACACGCCGTCCAGGTGCGCCGTGGCACGCTCGGCGTGGGCGCGCAGCGTGTCACGGAGTGCGGCCGCCTCCTCGTCGTCGCCGTGGCTCACGGGCCCTTCACCGGGGACCCAGAACTCCGCACCGTGCGATCCCGCCAGCCATACCGCGGCCGCGTCGTCGTGCTCGGCGATGACCCGCAGGTCGACGAGGCTGCGACCCGAGACGAAGGCGACGACCGTCTCGGGGGCGGCCGCCAGGGCGTCGACGGCGTCGCGGGCCGCCGGCAGCATGCGCGCGTCCATCGGCTCGTCCTCCAGCGGCGAGAGCGTGCCGTCGAAGTCGAGTGCGACGAGAAGGCGAGGGGATGCCGCGAGCCGGCCGATCAGGTCGTCCGCAGCGGTCACGCCCGACCCCGCTTCTTGGCGCGTCGCGCCTCCTCCAGCGCATCGAGGAACGACCGCGACCACCGGTCGACGTCGTTCTCGAGCACCTTCTTGCGCAGCGCGCGCATGCGGCGCCCCTGCTCGGCGGCCGGCATCTCGATGGCGCGCATGATGGCCTCCTTCATGCCGCCGATGTCGTGCGGGTTGATGCGGATGGCACTGGGGAGCTCGTCGGCGGCTCCGGCGAACTCGCTCAGCACGAGCACGCCGCGGTTGTCGGTGCGCGTGGCGACGTACTCCTTCGCGACGAGGTTCATGCCGTCGCGCAGAGCCGTCACGAGCATGACGTCGGCCGCGAGGAACAGGGCCACCATCTCTTCGCGCGGGTACGCCTGATGCAGATACCGGATCGCCGTGTGCCCCATCGTGTCGTGGTCGCCGTTGATGCGCCCGACCGTCAGCTCGATCTCGTCGCGCAGCTGCATGTAGGCGTCGACGCGCTCGCGGCTGGGGCTGGCCACCTGCACGAGCGTGACGTCCTCGACCTTGACCCGCCCGTCTTCGAGCAGCTCGCCGAAGGCCTTCAGGCGGTGGCGGATGCCCTTGGTGTAGTCGAGGCGATCGACGCCGAGGAGGATCTTCTTCGGATTGCCGAGGCTCTCGCGGATCTCGGCGGCGCGGGCGATGATGTCGGGGCGTTCGGCGAGCTCGATGTACGACGACGCGTCGATCGAGATCGGAAAGGCCTTCGCGAGGGCGTTGCGCGACGTGCCGTCGGGCAAGGGCACGGTGATGCCCGTCGCCTTCGTCTGATAGCGCAGCTGACGTCGCACGGCGCGCGCGAAGTTACCGGCATCCGCCACCCGCTGGAAGCCGATGACGTCGGCGCCGAGCAGTCCCTCGAGAACCTGGCGCCGCCACGGCAGCTGCGAGTACAGGCCGTATGCCGGGAAGGGAATGTGGTGGAAGTAGCCGATCGTCAGGTCGGGGCGCGCCTCGCGAAGCATGGCCGGCACGAGCTGCAGCTGGTAGTCCTGCACCCATACCGTGGCCCCTTCGGCCGCCACCGAGGCGGCGGCCTCGGCGAACCGGCGGTTGACGCGCACGTAGGCGTCCCACCAGACGCGGCGGTACCGGGGCGGTGAGATGACGTCGTGGTAGAGCGGCCAGAACGTGTCGTTCGACATGCCCTCGTAGTAGTTCTCGACCTCGTCGGCGCTGAGCGAGACGGGTACGAGATGCGTGCCCTCGAACTCGAACGGCTCGACCTCGATGTCGGGCTGGCCGGGCCACCCGACCCATGCGCCGTCGGCGCGGCGCATGACGGGCTCCAGCGCCGTCACGAGGCCGCCGGGTGAGCGCCGCCATTCCGAGTCCCCGTCGGGGTCGGTCACCTTGTCGACGGGAAGACGATTGGCGACGACGACCAGATCGGCGCGGCGGTCGGCTTCCGAGACCCCGGGACCCGACGCGGAGGACGGGAGCGGACCCTCCGATCCAGGGCTTCTCGGCGCGGCTTTTCTCGGCTCTGACACGGGACTCCTGACGATTCGTGGACGGCACGCTCAGGCTAACAGCGAGCTCTCGGGGGGTGTCGTCCCTTGACGGGCGACGTCGCACGTGTCAAGGGCAGACTGCCCGCCGCACGTCGCGCTAACGTTGCGGCATGCGCAAGTACCTCTTCGGCACCGGCATCATCACCGCTTTCACCGGAGGACTCACGCTGCTGCGCGCGCTGCGCGAGAACGAGCCGTTCACGTGGCGCACCGCGCTGGCGTGGGCCAGCTGGGGCATCTCGCTGGCGCTCGCGGTCGGCGCGATCGTCGACGTCCGCCGCGCGTCGCGCGGGCACCTCATCGCCCAGGACTCCCCCGTGCACGGCCGCGAGAAGAAGCTCCTCAAGCGCCGTCTGGAGAGCTGACGCGACCTCCGCATGACGACGGGGCGGGGCCGATCGGCCCCGCCCCGTCGTCGTGTGTGCGGCGCGGACTCAGCGCGTGAGGATCAGCGCGTCGCCCTGGCCTCCGCCGCCGCACAGGGCGACGGCCGCGGTCCCGCCCCCGCGTCGCACCAGCTCGTGCACCGCGTGGACGACGAGCCTGTTGCCGGAGGCGCCGATGGGGTGCCCGATCGCGATGCCGCCGCCGTGGGGGTTGACGACGTCGTCGGCGAGGCCGAGTTCGCGCTGCGAACGGGCCACGACGGCGCCGAACGCCTCGTTGATCTCGACCACGTCGAGGTCGGCCGGACGGATCCCCTGCTTCTCGCACGCCTTCTCGATCGCACGCGCCGGCTGCGCGTGCAGCGAGTTGTCGGGACCCGCGACCTGGCCCGACGCGCCGACGACCGCCAGCACGGGCCATCCGTTCGCGTCGGCATGGGATCGGGTCGTGAGCACGACGGCCGAGGCGCCGTCCGAGATCTGCGACGAGTTGCCGGCGGTGATCGACCCGCCGGCCGCGAACGCCGGGCGCAGTCCCGCGAGGGTCTCCACCGTCGTGTCGGGGCGGATCCCCTCGTCCTTCGTGACGACGACGGCCTCGCCGCGACGCTGCGGGATCTCGACGGGCACGATCTCGGCGTCGAACACCCCCGCCTCCTGCGCGGCGGCCGCGCGCTGGTGCGAACGCGCGGCGACGGCATCCTGATCCTCGCGGCTGACCTCGAAGCGCTCGTTATGGCGCTCGGTCGAGGCGCCCATGCTCTCGGCGTCGTACGCGTCGGTCAGTCCGTCGTACGCCATATGGTCGAGCACCTCGACCGATCCGTATGCCCATCCCTCTCGGGATCCCATCAGCAGGTGCGGCGCGCGCGTCATCGACTCCATGCCGGCCGCGACGACGACGGTGGCATCGCCGACGGCCAGCATGCGCGCACCGTCGATGATGGCCGTCAGCCCCGAGAGGCACACCTTGTTGACCGAGCTCGAGTGCACGTCCCACGGGATGCCGGCGCCCACGGCCGCCTGACGTGCGGGGTTCTGGCCGGCGCCGGCCGCGAGCACCTGCCCGACGAGCACGGCGTCGACGGCGTCGGCGGGGATGCCTCCCTGCGACAGCGCGCCGCGGATGGCGGCGCTGCCGAGCTGCACCGCCGTGAGCGGCGCCAGCTGGCCCTTCAGCCGTCCCTGCGGCGTGCGGGCGGCGGCGACGATGACGATGTCGTCGTGGTTCATGCTTCCACCTTAAGTTCGTCCGAGATCGACAGCTCGGGTTCGGTCGCAGCGATCACGTCGGCCACCGAGACGCCCGGCGCCGTCTCGACGAGCACGAGTCCGGCATCCGTCACGTCGATGACGGCGAGGTCGGTGATGATGCGGTCGACGACGCCGCGGCCGGTGAGGGGCAGCGAGCACTCGTGCACGATCTTGGCCGAGCCGTCCTTGGCGACGTGCTCCATCAGCACGATCACCTTCGCGGCGCCGTGGACGAGGTCCATCGCGCCGCCCGGGCCCTTGACCATCTTGCCCGGGATCATCCAGTTCGCGAGGTCGCCGGTGGCCGACACCTGCATGGCGCCGAGGATCGCGGCGTCGATCTTGCCGCCGCGGATCATGCCGAAGCTCGTCGCGGAGTCGAAGAACGCCGCCCCCGGAAGCGTCGTCACGGTCTCTTTGCCGGCGTTGATGAGATCGGGGTCCACGTTCTCTTCGGACGGGTACGGACCGACGCCGAGGATGCCGTTCTCGGACTGCAGCACGACGGTGACGCCGTCGGGCACGTAGTTCGGAACGAGTGTCGGCAGTCCGATGCCGAGGTTGACGTAGGCGCCGTCGGCGAGCTCGCGAGCCGCACGCGCGGCCATCTCGGTGCGGGTGAGTGCCATGTCAGGCTCCTTCCGTCGTCGCGGGCGCCGCGACGGTGCGGCGCTCGATGCGCTTCTCGATGCCGGTGCCCACCTCGACGACGCGGTGCACGTAGATGCCGGGAAGGTGGATGCCGTCAGGGTCGAGTTCCCCCGGCTCCACGAGCTCCTCCACCTGCGCGATGCACACGCGGCCCGCCATCGCGGCGAGCGGGTTGAAGTTGCGCGCGGCCTTGTTGAACACGAGGTTGCCGTGGCGGTCGCCGCGCAGCGCGTGCACGAGAGAGAAGTCGGTGACGATCGCCTCTTCGAGCACGAAGTCGCGGGGTGTGCCGTCGACGTCGAACGAGCGCACGTCCTTGACGGGCGAAGCGACGGCGACGCTGCCGTCGGCGCCGTACCTGCGGGGAAGGCCGCCCTCGGCGACCTGGGTGCCGACGCCCGTCTGCGTGTAGAACGCGGCGATGCCCGAGCCGCCGGCCCGCAGCTTCTCGGCGAGCGTGCCCTGGGGCGTGAGCTCCAGCTCCAGCTCGCCCGAGAGGAACTGCCGCTCGAACTCCTTGTTCTCGCCGACGTACGACGAGGTCATCTTGCTGATGCGCCTCGCGTTCAGCAGCACGCCGAGCCCCCAGTCGTCGACGCCGCAGTTGTTGCTCACGATGCGGAGGTCGCTCGTGCCCTGCGCGAGCAGCGCCTCGATGAGCGCGATCGGGTTGCCCGACAGCCCAAACCCTCCCACCGCGAGAGACGCCCCGTCGGGGATGTCGGCGACGGCCTCGGCCGCCGAGCCCCAGGTCTTGTCGATCACGTGCACTCCTTCGTGTCCTGCGTTGCCCTTCCATCCTGCGTCCGACAGCTCGCACGAGCCAGCAGCTGCTTGCGATGTGGCCGACGCACGCCGTACCGTCCATATCGTGGACACCACGAAACGCAGCATCCCCGGCGCGCAGTCGGTCGCGCGCGCGGCGCAGCTGCTGAGGCTCGTGACCTCGGCAGGCGACGACGGGATGCCGGTGGCCGAGCTCGCCCGTCGCGCCGACCTCACGCGTCCGACGACGCACCGGCTGCTCACCGCTCTGCGGCATGAGGGCCTCGTCGACCAGGACGAGCGGACAGGACGATGGATGCCGGGGCCCGAGCTGTACCTGATGGGCACGGTCGCGGCATCCCGATACGACATCACCGCGATCGCGCGCGACATCGTGCGCTCGCTGGCCGTGCGCACGGAAGAGAGTGCGTTCCTTTCGGTGCGCCGCGGCGACGAGACGGTGTGCCTGCTGCGCGAGGAGGGGAGCTTCCCCATCCGGTCGTTCGTGCTGTCGGAGGGCGTGCGGTTCCCGCTCGGGGTGGCCTCGGCGGGGCTCGCGATCCTGGCGTTCCTGCCACCCCACGATGTGGACGCGTACTTTGAGCGCCACCCCGATCTCGCCGACGACTGGGGCGCCGCGCACAGCGAGAAGCGCCTGCGCGCGCGCCTGCGCGACACGCAGGAGCGCGGCTACGCCGTCAACCCCGGGCTGATCGTCGAGGGGTCCTACGGACTCGGCGCGGCGGTGTTCACGCGCGAGGGGCACCCGCAGTGGGCGCTGAGCCTCACGGGCGTCGAGTTCCGCTTCGGACCGGACCGCCTTTCCGAGCTCGGCCGCACGCTGCTGGCCCACGCGCACCAGCTGACGACGCGCATCGCCGCAGCCGGCCGGTGAGCTCGCGCCCGGGCGGCGTCGCTGCGTCCGACGCGCGGCTCGCCGCGTTTCGTCTCGCTCCGCTCGCTCAACGGCCGTGCCCCGGGCGTTGAGCGGAGCGAGGGACGAGCGAAGACGAAACGCCGCGACCGCGCCGACGACCTACGTCGCCGCCAGCTCCTGCCGCACCACGGCGGACACGACGTCGGCACCGGCAGGCGACATCACGATCGTGTAGTGGTTGAAGCCGTCGATGCGCTCGTGCCGGACGCCGGGGTACTCCCCCAGCAGCCGCTCGAGATGCTCGGGCGCGTAGAGCCCGGGCGGCTCGTCCTGCAGGCCCCGCGGCACGGTGAGCAGGCGCGTGGGATGCCGCAAGCCGGCGAGCGCGTCCGGCAGAGCGGTCCCGGTGTTCATGTCGACGGTGTCGTCGGCGGTCGTGGCGTAGCTCGTGGCAGGGCGGAACGCGCCGTCGCCGTCGGGCACCAGGTCGTACGCCAGGTACCGCTCGAGCTCCGGTGTCCAGGCGCCGGCGAACGCAGGATGCGCACGCCAGAAGTCGAGGTACTCGGCGGGGCTCGCGAACCTCATCGACAGCCGCGCGGCGGTGGGTCCGAGGATGCCCGCGACGAGCTCGTCGGTGCTGAGACCGGCGGGCACATCGAGCGGCAGACCGCCGTCGACCAGCACCAGTCGCGCGACGCGCTCGGGGTGCAGGTGCGCGAACACGACCGACACGAACGCGCCCATCGAATGCCCCACGACGAGGGTGTGCTCGATGCCGAGGGCATCCAGCACCGCCGCCAGGTCGCCGGCGTGCGCGGCCATGCCCGCGGCGCCCTCGATCCCGTTGCTGCGGCCGCGACCGCGCAGGTCCGGTGCGACCACGCGCACCCCGGGAAGACGCTCGACGACGAACGGCCACGCCAGGTGCGAGGCCGTCACGCCGTGCACCAGCAGCACGGTCGGCGTGTCGGCACCGGCATGTGGCGCATCCCACACCCCGACGTGCAGCGATCCGCCGTCGACGGGCACGTCGATCTCGCGATAGTCGTGGCTCACCGTGCGGTCCATCCGCCGTCGATCGTGTAGGAGGCGCCGGTGACCATGCCGGCCTTGTCGGACACCAGCCAGCCGGCGAGCGAGGCGACCTCGTCGGCCTCGACGAGCCGCTTGACGGCGCTCTCGGTGAGCATGATCTGCTCGACGACCTCGCTCTCGGGGATGCGGTGCACCTTCGCCTGGTCGGCGATCTGCTTCTCGACCAGCGGTGTGCGCACATACGCGGGGTTGATGCAGTTGCTCGTCACGCCGTGCGGCGCTCCTTCGAGCGCGGTGACCTTCGAGAGCCCCTCGAGTCCGTGCTTCGCCGACACGTAGGCGGACTTGAACGCGCTCGCTCGCAGACCGTGGGCGCTGGAGATGTTGACGACACGTCCCCAGCCGCGCTCGTACATGGCCGGCAGCGCTGCGCGGATCAGCAGGAACGGCGACTCCAGCATGAGCCGCAGCAGCAGCCGGAACGTATCGGGGTCGAACTCCGTGATCGGCGAGACCCGCTGGATGCCCGCGTTGTTGACGAGGATGTCGACGTCGAGCGTCAGGTCGTCGAGCGCCGCGGTGTCCGAGAGGTCGACCACCCAGGGCTCTCCGCCGACGGAGGCGGCGGCATCCTCCGCGGCATCCGCGTTCAGGTCCGCGATGATCACGTGGGCGCCGCGCGCGGCGAACTCGCGGGCGCACGCGAGACCGATGCCGCTCGCGCCTCCCGTGACCAGGGCGCGCCGGCCCGCCAGATCGTGGTCCGTCATCGGTCCTCCTCGGGGGTTGCCGCCCGCGGTGCGAGCGCGTTGTCGATGAAGCGGGTCATGCCGGCGAACACGCGCGGGTCGAGCTCCGCCGGCGGGCGGCCGTCCGCGTCGCGCTCCCACAGCAGGAACCGCATGCCGATGAGCTCGCCCATGCCCATGAGGGCCCACGCCGTCGTCTCGGGATCGAGGGCGCGGTCGACGTCGCCCGTCGCCTGTGCGGCGCGCAGCCCCGCTTCGTAGCCCTCCACGATGCGCGTGTAATGCATGCGCAGCACGTCGGGCGAGACGAACTCGGCCTCGCGCACCACGCGGTACAGCGCCGGGTGCTCGGCTGTGAACCGGAAGAACCCGGCGAATCCCGCGCGCTCGGCCTGCAGCCGATCCGGTGCACCCGCCATCGCCTCCGACATGGAGTGGCGCACACGGCGGTTGAGGTCGAGCACGAGCGCCTCGAAGATCGTCTGCTTGCTGTCGAAGTACAGGTAGAACGTGCCGAGCCCGATGCCTGCGCGTTCGGTGATCTTGACGATGGATGCCTCGTGGTAGCCCTGCTGGGCGAACACCAGCTCCGCGGCCTCGAGCAGGCGGCGACGGGTCGCCTCGCCCCGTTTGGTCAGCGGGCGCCCCGTCGCGGACGACACCAGCTCTTCCTGCCCGTCGACGAGTTCGTCGGACATGCTCATCAGGACTCCCCCCTGCTGGGCGAACCGGTCTCGACCTGTTCGCGTGGGTCGGCGTGTGCGCGCAGCGCCCGCGCCCGTTCGCGCAGCCGTGAGCGCGCGAGCTTCTCGATCGTCGATCTCGGCAGCTCGTCGACGAACTCGACGTGCACCGGGATCTTGAACGCCGCGAGGTTGCGGCGGGCGTGCGCGAGCAGCTCGTCGGCCGAGAGCGCGGCACCGGGCGTGCGGACGACGAAAGCCACCCCGCGCTCGCCCCACACGTCATCGGGCACGCCGACCACGGCGGCAGCCTCCACCAGCGGGTGCAGGCACAGTGCGTATTCGACCTCGGCCGGCGCGACGTTCTCGCCGCCCGAGATGAAGATGTCCTTGAGCCGGTCCACGACCCGGTGCACGCCGTCGGCGTCGCGCGAGACGAGGTCGCCCGTGCGCAGCCACCCGTCGCGCAGCGCGCGCGCCGTCGCCGCGTCGTCGCCCAGGAACCCGGCGAACACGCTCGGTCCGCGCACCCACAGCTCGCCGGTCGCCGGACCCTCCAGCGTCAGCCCCGTCGCAGGGTCGACGATGCGCACCGACACGTGCGGGTACGGGCGCCCGACAGCGCCCGGAGCCCGCACGGCGTCGGAGGCCGGCAGGTGCAGCACGTTGGGTCCTGCCTCGGTCAGCCCGTAGCCCTGCGTGAGCGGCACTCCGCGCTGCGCCCACAGCTGCTGCAGTTCCACCGGCATCGTCGCGCCCCCGACGAGCGCCAGCCGCAGCGATGAGGTGTCGGCCGTGCCCGCATCGCGGTCGGCAGCGAGCATGGCGTACTGGGTGGGGACTCCCATCATCGCGGTCACGTGCCGGTCGGCGATGAGCTGCAGCACGCGCGCGGGCTGGAACGACCGCTCCAGCACGACCGTCGCACCGACCCACCATGCCAGCAGCGGCTGGCAGTTCCAGGCCGCGACGTGGAACTGCGGCAGCATCGCCAGCACGACGTCGTCCTGGGTGAGCGGCAGGGCCTGGGCGAGGGCGAGGTTGTTCCAGAAGCAGTTCGCGTGCGTCAGCACCACACCTTTGGGCGCCGCCTCGCTCCCCGAGGTGAAGATGACCAGCAGCGGGTCGTCGTCGCGCACCGGTCGCCACGAGCCCGGACGCATCGCCCGGGGCACCGCCGCCTCGACGCCGACCGTCCCGAGCACCGCGGTCGGCGGCATCCGATCGCACAGGCGAAGTGCCTCGCCCGCCAGGGCCTCATACTCGTCCTCGACGAGCACGAGCGACGGAGCCGAGCGCGTCAGCACGTCGGACAGCTCGCGGGGCGTGAGCCGCCACGAGAGCGGCACGAAGGCGGTGCCGGCGATCGCGCACGCGAAGAAGGCGACCACGTGGTCGGTCGAGTTGCCCGACACCGTTGCGACGCGGTCACCGGCGCCGTACCCCGCGTCGCGCAGCGCGTCGGCGAGGGCGACGGCGCGTGCCGCGAGCGTGGCGTAGTCGGTGGTGACGCCGCGGTCGTCGATCGCGATGCGCTCGGGCACCCGCGCCGCGCTGTCGACCAGCCACCGGCCGATCGTGTGGGGTCCGTCGTCGATGACGGGGTCGGAGGTCCAGGTCATGCCCGCACCTCCGCGGGGGCGGCCGCGTCGTCCGCATCGTCCAGCTGCCGCAACGCGCCGCGCGCCCTTTCGCCCCGTCGACGCCGCACGGCCGTGTCGATCGTGCCGGCGATGCCGCCGGGCAGGAACATCACCACGACGATGAAGAGTACGCCGAGGAGGAACAGCGGTTCGGACAGCGGCACGCGCAGCCAGTCCGGAAGACCCGCGATCGCGTCGGAGCCGGCGAGGACGGTGAGGCGCTGATCGAGCAGCGTGTACAGCACACCGCCCACGATGGCACCCCAGCGGAAGCCGACACCACCCAGCACCACCATGACGAGCACGGTGATCGTGAGGTCGGCCGACACCGAGCGCGGCACCGTGCCCGACTGCAGCAGCATGTAGGCGACGCCGGCGAGGCTCGCGAGGCCCGCTGCGATCACGAACACGATGAGCTTCACGCGATACGGCGAGAGACCCAGCACCCGGACGCGCTGCTCGTTCTCGCGCGTCGCGCGGGCGAGGTGGCCGAGCCGCGACGTGTCGACCCACAGCGTCACGAGGTAGACGACCACGAGCACCGCGAGGGTGAACCAGTACAGGTTGCGCGTGTTCACGACGCCGATGAGGACGTCGGGCACCTGCTCGGTGTTCAGGCTCAGCCCCTCTTCACCGCCGGTGACCTGCGAGTTGCGGCGCACGAGCACCGACCCCGCCTGCGCGAACGCGAGGGTCACCATCGCGAACGGGATGCCCGACACGCGCATCGACACGGCGCCGGTGGCCAGGGCGATGATCATCCCGCCGATGAGCGCGATGAACACGCCCGGCCACAGCGGCACGCCGAAGTGCTCGAGGGCGATGCCGAGCCCGTACGCGCCGGCACCGAAGTACAGGGCGTGGCCGAACGACAGCATCCCTCCCGATCCGAGCAGCAGGTTGTACGACAGCGCGAGCGCCGCGAACACCATGCACAGCGACAGCAGGGCGAGCGTGCCCGGCATGTAGGTGGGAGTGGGAAGGATGCCGGGAAGCGACAGGTTCAGCAGCGGCAGCACCGCCATGAACACGACGAGCGCAACGCCGACGCCGGCGGGGATGTAACGGCGCATCATGCCCTCTTTCCGAGCAGTCCGGTCGGACGCAGCAGCAGCACGAGCGCCAGCAGGATCACGACGATGAAGTCGCCCGTGCCGCCGAGGTAGAAGTTCGCGAACTGCTGCAGCACCGCGACGAGGACCGAGGCCACCGCCGCGCCGGTCAGCGAGCCGAGGCCGCCCACGACGGTGACGATGAAGGCGAAGATCAGGAGCGTCTGGCCGAGGTGCGCCGACACGAACGTGGAGTAGTGCATCGCGAGCACTCCCCCGATCCCGGCAGCAGCGCCGCCGATCGCGAAGACGAGGGTGAACGAGCGGCGCACGTCGATGCCGAGCGCGGTCACCATCGAGCGGTTCTCGACGCCGGCCCGGATGATCATGCCGTAGCGCGTCTTCTGGAGGAACAGCACGAGTGCGGCCAGCACGAGCACGGCGGCGATCATGAGCACCCAGTACGTGTTCGGGATGCGGGCGCCCAGGACCTCCGTGGTCTGCCGCAGCCAGGACGGACCCGAGATGTGCACGGGGTCGGTGCCCCAGATGCCCTCGAACAGTGCGACCGCGGCGAACGACAGACCGACCGTGACGAGCACCTGCTCGATGTGCCGCTCGTACAGCGGACGGATGAGCACGAGCTCGGTGAGCGTGGCGAAGACCGCTCCGACCCCCGCGCCCACGAGCACCGACAGCAGGAACGAGCCCCAGGAGTCGGTGCCGAGCGCCTGCGCGACCATCCAGCCGATGAAGGCGCTGAGGGTGAGGAACGCGCCGTGCGCGAAGTTCAGGACATGCATGAGTCCGTAGATGAGGCTCAGCCCGCTCGCGACGAGGAAGTAGAGGGCGCCGAGGCCGACGCCGGTGATGAGGGTCAGGACAAGGGTGCTCACGATGCGTGCTCCACGTGGACGCCGAGCAGGCGGCGGGTGAGGTCTTCGTCGTCGAGGATGTCCCGCGCCTTGCCGACGTGCGCGACGCGGCCGCCCGCGATCACGACGGCGTCGTCGGCGAGACGGCGGACCACCTCGAGGTTCTGCTCGACCAGGAGGATCGGGACGGTCTTGGACGCCTCTTCGAGCGCGTCGGCGACCTCCGTCACGATCTTGGGCGCGAGCCCCTTCGTGGGTTCGTCGACGAGCAGCAGCCGGTTGTCGTTGAGCAGCGCCCGCGCGACCGACACCATCTGCTGCTGGCCGCCCGACAGCGTTCCGGCAGCCTGGTCGCGACGAGCCACGAGGTCGGGGAACAGCTCGGCCACGAACTCGCGCCGCGGGTTGTGCTGCCGCTCGGCGAGCGCGAGGTTCTCGGCCACGCTGAGCTTCGAGAAGACCTCGCGGTCCTCGGGCACGTACCCGACGCCGCGCCGCACGATGCGGTGCGTGGGCAGCCCGTCGATGCGCTCGCCCGCGAGGCGCACCTCGCCCCGCCGCGAGATGAGGCCGAGGATGCCGCGGAGCGTCGAGGTCTTGCCGACGCCGTTGCGCCCGAGCACCGCCGTGATGCCGGTCGCCGGCACGTCGAACGAGACGTCCTCGACGACCTGCTGACCGGAGATCGTGCAGCGCAGCCCGCGCACGGTGAGGATCGGCTCGCTGGTCATGCGGCCTCCGTCCCGGCCGACCCGGTGCCGAGATACGCGCTCTGCACCAGCGGGTTCTCCATGATCCGCTGCGGCGTGTCGTACGCGATGATCCTGCCGAAGTACATCACCGCGACCTTCTCGACGAGGCCCATGAGCACGTCGATGTGGTGCTCGACCATGAGCAGCGTGCAGCCTTTCTCGCGCTGCATGTCGCGGATGTTCTCGACGAGCCCTGGAACGTCTCCCGACGCGACACCGGCCATCGGCTCGTCCAGCAGCACGATGCTCGCCTCTGTGGCCAGCAGGACCGCGATCTCGAGCTTCCGCTTGTCGCCGTGTGAGACGTCTCCGGCCAGCGCGTCGAGCTTGTGGCCGAGGCCTACGGCTTCGAGCTTGGCGACCGCGGCTTCGGTGGCGGCATCCGTCCGTCTCGGGAAGTGCAGCAGCGACCCCGAACCGCCGAGCGCCACCTGCGCCGCGAGGCGCACGTTCTCGAGCACCGAGAGCTTGGGGAAGATGCTCGACGTCTGGAAGGTGCGTCCCAGTCCCGCCCGCGCCCGCGCCGGCACCGACGCCGTCGTGATGTCGCGGTCGTCCAGCACGACGCGGCCGGCCGTGGGCTTCACCAGCCCCGAGATCACGTTGAAGAGCGTGGTCTTGCCGGCGCCGTTGGGACCGATGACACCGACGAGGGAGCCGGCGGCGACGTCGAGTACGACGTCCTTGAGGATCGTCGCGCCCCCGATCTGCAGGCCGAGGCCGTCGATCTTGAGCGGAGAGCCGCGGCGCGCGGTCTCCGCGGCGGGCGCGGGCGGGACTGAGGTGCTCATCGCGTTCCGCGTCTCCGGACTACTTCGCGGCCTCGGCCGGCGCGACGTCGTCTGCCGACACCGTGTCGACGAGCTCGGGCACGAATGTGCCGTCCTTGGCGACGAGCTTGGCCTGGTACATCTCCTGGAGGAGCGCGTGGTCGCTCGCGCGGACCGTCATCGTGCCCTTCGGTCCCTCGAACTCGTAGCCCTCGAGCGCAGACACCATCGCGTCGACATCGCCCTTGCCCTCTTCGATGGCGTGGACGATCATGATCGCCGCGTTGAAGCCGTCGGGGCTGAAGAGGTCGGGCGTGCCGCCCGCGTCCTCGATCGCCTCGACCATCGCGGTGTTCACGTCGTTATCGGGTGCGCCGGGGAAGTAGTGGTTGAGGAAGCTGATCTTCTCGGATGCCTCGCCGTAGGCGCCGAACGTCGCCGAGTCGCCGAGGCCGGTGACGACCGGGATCTCGTCCATGACGCCCTGCTGGCTCATCGCCTGCCACATGGCACCGGACGTGGCACCGGCCCACGCCACGAACACGAGGTCGGGCGAGCCCGCCAGCACCTGCTGCGCGAACGGCGTGAACTCGGTCGCATCCTCGGCGACCAGCACCGAGTCGACCGTCGCGCCCTTGCCGCCGAGGATCGCCTCAACGGCGGCCACGTTGCCCTGCCCGAACGCGTTGTCCTGTGCGAACACCGTCACCTTCTTGCCCTCGATGTCGTCGAGGAAGGTTCCCGCCGTTGCGACGTCCTGCGCACTCTGTCGTCCGGAGCGGAACGTGTAGTCGTTGATCCCGGTGATCGCGTCGGCCGCGGCCGGACCCGAGATGTAGAGCACCTTGTTCTGGGCGGCCTGCTCGGCGACCGCGAGGGCGACGCCCGACGACGCGGTGCCGGCGATGATGTTGACGCCCTCGCCGATGAGCTCCTTGACGGCGGTGACGGCCTTGTCGGGGTCGCCCGCGTCGTCGCGGTACTCCACGGTGATCTTCGTGCCGTCGACCTCGCCGCTGCCGTCGGTGGCGTAGTCGAGCCCGGCCTTGAACGCGTCGAGGTACTGCTTGCCGTACCCGGCCAGCGGACCGGACTCGCTCGTGACGATGCCGACGGTGACCTCGGACGGACCGCCGTCGGTCGCTTCACCGGACGGCGACTCGGCGGTCGGTGCGCACGCCGCCATGGCGAGCGCTGCCGTGACGACCACGGAGCCCAGGAGCAACTTCTTCGTAACCCGCATGTGCGTGCCTTTCCCCATTGGAAGGATCTGGTGCATCGGAGAACATGAAATCCGATTCAGGTATTTGCAATCTAGGAAGAACCGAGCACGTGGTCAAGTCGGGGCCGGACGGCGTTACCGAATCGCGATGAGCTCTGCCGCCGGCATCCGCAAATAGATACCCTCGGTATATATCGCTGGTATCATTGACCGAGTGACACACGATCAGGACATCGAGACCCTCATCGTCGCCGCGCACACGCTCACGCGACTCGCGGCGCTCGAGACAGCCAACGACACCCCCGCCGCCCAGTGGCGGACCCTCACCATCCTGCGCGACCACGGTCCCCTGCGTGTGGGCGAGCTCGCACGCCTCAGCCGCGTGACGCAGCCCGGCATGACCCGGCTCGTCGGTCAGATGGTCGAGCAGGGCCTGCTGACGCGCGCGACGGATGCCGCCGATTCACGCGCCACCGTCGTCGAGGCCACGCCGCTCGGGATCGAAGCGCTGCAGACGTGGCTCTTGCACCTGACCTCGGCGCTCGCGCCTCGATTCGAGGACCTGACAGAGTCTGAATGGGACGCCCTGCGCACCACCGCCCAGGTGCTGACGCGCAACCTCGACCGCGCGACCGCCGCCACGGAGGCCGCCCGATGAGCGCGCACGGCTCCGCACAGGTCTCGGTCTGGCGCCAGCCCGCGCAGGTGTGGGCAGTCGCATTCGCGTGCGTCGTCGCCTTCATGGGCATCGGACTCGTCGACCCGATCCTTCCCGCGATCGCCGAGTCGCTGAAGGCGACGCCGGTGCAGACCGAGCTGCTGTTCACGAGCTACCTGCTGGTCACGGGCCTCGCCATGCTGATCACGAGCTGGATCTCCAGCCGCATCGGCGCAAAGGCGACGCTGCTCATCGGCCTCGCCCTCATCGTGGTCTTCGCCCTCGCCTGCTCGCTCTCGGGCAGCGTCGACGCCATCATCGGCTTCCGTGCCGGCTGGGGCCTCGGCAACGCGCTGTTCATCTCGACGGCGCTCGCGACCATCGTCGGCGCCGCATCGGGCGGCAGCAGCGCGGCCATCGTCCTGTACGAGGCGGCGCTCGGCCTCGGCATCGCCATCGGCCCGCTCCTGGGCGGCCTGCTCGGCGAGGTGAGCTGGCGCGGCCCGTTCTTCGGCGTCGTCGCGCTCATGGCGATCGCGTTCGTCGCGGTGCTCGCTCTGCTGCGCGGCCCGGGCGAGAAGCCCGTCCCCGTGCCGCTGTCGGCCCCGTTCAAAGCGCTACGCATCCCGGCGCTGGCCGTCCTGGCGGTCGCAGCCCTCTTCTACAACATCGGGTTCTTCGTGCTGCTGGCGTTCTCGCCGTTCCCGCTCGGGTTCGGCGCCATGGGCATCGGCTTCACGTTCTTCGGCTGGGGTGTCGCGCTGGCGATCACGAGCGTATGGGTGGCACCGCTGCTGCTGCGCTTCCTCGCCCGCACCACCGTCATGCTGCTGACCCTTCCCCTGCTGGCGATCGACCTCGTGATCGCGGGCATCCTCGTCGAGAACCCGACGGCTCTCGTGGTGTGCATCATCGTCGGCGGCCTGCTCCTCGGCATCATGAACACCGTGCTGACGGAGTCGGTCATGGAGGCCACCGACCTGCCGCGCTCGGTCGCGTCGTCGGCCTACTCTGCCGTGCGCTTCCTGGGCGGTGCCGCCGCTCCGCCGCTGGCCGCCTGGCTCTGGCACGCCTACGGCGCAACCGTCCCGTACGTGTTCGCCGCGGCATCCATCCTCATCGCGACGGCCACGATCGCGATCGGCCGCCGCGCCCTCGCCCGGATCGACGAGCGCGAAGCGGATGCCGCGGACGAGGCCGCCTCGGTGCTCGTCGGCGACGCCGCCTGATTCCTCCGGCCCGTCGAACGCCCCGATCCTGCTGTGGAACCCGCGGGTTCACCCGGACGCGCTGAAGCCCCCGCCCTCGGGCGGGGGCTTCAGCGTACGGTCACGCAGAGGCTCGTGCGTCTTCGATCGCGGGCGCCGGCGCGTTCACCCGCCCACGGATGAAGATCAGCAGGACGAGCCCGGTGATGATGACGACGATGTTGCCCTGCGCTGCGAGGGCAGAGAGCGCGCCCGGCGCCGGGTTGCCGGTGAAGAGGAACGTCGCCGAGTCCGTCGTCCCATGGATGAGGATCGGCCAGATGAGGTTGCCCGTCACCCTCAGGGCGAGGTACATGCAGATGCCGAACGCGAACGTGTAGAGCAGCTGGAATCCCGTCGCGAGGACGGATTGGCCCGACAGCAGATTTCCCGCGTGCAGGGCGGCGAACAGCGCCGCCGACACGACGGCGACGACGATCTCGCGGTAGCCCGCCTTGCGCATCAGATTCACCACCAGGCCACGGGTGAGGAACTCTTCGGCGAAGCCGACGAAGAGGCTCGATACGACCCACGCCGCCACCAGCGCTCCACTCGCCTTCGTGTAGTCGATGCCCGCGAAGTGCAGCACGTTGAAGAGCACGGTGACGACCACCGCGATCCACATCCAGCCGCGGCCGCGGATCGGCTGCCGGCCGAACAGCTCGCGCAGCCAGCCCACGGTCAGCGCGAAGACGACGAGGATGACGCAGCCGAGGGCGATCGGCAGGCCGTACCCGAGGAGAACGCCGACGGCCTCGTCCGACGTGTCGATCGCGCCGATGAGGGGCCCGAGCGCGAGCGATACGAGCTGCCACAGCACGTAGTAGCCCACCACGACGAGCAGCGAGCGCCACCAGCCGCCCCTCTCCCAGAAGCGCTTCCAGCCCGATGCGTGCTGTTGTCCGGCCACTGACGTTCCCTCCCGCGGCCGAGTCCGTCGCGGTCCGCAGTGACGAATCTAGGGGCACAGCGGGCACCACGAGAAGCGGTTCCGGCTCCGACTGCCCCGCCCGCGCACAGCACGACGAAGCCGCCTCCCGCATGACGTTGCGGAAGGCGGCTCCTGGTGTGGTGCGCCCCCAGGGACTTGAACCCTGAACCCATTGATTAAGAGTCAATTGCTCTGCCGATTGAGCTAGAGGCGCGTGATCCGGATGACCCGAACCGAGGGACCACATTACATGAGGATCGGCCGGAGGTGAAATCGAGGCAGGAACCGCCCGGGTATCCTGGTCCCTGTGACCACCCGACCCTCCGCCTCGACGTTCGACGCGCCGTACCGCGGAGACCTCCGGGATGACCTCGCGCTCGCCCTCCGCCTGGCCGACGCGGCGGACGCGGCATCCATGTCGCGCTTCGATGCCGCCGACCTCGACGTGAGCATCAAGGCCGACGCGACGCACGTCACCGAAGCGGACCTCGCCACCGAGCAGGCGATCCGCGCGCTGCTGCAGACCGAGCGCCCGGCGGACGGCGTCTTCGGCGAGGAGTTCGGCGTCACCGGCGACTCGACGCGACAGTGGATCATCGACCCGATCGACGGCACGGCCAACTACCTCAAGGGCATCCCGATGTGGACGACCCTCATCGCGCTGTCGATCGACGGCGTCCCGCGCGTCGGCGTCGCCAGTCAGCCCGCGATCGGGCGCCGCTGGTGGGCGGCGACCGGACTGGGCGCGTGGACGAACACGCCGGCCGGCGAGCCGAAGCGCCTCGCCGTCTCGACGGTCGACACCGTCGGCGCCTCGAGCGTGAGCTTCCAGAGCATCGGACAGTGGCGGGATGCCGGCAGGCTCGACGCCCTCGAACGCCTGACCTCCGCGGTCTGGCGCGACCGCGGCTACGGCGACGCGTGGCCCTACATGCTGCTGGCCGAGGGACGCCTGGAGCTCGTCGCCGAGTTCGACGTCAAGGAGTACGACATCGCCGCGCTCGTGCCGATCGTGACCGAGGCAGGCGGCCGGTTCACGTCGTTCGACGGTGACGACACCGTCTCAGCGCGCTCGTCGCTCGCCACCAACCGCGTCCTCCACGAGGACTACCTCCGCCTGCTGCACCAGTCCTGATCCACGCCCCGTTCGCTCCCATCCCCCACGGAGACTCCCCCGATGCCTGCTCCCCGCCTCCTCGGCACCGCCGCCGTCCTGGCACTGTCCGTGCTCGCCCTGACCGCCTGCGGTGGCAGTCCCGAAGCCGCCCCCGAACCGACGACCTCGTCGGCTCCGACGACGGTCGCACCCGAACCCACGACATCGACCACGCCCGAGCCCACCGCCGACGCCGCACCCACGTGCGCCACGCTCATCGCCGACAGCCTCGTGGCCGACTACGAGAAGCTCGGCGTCACGTCACAGGAACAGCCCCTGTTCATCGGCAGTCAGCAGATCGACGGCGGCATCCTGTGCATGTGGGCGAACTTCGATCAGCCGGCCGGCGACGCCGGCCAGATCTACGGCTGGGCGAAGCTGTCGGACGCCGAGTCCGACGCGGCGCAGCAGGAGCTGCTCGCCGAGGGCTGGGTACGCGAGGAAGCCGACGACGGCGGCGTGTACATCACCGAGAGCGAGAACACGGCGCTGGTCACCGACGAAGAGGGCTACGGCATGACGTACCTGTTCGTCGCCGGGCAGGTGAAGGTCGCCGACACCAAGCAGGGTCTGCTCCTCATCGAGTGGCCGAAGGCCTGATCCATGGCAGTCGGCGCGACGATGCACACCTTCACGGTGCAGCTGGCCGACGTCGACCGCGGCGTGTACGAGGATCTGGCGCTGCGTGTGGCGCGGCATCCCTCCGAGACGGACGCGTTCATGATGACCCGCGTACTCGCGTACTGCCTGGAGTACGAAGAAGGCATCGCCTTCAGCGACGGCATCTCTGCCACCGACGAGCCGGCCGTGCTCGTGCGCGACCTCACCGGCGCGCTGACCGCATGGATCGAAGTGGGGGCTCCGGATGCCGCACGCCTGCACTCCGGCAGCATGCAGGCCGCCCGCACCGTCGTGTACACGCACCGCGATCCGGCCAAGGTGGCGGCACCGTGGGCGGGCAAGCGCATCCACCGCGGCGGCGAGATCCTGCTGCACAGCTTCGACCCCGGGTTCGTCGACGCCGCTGCGGCGCTCGTCGAACGCCGCAGCGCGATGACGCTGTCGGTCACCGAGCGGCGGATCTACCTCGACCTCGGCGGCACGAGCCTCGAGAGCGACATCCACACGCAGGCCGCCGCCTGACGGCGCCGGTCAGGCGGGCAGGAAGTTCTCGCGCGCCAGCGGGGCGATGTCGAGGTCCGCGGCCTCGGTGCTGCCGACCCAGCGCAGTTCCTCGATCTCGGCGGCCACCACCGGCTGCTGGGCGCCGATGTCGGCGACGAACACGTCGGCGACGACGAGGAATCCGGGTTCGTTGGCCGCAGCGGCCGTGAACGTGCCGAGAGCCTCGAGCGCGTCCGGCTCCACCCGGATGCCGAGCTCCTCGAGCAGCTCGCGCGACAGCGTCTCGGCAGCAGACTCCCCCGGCTCGGGCTTGCCCCCGGGCTGCATGAACGCCGTCGTCCCGGCCTTGCGCACCAGCAGCAGCTCGTCGGCGTCGTTCACGATGACCGCGGCCGACACGTGGATGCTGCGCACCGAGGCTTCGGCGGGATTCGAGGTCGTCACCCTGGCACGCTAACAGGTGGCGCCCACCTCGTCCGGCGTAGAATCACGTGTGCCTCTCGAATCCCCTGCGCCTTCCGACCTGCCGCCCAGCGGCATCGACGCGGACGATCTCGCCACGACGCTCCGCGTGCTCGGCAGCATGGCGGGCATCGACGAGACGCACCCCGACTTCATCGCCGTCCGCCGTGCGACCGCCAAGATGTTCAAGGCCGTCAAGCGTCACCGCCGGCGCGAGATCCGCGACGCCATCGCCGCCGCCGACAAGGCGGTCGTCGCGGCCACGGCCACCGGGGCGCCCGACCGCATCGACGACGAGACGCGCGGCATCCCGATCAGCTCGTCGACGACCGCGCCGACCGCGGGCACCCTCATCAAGGCGCGGGCGTGCTACATCTGCAAGCAGCCCTACACCGTCGTCGACGCGTTCTACCACCAGCTGTGTCCGGACTGCGCGGCGATGAGCCACACCAAGCGCAACGCGCGCACCGATCTGACGGGAAAGCGCGCGCTGCTGACCGGCGGGCGCGCGAAGATCGGCATGTACATCGCGCTGCGGCTGCTGCGTGACGGCGCGCACACGACCATCACGACGCGGTTCCCGCGTGACGCGGTCCGGCGCTTCAGCAGCCTGCCCGACGCTCCCGAGTGGATCGACCGGCTCAAGATCGTCGGCATCGACCTGCGCGACCCTGCACAGGTCATCGGACTCGCCGACGATGTCGCGGCCGCGGGGCCGCTCGACATCCTCATCAACAACGCGACGCAGACCGTGCGCCGCTCGCCGGGCGCGTACCAGCCGCTCGTGGACGCCGAGCTCGCACCCCTCCCGAACGGGCCGCTTCCCGAGCTCGTCACGTTCGGTCACACGAACGACCGCCACCCGCAGGCGCTGGAGCGCTCCGTCACGGCGCACCCCATCCTCGCCGCGGCTGCCGCGCGCGCCGACGAGCTCACCGAGCAGGCGATGGCGGCCGGGTCCAGCTCGCTGGAGCGCCTCGCCGCGGGGACGGCGATCGACGCCGGCGGGCTCATCCCCGACCTCGACCACACCAACTCGTGGGTGCAGAGCGTCGACGAGGTCGACCCGCTCGAGATGCTCGAGGTGCAGCTGGCGAACACGACCGCGCCGTTCCTGCTCGTCTCGAAGCTGCGCTCGTCGCTCGCCGCGTCGAGCGCCCGGCGCACCTACATCGTCAACGTGAGCGCGATGGAAGGCGTGTTCAACCGCGGCTACAAGGGGCCGGGGCATCCCCACACCAACATGGCCAAGGCGGCGGTCAACATGCTCACCCGCACGAGCGCGCGTGAGCTCTTCGAGACCGACCGCATCCTCATGACGAGCGTCGACACCGGGTGGATCACCGACGAGCGGCCGCACCCGACGAAGGTGCGCCTGGCCGAAGAGGGCTTCCACGCGCCGCTCGACCTCGTCGACGGCGCCGCACGCGTGTACGACCCGATCGTGCGCGGTGAGGCGGGCGAAGACCTGTTCGGGGTGTTCCTGAAGGACTACGCCCCCGGCGCGTGGTGAACCTGCCCGAACCTGGCCGCCGGGTGGTCGTGCGGTACATCCTCCCGACCGGGCAGGCCACCGACGCGCTCGGCGAGCTGCTGAGCGCGGATGCCGCCACGGTCGTCGTCGACGGCAAGCGCGGCGTCGAGCGCATCCCCCGCGGCGCGATCATCGCCGCGAAGGAGGTCCCGCCGCCGCCCGCGCCGCGTCGGCCGCGCGAGGCACCCTCGACGCCCGCCGGCTAGACGATCGTCAGAGCGTCGCCACGGCGGAGGACAGTGCGGACTCGCCGTCGTGCGAGGCGACCTGCCACTCATGGAAGCGCGTCGGCGCGATCGTCGCGTCGACGTCGGGCAGGAGCTCATACCGATCCAGCCGCGCGCCGAAGTAGGTCGCGAGCGGGTCCGAGACCACTTCGCGCCGGTCGCGCCGGAAGCGCAGCTCCCGGGCCGCGAGGTAGCCGAGCTCGAACACCTCGGGCCCGGCGACCTCGGAGACCCCGCCGGTCGGGCGCGCCAGCGCCGCCCGGGCGACGGCGGCCGCCACGTCGTCGGCCGCCATCGGCTGGATGAGCACGTCCGCCAGGTGCGCGATGCCGCGGCGGGTGGCGGCATCCGTGATGCTGCGGACGAACTCGAAGAACTGGGTCGCGTGCACGATCGAGTACGGCCGGCCGGATGCCGCCAGCAGGCGCTCCTGCTCGGCCTTGGCCTGGAAGTACCCGCCCTCGGACGCGGCGAGCCGATCGGTGCCGACCACCGACAGCACCACGTGATGGCGCACGCCCGCGGCCTCGCCGTACGTGATGAGGTTCATGGTCGACCCCGAGAAGAACTCGCGCGCACCGGCCTCGTCGGTGTACGACGAGTTCGAGACGTCGACGACCGTCTCCACTCCGGCGAGCGCGTCGGCGAGACCGTCGCCGGTGAAGGAGTCCACTCCCGCCGCGCGCGCGACGACGACCACGTCGTGGCCCGTCGCCTGCAATCCCGCGACCACCCTCGACCCGATCAGACCGGTTCCTCCGATGACAGCGATCCTCATGTCGAACCCTCTCCGCTCATCGCGCTCCCGCGCGCGTCATCAGCAGAGACCGGATGAGGACCGCGGATGTGACAGGTCCGGGCCGAAGTCGTTCGAGAAGCGCCAGCGCAGATGACGCGCGAGCGGACTAGAGCTCGGTGACGCGTCCGCCTTCCACCCGCCAATGGCGATCGAGTTCGACGGCGTCGAGCATCCGCCGGTCGTGCGTGACCAGGAGCAGGGTCCCCCGGTACGACTCGAGTGCCTGCTCCAGCTGTTCGATCGCCGGCAGATCGAGGTGGTTCGTCGGCTCGTCGAGGACCAGGACGTTCACGCCGCGCCCCTGGAGGAGTGCGAGCGCTGCGCGGGTGCGCTCCCCCGGCGACAGTTCGTCGACCGGTCGTCCGACATGATCGGCTTTGAGACCGAACTTGGCGAGGAGCGTACGCACCTCGCCCGACTCCATCGACGGGACGAGCTCCGCGAACGCCGCTGCCAGCGGGCGTGCGCCGACCAGGAGGGACCGCGCCTGGTCGCTCTCGCCGATCTCGACGTTCGCTCCGATGCTCGCGGTCCCCTCGTCCGGCTCCTGCCTGCCCAGCAGCGCTCGGAGCAGCGTCGACTTGCCGGCCCCGTTGGGCCCTGTGATGCCGATCCGCTCCCCCGCGTTCACCTGCAGCGACACCGGTCCGAGCGTGAACGCCCCCTGTCGCAGGACGGCTGCGCTCAGCGTCGAAACGACGGTGCTGGACCTCGGCGCCGCGCCGATGGTGAACTCGAGCCGCCACTCCTTGCGAGGCTCCTCGACCTCTTCGAGCTGGGCGATCCGGCTCTCCATCTGGCGCACCTTCTGCGCCTGCTTCTCACTGGACTCCGTCGCCGCTTTGCGGCGGATCTTGTCGTTGTCGGGCGACTTCCTCATCGCGTTGCGCACGCCCTGGCTCGACCACTCGCGCTGCGTCCGCGCCCGCGCGACGAGGTCGGCCTTCTTGCCCGCGAACTCCTCGTACTTCTCGCGCGCATGACGCCGGACGGTCTCGCGCTCTTCGAGGTACGCGTCGTAGCCGCCGCCGAAGACCCGGTTCGAATGCTGCGCGAGATCCAGTTCCAGCACGCGCGTCACGCTGCGCGCGAGGAACTCGCGGTCGTGACTGACCAGCACGACCCCGCCGCGCAGTCCCCGCACGAACGCCTCCAGCCGCTCGAGGCCGTCGAGGTCGAGGTCGTTCGTGGGCTCGTCCAGCAGGACGATGTCGAACCGCGAGAGCAGGAGCGCGGCGAGGCCGGCGCGGGCAGCCTGTCCGCCCGAGAGCGACACCATGCTCGCCCGGTCGGCGGGCGTCCCGCCGAGGTCCAGACCCAGCTCGCCGAGGACGAGGGGGAGCCGCTCGTCGAGATCCGCGGCACCGCTGGCCAGCCAGCGGTCGAGCGCAGCCGAGTACACGTCGGCGGGATCGGCGTCGCCTGCCGACAGCGACGGGTCTGCGAGCGCGGCGGCCGCGGCATCCATGTCTCGTCGCCTGCGCGCACCCCGTCCGCCGGGCGATGTAGTCCGCGACCGACTCACCCGCGACACGCTCATGCTCCTGCGGCAGCCAGCCCACGAACGCGTCCGCGGGCGAGAGGGTCACCGAGCCCGCCTGCGGCTCGTCGACTCCCGCGAGCAGGCGCAGGAGCGTGGACTTTCCGGCGCCGTTCGCGCCGACGACGCCGACGACGTCGCCTGGGGCCACCGTGAGGTCCAGCGAGTCGAAGAGCGTGCGGTGGCCGTACCCGCCGGCCAGTCCGCGGGCGACGAGTGTTGCGGTCATGCGTCGATTCTCTCAGCGCGCGCTCGCCGGCACCGCACCCGGGTGTCCCTGCGCGAGGATGGCAGGCGTGGAACATCTCGACACGATCGTCGTCGGCGCCGGTGTCGCCGGGCTCTCCGCGGCGAAGCTGCTGGTCGACGCGGGACTCTCGGTGGTGGTGCTCGAAGCCCGTGACCGCGTCGGGGGCCGCGTGGTGACAGCCCGGGTCGACGGGCTCGCGACCGACCTCGGCGCTTCGTGGATCCATGGCGTCATCGGCAGCCCGGTCGCCGCCGCAGCCGAGGCCTTCGGCATGCGCATGGTGGAGTTCACGGTGGGCGGGTATCAGCCCGACAGCCGCCCGATCGCGTACTACGGTCTCGATGGGAGGAGATTGACGGATGCCGCCGCCCGGCGCTTCATCGACGACATCCGTGTCGTCGATGCTGCCCTGCTTGACGTCGTGGCGGCGTCGGGTCCTGACGATTCGTACCGCGACGTCACCGACCGCGCGCTCGCGCTGCAGGACTGGGACGCCGAACGAACGCAGCGGGTGCGCGAGTACCTGGAGCATCGGTCAGAGGAGCAGTACGGCGCCTGGATCGAGGATCTGGCGGCGCACGGACTCGACGACGACTCGATCGACGGCGACGAAGTCGTCTTCCCGGACGGATACGACGTGCTTCCTGCCCGGCTGGCGGAAGGCCTCGACGTCCGGCTGCAGCACGTCGTGTCGCACGTCGACTGGTCGCGGGGATCGGTGACCGTGACCACGGACCGCGGCGTCTTCACGGCCGGCACCGCGATCGTGACGGTGCCGGTGGGCGTGCTGCAGTCGGACGCCTTCGTCATCGATCCCCCACTTCCCGGCACCGTCGCCGGCGCTCTGGGGCGGCTTCGGATGAACGCGTTCGAGAAGGTGTTCCTGCGCTTCCCCACCAGGTTCTGGGACGACGGCGTCTACGCGATCCGCCAGCAGGGCCCCGAGAGCGCATGGTGGCATTCCTGGTACGACCTCACCCCGCTGCACGGCGTCCCTACGCTCCTCACCTTCGCCGCGGGTCCTGCTGCGATCGCGACGCGCCCCTGGTCCGAATCCGCCGTCGTGGACTCCGTCCTCACGCAGCTGCGCCGACTGTACGGCGATCGCGTCGAGCAGCCGACCCGCGTCGACATCACCGCCTGGCAGGACGATCCGTTCTCACTCGGCTCGTACGCCTACATGACCGTGGGCTCGACGACCGCCGACCACGACGACCTCGCCACCCCGATCGGCGACATCCTTCACCTCGCGGGCGAAGCCACCTGGACCGACGACCCCGCCACCGTGCCGGCGGCCATGCTCTCGGGTCACCGGGCCGCGTGCCGGGTCCTCGGCGACGACGTCGCGATCGACCGGCTCTGGTCGGCCTGACGCCGCGCGGAGATCAGCTCGCGGCCGGGTCGTCCTCCGCCAGCTGCCCGGCGCGAAGGGTCTCTGCGCGGGCGTACGCGATGTCGAGCGCCTCGCCCAGCTTGGGTGTCTGGGCGATGACGTCGTCCTCGCCCAGGTGCTCGAGCCTGCCGGTGCGACGCAGCAGCAGGCGGAACCGCTCCGGCACGCCGCAGACGACCAGCCGCACACCCTGGCGGTGGAGCTTGAGCGCGATCGCATCCAGCGCCTTGAGGAACGTCGCGGAGGGCACCATCGGCGATGCGCCCAGCGAGAGGACGATCGCCGCCCGTCGCGCCCCGGCCGTCCGCGGCCATTCCTCCTCGAGCCGGTTGACCTCAGCGAAGACGGTGCCACCGGTGTAATGCAGCACCGTCGTCCGATCGGAGGGCAGCTCTTCCGGTGGGGCAGAGATGCGCCATCCGCCGTCGGACTTCTCCAGGCCGAGGATCCGACCGGTGCGCGAGATCGCCGCCAGGCTGAGGATCATCGACAGCCCGGCTCCGAGGAAGATCGCCTGCTGAAGCGGCAGCCCTGTCGTCGCGACGAAGGTGACGAGCATGGCGACGGCCGACAGCGCCGACGTGCGGAAGACGAGCGCGATGTCGCCGGCGCGGCCCACGATCAGCTCGCCGCCGATCACGATCATCAGGCCGCCGATGACGGCCATGGGGATGTACCCCGCCAGCGGCCCGATCGCCAGGACGATGATCGCCAGCCAGATGCCCGCGAAGATCCCGGACCACCGTGTGCGCGCCCCCGCGCTCGTGCCCACCCCCGTGCGGGACAGCGAGCCGCCGGTGGGGAGCGAGCCGAAGAAGCCTCCGGCCAGATTGGCCAGGCCCTGCGCCGAGAAGTCCTTCGATGCGTCCGAGCGCGAACCGTCCGGGTTGGCGACGGCGGCACTGATGCCGGCTGCCTGTGCGAGCGCCACGAGCGCCACTGCGACAGCCCCCGTCGCCAGCGCCGGAATCGTGCTGATGTCAGGCAAGGTGAACGGGGGCAGCGAACGGGGAATGGTCGCGATGTCCGAGACGAGCTGGACGTCTGCGCCGAGCAGCGCGACGGGCACGCTCACCACGACGAGGGCGATGAGCGTGGCCAGCGCCTTGATGGGCTTGATGAGCCGCACGAGCAGCCACACGACCACCGTGCTCACCGAGACGAGCACCGTGACCGGTTGCCACTGTCCGATGTTGACGACGGCATCGATGAACTTGCCCACGGTGTTGTGGCTCGTGGGAGAGAAGCCCGTCGCGTCGTCGATGACGCCGGCGATGATCTGCAACGCGATGCCCGTGGTGAACCCCGTCATGACGGCGGTCGAGACGTAGGACATCACCGAACCGAGCTTCAGCAGTCCCAGCGTGAGCATGACGACGCCTGTCAGGACGGTGAGCGTCGCCACCGCCCCGATGTCGCTCGGCTTGAGACCGGCGCTCGTGAGCACGCTGTGAGATGTCAGGGCGATCGCGCTCGTGAGCGTCGTCACCATCAGCACGGTCCGCGCGAACATCGAGCCGATGATCGTGGGCACGATCCCCGACCACAGGCCGAGCGGAGCCGAGAAGTTCCCGATGCTCGCGTACGCCATCCCCTCGGGGATCGAGAACAGCCCGGTGACGAAGCCCGAGACCACGTCCTTGCCCGTCGGCTTGCCGAATCCTGCTCGTTCGCTCATCCCCTCAGCGTGGACGATCCCGCGTTGCTCTCAATCACACGATCTGCGTGATTGAGGCGGACGAGCACAGGCAAGCAGCGAGCGGCCGGCGGTGGAGCATCCCCCACGGCGGCCATTCCGACGAAGGCCCCGGCTCCCGCGTATGACGCGGAAGCCGGGGCCTTCATCCAGTGACAACGGCTGTGGAGATGGGGGGAATCGAACCCCCGTCCATCGCTGAGTAACGGCGGCTTCTCCGGGCGCAGTCTGTGCGAGCGTTCTACTCGGCTCCGACCTTTGTCACAGACACCTAAGTCGACGAGCCCAGCCTGATAAGAGTCCCGCGTGACGCTCAGGCGTCGTCACGCAGCAAGATCCCTAGATGACGCCAATACCCGTGACGGGATCAGTCACGGATTGACGGACTCGGGCTCGCTGCTCAGGCAGCGAGGGCGAAGTCGGACTGCTTCTTTTCGGCAGTTATTGGTTTGCAGGGGGCGTTCACGAGATAACCCTGCATCCTCGGCCCGCTTCTCGCAGATTCACAGGCGATGTCGAAACCGATCATCCCCGTGCCTCGTTCGAGGTTGTTCCTTCTGTCGAAGGGCCGTTGTCACACTGTGGAGTTGTCAATCGCGGCAGTAACAGCTACCGAGCACATCAGTCTATAACGGATGCCGCACCCTCGCCATTCCCGCCCACTCGGCGTTGTCAATCCCCCTGCGCGGTGCCCGGCGATCTGGTCGGCTGAGCCCATCGACCCAAGGAGTCAGCCATGTCGCAGAACACCCCGCACGCCCGAGCCAAGCATCCGCGTACCGCCCTCGCCGGCCCGTACGGGCATCCTTTCCACCCGATCCTCGTCACGATCCCGATCGGCGCCTGGATCGCGAGCCTCGTGTTCGACATCATCGGGCTGGTCTCGAACGATCCGGAGCCGTACGTGCGGGGCGCGTGGGTGCTCATCGTGATCGGCCTGGTCGGTGCGGTCCTCGCGGCCGTGTGGGGATTCATCGATTATGCGCAGCTCGGTCGCAGCACGGCTGCGCGTCGCACGGCGACGATCCATCTGACGCTGAACCTCGGCGTCGTGGTGCTCTTCGTCGTCGATCTGCTGGTCCGGTTGTCGGCCGACGACCAGGACGAGGTCAGCATCGTCGGCTTCGTGCTCAGCATCGTGGGGCTGGCCGTCCTCGGCGTCTCGGGCTGGCTGGGCGGCAAGCTCGCGTACCGCTACGGGGTTCGCGTGGCCGACGAGCGCACTCAGATGGAAGGCTTCCGCTGACCTACCTGCGACGCATGACCAACGCCAGCGCGGCGACCGCGGCGACCGCAACGGCAGTCGCCCCGACGCGATGCGACCGCCAGCCGCCCGTGACCGGACCCGCGACAGGAGGCGGATCGAACACCGTCCCCGCCGTGGGTTCGACACCGCTGCCGCGCAGCTCGACGTGGTCCATCAGCCACCCGACCACCGCGTCGTAGAGCCCCGGTGCGACGCGATGCACGACCAATACCACCAGCTGCAGGCGTCCGACGTAGAGCGCATGGCGACGGCGGTGCGGTGCGTTCACGATCGCCCGGGCGACTCGGGCCGGCGACGATGTCGGCGGCAGGGGGTGCACCTGACGCCCCGTCATGTTGGCGGCATGCTGATAGATCGGGGTGTCGATGGATGCCGGCAGGACGACCCGCACGCGGACCCCCGTGCCGCGGAGCTCCTGCCGCAGGGATTCGGCGAAACCGAGCACGCCCCATTTGCTCGCGACGTACGGAGAGATGGCGGGCGACCCCACGCGGGAGTAGAGCGACCCCACCATGACGAGAGTGCCGGTGCCCTGACGGCGGAACACGGGCAGGACCGCCCGCGCGCCGTGCACCTGCCCCATCAGGTTCGTCTCGACCACGTGCCGGAACAGATCGGCGGGGAGCTCATCGAACGCGCCGTACGCGAAGACGCCGGCGTTGCCGACCCACACGTCGATCCGGCCGTACTCCGAGACCGCTGCCGAGGCCAGCGCGTGAACGTCGTCCGGCTTCGTCACGTCGGTGGGGACCACGAGCACCGCCGCGCCGAGGTCGCGGCATTCGGCGGCCACGGTCTCGAGCGCATCCCGGCCGCGGGCGGCGAGCACGAGGCGCGCACCTTCGCGCGCGTAGCGGCGCGCGGTCGCCCGTCCGATGCCGCTGGACGCACCGACGAGGACGACCACCGGGTCCACGGCGACGCTCACGACGATTCGCGCGGCGACGTCGGCAGGTTGAGGTCGTCCGGGTCGACCGCGACATCGCCCTCGTCATCGGGCCCGCCGGTGCCCGGCGTCACTCGCACATCGTCGGGGTCGACGTCTCCGTCCAGGGCATCCGGCAGCGGGTCCGCCTGCTTCTGGCTGGTCTCGGACTCGCTTGCGGGACTGTACGACATGTCCTTGCGCAGCGCTTCGCTGTTCGACAGCGGCCCGGTCGACGCGTCTTCGCCCGGCACGCTGACGCCTTCCGTGTTCTCGTGTTGAGGCTCCATGCCGGCGACGCTAGACGGCATCCCCGCTGCGGAACTCCCCCTTGACACGGACGGGATGACGCAGCGAGATCAGGAACCCGGCGAGAGGTCGGGCAGCGCGCGGGTGCCGAAGTCGTGACGAAGAGCGCTCAGGGCGGCGAACCATCCCGGCATGCCGGTCACACCGGGGCCAGGCGATGTCGACGCCGAGGCGAGGTACACGCCCGGAATGGGCGTGCGCCACGGATCCGTGGCCAGCACGGGTCGTCGGAACAGCTGCCACAGGTTCGGCGCACCCGCGGCGATGTCGCCGCCGGGGTAGTTCGGATTGTGCTCCTCGACGTCGCGGGCGCTGCGCGAGCTGCTGGCGACGATCACCTCGCGGAAGCCCGGGGCGAAGCGCTCTATCTGCCGCACGACCGCCTCGCGGCGGTCGGCGGGGCTGCCGGCCGGCACGTGCGTGTACGTCCACAGCGTGTGCATGCCTGCGGGCGCCCGGGTCTCGTCGAACAACGAGGGCTGCGACACCAGCACATAGGGGCGTTCGGGCAGACGCCCGCGATGCACCTGGTTCTCGGCATCCGCCACCTCCGCGCGCGTGCCGCCGACGTGGACGGTGCCGGCGCGGCCCAGCTCTGGGTGCGTCCACGGCACGGGAGCGCTGAGCGCGAAGTCGACCTTCGCGACGCCGTCGCCGTAGCGGAAGCGCTCCAGCGCGTGCCGGAACCGTGCCGGCATCGCAGCCCCGGCGAGCCGGATGAGCGCCCTCGGCGTGACATCGAGGAGCGTGACCGTCGCCGCGGGCAGCGCGGCGAGGTCCGTGACCTCGTGATCGACGACCAGCTCACCCCCGTGGGCGCGGAGGTCGTCGACGAGCGCGTCGGTGATCGCCTGGCTCCCGCCGATGGGAATCGGCCACCCGCGCGCGTGGGCGTAGGCGGTGAGCGCGAGACCGGCACCCGCGGCGGCGATACTCGGCTGCGACAGGATCGAGTGCGCAGCGACGCCGGTGAGCATCGCGGGCGCCGCGGCGTCGCGGAACCGCACGTTCCAGGCGTGCGTGCCCTGCTCGAGCGCCCGGCGGCCGAACGCGATCGCCGTGCGCAGGTCGCGCGGGATGCGCAGCAGTGACGACCCGGTGAAGTCCGCCACGGCCGTGGAACGCTCGACGAGCGGGCGCATCAGCCGCTCGTAGGCACGGCCGTCCGCGCCGAGGGCGTCGCGCGTGCGGGCAAGGTCGCGGTAGGCGATGCCCGCCTGCCCAAGGCCCAGTGGGTGCGCGAACGACACGTCGGGCGTGACGAAGCCCACGCGGTCACGCAGCCCGAACTCACGGAAGAACCGAGACTCGAACGCCATCGGGTGCACCGCCGAGCACACGTCGTGGCGGAACCCCGGCATCGTCAGCTCTCGCGTCGATGCGCCGCCGCCCGGCGCGTCCTCCCGCTCGTACACGCGCACGCGCAGTCCCGCTCGCGCGAGCGTCACCGCCGCGGCCAGGCCGTTCGGGCCGGCGCCGACGACCACCGCGTCGACGTCGACGGCACCGCGCCGGCCGTTCACGAGGCGGGAGGCGCCGCGTCGTCGCCCTGATCGCGCTCGTCCGAGACGGGAGTGGTCAGGGATGCCGCGCCCAGCGGATTCTCGTTGGCCTCGATGTCGATACGCCCGGCGTCGGGCGAGTCCGCCGGAGTCTGGTCGTCGGTCGGCGCCGGTCGGGCGGCATCCATCTGCTCCACGCTGTCGACCGTATCCGCACCATCGGCAGAACCCGCAGTGTCGGAAGCCATCTCGCGCTGCGCCGTCGACAGCGGCGTGCGTCCCTGCGCCCGGCCTTCGGCGAGGTAGGCGAGCCGATGCAGCGTCTCGGCGTTGCGCCAGTACAGCAGCGCGTCCATGATCTGGCGCGGCACGAGCCGTGCCGGCCCGGCGGTCGCCTCTTCCTGGATGCGCACGATCGACCTGTCGTCCCGGAGCTTGACCTCGATGGTCACGCGCGCCTCGCCGAGGGGCCACCCGCGTGCGCGCATCACGAGCAGCCGCGACGGCACGAACTGCTCGACGACCGTCTTGTCGTCGATGAGCACCGGCCACACCCCCACCGAGTGGTGCAGCTCGGCGCCGGCCATCGGCCACGTCTCGTCGACTTCGCGCATCCTCGAAGCGCCCACGACCCACGACGGATAGAGCCAGCCGTCCGCCAGCACCTCGAAGACGTCCTCCGGTGTGCACTGCAGCACCCTCACGTTGCGCGACATCGCGTCCCTCCTCCTGCACGGTCCGATGCCGCGACGATACGACGACCGCCCGGCTCGCCGGACCGGCTTGCGCCCGCCGCCCCGTTGTGGCACAAGCGGGGGCGCGCGACCTCCGCGGCACCTCGGCACGTGACGCCGACTCACGTAGAGTCGGCGTCATGAGCGACGTCGTCATCACGGTCCGCGGTGAGCACGAGATCCGCATCGCCCCCGAGCGCGCCATCGCGCACCTCACGATCCGCGCCGAGGGCCAGGAACGCGGCGCGGTCGTCGAACGCATGGCCGCACTCACCGAGCCGGTCCGCGACGACCTCGTCGCCCGCAAGACGGCGGGCACGGTGCCCGAGTGGACGAGCCAGCGCGTCTCGGTGTGGTCCGAGCGCCCCTGGAACAACGAAGGCAAGCGCCTCGCGCCGGTGCACTACGCCAGCGTCGACTTCTCGGTCACGTTCACGGACTTCACCGTGCTGTCGTGGTGGGCCGGCGAGGTGGCCGAGCGCGAGGGCGTACAGCTCGGCTGGATCGAGTGGCTGCTCACGCCCGGGACGCGGGCCCAGACCGAGAAGGATGTCGCCACCCAGGCCGTCGGCGTCGCCGTCGCACGGGCCGAGGCATACGCGGGCGCGCTCGGACTGTCGAACGTGACGGCGCTCGAGCTCGCGGACGTCGGGCTGCTCACGCGGCAGGAGCAGTCGCCCGCCCCCGCGCCGCGCATGATGATGGCGAAGGCCGCCTACGCGGCGGACGCCGGCGGAGCACCCGCCGTGCAGCTCCAGCCCGAAGACATCGTGGTGTCGGCCGCCGTCGAGGCGAGGTTCGTGGCCCGCTGACCCGCGGGACCGGCATCCACTATTCGCCGAGCCGGTTGCGGCTGCGCATGGCGCGCTCGGCCTCGCGCTTGTCTTCGCGCTCGCGGATGGTCTGGCGCTTCTCGTACTCGCGCTTGCCCTTCGCGATCGCGATCTCGACCTTCGCCCGGCCGTCCGAGAAGTACAGCTTCAAGGGGATCAGCGTGTAGCCGCCCGCCGAGATGGCGTGCGAGAGCTTGACGATCTCGTCCTTGTGCAGCAGGAGCTTGCGGGTGCGCTTGGACGAGTGGTTCGTCCAGTGTCCCTGCGAGTACTCCGGGATGTGCACCGCGTCGAGGAACGCCTCACCGTTGTCGATGTACGCGTAGCCGTCCGACAGGTTGGCGCGGCCCTCGCGCAGCGACTTCACCTCGGTGCCGGTGAGCACGAGGCCCGCCTCGTACGTCTTCTCGATCGCGTACTCGTGGCGCGCGCGACGATTGGTCGCCACGACCTTCTCCCCGCGTTCCCTGGGCATGCGTGTCTCCTACGGTTGCTGAGCTTGTCGAAGCATGCCGCACCGGGTGCACGGCAGCCTGTCAGTCTAGCCGACTCACGCCCGCAGCCAGCGCCGGATCGCGAATCCTGCCGACAGCGCCGCCAGCACCACGCCCACGAGGATCAGCACGGGCACCACGAGCCACGCGTCGCCGAGGTCGACCCATGTCGTCACGAAGTCCACGCGGTTGCGCAGGTACGCGTCCACGCCGAAGTGCACGCCGGCCAGCACCGCGGCGCTCGCCAGCAGCGACCCCAGCAGCGCGGCGAACACGCCCTCGAGGATGAAGGGGGTCTGGATGAACCGATTGGACGCCCCGACCAGGCGCATGATGCCGAGCTCGCGTCGCCGCGCATACGCCGAGAGCCGGATCGTGGTCGCGATGAGCAGCACCGCCGCGATCAGCATGAGCGCGGCGATGCCGACGGCGATGTAGGTCGCGATGGTCAGCGCCGAGAACAGCGGATCGAGGTACTGCATCTGGTCCTTGACGTCCTCGACGCCCTGCATGCCGCTGAACGCCTCGAGCAGCACGTCCGACTGCGAAGGGTCGACCAGCGTGATGCGGAACGTCTCGTTCACCTGGTCGGCCGTGATGACGCTCGCGTTGTCTTCGCCGGCGAGGTCGACGTACTCCTGATATGCCTGCTCGTGGTTGAGGAACACCTTCTCGCGGATGAGCGGCGCCAGCGCGCTGCCCTCGAGCTTCGCCTTGACGTCCTCGACCTGCTCGGGCGTCGCCTCGCCGTTCACACAGGTGGCGGACGTCGAGATGTTGGTGCACATGTAGACGGCGACCTGGGCGCGCTCGACCCAGAAATCGCGCATCGTGGCGATCTGCATCTGCATGAGGATGGCCGCCCCGACGAACGTGAGCGACACGAACGTGACGAGCACGACCGACACGACCATCGACAGGTTGCGCCGCAGGCCAGAGAACGCCTCCGACAGGATGAGCCCGGCCCTCATGACGTCGGCCCCACTTCGTCGTCGCCGTCGGATTCGTCACGGCGCAGTCCGAGCCGATCGGCCAGCCCCAGCTCCTCGACGTCGATGTCGGGCAGTTCGACGGGGATCGACTGCGTGTGCGGCGCCGGCGGCGGAGGGGATGCCGCGCCCTCGGGCTCGCCGTCGACCTCCTCCGCGGCGGCCCCCGCTTCGGCCTCGGACGCTGCGGCGGTCGCGGCCGGCGTGCGGGGCGCAGGCGGCGCCGACGGCGGCGGCGTGACGGCATCCGCCACCGCGCCCGAGGCGGGAAGCTCGTCGTCGTCGGCGACGGCGGTCGGGTCGAGGCCGGCCGCCGCGGCGATCGCGGCCTCGCGCTGCACTTCGAGCACGGCGGTGAGGGCCGCCACGGCCGCGGCGCCGCGCTCGGGTTCGGGCGCCAGGCTCGGCAGGCTGGACGTGTCGCCGTAGCCGCCGTGCCGCTCGTCGCGCACCATCTCGCCGTGCCGCAGCTCGATCACGCGGCGCTGCATCTGGTCGACGAACCCCGCCTCGTGCGTGGCCATGACGACCGTCGTGCCGCCGGCGTTGATACGGGCGAGCAGCTGCATGATGTCGACCGACGTGCCGGGGTCGAGGTTTCCGGTGGGCTCGTCGGCGAGGAGGATCTGCGGACGGTTGGCCAGGGCGCGGGCGATCGCGACGCGCTGCTGCTCACCGCCCGAGAGCTCGTGAGGGAACCGCTTCTCTTTGCCGGCGAGTCCGACCAGCGCGAGCACCTCGGGCACCGCCTGCTGGATGAAGCCGCGCGACGATCCGATCACCTGCAGCGTGAAGGCGACGTTCTGGAACACCGTCTTGGTGGGCAGCAGCCGGAAGTCCTGGAAGACGGCGCCGACATGGCGCCGGAAGTACGGCACCTTGCGGTTCGACAGCGTGCGCAGGTCGCGGCCGAGGACGACCACCCTGCCGTCGGTGGGGGTCTCCTCGCGGAGGATCATGCGCAGGCACGTCGATTTGCCGGACCCCGACGCGCCGACGAGGAACACGAACTCGCCGCGGAGCACCTCGAAGTCGACATCGGTCAGGGCGGGCTTCGCAGTGCCGCGATAGCGCTTCGTGACGTTCTCGAACCGGATCATGGCCTTTCGAGCCTATGCGGATGCCTCATCCAGGTGTCCAGCGACACTCAAGGGCGCAGCATCCCGAGGATCAGTCGTCGTCGTCCTTGCGCTTGCGCCAGCGGATGCCGGCCGAGATGAAGCCGTCGAGGTCGCCGTCGAAGACCACGGCGGGATTGCCGACCTCGTGCCCGGTGCGCAGGTCCTTCACAAGCTGCTGGCCGTACAGGAAGTACGAGCGCATCTGGTCGCCCCAGCTCGCCGTGATGACGCCGGCGAGCTCCTTCTTCTTCGCCGCTTCTTCTTCGCGCTGCAGCAGCATGAGACGGGTCTGCAGCACGCGCATCGCGGCGGCGCGGTTCTGGATCTGCGACTTCTCGTTCTGCATCGAGACGACGATGCCGGTCGGGAGGTGCGTGATGCGCACCGCGGAGTCCGTCGTGTTGACGGACTGACCGCCGGGACCCGACGAGCGGAACACGTCGACGCGGATGTCGCCCTCGGGGATCTCGACCTCCTGGGCCTCCTCCATGACGGGGATGACCTCGACGGCGGCGAAGCTCGTCTGGCGCTTGTCGGCCGAGCCGAACGGGCTGATGCGGGCGAGGCGGTGCGTACCCGCCTCGACCGACAGCGTGCCGTACGCGTACGGCGCATCGACCTGGAACGTCGCGGACTTGATGCCCGCGCCCTCGGCGTACGAGGTGTCCATGACCTTCACGGGGTACTTGTGCCGCTCGGCCCAGCGGAGGTACATGCGCATGAGCATCTCGGCGAAGTCGGTGGCGTCGTCGCCGCCCGCGCCGGAGCGGATCGTCACGACGGCCGAGCGGTCGTCGTACTCGCCGTCGAGAAGCGTCTGCACCTCGAGCTGGCTGATGATGTCTTCGAGCTCGGCGATCTCGCGGCGGGCCTCTTCGGCGGAGTCCTCGTCGTCCATCTCGTTGGCGAGCTCGACGAGCACGTCCAGATCGTCGAGACGCTGCTCGACGTCGGTGACGCGCTTGAGCTCGGCCTGGCGGTGGCTGAGCGCGCTCGTCACCTTCTGGGCCTTCTCGACGTCGTCCCACAGGTCGGGGGCTCCGGCCTCCTCGCTGAGGCGGGCGATGTCGGCGGTGAGTGCCTCGACGTCGACCACGGCCTTGATGTCGGCGAACGTGGAGCGCAGGGCCTGGATGTCGGCGGAGGGATCGAAGTCGAGCATGACACTCCAGACTAACGTGGAAGCGATGAGTGAACGCGCCGAGTCCCCCACTGCTCGCGACGTGCTGTGGCGGTTCGGGCCCATGGTCTACGGCCCTACCGTACTGTTCGCACTCGGCGAGGGCGCGGTGATCCCGCTCGTGCCGGTCATCGCCGCGCAGCTGGGTGCCGATGTGGCCACGGCGGCGCTCGTCGCGTCGGCGCTCGTCGTCGGCCAGTTGTGCGGCAATCTGCCGGCCGGATGGGCGGTGGCGCGCATCGGCGAGCGCCTGACGATGGCGATCGCCGGCATCGTGTCGCTCGCCGGCATCCTCGGCATGGCGCTCGCCCCGTCGCTGGGCGTGTTCGCGATCGCGGTGTTCCTCATCGGGTTCTGCGCGGCGGCGTTCGGACTCGCGCGCCATTCGTTCATGACGACGCGCGTTCCCCTGTCGTTCCGTGCGCGTGCGCTCTCGCTGCTCGGCGGCACGTTCCGCCTCGGCATGTTCGTCGGCCCCTTCATCGCCGCGGGACTGCTCGCCCTCTTCGGCGATGAGCATGCGACCATCTGGTTCTTCGGAGGATGCCTCGTCGCCACGGTCCTCCTGGTGCTGCTCGGTCCCGACCCCGAGAAGCAGCTGCCGGCTCCAGCCCCGGCCCGTCGTATCGATGCCGACCTCACCGAAGACACCGGCGAGGCGGTCACCGGGTCCATCCCCCTGCCGTCACGCGAGACGCGCAGCCCCGCCACAGGCGTCATGCGCACGATGTGGCGCTATCGGCGCGTGCTCTCGACGCTGGGGCTGGCTGCGGCATCCCTCTCGGCCGTCCGCTCCGCCCGCCAGGTGGTGCTGCCGCTGTGGGGCGTGTCGATCGGCCTCGACGCGCAGACGATCGCGCTCGTGGTCGGCATCTCGGGCGCGATCGACTTCGCCCTGTTCTACGCGAGCGGTCAGGTCATGGACCGGTTCGGTCGGCTGTGGGCGGCCCTGCCCGCCATGGTGCTGATGGGGGCCGGCTTCATCGCGCTGTCGCTCACCCACGACGTGCCGCAGGCGGCCATGTGGTTCGCCATGTTCGCCGCCGTGCTCGGCGTCGGCAACGGCCTGTCGAGCGGCATCCTCCTCACCCTCGGCGCCGACGTCGCGCCGAAGTCCGACCCGGCCGCGTTCCTCGGATCCTGGCGCACGCTCACCGATGCCGGCGGCGCCGTCGCGCCGCTCATCGTGTCGGGGCTCGCCGCGGTCGCGTCGCTCGCCGTGGCGACCGGCGTCATGGGCGGGATCGGCCTGCTCGGCGCGCTGGCGTTCGTGAAGTGGGTGCCGCGGTACGTGCCGCGCACGCGCGCCTGAACTCCCGCGCTGCGGATCAGGCCCAGGAGCGCCGGACGGCCTCGGCGCCCAGCTGCATGCGCGTCGTGACGCCCGCCATGGTCATCAGCTCGGCGACGCGTCGCTGGAACGTGCGCAGTGAGATGCCCAGCTGCGCCGCGGCAGCGGCATCGGTCACCCCGAGCAGCAGCAGATGGAGCAGATCGCGGTCGACGTCCTCCTCCGCCGCGGGGGCGGCAGCGATCGGGAGGAACTCGGTGGCGGTGCGCCAGTACTCCTCGAAGATCGACGTCACGAGGTCGAGCAGCCCGCTCGGATGGATGAGCAGAGCGCCGAACCCCTCGTCCTCCCCCTGCGAGTGCATCGGGACCAGCGCCATCTGGTCGTCCGCGACGAACATGCGCGTCGGCAAGGTGGGCAGGACGCGGATCTCCTCGCCGATCTGCGCCATCTCGCGCGCGGCGGCCAGG
Organism: Microbacterium jejuense; assembly: GCF_019511665.1. Lineage (GTDB taxonomy): Bacteria > Actinomycetota > Actinomycetes > Actinomycetales > Microbacteriaceae > Microbacterium > Microbacterium jejuense_A. The sequence continues at coordinate 219,190 of NZ_JAEUAW010000003.1, forward strand.
AATCCCGGCCGCTCCAGCACGGCGCTCTCGACGATCACCCGGTAGCGCACGCCGCGGGCGAGAGCACGGTCCTCCTCGATGTTCTCCTCGCCGCTGACGAGGGCGATCTCGTTGAGCACGAGCACGCGCACCTGCTGCGTCGCGGCAGCCTGGAGCTGCGCGACGCGCTGGCGGACCGCGTCGTCGCCGATGACCACGTCGACGACGTCGGCCACGCTGCGCTGCTCGGCCGAGCGCCGATACAGATCGCTGAGCTCGACAAGCGCCTCGTGTGCGCGGGTGAGTCCGCGTTCGCGCTCCAGCAGCAGCGGCCGCAGCGAGATCGACGGCGGGGATGCCACGAACCGGTCGCTCTGCGAGGCCTGCCGTGCGAGCAGCCCCAGCCGTTCGAGCTCCGCGACGATCGGGCGCACGCGCGGCAGCGACATGCTCAGGGCCGCCGCGATGTCGGGCACCGAGGCGGACGGCTGCTGCAGTACGCACCGGTAGACGGCGGTGTGGGCCTCATCGAGGCCGAGCGCGTCGAGCACGGCGTTCCTTCCGCTGGCCATCAGGCGCACCGACGTGGCGGATGGTGGCCATGGCGTTTCTCCGCCACCCACTTTAGGCGGCGCGCCCGCGAAGGTGGGGGGAACGGATCCCCGGACCCTGAGAGGCTCGCGCATGTCACGACCCCACTCCCGCCGCCTGCGGCCGATCGTCGCCGCCACGAGCGGCCTGGCGATCGGCATCGCCGGCATCGGCCTCGCCGCTCTGCCGGCGTCCGCCGACCCGGCATCCGCCCCATCGGACGCCACGGTCACGGCCACCGGCGACGCGCACACCGTCACCCTGATCACCGGCGACCGCGTCACCGTCACCGACCTCACGGACGGCACCCACACCGTCTCCGTAGACACCGCCGTCGACGGTGCCGGGGTGCAGACGTACGAGGTGGGCGGCGATCTGCACGTGGTCCCCGAGGGTGCGATGGGCTACCTCGCCGCCGGCGTCCTCGACGCGGACCTCTTCAACGTCTCGCTCCTGATCGACTTCGGCTACGACGACGCGTCCGTCGACGCCACTCCCGTCATCGTCGAGCAGGATGCCGCGGCCGCGCGTTCCTTCGCCGCCCCTGTCCCGGGACTGGACGTCGGTGCTCCGCTCGCGAGCATCGGCGGAGCCGCGGCGACCGTCGGCCATGCGGATGCGGCCGCCGCGTGGCAGGCGCTGACGGCGCCGTCGGCGCCGTCGGCGCGATCGTTCTCGGCGACGCCTGCGCTGGCCGCCGGCATCCAGGCGATCCACCTCGACGGCAAGGTGCGGGCCACGCTGGACTCGAGCGTGCCCTACATCGACGCACCCGACGCATGGGCGCAGGGGTACACCGGCGAAGGCGTCACCGTCGCGGTGCTCGACACCGGATACGACGACACCCACCCCGACCTGCAGGGCCACGTGAGCGGCGACTCGAAGAGCTTCGTGCCCGGCGAGGAGGTCGATGCCGACCCCAACGGGCACGGCACGCACGTCGCCTCGACCATCGCCGGCACCGGCGCCGCCAGCGACGGCACGCACCGCGGTGTCGCCGACGGCGCGCAGCTGCTCGTGGGCAAGGTGCTGGGGGCCGACGGCTACGGCCAGGACTCCTGGATCATCGAGGCGATGGAGTGGGCCGGTCAGCACGCGCCGATCGTCTCGATGAGCCTCGGCTCCACCGAAGCGTCCGACGGCAAGGACCTCATGGCCGAGTCGCTCAACCGCATCTCGGAAGAGACCGGTGCGCTCTTCGTGGTCGCCGCGGGCAACGCGGGCGCATCCGAGACGATCGGCGCGCCCGGATCGGCCGAGAAGGCGCTCACCGTCGGGTCGGTCGACGACCCGACGGGCTCGCTCTCGTACTTCACGAGCCAGGGACCGCTCGCACGGTCGGGGGCCATGAAGCCGGATCTCACCGGCCCGGGCAACGACGTCACCGCCGCGCGCTCGGCCGACAGCGCCGGCTCGGGGGCATACGTGTCCATGAGCGGCACCTCCATGGCCACGCCCCATGTCGCGGGCGCCGCCGCGATCCTGCTCGGCGCGCACCCGGACTACACCGCCGCCCAACTGAAGGCCGCGCTCTCCAGCTCCGCCACGGATCTCGGCTACACGCCGTATCAGGGCGGCACGGGCGTGGTCGACGTCGCCGCAGCCCTGGACGCGCCCGTCGTCGCCTCCGGATCGGGAGACTTCGGGATGCTCGCGTGGGGTCAGGAGCCCGCGCCCGTCACCCGGACGATCGAGTACACGAACCGCACCGACGCCGACGTCAGCGTGACCCTCGAGCCGACGCTCGTCGACACGACTCCCGGTGACGGCGGCGGCGAGCCCGGCCCGCTCAGTGCGGGCATCGCGTTCGACGCCCTCCAGATCGACGCGCAGACGCTCGCGATCCCGGCGGGCGAGACCCGCTCCGTGACGATGACGGTGGATCCGGCGAAGGTCCCCGCCGGAACCCAGCTCTCGGGCGCCCTCGTCGCCCTGGTCGACGGCGAGCCGGTCGCGCGCACGGCGCTCGGCACCATCGCCGAGGCCGAGCGGTACGACCTCACGATCACGGCGACCGACTTCGACGGCAACCCCGCCGAGACGTACGCGTACCTGTGGAACCCCGCGACGCAGTTCGCCGAACCGATCTACGTCGGCGGCGAGACGACGCTGCGCCTCATGAAGGGCGACTACTCGCTCGTCTCGTTCATGGAGCTCGACCGCACGCCCGACACCGTCGCCAGCGTGCTCGTGGGCGAGCCCACGCTGGAGCTCGACGGCGACAAGACGGTCGCACTCGACGCCCGCACCGCCGAGCAGGTCACGGTCGATGTCGGTCAGGACGGGCTGGAGTCCGTCTTCCGCCGCATGGACGTCAAGGTCGACGACTTCCTCGCCAGCGCGATGATGCCGATCCTCACGGACGAGATGTGGGCGCAGCCCATGACCGTCGACGACGCCGACTTCGGCTTCACGACGCGCTGGCGGCTGCAGACGCCGCTGCTGACCGTCACGGCCGGCAAGAAGCCGCTCGACGTCATCGTCCCCGGCGGGTCGACGCTGCTCGACGGAACGCTCAAGGCGACCGCGGTCGACGCCGGCACCGGGACGCCGGACGAACTGGCCGCGGCGGGCGCCGCCGGCAAGATCGCGGTGGTGACGCGCACCGCCGACGTCTCGGCATCCCAGCAGGTCGCTGACGCGGCCGCCGCCGGCGTGAAGCTCGTCGTCCTCGCGAACGACGAGGACCGCGAGCACAACGGCTGGGTCGGCTCCGAGACCGACTTCACGGATGCCGCCATCCCGGTCGCCCAGATCAGCGGCGTCGAGGGACGCGCCCTGCGGGAGCAGATCTCGGGCAAGAAGAAGCTGACGATGTCGGCGGTGGGCGTGCCTGCGACCGACGTGGTGTACGACATCGCGGAGTACGCCGACGGCGAGATCCCGTCGGACATGGCCTACCGGCACACGTCGAAGGACCTCGCCCGCATCGACACCCGCTACCACGGCCAGCAGGAGGAGGTCGCCGAGTTCCGGTACGACTTCGTGCCCGGTGCCGAGTACGGCAGCGGCTTCCCGTTCCGCGCTCAACGCGGCATGGACCGTGCCGAGTGGGTCAACACCGACCAGCTCCGCTGGAACCAGTGGGTGGCCGTGACGTCCGTCATGTGGGAGATCCGCGACAAGCAGCGCACGTACCAGCCGGGTCAGCGCACCGAGGAGGAGTACTTCGGCGGAGTCGTGCGTCCGTACGTCGCCACCGGGTTCTGGGCGCCGTACCGGGTGTCGGACTACGCGCAGATCAACATCCCCAGCTGGGCGGACGGCGGCAACGCCGAGCACACGGGCACGTTCGACACGTGGATCGAGCCCTCGACCGTCCACCAGTCCACGGACGTCTACCTCGACGGCCAGCTGATCAAGCAGGCCGAGCACCAGGGCGCCAACGTCTTCGACCTTCCCGACGGTGAGCAGCAGTGGCGCGTCGTGAGCACCGCGACGCACGACGGCGCCCACCTCGCGGGATCGACCAGGACCGTCAGCGACTGGACGTTCCGCTCCGAGGGCAAGCTGGGCGACTGGAACAACCGGCTGCTGCCGATGATCCAGGCGTTCTACGACGTCGACGTCAACGTCGGCAACCTCGCGGGCGAAGGCCGCCGCAAGGGCACCGGGGTCACTCTCGGCCTGGAGCTCGGCCACGTCGCGGGCGCCGCGCCGGCCGGCGCCGTGACCGAGGCGACGCTCGAGGTGCGCGGCGGGGACGGACAGTGGAAGCGGGTCGAGCTGGCGCCGGCGAAGACGGACGCCCCGACGGGTGCTGTGGAGCACGACGGCGACATCTTCGTCAAGAGCCGTGCCTGGGTCAGCGGCTACACCGCCCAGATCCCGGTGCCCGACACCGGCGGCTGGGTCGACCTGCGCGTCACGGCGAAGGATGCCGAGGGCAACACCTTCTCGCAGGAGATCGAGCGAGCCTTCGAGGCGGCGCCCGCGAAGGGCGTTCGCTGACATCGAGAGATCCCGAACGAAGCCCCGGCGTGTCCCGCGCCGGGGCTTTGTTCGTCCGCGGATGAGCCATCGCCCGATGTTCACTTCTGTTCACTTCGATCGCCCGAACGCACACCGGCTGGAACGATGAATCGTCCGCCGTCATCCCGGGCCGCGGACCGTGTGATTCGAGGAGGAATCCCTTGCCCAGCAAACGGACCACGCTGCTCGTCGCAGCAGCCGTCGGCGCCCTGTGCCTGACGGGCGCTCCCGCGCCCGCTCTCGCCGCCGACGGTCTCGCCGGCGCCGTCCACTACGCGAGCGACCTCGACTGGGTCTCGGCCGACAACGGCTGGGGACCGGTCGAACGCGACTTCAGCAACGGCGCCAGAGCCGTGCCCGACACCACGCGCACCATCCAGTCGATCCGCGGCGTGCAGTATCCGAAGGGGCTCGGCACGCACGCGCCTGCGCGCGTCGTCTACGACGTCGGGCAGCAGTGCACGCAGCTGCTCGGCTACGTCGGCATCGACGACAGCCAGGCGGGCAAGGGCCGCGTTGACTTCGTGGTCAAGGTCGACGGCGCCGAGCAGTTCCGCATGGCGCGCAGCGGCATGGACCCCGCGGGCCGCCTGAACCTCGATCTGCGCGGCGCGAGCACCGTCGAGCTCATCGCCGAGCCCGGGCCCGAGGGCAACGGCAACGACCACGCCGACTGGGCCGATCTGCGCATCAACTGCACCGACGAGTACCTCGCGCAGCCTCTCACCGTGAACCCCGCGGCCGACGTCGACCTGTCGCTCCTGGCCGCGGGCTCGCCCGTGTCGGTCACCGTCGACGGGGCGAACCCGCAGACCCCCGTCACCGTGGGCTTCGCGGGCACGGAGGTCATCGCGAACGCCGACGACAACGGACGTGCCACGGCCTCGTTCGTCGTACCCGCCGACGTCTCAGCCGGCGAGTACACGATCACCGCGCGCGCCGAGTCCCTGTTCGGCGCCGTTGCGCACGGCGAGATCGCCGCGCACGTCGTCGCGGTCTCCGACACGGTCTACTACGTCGACTGCTCCGCCACCGGCACCGGCGACGGCTCCGAGGCCGCCCCGTTCACCTCTCTCGAGCAGCTGAGCGGCGTGCAGCCGTTCCAGCCCGGCCAGTCGGTGCGCTTCCGGCGCGGCGCCGAGTGCGTCGGCACGTTCGCTCCGACCGGCTCCGGCCTCGCCACGGCTCCCATCACCGTCGCGCCCTACGGCGACGGCGACGCGGAGGCCACGATCAACGGCAACGGCGCGCTCGCCGGCATCCACCTGCTCAACGTCAGCAACTGGACCATCGACGGCATGCATGTGATCAACCCGGGCACGCCCGACCAGCGACGTGTCGGCATCCTGTACGAGATCAACGACGGCACGAAGCGCAGCGGTGTCGTGCTGACGCGCAACCACGTCGAGAAGGTCGCCGGCTGGTCCGACAAGACGAGCCTCGGCAACGCGTTCTCGCGCTCGGCGGGCATCTCGGTGCTCGGCGACGGCATCGGCTGGTTCGACGGCATCACCGTGACCGACAACGTCGTCAACGACACGGCAGCGGGCGGCATCAAGCTGTCGGCGCCCGACACCACCCGGCACTACAACGAGAAGGTGTACGTCGCGCGCAACGACATCCGCGCGGTGGGCGGCGACGGCATCGTGATCCACAACTCCGACAAGCCGGTCATCGAGTACAACTCGGCCATCGATCTGGGGCACGGCGAGTACCCGTTCCTCAAGGGCAACTTCGCGGGCATGTGGCCGTACAACTCGGTCGATCCGCTGTTCCAGTACAACGTGGTCGGCAACAGCGTCGGATCGACGTACGACTCCACCGCGTGGGACTGCGACATGAAGATCAAGGGCAGCTGCACGTTCCAGTACAACTACTCGTACGGCAACGCCGGCGGGTTCTACCTGGACTGCATCTCGGGATGCGGCACCGCCTCCACCACGACCAACGCGATCCTGCGCTACAACGTCTCGCAGGACGACTGCCGCCTCGGCGGCGCGAGCGGTGGACCGGGCCTGCACCTCATCTACAACAACACGTTCTCGTGCCTCAACCGGCCCTTCGAAGACGACATGACCGCGCCGCGCCAGGTGAAGAACAACATCATCATCGCGACCGGCGGCTCGCTCAAGACGACGAACGGCGTGTACGCCAACAACGCGTACTTCGGCGGCATCCAGCCTCCCGCCACCGAGACCGGCGCGATCGTCGGCGACCCGCAGCTGATCGCCGCAGGCAGCGGCCGGCTCACCCGCGCGCTTCCCGGCTACGAGCTCGCTGTCGGCTCGCCGCTGCTGGGCGCGGGCGTTCCGATCGCGGATGCCGGCGAGCGCGACTTCTTCGGCAACCCGATCCCCGCGACGCCGAACATCGGCGCCTACCAGGGCCCGGGCGTCGAGGTGGCGGCGCTGCCGTTCGATGCCCTGGTCAACCAGACCGCCGTGGCGTCGTCGGACAACCCGCGCAACGGCGCCGTGACCGCGGACTACCGCGTGTTCTCGGCCGAGGCGCTCGCCGACGCCGGTCTCGCGGTCGGCGAGAAGGCCGCTGCGTTCGGCGCCGAGCTGGACTGGCACCCGACCGCCGTCGGAACCCCCGACGCGATCAAGGTCGCCGGGCAGCAGGTGTCGCTCGAAGGCGAGGGCGACGAGCTGATCGTCGCCGGCTTCTCCGCCGGCGCAGCGACATCGGGCACCGCCACGGTGCACTACCAGGACGGGACCAGTGAGCAGGTGCAGCTCTCGCTGCCGCTGTGGAGCGATGCGTCGACGGATGCCGCCGACACCGTGGTCCTGGCGAGCGCGGGTTCGTACCTGCAGCGGACGAAGCCCTACCTCGGCGGCACGATCTCGACGGTCACGGCGCCGGCGTCGGTGTTCGCACAGCGCATCCCGCTCTCGGGCAAGCCGGTGGCGAGCGTGACCCTCCCCGAGGGCAGCCCGGTGACCGGCGAAGGGCTGAGCCTGTTCGCGATGGAGCTCGCCGGCAGCGCGGTACCGACGTCGGTCTCCGTGGTGACCGAATGCCGCGGTCCGAACGCGTGGGTGCACGTGACCGTCGCGAACGAGACCGATGCCCCCATCACGGTGGCGGTCGACACCGTCCTCGGCGATGACGTCAAGGTGGCGCTGAACCCGGGCAAGGACACGCGGTCGTCGTTCAAGATCCGCGAGGCCCTGGCCGACGGCGAGGTCTCGGTGGTCGCCTCGACGACGGCCGGTGCCCGCACCACCACGGTGGTGCCCTACACGGGGATCGGCTGCCGCTGATCCACGGGTCCACGGCGGGGGCGGCGCACCGGCGTCGCCCCCGCCGCGGCGTGCGCAGGATGCCGGACGGCCGGGCGCACGCCGACACACAGGTCGAACACGCACGGGTTAGGGTGAGCCGATGATCGCCGAGCAGCGCAGGGAGCGCATCCTCCGCGAGATCGTGCTGCGCGGCCGGCTCGAGGTCGCCGACTTCGCCCGTCGCACGGAGCTCAGCGGCATGACGATCCGCCGCGACCTCGCTGTCCTCGCCGAGCGGGGACTCATCCGGCGGGTGCACGGCGGCGCCGTCCTCCCCGAGACGGCCGACGCGCCCGCCACGGGTTCCCGCGGTATCGGCACCGCGTCGCGTCCGGTCGCGACGATCGGCCTGATCGTCCCGGATGCCGCCTACTACTTCCCGCCCGTCATCCGGGGTGTCGGCGAGGCGGCCCGCGCCGCCGGCATCCGCATCGTGCTCGGCACGACGAACTACGACCCGCGGGAGGAGATCCACCAGCTCTCGCGGCTGGATGCCGCCGGTGCGGACGCCATCATGCTCGTCACCGCCCGCCCGGGCGTGGACGACGGCACGACGTGGCAGGCGATCGCCGACATCCGCACGCCGGTCGTGCTCGTCGAGCGCTCGGCCGACGGCGCGCCGACCACGCTGCACGTCGACTCGGTGCGCTCGGATCACGGATTCGGCGCAGAGCTCGCAGTCGACCACCTGGCCGAGCGCGGGCACCGCGGTGTGGGCCTGCTGCTGCGAGAGACCGCCACGGCGCCCTGGGTCGCGGACGGCCACGCGCGCGCCGCCCGCCGGCACGGGATGGCGCAGTCCCCCGTCGTGTTCGCGCCGTCGCTGCGATGGGGCGACGGGTCCACCTCCGATGTGCTGCGGGCCTTCCTCGACGACTGCCTGGACGCAGGGATCCGCGCGGCGATCGTCCTGCCGGACGACCTCGCCGTGAGCCTGCTCGGCATCGCCGAGGGCCGGGGACTGCGCGTCCCCGAGGATTTCGCGATCGTCGCCTACGACGACGAGATCGCCTCGTTCGCCACCGTGCCACTCACGGCGATCGCCCCGCCCAAGCTCGCCGTCGGACGCCGAGCGCTCGAGGCCTGCCTGCTCCGCCTCGAACAGGGCGACCTCGCCCCTGCGCAGCGCATCCAGCTGACCCCGGCCATCAACGTGCGCGAATCGACGTGACGCGGCGTCGGCGCAGGGCGCGGCATCCACACTCCGCAACGAGGCGCATCACCACATCATCGCGACGAGGTCGGCGAAGACGGCTTCGGGGTCGTTGTCGAGACCTCGCCGCGCAAACCACGTCGACACGTTGACGACGTCGCGGTACAGGAAGTCGTACCCCTGCGGGTTCGCCGCGACATCGACGATCTGCGGCAGGTCGACGACGACGATGCGTCCGTCATGGTCGAGCAGGTTGTAGGGCGACAGGTCGCCGTGGGCGAATCCAGCGCGCGCGAACGAGCCGAGGATCGCCACCACCTGTTCGAAGGCGTCGCACAGCTCCTCGCCGTGCTGCCTGCTCTGCGCGAGCCGCGGTGCGGCGGTGCGGCCCTCGCCGACGAACTCCATGAGCACCTCGGTGTCGCTCACCTGCACCGGGTACGGCACGGGAACCCCCGCCCGCCAGGCGCGGCACAGCGCCTCGAACTCGCTCGCCGCCCAGTGCCCGGCCGCCACCGAGCGACCGTACGCGGTCTTGCGGTGGACAGCACGCGCGTCGCGCGTGTTGCGCATCGAGCGCCCCTCCTCATACGAGCCGGAGCGGTGGAAGTCGCTGTGATGCGTGCTGCGGTAGCGCTTCGCGGCCAGCAGCACCCCGGACGTGCCGGGGACGGCGCGTTCGATGAGGTGGACGTCGGCTTCTTTGCCCGTCTTGACGACGCCGAGCTCGGTGTCGAACGCGCCGGAGGCGGTGACGACCCACGGGGGGTGCGGCAGCGGACCGCGCTGCGTAGGCGGGGAGGCCGGCCACGTGGACCAGCGCTGATCGGGGCCGGGCTCGAGCTCGGGCGCAGACACAGCAGATGACACGTCGAAGCGTGCAGATGACATCGGATGGACTCCAGAACGGGAGGCCGCCGACGGTCAATGGGTGCGGGCGACCTCGAGAACAAGGGAAGGGGTCTGGGGCGCGACAAAGGCAGCCATCATGCGACCTCCTTCCGTTCCGGGGTGCCGGAGCACCGATCGGGCTCACTCTAGCGGAACCCGCGGCGCGGCATCCATCCCCTGTGCGTGACCGTGAGCCCCGTTCCCCTATCGTGGGCGCATGCCGAGCGTGCTCATCGAAGTCCGGCGGGAGTACTCCCCCGCCGAAGAAGTCGCCCTCATCGACGCCGTCCACGGGAGTCTGGTCTCGGCGTTCAAGATTCCCGACGAGGACCGGTTCAGCCGCCTTCTCTCCTACCCGCCGCACCGCATGGTCGACGGCCCCGAGCCGGGGGTCGCGGACGGATACACCCGGGTCACGATCGATTGCTTCCCGGGCCGTTCCCTCGAGGCCAAGCGGGCCCTGTACCGGGAGATCGTCGAACGACTGGAGCCGTTCGGCATCCCCCGCGACAAGGTCTCCATCCTGTTGCGCGAGAGCGCATTCGAGAATTGGGGCAGCGGCGGGGTGCCCGCCGCCGACGTCGAGCTCGGCTTCACGGTGGAGGTCTAGCCGACCGCCCGTTTCGCGCATCGCCCCAGGACGTGACGGCGGCCGCGGGCATCGCCCGCGGCCGCCGCCATCCCGTACGGGGGACGGGATCCTCAGTCGCTCGTCGCGGTGCCTCCGTTCGCGATCGTCAGGGACGACGTCTCGTGGCAGCTGGCCGCGATGTGCCGCTGCGCCGGGTTGTCGCTGTGGTAGCTGACCTGCCACGAGTACTCGCCCGAAGCGGTCACGGCTGTCGTGTTCGCCGTCGAGCCGGTCTGCGGCGAGGGGCCGTCCAGCGACGCCGTGGTCGTGTAGAGGACCGCGCCCGCGCAGTTGTTCGTGGCGAACAGCGAGAACGTCAGGGTTCCCTTGACGTTGCCGCCGGCCGCGGCCGACACCGTCGCCGAGTCGTTCGGCACCCACGTCTGCGCGGTGGTCATCGACGACGGCACGGTGCTGACCGTGACGTCCTCGTTCCCGTCCGAGCAGTCCGCGTTGTGCGTCACCCCGTTGGTGTTGGGCGACGAGCCGCTGTACACGGCGACCCAGTGGTACGTGCCGGGCTCGGTGGGCACGAAGGCCGGAGAGTTCGCGTACGTGTTGTCACCGCTCACTCCCACCTCTCCCGACGTGTAGGCCGGGGTGCCGCTGCACACGTCGCCCGGTCCGTACGCCGTGAACACGATGTTGCCGCCGGCGGGCGTGAGGTTCTGCGGCGCCGACGTCTCGATGATGTTCGCGGTCGGCTGCGTCGCCGTGCCCGCCAGCACCGCCTGATCGCTCACCGCATTGCCGAGGACGACGTCCTCGCTCGCGGTGGTCGACAGCGTCGGTGTCACCGGGGTGACCGTGAAGCACTCGTTCGTGCCGTCGTCGCTCGACCCGGGGATGTTCTGCGCCGCGTCGCCGCCGTACACGGCGTGCCAGCAGTATGTGCCTGCCGACGTCACCCATGCGGACGGCGAGGTGGCCGAGCCGTTGGTGAGCGCGACCGTCCCGACCGCCGTGACCGTGGTCGGGATGCAGGCCCCGGCGCTGGTCTTGCAGAGCGAGAACGCCACGCTGCCGCCGGGAACGGAGTTGCCGCCGACCGCCGTGACCGTCGCCACGTCCTTCACCTCGACGACGCCGGTGCCGATCGACACCGTGGATCCGAGCGGCGTGCCCGCGGCCGTGGACGCCACGGTCTCGGTCTTCGACGTGCAGTTGCTCAACGAGATCCTCTGCAGCACGGTGTCCTTGTAGTCGGCCGTGTCGGAGTTGCCGGTCACGGTGCTCGGGATCACGTTGGCGAAGGCGAGGCACGACCCGCCGGACCCCATGCCGTTGTCGGTCAGGTTGATGGCCGCCTCGCCGCGGAACCCGTCGCCGCTGTACTTCGCGTCGTACGTGCCCGCCGGCAGCTCGCTCAGCGGGCTCAGCGTGAGGTTGGGTGCGGTGCCCGACCACGTGCGGACGTACAGCTTCGTGCTGCCGCCCTGCTGGTCCCACAGGATCATGAAGTCGCCTGCCTGGCGGTTGGCCCACGGGTTGCAGCCGGCGATGAGCTGTGCGTCCGTCGCGGTCCCGTATGCGCATGCGGCAGGAGCGGCGTTCTTCATGAACTCGTACGCGATGAAGCCGCTGCCCGTCTCCTTGTCGCGCTGCCACGCGAAGTAGAGGTAGTCCTTGCTGCTCACGCGCTGCGTGGCCAGCCAGACCTGGTTGAGATCGACCTGGGCGTTCGGGTTGGTGAGGTCGAGCGTGGGCAGTGCGTCCTTGTGGATCACTCCGATCTTGGTGGTGCTGGAGTTGAGGGGCCCGAGCTCTTTCGTGTTGCCGTTCGGGTCGGTGTAGGAGGTCGCGCCGGCATCCGGCACGTTCCCGTCGATGTTGTAGGGGCCGATGACCGCAGCCGATGCCGCCGACGCTGCGCCGACGATCACCCCCACGACCAGACAGCCGGTGATTCCCGCGGCGAGCGCGCGCTGCCGCATCCCTTTGCGCATGGCTTTCCCCTTTCCCCAGGCCATTGCTGGCCTTAGGCTATGAACCGCGTGGGGACGCAACCATCGGGTGTTGGCGCAGGGAGTTTGGGGAAACTCCCTAGGGCGCCCGTCCCAGCGAGGCACGCGGTTTCGGGGAGGGAATCGTGGGCACGGAAGAGGCATTCGCGCTGGTGGTCGCTGGAGACCACGTGAGAGCCGACTACGTGGCGCTGCTGCGCCGTCTGGGACTGCGGTCGGCCGCCTTCCGAAGACAAGTGGATGCCGCCGCCTCTCTGGGAGCGACGCCTCCGGCCGTGGCGATCCTGGAGGTGGAGGACGGCGGATGCGGGTTCTTGCGTGAGCTGCGCGACCGGTACGGCCCGGACATGCCGGCGGTGCTCGTGTCTGCCGAGCGCGTGACGCCGGCCGACGTGGTCGCGGGGCTGCTCGTGGGCGCCGACGACTACGCCGCCGAGTCCATGGACGCCGAGGAGTTCCTTGCCCGTGTGAGGCGCCTCATCGAGCGCACGAAGCCGGCGCGCAACGCGACCGCCGACCTGCGGCGACTGTCGGCCCTGACCCAGCGCGAGCGCGAAGTGCTGACGTTGACGACCGAAGGGCTCACGCAGAAGCAGGTCGCGACGGCGATGGGCATCAGCATCAAGACGGTCGGCGCGCACATGCAGAACCTCCTCACGAAGCTCGGCGTGCACTCCCGCATGGAGGCCGTCGCGCTGGCGGCGCGTGCCTCGGAGGCCGTGCCGAGCACGTGAGGTCAGCGGAGCGCTGTGCGGCTCGTCGCGGTCGCCTCCAGCCGCACGCCCTCGGGCACGAACACCGTGACCACAGGCGGATGCCACACACCGGCGACGGTCACGCGTGCCGATGAGCCGTCGGGAGAGTCCGCCGACACGAGGGTCGCGTCGCGGCCGATCTCGGCGACCATCGCCTGTGCTTCGCGCTCCACGTCGGCGTCCGACAGCACCGCGGTCGCCCCCTCGTCCGACACGGCGAGCTCGAAGCCGTCCGCCGCGGCCAGAGCCGCGGCATCCGCCACCGCGTCGAGCTGCTTCTGCGCGAGATACAGGCTGGTCGCCGCCGTGCAGACCAGGATGACGGCGATCGCGAGCACGCCGTAGCCCAAAGTGAGCAGCAGGACGCTCCCCTCGTCGTCGGGCGGCTGCGGACCGCGACGACGCAGGAATCGCCGCAGACGGCCCGTCACTGTTCGCTCCAGAACCGCGACACCTTCTGGACGGACGTGGCCTCGACCGGGATCGCGGCCAGATCATCGAGTCCCAGCACCGGTGGGACGAGGGGCAGCGTCACCGTCGTGCGGACGGTGACGTGCAGCGCGGCGCCGGCTCGCGGACACGCGGCGCCGGCAGGTGTGCACTCCACGGACAGGCCGACGTCGTCGAGGCCGTACTCCTCCGCGACCGCCGAGAGGACGGCGTCCGCGCGGTTGCGCGCATCGGCGGCGTCCGTCGCCGTCGACACCGCCCGCGCGATATGGCGGGCGGCAGCCTCGGCGCCCAGGCTCTGACCCTGGATGAGGCCGAGCGCGACGACGAGGTACACCAGCGGCACGAGCAGCAGCAGGCCGATGAGGATGAACTCCAGCGCCGCGGACCCCCGCTCTGGGTCGTCCGACGACGGGGCTGGTGCCGGCGGGGTCGCCGGCTCAGTCGAACGATTCGACGGGCGCATGCGCCGTCACCTCCAGCGCTCGCGGCGCGCCCAGAAGGCCGATGAGGGGAAGGGTCGCCGTCACGCGGACCTCGACGGCGTCGTGCCCGAGCGCCGTCGTCTCGCGGACCCGGACATCGGTCGCGTACTCGGCGCCCACGGTCCGCGTCACGATGTCGCGCGTGCGATGCGCGCCGTCCTCCAGTGTCGTGTCGGCCAGAGCCGCCTCGTATGCGCCCTCGACCGCGGCGTCGTGCACGACGTTGCGCACGTACACCGCGAGCCCGAACTGGAGCACCGCCAGCGTGAGAGCGGTCAGCAGCGCGCCGACCAGCACGAACTCGACCGGGCTCGCGCCGGTGTCGTCGCCGAGCTCCGCCCGCAGCCGGGCGCGTACGCCCGCTGCGAGGCGGGCCACGGCGGCGCGCACGGCCTAGAGACCCGAGCCCGAGACGCGCTGAAGCGCCTGGTCGAACAGGTCCGCGAGCGCCGGACCGGCGACGGCCCAGATCACCACGACCAGTCCCGCCGTCATGAGCGTGATGAGGACCCAGCCGGGAACGTCTCCGCGCTCGTCGTCGGCCAGGTCGTCGACGGCCACGTGCAGTCGCGCCACGAGGCGCAGCATCCGATCTCTCATGATTTCCTTTCCGGCGTCAGCCGAGTCCGAGTCGCAGCATGAAGATCCCCGGGAAGACCGCGAAGAGCACGCTCAGCGGGAGGATCAGGAAGACCAGGGGGAAGAGCATGTAGATCTCCTTGCGCCCCGCCCGTTCGATGAGCGTGCGCTTCGCGTCCTCGCGGGCGTCGAGGGCCTGCGCCTGCAGCACATGCGCGAGCGGCGCTCCGCGGTCGATGGCCGCGACGAGCTGGTCGACGGAGCGCGTGAGCGCGGGGATCTCCAGGCCCGCCGCCAGCCGGGTGAGTGACTCCGACAGGGGCGAGCCCGTGCCGACGGCGACGACGACACCGCGCAGCTCGGTCGTGAGCTCCCCCGCCCCCACCTCGCTGACGCGCCGCAGCGAGTCGAGGATGCCCTCGCCGGCCGACAGGCAGAGCGAGAGGAACTCCAGCACCGTCGGCAGCTCCTCTTCGATGCGCGCCGCCCGCCCACGGGCGGCGCGCGAGAGCCACGCGTCGTACCCGAGCGCGCCCGCCACGGCCGCGACGGGCGGCAGCAGCCCGAGCGCCGGCGAGCCCCTCCCCACCAGCACCAGTGCGACCACGGCCACGCCGCCGAGTGCGAGCCCGGCGATCGCCCACGCGAGCTGGCGCACGCGGAAGCGCGTCGCGTCGATCGTCCAGCCGGCGCGATGCAGGCGCTGCACCAGGGCGGCGTCACCGCCTGCCAGCCGCATCAGTCGCAGCCGCAGCATCGGCGCCCACGCACGGGCGATCGGGCTCGTCGCGCCGGGGAGGTCGAGACCGCGCGCATCGGTGACATCGCGGATGTACGGGGCGATGCGCCGCGCGAGGCTCGGCGCTCCCCAGCGGGGCACGAGCGACGCGAGAAGGCAGACGCCGATCCCGAACGCGGTGCCGAGCACGACCGCGTACGCGAGATCGGTGGTCGTGAAGGCGATCACCCGAACCACCTCCGCGGCTGCGGCAGACGGCCCAGGCGCAGCATCAGACGGTAGGCGACGAACGAGACGGCGGCACCGACGACGATGAGGGCGATGCCCGTGGGACTCGCATAGGCGCGCGCGCCTTCGGGGCGCATCGCCAGAAGCGCGAGGATCACCCACGGCGCCACGACGCCGAGCACGGCGGCGCCCCGGATCCACGACTGCCGGGACTCCACCTCCGCACGCAGTGCCGCGTCGGCGCGCACCGACGACGCGAGCGCACGGAGAACGGCCGTCAGCTCGGTGCCGCCCACCTGGCGGGCCATGCGGAGCGTCTCGACGATGCGGTCGGCGACCGGATCGGCGAGATTGGCCTTGAGCCGAAGGATGCTGGAATCGAAATGGCCGGAGGCCGCCATGTCGCGAGCGAAGGCCGAGAACGCGGCGCGCAGCTCGCCGGGGGCGGACTCTGCCAGGCTCGACACCGCGTCCGGCAGCGACATGCCCGCGCGCACCGACGCGATCAGCAGGTCGCACACGTCCGGCCACAGGCCGCGGCGGATGCGCATCAGCCGCGTGCAGCGGGCGCGCAGCCACGCGAACGGTACGACTGCTCCCGCTGCCGCGGCGACCGCCGAGAGGGCCGGCACCGGGGCGATGAGCCACGCGAGCGCGGCACACACCACGGCACATGCGGCGTCAAGGATGACGAGCGAGGTGGGAGACATGCGCGCCATGCCGGCGTCTTCCAGCAGGCGAGCCAGACGTCCGCGACGAACGGGCGCCTGCGCAGCATCTCGGCCGGCGGGCCAGAGCCATGGCGAGAGCATGAGCAGCACCCCCGCGGCGAGGACCGCGCCCCACACGAAGGTCATGCTGCACCGGCCCGGTACAGGGTCCGCGCCACGACGGCGCCGCCCTCGACCCCGGTGGGGGCCACGATCTCGACAACTCGGCGAGCCCCCGACGCGTCGCGCTCGCAGTGCGCGACGAGGTCTACGGATGCCGCCACCGCAGGCAGCACGAACGCCGAGTCGATGTTGCGCCCGGCCAGGAGCGGCAGCGCCGCGAGCTTGCCGAGTGCCTCCCGAGCGGAGTTGGCGTGGATGGTGGCCGCACCGGGAACGCCGGTGTTGAGGGCGAGCAGCAGGTCGAGGGCCTCGGCGTCGCGGACCTCTCCGACGACCAGCCGGTCGGGGCGCATGCGCAGGGCCTCCTTGACGAGCCGCCGCAGGGTCACCTCGCCGGTCCCCTCCAAGCTCGGCTGCCGGCCCTGGAGGGAGACGATGTCGGGCGCCCCGACCGCCAGCTCGAACGTCTCTTCCACCGTCACGATGCGATGCTCATCGGGGCACGCCGCGATCAGCGCTCCGAGCAGCGTGGTCTTCCCCGCGTGCGTCGCTCCCGAGACGAGCACGGACCGCCCAGCGACCATGGCGTCGCGCAGCAGACCCGCTGCAGCGGGATCGAGCGATCCGGCTGCCACGAGTCGACCGAGGTCGCGGAAGGCCGGGAGGAACTTGCGGATGTTCACCGCCCAGTGCCGGCGGGTGATGAACCATCGCGTGTTGCACGAAACGCAACTGTCGACGATCAAATTGCTCGACTTTGATCCGCGCGCGGCTGCACCACTTCGACTGTAGAGGGTGTATTTCGGGTTGTTCCAGGCGCACGTTGACTTGCGACTGCGTGTAACCGTACTTTGTTGCATGTTATGCAACATTCGGATAGTTCTGGTGGAGTGCTGCGACTGATCTCGGCGACGTCGAATGTCGCGCTTGCGAAACCCGAGGAGGCGGTGCTCGATGCCATGATCGAGGGGTGGTCGGCCCAGCAGCGCAGTCGAGGCCTTCGCGAGGACATGGTTCGCTCCCGCCGGAAGCTAGTGACTCGACTGTGTGAACACTCCGGTCATGCGCCGTGGGAATGGACCCCAGCCGACGTGGAGTCGTTCACCGTCGATCTAGCCGCAGCCGGAAGACATCTGTCGACGCTCCGCGGGTATCACGGGTCGATCAGGATGTTCTGCGAGTACTTGATCAGCCCGCATTATGACTGGGTAGAGATCTGCGAGGCTCAATTCGGCACGGTCCCCTCGCAGGTTTGCTTGCCGTGGAACACGATCGCGCACCGTTTCGCTTTCGAGGGCGACGGGAGTCGGCGCCCTCTGACGTATGACGAGGTGGAGACCTTGTTCAACACGGCTGATGCGCGGGTGGATGACTTGGTGGCTTCGGGTCGCAAGGGCGCCCTTTCGGCCCTTCGGGATGCGCAACTGCTAAAGACTGTGTACGCGTTCGGGTTGCGGCGCACGGAGGCAGTCAGTTTAGATCTGGCTGACTTGCACCACAGCTCGATGCGATCGTGGGGTCGGTATGGCGCGCTCTATGTGCGGTGGGGTAAGGCTGCAGGGGGCGGAGCGCCGAAGCGGCGCACCGTGCTGTTGGTCCCGGAGTTCGACTGGTGGGTGCCAGGAATGCAGCAGTGGGTTGAAGAGGCCCGCCCACGGTTCGCCGGTCGCGATCTACCCGGCATCTGGGTAACAGAGCGGCGAACCCGCGTTTCCCCGGGTTACCTCGATCGCCGTTTCTCCGACCTGCGGGACGCGGCGGGACTTGACCGCAAACTCACTCTGCATAGCCTTCGCCATTCCTTCGCGACGCATCTGCTCGAGTTCGGCTACGCCGAACGCTTCGTACAGGAGCAATTGGGGCACGAACACGCCTCGACGACCTCGATCTACGCCTCCGTGAGCTCCGACTATAAGAACCGCCTGCTGGCGCACGCCTTGAAAAATCTGCTGGAAAGTGAGGGACCCCAATGATCGAAATCGAAACCACTTGGAATCTGCGGGCGGTGATGGCGACACGCGGGATCTTCCAGACCACCAAGCTCGGCCCTCTCCTGGCCGAGCGTGGCGTCGAACTTTCACGTGAGCAGATATTCCGGCTAGTGACCGCGACACCGTCACGGGTCAGCCTCCACGTGCTAGCGGCGCTGACCGACGCACTGGACTGCTCGATGGACGACCTCGTCACCGTTACGCGCCGCGAGATCGCCGTGCGCAAGGCGGTCGGCGAAGCCGAACCGAGTCAAGGTATCGGAGATCTCCGCCCCATTCGCGCTAACATCCGACGCCCCCGCGAACAGTGATCTCGGTGAGCGGATCGCCCACCGAACTTGAAGAGGATGCCGCCGGCCTCGCTTCGCTGATCAGAACCGTCCAAGGCACGACGCACCAAGTGCCAGCCGCCGACATCGCACGGATCGTGTTGCAGGTCACCCCGAACCGTAAGACTCGACGGCTTCTGCAACTCGCGCTCGAGCAACGACCGCGGCTGCTCATCGGCGGTTTCACAGATGTGCCCGTAACCGTACAGGCCCTGTGCCACGCCCTTGCGGAGGCCGGCGCGGGCGAGGTGGTGCTGCCCACGTGCGAGGGTTGCGGTCGCGCCGTGTCGAAGATGCCTCACAAAGCCCCGGGTGGCGGGCGACATTGCTCTCGCTGCGAACGCAACCACCGATCGACACCGTGCACCCGATGTGGTCACGTCCGACCCATCCAACGTTCCATCGCCGGTGAGACGCTCTGCCGGAACTGCTGGTGGTCCGACCCGCGCTCGTTCGGTATCTGCTCCAGGTGCGAACAGACCGCGACTCTGATGAGTCGCCGGCCCGCCCCTGTCTGCGTGCGCTGCTACCGGGCGCCACACAAGAGATGCTCACTGTGCGACCAGGACGGACCTGTCGCCACACATCTTGACGGGAACCGGGTCTGCACACGGTGCTACTTCCGGATGCGCCGCCCGCGCCCATGCCCTGACTGCGGCGAACGACGAATGCTGACGAATCCGCGCGGCGATTCAATGGTCTGCGCGCAATGCGCCGGGGAACCGGTCACCTTGGAATGTCCCGGCTGCGGCTCCGTGTCTCACAGCCGTGCGCATCGCCTCTGCGATCGCTGCCGGCACCCTGCGACGGTTCGCCGCCTTCTCACCAATTCCGATGGTCAGGTTCCCGATGCCCTCCAGCCGCTCGAGGCGTATCTGCTCGCCCACCCGGGGGCAGCCAACTCCTTCGACCGATGGGCGCTGAAAAGCGATGCGGCCCGAGCGATCCGCCACCTCGTGTCGGGGTTGCTGCCACTGGAGGCCCGCGCGATCATCGACGACCTTTCCACACCACAGAGCGCCGGGTTTCTGTTGTCGTTGCTTGTGGCCGCGGGTTTGCTGCCTGAACTCGATGTGCACCAGGCTCGATTCGACCGGTGGCTGGAACTGTGGCTGGCCGCTATCGACAGTCCCCAGGACCGGCTCATCCTGCAGCGGTATCACTCGTGGGGCACCAACCCGATTCTTCGCCGCCCGGTCGCCCGCCCTACCTCTTCACAGCACCGGGTGAACCGACACCGGGTGCGTCTGCGTGAGTGCGCGACGCTACTGGCGCACATCCGGAGCAGCGGGCACACCCTCGCCACATTTCCGCAACGCGAACTGGACCATTACCTGACCGGATCAGCGAGCCAGGCCGACGCGCTCTCGCATTTCACCCGGTGGCTGCGGCAGAACCGGCTCAGCCATCTCACGGTGCATCCGCGGCGACACACCACGGCAGTGGCCGGGATGGATCCCGCCGAGCGATGGCGGGTTGCGCGCCGATTCTTGAAGGACGACACGATTCCGTCGATGGATCGTGTCAGTGGACTGCTCACGCTGCTATACGGCATGCAGTCCACCCGCATCGCGGCACTCGAACGATCGGACGTGCAAGTGTCCGGTGATCGGGTCACCCTCACCATCGCCGCTGATGCGATTGAGCTTCCCGAGCCATTGGGCCGTGCGATCGTCGACCAGTTGCAGGCATCTGCAGCCAGATCGGACCGGTGGCTGTTCCCCGGCCGCAACCCGGGCGCCCCGATCACCGCAGGGGCGATCACCCGACGGCTCCGGCTCCACGGTGTGAGCCTCGCGGACGCGAGGGCGACGGCGCTGATCGAGCTCGCGCAGCACATGCACCCTCGGGTGATCTCCGACCTGCTCGGCCTGTCGAGCACCGCAGCCACCCGATGGTGGCGACTCGCCGGGAGCGGCTGGGCGACGTATCCCACCCTCCGCTGAACACGGTGCGCGGTCGCCGCGCAGCGAGGCCAGAAGCTCCTGGCGAGTCGACATCGACGCGGCCCACTATCGCACCCTGGTCGCCGCAACGGGATGGTCCGTGTCCTGGCGTATCTCGCTCCGGAGCTCGGGCTCGACGAGAGAGGCACACCCCGCCGTCCGCACCCGCTGCCGGAGGGGTGAACCGACTACCTCGAGGACAGCTGGGATGCGTGGAGCCTGAGCTTCCACCGGCTGCGTCCCATCGATGAACCGATGACACCGTCACAGATCGGCGTGATCCTCGCAGATCTGTGCCGCCTCATGAACGCCTGGCTGCAATCGATCGGGGTGAACTCGGGCGTCACCGATGAAGACCGCGAATACATCTCCTGGGAGAAGGACCGCTACTGATCGGCATAGGCCACCATGCCGCCTCCGACTGTCAGCGGCGTTGTCACCGACTGCGGAGATCCGGGGCGGAGTCTGGAATCAGGCTGTCGAGGGGAACCTCGAGTACTTGCGACAACGCGAGCAAAGAACGCAGCGTGGGGTTCGCGGCAGTCCCGGGGCGAGACTCGCCCTTCTCATACTTCTGATACGTGTATCGGGTGAGGCCAGCGCGGTATGCGACGGCTTCCTGGCTCAGCCCGATCGCCAGCCGGCGGCGCCGCAGCGCGGTGGCGATGCGCTGAACATACGCACCCCACTCGGCCTCGATGTCGTCGCTGCGCCGTCCCACCCTCCCAGCGTTGCGATCGTTGTCACCACCGATGGCCTAGTCCGTATGGCATAATTCGTGAGGCCATACGAAACAATCATCGTCTCGGCGGACTGGTCCGCGTCTCCTGCACGTGTGCTGCCGTTCGCGATGACAGCCGGTCCCATCGTGCAACCGGCTCGCGAACAGGACCGGGATTGCGTAGGTGGCCGGTGGCGGCTGAACCATTTCCGATCTGGTGGCGCGGCATCACCGCTCCCCCGCCGTCGGCATGGCAAATCATGTTCTCGGAGTTCACGGGAGAGGACACGGCAGACGAATGGGCGCTGGCTGCCGCGGTGTTCATCGCCCAAACACGTCGGCGCACATCTCACGGGCCGACTTTCGCTGAGCTTTTCACCCATCTCCTCCCTGATACTGACGGCATCCCGGGGCCTTTTCCGGACGGCCTCAATCATCACGAGCGGCGCCGCGCTGTCACCGGCTTCCGGGGGCACGTCGCCATTGAGTGGCGC
This sequence comes from Microbacterium jejuense, assembly GCF_019511665.1. Lineage (GTDB taxonomy): Bacteria > Actinomycetota > Actinomycetes > Actinomycetales > Microbacteriaceae > Microbacterium > Microbacterium jejuense_A. Next base: position 241,211 of record NZ_JAEUAW010000003.1, read on the forward strand.
CGTCGCGGCATGATCAGTTGGGATAAGGACGTCACCCGCAGTCTTCGCGTGGGCCGCGAGTTTCGGTCGCGGTCGCGACGACGTCAACAGGACGGCGGCGCATCGCCCCGACACCCAGCCAGCGTCAATAGCGACACCCCTCACCGGACGGGCTCCCGCCGGGGCTTCGCGCAAGCAGAACCAGTGACAGGAGAGGCCGCGCCGCGGCTTCGGGCGATCGTTGACCGGTTCGCTCCCGGCTGGCCGGAATTGATCGATGTCGGCCCGGGATGGTTCTCGCTGCTGGTCCGACTGGACGAACGCTTGGGATCGATGGCTCCCGGTTACGTGCTCTATCAGTGCAAGGCGAAGTTCGGTGTCCTTCGCTACTACGCCTCGGCCACCGGTGATGGATCGCCTGAGCCGGAACCGTTCGATGAGGCAATCGCTGCCGCTGAGGCAGAAAGTGCCCGAATGTGTGAGTTGTGCGGTGCACCCGCCGGGCAGTACGTGATCGACCTGTGGGTGTACACGTTCTGTGCTCGGCACGCGGCTGAGAAGAATGCGGAGGCCGCTTCCCGTCGGCAAGCTTCGGCGTAGACACCCGCCGGCCACTCAGCGCAGCAGGTCGCCGATAGGTTTGCGTGCCGCGGCGACCCGGTAGACGATGCCGAGCGCGTGGCCGATGTGCCACTGTTCGGGTTCCAGCGCGCCGACGAGCAGCTCGAGCAGTCCCCCAGTCACGGGATCGTTGATGGTCTCGACGAACGCTCCATCCCACGGGACGAGGCGGGTGGGGTTGGCGATGCCAACCTCCCCGCCGCCGTAGTCGGCGACGCGCACGTCATCGACCTCGGTCAGCACGGGTTCCAGGGCCGTCGCGGCAGCGGTGGGATCGGGCATCTCCGGCAGTCTCGCGCGCAGCGCCGGGCCGATCTCGACCGGCCCCACCGGGGTACCGCTGGCTTCGGGGAGACGCATCGAGGCGCCGGGAACGAACATGTCCAGCTGTGCAAGCGCGAGCAGCAGGCGCGCCGCCACGGCCGCGCGGGGTGCGCCGGCCAGCCCAAGCATGAGCGCGTTGCGCACGTGCATCCGCAACGCGTCGTCGGCGCCGGCCGCCGCGGCGAGACCTGCCGCGACGGTGTGCACCTCCGCCGGGAACGGGCCGGTGATGGCCCGCAGTGCGACATCGGTCAGTCGGCGCTGCCATTTCGGTGTCTGCGTGGCTAGGCCGTCGTCCAGCAATGCTGCGGCCAGTTCGGGGCCGACCGGGCTGAGCCAGCCTGGCCACGGCGAAGTGTGGTCGACGGACTCGACGATGTCGACCACCATGTCGCGTTGGTGATCGGCGCCTTCGGCGAAGACCCCACCAGCGACGAAAACCCAGGTGTTACGCCAGTGCGGGCTCGGCGCCGCGAGCGTCAGCCGCTCTCGCAGGACATCGTCGGGCGCCTTCTGCAGCGCCCGGCCAGCCATGAGTTCCTGGAGGCTGCGGATCTCGAACGCGACGCTATCGTCCTCAGCGGGGACCAGCAGCACTAGCCGCTCTGTGGTGGCCTGCATGACTCGGTCGGCAATCCGGTCACGTTTCGGACCAGCGGGGTGACCGAGCACCGTCAGCCGGTCCTCCAGCAAGGCGCGCAGGCCTGCCATCGGCAGCACTGCTCGCGCGTCGTTGGAGGACTCACTCTGTATCTGCAGTTCCAAACCCGCCGCTTCATGCAGGTCGACGATCACCTTCTGCTCTTGGGACAGCAGCGGAGCGAGAGTGGTGTTCTTCGCTGACTCGCGCTCATAAATGGTGTCGAAGTAGCGGGAGAACAGCTGGAATCGGTCGGCGGGCAGCACCCCGGCGCGTTCAAGGAGGATCGTCATTATCAGCACCTGCAGCGGTGTCTTCATCAGACGCAGCATCGCGGGCAGCTTCGTCTGCTTCTCAAACGTGGCGATCAGCTGGTCGCGGCGGTCGAGGTCATCGAACAGCCGCCGGTTGGTCACCAGCCGGCCATAGTCGATGGCTTCTTCGCCGTCGAGGTAGGCAAGGTCCAGTTGCTGAAAGTGGGTCGGCATCAATCGTTCCGTGTACCCGGTGGGTCGGGTGGTGACCACCACGAGCAGATCAGCGTCCTCCAGCTCCGCCTTCTCCACGAACTGGGTGATCTCGTCGAGCACCCGGGGCCGCACCTCCGGAGCCGTCACCTCATCGAGGCCGTCAAGAATCACCACGCATGGCCAGTACCGCAGCCAGTTCTGAAGTGTCGCTGGTTTGATGTCCAATCCGGCCCGATCGGTGATCCGGTCGCTGATCCACCGCAGCAGGCTGATCCCCCCATCCGGTCCGACCGCGTCAGCGAAGTCGGCGAGGTTCACCCGCATCGGCCACCGCCGTCCGCGTGGTGGGGCCACCCCCATCCTTGCCAGCGCCGCGTCGGTACCGTCGATGACCTCACGGTCGGTGGCGGTCAGCGGCTCGTCGGCGGCGAACCGGGACCGGATCGCCTGGGTGAGGAACTTGGTCACTGTGCTCTTGCCGCTGCCCGCCTGCCCAGTCAGCACCACATGACGCCGGAACCCGTCCTTGACCACGGACGGTTTGAGGACCATGTCCGACCGCTGCAGCACCTCTTTCAGGACGGACAATGGTTGATCAGTGGCCGACCGAGTCTCCCGCATCGGGTTGTCCACCCGCAGATCGATGAAGATGTTCTCGACCGATTCCCGGGTGGTACCGCCGGCCTCACGGAAGCTCACCCATCGCTCGGTGGTCAATGTGTTCGTGGCGTGCGCGGTCAGTACGGGAGCGAACTGCTCCGGGTCGAGCAGGCCGCCCAGTTGACCAAGCCGGGAGAGGACGTCGCCGACGGTGAGGAGTCCCTTGAACGCCAGCCGGATGCTGTCGTTCACGGTCAGCCACGCGTTCAGCTGGTCACGATGCCACACCCGCCCCTCCCGCAGGCCTCGCGCGAAGAGGGTATTCGACTTCACACCATTCCACGGTTCGTGGAGCCGAGACTTGATGTGCGCGGCGATAGCGTCGATCCCCGAACCGGGGACGCTGGACAAACGCACATTGGTAACGAAGATCAGATACCGAGGGAACTCGCCGCGCCGACTCGAGTCCTTCATCCACGACTCCAGCTCGGCGTCGACCTGCTTGATCAGCCAGCTCAGGTTCTGACCAGGCTTATGCGAGGGATGTTCCGACTGCTTCGCCTGGATCACGACATACCCGTTCCACGCGCCCTCGTCGGCCGGGTCCGTCTTCGACCAGTCCACGCGGCCGCGGAACGTCGCCTCTCGGCCACCGTCCGGCCCCGACCCGAATGCCTCCACACCCGACCCGAGGACCTTGGATGCGACCGCGACGGTCAGCTGCTCGAACGCACGAGGACTGAGCTCTTCCAGCGGATAGTCCTGCGCCACCAAAAGCCTCCCGTCGACGCCGCCGCCCATCCTTGCAGACAACCTCACCCGCAAACCGCCACCGCGCTGAGCGGTCCTCCACGGCAACGACACATCGGGGACGGCCGACACCTTTGGCACACCGAACGGGCTACGTGGTGGCGCTCGCCCGCCGCCAAGCCACATGGGGGCTCAGGCGCTCGGCGTCTGTGATGGTGCTGTCGTGTTCGGTGTCCGGCAGCGAATCGAAAAGCGCCCGATGAGCCGACCACTGTGCGGCGTAGAAATTGCGGAAAATGAACCGGACAAACTGCGCCGGCGTCATCGGTGACTCGCACGCGATCCGACAGCTGGCGACGTTCAACGTCAGGTGCGCCGCCGGGTGCTCGTCGGCGGCGGAACCCGGATCGTAGTCGAACCTCACCGTGCTCTGCATGGTGACCTCGTCGTGAGAGCCGACCGCGTGCACATCGAGCACGTCGGACAGCGCCTCACTGAGCAGCATGTCTCGATCCACCCGGTACGGGCACGGCACGTAGGCGAGCCGGTGCGCGGCGATTGCCCCGTCGCTGACCGTGTACCGCAATTGCAGCAACGCCCCGTCCGGAAGCAACGCCGAGTACTCGCCCGCTTCCGCCCACCGCCGGTACGTGCGCACCGTGGGGTAATCGGCGAAATCCACGAACCGTGCCAGAGGTGTCGGCGACTTCCAAGTCACCACGTCCCCGTCGACAGCGACCGGGTTCGGGATGAGGACCAGCTCCGCCTCGAACAGGACGTCGAGCATCTCGCGGATAGTTCTCCCCAGCGAGTTAGAGGTCGTCATCGGGGATGCTCAACTGGTTGAGCTGCCGGACGAGCTTCGGGGGCAACTGCTCGGCCGTGATCTCGTTGCGCTCCAGCGCCCCGGCGAGTTCCTCCAACGTCATCAACCCACGCGCTGCCGCATTGTCGGGCTGCAGGTCCGCGTTCACCCGACGCATCTCCGCCAGCTCAGCGGCGCTCGGGATGGTGAAACGCAGCTTGAAGTCCGCCTGCTGCACCTGCGTGACCTCCCCCGCGATGCCCGCCATCGCTGGCCCCCACCCACAGACCCGCACCCACCCCTTGCTGCGGGTGATGGCGGTGAAGATCGTGTTTCGTCGGCTGACCTCGCTGAACGGCGCGCCGGCATACTGCGAATCCACTACATACACCATCGGCGCTTCATTGCCTTTGGCACGGAAGATGTGCGCGACGGCGATGGAGCCGCGGATGAACACCTCGTCGGTGCTGTTGTTCACACCGACGAGGTGGCTGGGCAGCCCCTTCTCTTCGAACGTGCGCGCCAGCCGGACGTACCGGCGTTTGGAGGTGTAGGCGCTGGGCAGTACGACCAGAATGTCATCGTGTTCGAGCTCGCCATCGGTGACGTCGCGGATGATCTGCTCCGCAACCCACTCGTCCTGCGCCTGCTCGTCCTTGAAGTCGCCGCGCAACACCACGGCGTCGGCACTGTCCATCCGCTCCAGGAAGTACTTCGGTGAGCTGTCGGCGGAGCGTTCCAACTCCACCCACGACCCGAGGGTCAACGCGCCCGCATCCAGCCGGTACCCGATGTCTTCCCACAGTTGAGGGTCGTCGAAGTGCTGCACCAGCCCACCGCTCCGGTACACGCCGAAACCGATGGCATGCGCCGTGGCCAACGCCCACGGCGTGTTGCGATAGCAGACCGGCAACACGATGTCGCGGCGCGGCTCATCGTCCCGGTTTTGGATGTTCACCACTGGCTCACCGGTCGGTGTCCGACCGAACAGCTCCGCGACATTGGCCATCTCGGTCTCGTCAAGCTTCTGCAACTCGTCGTACGCCCACACCACCCGCTTCGGGTCCTTGGTGAACAGGTGAACGAGCTGAAAGAACGCCGGCGGCAGATCCTGGGCCTCATCGATCAGGACAGCATCGAACAGCGGGGGGATGTCCTCGCGTTGCCGGGCGATCTCCAACAGCTCCTGGCAGGCACCCTCGAACGCGTCCTCCCGGCCGAACTTCTGTTCCGCAGAACGGAAGTTGTGCGGCTGCACACCCAACGCGTCCGCCAACCGGGTGTAAACGCCGTCGCGTCCCCGGGAACCCCAGGCGTGCATGATCGACAGCCGTTCCGGGTCGGGCAGGTCATCCATGTGCGCGAAGGAGAACCGCTTCACAAGGTCCTCGAACTGCTGGTAAAGCGCACGGGAGGAGAACGTGACGACGATATTCCACGATTCGTTCTGCGCGTGCAGCAACGCCGCCTTCAACGCCAGCACGATCGTCTTCCCGGAACCCGCCAGCCCACGGATCCGCTGCGGGCCGTCGGGCGTTTCGATAGCCGCCTTCTTCTGCCAGAAGTCCAGGTTGGCGATGCCACGTTCGATGACCTTCATCGTCGCGCCGCGGCTGGTGTCGCTCTTCACATCCACACGTCGCTTCGCAGGGCGAATGGTGGTCACCCGCTGCAGTGCAGCCTCGAGACTTCGGTACAGGTCTGCATCCAGCGGCGGCCGGGAAGCGACCAGGTCAGGCAACTGCTCAAACGTCGCAAAGGTTGCTGCGGTGCTAATCGGGGAAGGCCCGAGGTCTGCGCTCAGTAGAGTGATCGTGCCAATATCCACCGCGAACTGGCGCCCCTGACGCAACGACTCGTGCCGGGACAGGTTACTTTCGAGGGTGTTGTAGATCGAGTCCTGCTCGGAACTCAGCACCAGCCAGTCGTCCACCGTCGCCGGCAGGACGTCGGCGAAACGGAACGCGATCAGACCGTGGGACTGCGACACCAGCAGTGCGTCTATCTCGACACGATCGTCCGCGGTCGCGAGCACCGGGTAGCCCAGGTAGATGGTCCCGTCTTCCACCAATGAAGCGGCCACATCCGCTAGGTGAAGAGCCGCCGCCCGGTTGTCGGGTTGACCGTGAACCACTTCCAGTGCCATGAGACCCCTTCGTCGACAGATCGAGCCCAAATCTATCCCGCCGTGGGCCAGCGACGACGCCCGCGCGGGGCTAGTCCTGAGCGCGCCCCACACTGCCGCGCAGGATCAGACGCGCCGAGAAGGATGGCAGCGTCGATGCGCCGGCCGGGTTCATGGCGAGTTCAGCCGCGCATTTGCCCATGTCGTAATCGGGTTGCGCGATGACAGTGAGCGGCGGATCCACAAGACGTGCCCAAGACAAGTCGTCGTACATGGCCAGAGAGACCTCACCGGGAATCCGAAGTCCCCGGGATCGAACGACATCCAGCATGGTCTCGGCGATCTGGCTATCGGAGGCAATGAGCGCTGTAGGTGGATTGGGACCGTCGAGGAGGGAATGGTAGGCCGCGGCTATGGCATCCCGGTCGCGCTCCGGGAACCTGACCAGATCAACAGGCGGCGCAATCCCGGCTTCGCTAAACGGGGTGAACAGCCCTTCGACCTTGTCCTGAATGATCGATGCGGGCAGTTCGGCGCCGATGCTGTAAGCGGCCTGGGGCATCGCCAGCGACGACACGAATCCGATGCGTCGGTGTCCCAAGTCGAGCAGGCGCCGGGTCAACTCAGAACTGGCCTGCCGCATGTCGGCTTCGATGACCGGCGCGTCCAAGCCCGGCACCCTGCGCTCCCAAAGCACCAGCGGCGTGCCTACCGCCGTGATCCGCTGCAAATGCTCGACATCCCGCCGGTCGGCTGCGGACACGATGAGTCCGTCGACCTGCTTGCCGAGAAGCAGGCGAATCGCTTTGCGTTCCTCGCTGACCTCGAATCCGGATCCGGCGAACAGCACGGCCAGACCTTGGAGGCGTGCCGCGTCGACCATCCCCTGGAAGGCGACCGGCCACACCGGGTTGGTGATGCCTCGTGCCACGATCCCAAGGGAGCCCGAACGCCCAGTGTTCATCGTCTGCGCGGCAGCGTTTGGGTGATACCCCAGCTGGTTCGCAGCTGCTAGCACCCGACGCTTCGTCTCCTCGTTTATCCGCCCGTAACCACCAAGCGCCCGTGTCGCCGTCGCTTTGGAGACCCCTGCGAGCGTGGCCACGTCTGCCGCGGTAGGCGGCTTGGTCGGCACCGAAGAGGCCATCTTGACTCCAAGAAATCGGTTGGGCGCTTGCATTAACGCAATCGAAACAATACAGTCCTAGTCTAGTGCGAGTCCGGACTCACACGCAGCGTTGCGAGTCCGGACTCTCAAATGGTCCACAAGACCCGAGAGCACCATTTGAAGTTCCTTCCCTCACCGCCGAGCTCGAAAGAAGCACATCATGAAAATGCGTCACATCGCCGTACCCATCACCGTCGCCCTGATGGGCGCGCTGACCCTCGCTGGCTGCAGTTCCCAGTCTTCCAACGGATCGACGCCGCAACCGACCGGGGCTCCGACCGCCGCTGGCCTCGCTGACGACATCCCCACCGAAGAGATCACCACCACGGTGAATGAGGATCTCGCCGCGCAACTCCCGGCAGACTTCGGTGACACACTCACCGTCGCGATCGACCTCAGCAGCCCGCCGGCGCGGTTCATCGACGAAGCCGGCGACCCTGTGGGTTTCAACGTCGACTTCACGAACCTGCTGACGGAGAAGCTCGGTCTCGAGCCGAAGATCGAGAACGTCCCGCTCGCTCAGATCGTGCCGGGCCTCGCGGCGCAGCGATACGACATCGCGGTCAACAACCTTTCCCGCAACCCGGAGCGGGAAGCGCAGCTGGACATGGTCGAGTACATGCAGGGAAGCGGCGGTATCGCTATTCCCGCCGACAACCCGAACGACGTCACGGAGAAGACCACGAGCCTGTGTGCCCTGCACATCGGTGTGCTGTCGGGCTCTTACCAGGAGAGCAACACGATTCCCGCGATCAACGAGGAGTGCGAGGCCGAAGGCCTCGACCCCGTGACCTTCACCGCATACGGCACCAACAACGAAGCGATCCTCGCGCTCGGGTCCGGTCGCGTGGAGGCGTGGATCGGAAACGGCACCGTTGCGGCATATGCGGCCGCCCGCAACCCGGAGGTGTTCAAGTCGCTGACCCTGGAGAACACCTGGAGCCACGACAACCTGGGCCTGCCGAAGGGCTCGGAGCTGACCGAAGTTGTCGCCGAGGCGTTCCAGGAGCTGATGGACGAAGGCACCTACGCGCAGGTGCTGGAGAAGTGGGGCATCGAAAACTACGCCCTGGATCAGACCAGTCTGACGCAGACCGACGTCGTCCAGCAGTAACCGCGTTCGCTGCTCGCATCCGACCCCGGACTAGAGGTAAGACCAATGACCACTCTTCTCACACGCGGCCCGACGAAGCCGTTCATTCCCCGCAGACAGTACGTGTTCTACGTGCTGGTGACGATCGTCGCCGTGCTGTTGCTGCTGAGCCTGCTGACCAACGCCAACTACCAGTGGGATGTGGTCGCGCAGTACCTGTTCGCCCCCTCGATCCTCGAGGGACTGTGGGTGACCATCTGGATCACCTTCGTCTGCATGGCGATCTCCGTGGTGCTGGGTCTGATCCTCGCGTTCATGGGTCTGGCGCGCAGCGCCTACGTCCGTGGCGCCGCAGAGGTGTACATCGTCTTCTTCCGAGGTACACCTCTGCTGGTGCAGCTGATCTTCTGGTACAACATCTCCGCGCTATACCCGGACTTCAGCATCGGCATTCCGTTCGGCCCGCAGTTCGCCACACTCGACCTGAACAGCATCATCACCCCGATGATCGCCGCGATCATGGGCCTTTCTTTGAACGAGGCCGCGTACATGTCGGAGATCTTCCGCGGGGGGCTGAACGGCCTGCCCAAGGGGCAGATCGAGGCCGCCGACGCGCTCGGCCTGAGCGCCGGGACCAAGGTGCGACGGGTGATCCTGCCGCAACTGTTGCCGGTGGTCATCCCGCCCACCTGGAACCAGCTGATCGGCATGCTCAAGAACACCGCCTTGATCAGTGTTATCGGCGCGAGCGAACTGCTTTACAGCGCCCAGGCGATCTATGCCCGCACGTACCAGACCATTCCGCTGCTCATCGTGGTCAGCCTTTGGTACTTGGCGGTGTCCATCGCGCTCACCATCATCCAGCGAATGATCGAGAAGGCGGTCAAGAAATGAACCGGCCCACCGCAGAGGGCACCGTCTCTCTCGACAAGGTCATCAAGCGTTTCGGCGACAACACCGTCCTCGACGGTGTCAGCCTCGACATCGCCAAGGGCGAGGTCGTCGCCATCATCGGCCCCAGCGGGTCCGGCAAGTCCACCCTGCTGCGCTGCATCAACGCGCTGGAGAAGATCGACGGCGGCTCCATCCTGGTCAACGGCGAAGAGATCGGCCGGCGCGCCACCCCGGGAGGCCGGTACGAGTACGCCGAACTGACCCCGCAGCAGCTGGCGCGACAGCGGGCACACATCGGCATGGTGTTCCAGTCGTTCAACCTGTTCCCGTCCATGACGGTGCTGGAGAACGTCACCGTCGGCCCCCGCACCGTGCAGGGCGTCCCCGCCGCCCAGGCCCGGGCAAACGGAATGGCGCGATTGGAGGAGGTAGCGATGGCGAAATTCGCCGACCGCTACCCGCGGACACTCTCCGGCGGCCAGCAGCAGCGCGTCGCCATCGCACGCGCTCTGGCGATGGAACCCAGCGTGATGCTGTTCGACGAACCGACCAGCGCACTGGACCCGGAGCTCGTCGGCGAAGTGATCAAGGTTCTCAAAGACCTTGCCACCCGCGGCTTCACCATGATCGTCGTCACCCACGAGATGGGCTTCGCCCGCGACGTGTGCGACCGGGTCATCTTCATGGAAGGTGGCGAGATCGTCGAAAGCGGTGAAGCGCACGCCGTCTTCTCCTCCCCCACCAACGTGCGCACGCAGCAATTCCTGGAAAGAGTTCTCGAACGATGAAATCCTTCGATCTGGTCGTCGTCGGCCTCGGCAGCATCGGCTCCCAGGTGCTGCGACACCTGGCCGAGAAGCAGGCCGGAAGCGTGCTGGGCATCGAGCAGTTCAGCCCCGCCTACACGCGCACCGCAGTCGGCGGCGACACCCGGCTGTTCCGCTTCGCTCTACCGGAGGGGCCGCAGTACCACCGCATCATCGACGAGTCGCTCATTCAGTGGAACGCCCTGAACGAGCGCACCGGTCGGAGCATCTACGAACAGACCGGCTGCCTCTACATCGGACCGGAGCAGCACGGTTACATGCGCGAACTCATCGACAGCATCGGCGAAACCGGCGCCACAGCCGAACGACTCAGCGAAAGCGACGCGCGGGAACGCTACCCGCAGCACCGGCTTATGGAAGACGACATTGTGATCTACGACCCCCTCGGCGGGTTCGTGCGCACCGACGCCGCCGTACAGTCCTCTGTCGCCCTCGCCGTCGAGGCAGGGGCCAAGGTCATCAAACACGACCCGGTCCGCAAGATCACCCGCTCCCGCTCTGGCGGATTCGTCGTCAGCACGGCCACATCGGTGTTCGCTGCCGGCGACGTCATCATCGCCGGAGGCAGCTGGAGCGGCAGTTTGCTGTCCGAAGAGCTCCGCTCCTTCACAGAGCCGCGGCGGACCGCCCTGATGTGGTTCGGTCTGTCCGATCCGGCCGCCTACACTCCCGAGCGGTTCCCCGTGTTCAAGCGAGTCACTCCCGGCATCGACATCTACGGCGCGCCGGCGACGGACGGCACCATGATCAAGGTCGCCCTAGCCGAGGCCCTGACCGCCGACTCACCCGACCAGATCGAACAGTCTCTCGCTCCTGACGAAGCGATCCGGATCACCCGAGCGGTCGCGAGCGGATTCACCTCCGTCATCCCCGACGTCGTCCGCTCCGACGCATTCCCCGAGCTCTACACCTCCGACTACCAGCCGCTGATCGGCCGCGACCCCGGCACCGGGGCGTACCTGGCGACCGGGTTCTCCGGGAAGGGATTCAAGATGTCAGCCGGCATCGGAAAGCTCGTCGCCGACGCCGTCACTGGAGCGGACGATGAGGCACTGAGGTTCGCCGATCCGGGGCGATTCCTCGCCTCGTAGAAACACCCTTCGTTCTGCCGCGCTGCAGCCCCGCGCGACTCGACACCCATCCAGCCGGTGCTCCACGAGCTCGGCTCCCCACCAGCCCTGCCCACCCACAAAACAAGGAGAACCACCATGGGTCGCCAGATCGTCCGCACCGCAAGCCGGTACGAGGTGAGCGAAAGCTTCGTTCGCGCCCTCACCATCGATGACTGGGTGTTCGTGTCGAACACCTCCGGCCGCGACTACGACAAGCAGGAGATGTCGGACACCGTCGAGGGCCAGACCAACCAGGCGCTCGACAACATCGCCCGCTCGCTCGAGGCGGTCGGCTCGTCGATCGACGACGTCGTACGTCGCGTGGTCACCATCCCGAACCCCGATCATGCTGCAGAGGTCATGCGCATCGTCGGCGAGCGATTCCGCAACGCCTCCTCCACGAACACGGTGATCTGTAGCCCCCTGGGTGGCAAGGAGTACATCGTCGAGATCGAGGTCACCGCCTACCGCGGCATCAGCAAGGCCGAAACGGAGACCATCACCATCTGACCCGTGAGTGGGCGGGTAGACCTCTGCCCGCCCACTCACGGTGCGGCTCCTCACGGAGCCGGAAGGGCGACAGCTTCATGCGAAACCTAGCCATCGACGCCGGGCAGAGCGGACTGAGAGCTCGCGTTATCGAGACGGGGCATCAGGAGTCTGGCGGTCGTTCCTTCGAGGTCGATTCCTCCGCGCATACCGGTATCCGGACCGACCTTCCTCTGGGCGAGCAACTCGCCGGTGCGGTGAGCACGCTCGTGGCCGAGGTCGGCACAGTCGACACCGTCGCCATCGGCACCACGGGGCTCACCGGCCGAGAAGACCTCAGCGGGCTCGACGTGCTGGGGCTCCTCGGCATCCGCCAGCTGGCGGTCGCTCACGATTCCGTCACCTCTTACCTGGGCGCGCTTGGTGCCGAACAGGGCGCCGTAGTGGCCGCGGGAACTGGCGTGGTCACGCTGGCAGTGGGCGCCAGGGATGTAGCCCGAGTCGACGGATGGGGCAACATCATTGGCGACGCGGGAAGCGCCTATTGGTTCGGCCGAGAAGCGCTCGACGCCGCGATGCGCGCCTACGACGGGCGCGGCCCGGCGACCACCCTCCTGCAGCGGCTGGAAGCCGAGTTCGGTGACGTCGAGACGGCGTACATCGTATTGCAGACCGATCCTCGCCGGGTCCGACGCGTCGCCTCGTTCGCGCGTTGGGTCACTGGAGCCGACGCGGAAGGCGACGCAGTCGCGTCGGAGATCTGCAAGCGTGGCGCTGCGGAACTCGCCTGCTCCGTCCACGCCGGAATGGAGCGAGTAGCGATCGCCGCTACCACCGAGATCGCGGTCTGCACGATCGGCGGAGTCTTCCGTTCCGAAGCCATTACACGTGCATTCCTGACAGCGCTACGGAACTACCGATCGGCGTTCCAGCACCTCCACCCTCGTGGGGACGGGCTCGACGGCGCCACAGCCATGCTCACGCTCGACACCAACTCTGCGCTGCAGACCCGCGTGATGCGTATCGAGCTCGCGTGAGGTCACTGGTGCAACGGCAAGAAAATTCCACGACCGGACAAGGACCAGTGATCCCATTGAGCGAGCCGACGACGGGTCTTGCGCCGGCTAAACGAATCACTGCCGATGTCGCCCGATCATGGCTTCTGGTATCGGCACTGAATGCCGACGACTTCGACAGCGCACACCTATCGTTGGCCGACCAGATCGTCCTCGACATCGAAGACGCCGTCGACCCCAGCCTGAAACCGGCTGCCCGCTCACACGTGGCGGGCTGGCTCTCGCGCGGCGGGAGCGCCTGGGTGCGTATCAACGACCGCACCACCGAACACTGGAACGACGACGTCGATCGGCTGAGAAACGTGCCGGGCCTGCTCGGCGTCATGCTCGCCAAGACCGAATCTCCAACAGAGGTCACCGCGACGTTCGACAGGCTCGGCGGGTCCACACCTGTCATTGCACTCATCGAATCGGCGCTCGGCATCGAGGAAGCGACGGCGATCGCGCGAGCGCGCGGTGTCTTCCGTCTCGCATTCGGCAGCGGCGACTACCGTCGCGACACGGGTACCAGCGCGGAAGCGATGGCGATGCTGTATCCCCGATCCCGACTCGTGGTCGCGTCACGGATTGGAGATCTTCCCGGTCCCATCGACGGTCCAACGGTCACCTCAGACCCCTCAGCCGTACACGAGCAGTCCGAATTGGCGGTCAGTCTCGGCCTCACGGGCAAGCTCTGCCTCCGCGACGAGCACCTACCCGTCATCAACGAGGCCATGTCACCCGCCCCAGCCGATGTGACCTGGGCACGCGAGTTCCTAGCCGACTTCAACGCACGCGGCCGGCTCATCCGCGACGGCTCAGATCTGCCGCGCCTGGGGCGCGCGGAGAAAATCGACCAGCGCGCCCGCGCCCTCGGGATCAACTAGTCGTCAAGTCCAGAAGCACATCGAGTTCACCGCACCGGAACGCCAGCCGAAGAAGAGCACCATGACCTATCTGAACGACATTTGCGACGATCTCACCACCTGGAAGTTCGACGACATTCCGGTCGCTGCGATCGCAACAGCCAAGCGCGCCCTCATCGACTACTTCGGCGTGACGATCGCCGGCAGCCAACATCCCGACGTTCAGGGCACCGCACGCCTCGCAAGCGGTAACCCCGGTCTCGCGACGGTGCTCGGTACGCAGGTGGGCGCACAGCCGGACTACGCCGCGCTGCACAACGGTTTCGCCGCGCACATCTTCGACTACGACGACTTCTCGATCATCAACCACCCCACCGCACCTGTCGCGCCTGCGGCATTCGCGGTCGCCGAAGCCCGACACGGGTCCGGGGCCGAGGTCCTCCGCTCCTATCTCCTCGCCGGCGAGATCATGTACCGGATCGGCCGGACCTGCCTCCCTTTCACCAGCGATCAGGGATGGCACACCACCGGTGTGTTCGGAGTACTCGGCGCCAGCGTCGCCGCTGCCCTCTCAGCCGGCCGCAGCACACCGGAAGTCGCCGCCGCACTCGGAATAGCTGCCTCGGAAGCAAGCGGCCTGCGCGGCAACTTCGGATCCCCCGTGAAGGCCTACCACTGCGGCATGGCCGCACGCACCGGAATCTGGTGCGCCGAACTCGCCGGGGCCGGCCTGCAACCGTCCGCAAGCATTCTGGAAGGTGTCGACGGGTTCTTCCAGCTCTTCGGCGGGCTGGAGCCCAACACGATCTCCTACCCGTCGAGCGCCACGTGGAGCATCCTGGAGCCCGGGTTCAACTTCAAGCGCTATGCCTGCTGCTCCAGCATGGGGCCGGCCCTGGACGCGCTCCTCGAATCCGAGGCCGTCGCAGCCCTGAACGCAGAAGACATCACCGCGGTTCACGTCGGCCAATCTCCCTGGTCGTTCAAGGAACTGATCTACCACTCGCCAACCCGGGCGGCGGAGACCAAGTTCTCGATGGAGTACGCAGTCGCCGCGGCACTCACATTCCGACGAGCAGACCTCGAGATCTTCAACGACGACAGCTTCCTGAACAACGATCAGATCCGACCGCTCATGGAGAAGGTGAGGCCGCGGGTGGATGAGGAGCTCGCCCGACGCGAATTCACCAGTGACGCGCCCGTCAAGATCGACATCGAGCTTCGAGACGGGCGCTCCATCCATCTCAGCCGAGACTTCGCAAAAGGCAACGTTCGCGATCCGCTCACCGACGAGCAAGTGGTGCAGAAGTACCGGTCGTTGGCGGCACCGGTCATCGGCGAGAACCGCGCCGAATCCCTGCTCAACGGGCTCCGAGAACTCGAGAACGTCGAGGACGTCGCCGCCCTCTTCCGATCATGAGCGAGCACCCGCGACCGACGCCGCAGAACGCCGACCTCTCGGCTCACTAGGAACCCGTATGCCTCACCCTCCCAAGCAGCGCGTCGAACGCGACAGCCTCGGCGATACCTCAATTCCCGACAGCGCCTACTGGGGAATCCATACCGCCCGAGCGATCGAGAACTTCCCCATCTCGCACCGACCGATCTCCATCCATCCCGACCTTGTCGATGCGCTCGCGATCGTGAAACAAGCCGCCGCGCGCGCGAATCGTGACATCGGTGTCCTCGATCCGACCAAAGCCGCCTGGATCGACGAGGCGTGCCAGCGCGTGCGCACCGGAGAATTCCACGACCAGTTCGTCGTCGACGTCATCCAGGGTGGCGCCGGCACATCTACGAACATGAACACCAACGAGGTCATCGCCAACATCGCCCTCGAGCAGCTGGGGCATGCAAAGGGCTCCTACGACGTCCTCCACCCTCTCGACGACGTCAACCGCAGCCAGAGCACCAACGACACCTACCCGACCGCCGTGAAACTAGCCCTTTGCTTCTCGATCGAGCGGCTCCTCACCGAACACGAGTTGCTCCGCTCCGCATTCGCGGACAAGGGTGAAGAGTTCATCGACGTGCTCAAGGTCGGACGCACGCAGCTGCAAGACGCCGTACCCATGACCCTGGGGCAAGAGTTCCGCGGGTTCTCCACCACCCTCGGCGAGGACGCGCAGCGGCTACGCGACATCCTTCCGCTGCTGTGGGAAATCAACCTCGGCGCCACCGCCATCGGCACCGGGATCACAGCCGACTCCCGTTACGCCGCCACCGTCTGCAGGCACCTGCGAGATCTCACCGGATTCGAGCACGTCACCGCCATCGATCTCGTTGAAGCCACCAGCGACGTCGGCGTGTTCATGAGCCTCTCCGGCGCTCTCAAACGCGCTGCGATCAAGCTCAGCAAGATCTGCAACGACCTCCGACTGCTCTCCAGCGGACCGCAAGCCGGGTTCGGGGAGATCCACCTTCCCGCCCGGCAAGCCGGATCGAGCATCATGCCCGGGAAGGTCAACCCAGTCATCCCCGAGGTCGTCAATCAAGTCGCATTCTCCGTCGCCGGCTCCGACACCACGGTGACCATGGCCGCCGAAGCGGGCCAGCTACAACTCAACGCCTTCGAACCTGTCATCGCTCACTCCCTCCTGCAGAGCCTCGCCTGGCTGACCGGCGCCTGCCGCACGCTCCGAGAGAACTGCGTCCTTGGCATCACCGCCAACGTGGACCGACTGCAGCTGATGGTCGCTTCGTCGGTAGGAGTAGTCACGGCACTCACTCCCTACATCGGGTACTCCGCAGCATCCGCACTCGCAAAAGCCGCGCTCGTCACGGGGCGAAGCATCATCGAACTCGTGGAGGAGGCAGGGCTGATGAGTCGCGAGCAAGTCACAAAACTGGTGTCACCCTCGCGCTTGTCTGGTCTCCAACCGGTGACGGCGGCCCTACCCATCGTCGATGGGAACGCCCATCCCGGTCACGCATAGAACTCGGAGGCGAGCACCAGTGCTGATCCCCCTTACCAACACTCCACGGAACTACTCCTGGGGGTCGACGACATTCATCCCTCAGCTGCAAGGTCGCCGCAGTTCGGGGCAACCCGAGGCGGAAATTTGGTTTGGAGACCACCCGGCCGATCCCGCCGACACTCCAGGATCTAAGTCTCTGAAAGAGGTTCTCACCGCCGAAGCGGCAGACCTCACACCGTTGCCCTACCTTCTCAAGTTGCTCGCTGCTGGTTCGCCCCTCTCGATTCAGGCGCACCCTTCAAGAGCACAAGCTCAGTTCGGTTTCGCACGCGAGGAAGCAGCCGGCATCCCCCGCGACGCCCCTGAGCGGACCTACCGGGACACTAACCACAAGCCGGAGTTGATCGTGGCCGTGAGCGACCACTTCCGCGCCCTTGTCGGTGTCCGCGATCTTGCCGTCACACGCCGCCTACTCGACTGCCTCGGCCCAGCTACGATCCCCCTACGCCGCCACCTCTACGAGACCCCTGACTCCGTCCGGTCGGCCATCGGCTGGACGCTCAACCCAGGATCGGCGACCGAAGTTCGCGCGATCATCGCGGAAGCGACCAAGGCTAGCTCGAGCGAGTTCTTCGAAGAGCTCGAGCTAGCCCGCGCCCTCAACGCGACGTATCCCGGAGATGCCGGGATAGTCGTAGCACTACTCATGAACCTCGTCACGCTCCAACGTGGCGAAGGACTCTTCGTGCCCGCCGGCGTCCTCCATGCATACCTGGACGGCCTCGGCGTCGAGGTGATGGCGTCCAGCGACAACGTGCTCCGTGGTGGGCTTACCCCCAAACACATCGACGTCGCAGAACTTCTCAAGGTGCTAGAGGTCGCCACTACCCGACCTTGGCTTGTACACCCCAGGCAGGTGGCCGGGAACACCGTCCAGTACGACGTCCCAATCGATGACTTCGCCCTACGTCGAGTGACCACTAAAGGATCCACCACGGTGACCATCGTCGGACCGAGCATCTTGCTGGCGATTCAGGGAACCGTGCTCGTCACCGGAACCAGCAGCCAACAGTCGGCGGGAATGACACCTGGGGCTGCGCTCTTCGTCTCTCCCGATGAACGCTCGGTGATGATCACTGGCGAGGGGGACGTCTTCATCGCCGGCCCAGGACGAATCGTCGATCCTATTCGTTCTCGCTGATCGCAATGAAGAGCAACCATTTGCCGGTCGGCGAGGGAGTGCGGCTCAGTGAGCTTGTCGCTGTAAGCCCAGTGGGCCGGAGCGCCATAAACCTGATGTGTGCTGCCCATGCTGAAAGTCGTGCCGGCGCTGGCGCCTATCCGCTCGCCGGCAAGAATCGATGTGGTGCTCCTCGCGACGCGTATGGAGTGGCGACGAGGTGTGTGCCCGGGACGTCGACGTCGTCGGCGGCGAGGTGCAGTCCGATCAGGTTCACCAGGTTAGCGGCCACCGCAGCCAGGTCGGCTGCTGATCCGTGGAATGTCGGGACCGAACAGCCGCGAGTTGGGACGAGTTCATCACCGCCGTGACTGTTCTGCCATAGCGGATGGAATGCCTCGAGCTGAGCGTCCGCGAGAACAGACTGACCAGCCAGTTCGTCCAGGCGGGAGAGCGTGACCCCATCCCCGGGCGTCGTCAGGTGGAGCAGGCCGAGCATGCCGGATGCAGCATCAGTGGCGACCTGCGCGAACTTCGCTCTACGTCCGGGCGTGTCCGAGAGCACGTCTAGTGCAGCCGTGATCGCCAGGCTCACGGTTGCATCGACGATGAGGTCCGCGGCGAGGAATGTACTCAGGTCGTCTGGGATGAGACCTTCCGATGGGGTGACGATTAGCTCATCGCGGATCTGTCGGAGCCGGGTAGCTAGCGCTTGCGCCTTGGGTCGGCCGATATCGGTCTCACCATAGTTCTGTCGTACGAGCAGTCCGCCGGTAATGTTTCCGGGGTCGCAGATTGCGATCTCGGCGGCTCCCGCTCGCGCGACGAACTCGGCGACCCACGATCCAAGACCGCCGCAGCCCAGGATCAGGACGGTCTTACCGCGGAAGCCGCTGACTGGGCGGTCGTCGTCACGACGGGTGGTGACTTCGGACCGTTCGTCAGAGATTGTGCACCATTCGATCGCGATGTCGGTGTTGATCGTGGCGGGGTCGATGGTGACATCCACCCCGCGGGTTGCGGCGAGTTGGCGCAGAACATCGGCGGTATCGGCCGGCAGACGTCCGCCCAGCAGGTGGTGGGGGCCTCCCGCGGGGTGCGGGACGGCGACAACGAAGTACTGCGGCGTGCCCTTCGGGTTGCGTGCTGCGGCCGCCAGTAACGCGGTGAGAAACGCCGGGCTCTGCGGGGAGACGCGGGATGGTCGCCCGTCGGCCGCATCAAGGTATGGGTCGTCCAGCAGGGTCAAGAACAGCGCGAGTGTGGATGCGGCACCGAATGGCAGTTCGCTGCGCAGCGCGACAACGGGTGTGCGGTGCCCCTCGCCCGCGGACTGGTAAGTCAGGTCGAGCCTCTGCGGGGTTCGCTCCACGAGCCGCGCGGCCTGAAATGCTCTTGCCGGCAGGGTCTCCCGGACGACGATGGTGGGAGTGTCTTCTGCTTGATGCAGCACGCCTCCCACCGCGTGGTACATCGCCGTGGCAGCGTCGAACTTGCCCGCCGCGGCGTCGGCAAGCCAGTCCCATACCCTGCGGAGGAAGCCGCTCATGCCGTCGGTAGGTCGCCACTCACGGGACGGGTCCAGGTACACGCAGAGACGCTGACCTTGCAAGACGTGCGGAAAGCCGAGGAAGCGGGTGTGGTCCACCTCTACGGAGGGCGGCTGCAGCGGTACTGACCGGAGGCGGAGGAGAAACTCTTCGTCGTCCTTCAGTTCGAGCCCGCCCGGCTCGTGCGGCAGCTCGGCGGTGCGCAGACTCACGCGAATGAGCGCGGTGCCGTCGGTTTGCAGGGTGGGCGAGCTCAGGACGCGGATCTCGTCGGGTCGGTTGGTGGCCAGCGCCCGCAGTTCAGCGACGAGTTGCTTCTGCCAGCCGGTCAGTTCTGGCCGTGTCCGGCGACGGCTCATCCTGCCCGACCGGAACGTCCCACCGTGGTAACCGCAGGTGCGGCTTCGGTCGGAAACTTGCCGCTCGACTTCTCCACGGGTGCGGCGAACCCGTCACCGAAGATGCCCTGCCACAGTTGAACGCTGCGGTCCTTATCGGTCTCGTCGTAGGCCTCCGCGATCTCCGCTGCGTGCGCGTGGATACGGTCGCGGAAGTAGCTGTAGGTGTTCTGTGTCCACCGGTGATCGAAGGTGACACCCGAGCCGGAGGGGTCGGGGATTGACGGTTTGGTCGGGTGGGCCTGCAGGTAGGCGTCGAGATCGGACACGACGTGCAGCAGCGTCGTGGGGACGTTGCTGTAGTAGTCGGGGTCAGCGAAGGTCTTCAAGGTCGTGACCTGCTGGCCCAGCAGAGTGGTCAGCAGGATGGAGCGGGTACCGACGAAGGAATTCTTGTGGTCGCGCAGGTACTTCATCAGTCGGATTACACGGCGCAGGTTGCCGCGCGCGATCGAGTCCTTGCTGCGCATCCACTCTGTGAAACCGTCGGGATTGGTGGTCTCCCATTGGTTCTCGTCGCGATTGACGATGACCTCCCGGCCGTCCGCGAGGTGCAGGTGGGGGACGATGTCCAGGTGCATGGAGTTCGCGTAGACCAGGCGAACGCACCGGCACTTGCGGGAGTGAGGCATGTCGTTGTAGATGGTGTGCCGGTGCAGCGCGGCGTAGACCTGCTCGATGTAGGTCTTCGGCTCCCACCCCGGCACTTCCTCCATGTCGAGCATGAAGTCGGCGTCGAACTCGTTGTCGCCGACCGGGTTGATGATCGTCTTATGCGCCCATGATCCTTGCGGGGTCTTGCCGAGGATGATGTCGCCGATTTCGTCGTCGGCCTTCAGCGCCTTGTAGACACTGTTCACTCGGGAGTCGAGCAGGTCGAGCTTGCCCTGACTCAGGTTGACGGTGTCCTTGAGCAGGACGGCGAAATGATCAGCGAGTTGCATCGGAGGCCTCCGTGGGTGATGAAGCGCTGTCGGCGTCTGGGCCGTACAGCGGAAGGTAGGGTTCAGCGGAATGGCCGCCAAATCGTTCTGTGAAGAGGGGGCTCAAGTTTCGGCTGACGGCTGCGGCGAGACCGGCGACATCCGCTGGGTCCGCCGCGTCCAGTGAGTACAGTCCTCCGGGCACGAGCGCATCGAAACGGATGAAGTTGTCCTTGCCGACGAGGTGTTCCGCCAGGCCTTGCCCTCCGCGGCTGCCGGCGTCGAGGATCAGCGGCGCGATCGGCTTCATCCACTGCAGCAGGCCTCCGCGATCGCGGCGCCGGGGGTGGTACGAGAGTTGGTCGATCGTTCCGATGTTCAGCACCCGGATGGCCGACAGCGGCACATCCAGCATGCTGAGCGCTTCGGCGATGGCCACGACGGACGGATTATTCGCCCACACTCCGCCATCGATGAGGCGGTGCCCGTCGACGGCGGCCGCCGGGAAGTACAGCGGGGCGGCGGAGGTCGCCAACGCGACGTCGACCATGGGAATGCGCCAGTCTCTTCGGAGCCTGGCGTGGTGAGGCGTCTTGAAGATATGGACGCCACGGGCCTGCACATCCCACGACGGGATCACCAGCCGCATGGTGCTCTGCCCGAGCAGCTCTGCGCCCAGGACGTCCTGCAGCGCGGTCCGCAGGACGTCTGCATCGTAGATGGGTGAATTCAGTTGCGCGAGCCGGCTGCGCCAAGTTCGACGCGAGGCCGGGAAAACGGTGGCGATGAGCTGCTGATAATGCTCGACGATCTCGGCCGGACGAAGACCTGCACCGAGGGCGAGAGCGACGATGCCGCCGGCCGAGGTGCCGGCGACCAAGTCGAAGCAGTCCTGGATTCGAACGCCGAGATCTTCCTCGAGACGGGCGAGCACGTGCGCGGTGAACAGCGCCTTCGCGCCCCCGCCGTCGAGCGCGAGGATCTGAAACCGGTCGCTGGCCTCGGTGTGCGCTGGGGACGGACTGTGGGATCCCGTGAGAGATTCTCCCGGAGGTCTACCACCGGGAGAAGAATCTGAACTTGTGGGAATCACAGCCATGTAATTAGGCTACGCGCGCGCTCCGACATTGACCCGGGGTGTTCGCTGAGAGAAGCTCGCCCGCCGCCGCGGGGCGCTCCCGCCTCCCTGTAGCAGAGAGGGAGAGCGCCCCACGCGTGCTCAACGTCACTCGCTCGCGATGCTCAGGTATGGCACCCAGTTCTGCGAGTACTGAGAAAGGAATCCGGGCCAGTTCTCGAATCCCTGGACTGTGTCCTTGAAGGCGTACCCGTTGTACCGCTGCGTGAGATCGACGCGGGGGGTATCCTCAGCGACGATGTCGAAGGCACGGTCGTAGGCCTCGGCCCGCTCTTCGTCCGTCTCTGCGGTGCGTCCTTCTGTCAGCGCCTCGCGAAGCTCGGGGTTGTCGTAACCGAAGCTTGTGTAAGCGGCGTTCGCGAAGTACAGCGACTCCAGGTAGGACGCCTGGGGAATGAGACCGGCGACACCGGTGGTCTTCACCTCGTACTCCCCCGCGATCGCCTTTCTCACCCAGGTGGGCTGGTCGCCGCTGTCGAGCGTCAGATTGATACCCACCTCTTTGAGGTCGTTCTGGACGGCCACGGCGGTGTCCTGGTGGTAGAGGTACTGACTCATGGTCAGGATGGTCGCGTCGAACCCGTCCGGGTAGCCGGCCTCGGCTAGCAGCTCTTTGGCCTTCTCCGGGTCGTAGGAGTAGAGCGACCCGGATTCGTCGCTGGCGAATTCACTGTCTTCGCCGAGCATCACACCGTAGACCGGGTCGGCCTTGCCTCCGTCCGCGGCAGATGCGACGTGTTCCCGATCGATCGCGTACGCGATCGCAGTCCGAACGAGGGGGTTGGCGAAAGGACCCGATGTCGTGTTGAAAGTGAGGCCGATCATAGGACTCGGCTCTGCCGCGACGACGACCCCGGGGGTCGATTCGAGGCGTTCGAAATCCTGGGTCGGAACGAAGTCGATGAAGTCAACGTCGCCGCTGATGAGGGCGTTTACGCGCGCAGTCGCGTCGAAGTAGTACTCGGCCTCGATGCGATCCAGCGTCACGCTCTCAGGGTCGTAGAAGTGCTCGTTCGGCACGAGATCCATCCCGACCCCCTGAGTCTGGTCCTCGATGACGAACGGACCCGCGCCAACGGTGACCGTGGCGTTCGGGCTCAGCGCGTCCTCCTTGACGATGAACGCCGTCGGGTTGGCGACGTAACCGAGGAAGTCAGGATCGTTCTCCTTCAGCTTCACGGTGAGCTGCGAGTCGCCCTCAGTGGTGATCTCAGAGATTCGCGACATTCCAGCGACGGTGAACGCCGCGTTCGCGGGGTCGGCGAGGTACTCGAAGGTCCTCTTCACATCCGCAGAGGTCAGCGGGGTTCCATCACTGAACTTGAGATCAGGGCGCAGCGTGAACGTATATGTGGCGTTGTCGACCTGTTCAAACGACTCTGCGAGAGCGGGCTCGATCTCACCTCCTTCCCCCCACCTCAGCAGCCCCTGCTGCAGCAACGCGTCCATCAGGTAGCCCAACGCGTTCTGGTTGATTGCTGCCTTCATGGGCTGAGGTTCCCCCGAGAGGCCCAGGGTCAGAACCTGCGGCACGTCCTCGTCGGGAGTAGCAGTGCCGCTCGAACCGCACGCGGCAAGCGACAGAGCGCCGATGACCAGAACGGCTGCGGCGACGGTCCGGCTCCGCGACCGCCGGGTGCCGAAGAAAGGATGGAAATTGTGCATGCGCCATTGCCTCCACTGCGTTTTGGACGCCTGCCCGGGACGGGCGGCGCCACTAGTTGTCTGATGATATGCCGTGTAAGCAGACAGATCAATGCCTTTGCGTATAGTCTCGAACCCGCCATAGCGTGAACCCCTGGAATCGCGGGGCAGAACTTGTCCGGCAAGGTCTTGTTATGTCTGGCACACTGGTTGGCGAGGAGGGCGTCACGAGGTCGTGAGAAGCGCGGTGACAATGCCGAGCAGCGACTTTCCAGTCGTCTGCCGTACTCGCCCGCACTTGTATGAAGCGATGCCCCCTAACGCCTGCTCAGGGCGGAGAGGGCACACCTACCTCGGAGGAGATCAACGAATGACCACCCGCAGCCGCGTGAACCCGCTCGACGGAACTGGACGTGTGGCCCTGGTCGTGGGAGGGACGGCTGGGATCGGTTACGCCGCGGCGGATCTGCTCTCTCAACTTGGAGCGACCGTGTTCATCACCGGCCGCAACGAAGACTCCGGACGCCAAGCCGCTGACGAGATCAGGGCGACCTACTTGCCTGCCGACGTGTCCGACACATCATCCATCGACGCAGCAGTCGACACCGTGGTGAAACAGGCTGGCCGGCTCGATTGGTCGGTGAACTCAGCCGGCGTCGGGATCAATATCCCTACCGAGGAGATGTCGGATGAAGACTTCTCACGAGTGTTCGACATCAACGTCACGGGAGTGTTCCGATGCTGCCGCGCCGTCGGCCGAGCCATGCTCCCGCAGGCCAGCGGTTCGATCGTGAATATCGCTTCGATGTCGGGCTACATCGTAAATCACCCGCAGTACATGGCCCCGTACAACGCGTCGAAAGCGGCCGTGCTGCACTACACGCGATCCCTCGCCGTCGAGTGGGGCGGGCGAGGCATCCGCGTCAACTCGGTCTCGCCCGGCTACACCGCGACCCGCATGACCGAGTTGAGCCGCAGCATGCCCGGTCGCTTGGAGTCGTGGAAGGCAGCAGCACCCCTTAAGCGCATCGCCGAACCGAGCGACATCGCCGGCGCGGTCGCCTACCTGCTCTCGGATGCCAGCTCTTTCGTCACCGGCACCGACATCGTTCTCGACGGCGGCTACCGCCTATGGTGACCTCGCCCTGAGGCGGGCTGGACCACGGGCCTCTCAGGCGGGGTCGCGTACCCCAACGCAGTTGCGCAACCAAAGACCGGCACTCATAACCACACGGCCGAGCAGGTCCCACAGAGGGTGGCCCGGAGAAAGCG
The DNA here is from genome assembly GCF_019511665.1 of Microbacterium jejuense. GTDB lineage: Bacteria > Actinomycetota > Actinomycetes > Actinomycetales > Microbacteriaceae > Microbacterium > Microbacterium jejuense_A. The sequence goes on from NZ_JAEUAW010000003.1 coordinate 266,052, forward strand.
AAGGAACAAGATCATCATGGCTTCATACGCGAACGTTCTCGAGGGCAAGGTTGCCATCATCACGGGCGCCAGTTCCGGCATCGGGCGCAGCACTGCCCGGGCGCTGGCTGATGCGGGAGCGAACGTCGTCCTGGTTGGGCGCGACACCACCCGGCTGGACACGCTCCGCGACGAGCTCAACGGGCAGGCGATCACGGTTCCAGTCGATGTCACGGCGGTTGGGGCGAGCATCAGCATCGTCGATGCCGCCATCGCCGAGTACGGCCGCATCGACATCGTCTTCGCCAACGCAGGTCTTTTTCTCCAGGGCAAGGTCGCCGAGGCCGATGAGGACTCCATCCGCCGCACCGTCGATGTCAACGTCACTGCTGCGGTGTCGCTTATCAGGACCGCACTTCCTCTCTTGCTCGAGCAGAACAGCGGCGACATTCTCCTTACGAGCTCGATCGCGGGACACCAGGAGCTTGCATCCGAGCCTGTGTACAGCGCATCGAAGCACGCGGCGCGGGCCTTCGCTCAAGCCCTTCGCCGACAGCTGGCCGGTACGGGTGTGCGCGTCGCCGAGGTCGCACCGGGAATCGTGCTGACCGACCTGTGGGGGTATCCGGAGGGTGACGACCGAGTCGCGGAACGGCTCGAGGCGGGGACCGGGATCCGAGCCGAGGACGTGGCGGACGCGATCCTGTACATGTTGACGCGACCGGCTCACGTGACGATTCGTGATCTCGTGATCCTTCCCACGAGCCAGAGCATCTGACCTGACTGTGTGTGACCGCGTCCTCGACGATCCCGGCTGATGCCGAGTTCGTCGAGGATGCAGTCACACCTGGGCTGCGCTATGGGGTAGCGCAGACTTCGGTTCGTGGAAGCGCGCCTAGCGCGTCACCGGCGGCGTCGTAAACGGAGACCTCCAGCGATACGCATGCCGGCGAGTACAGCTGCTCTGTGAAAGACTCGCGCCCCGGGCCACTGACGGTGTTGATGGGATCCGACTCTTCGACGGTCGCCGCGGGAAGGTCGCCCTGCTCTTTTCTGATGAGGGTCTTCGTGATGACCACGTCCGCCACGAAGCTTGACACCCACACCCACGAGGCAGCACAGTCGGTGCCTTTGCGGAGTTCGACTGTGGCGATGGGCGGCTGCGCCGAGTCACCGATGGGTGCGGAGAACACCGTGGCGTAGTTCGCCTTGCACTCGGATGAAGGGAATCGGCCGTCGAGCTCGGCTGCCAGCTCCTGCGCGGTCGGCTCTGCCGGGGGCGAGTAAGGCCATTCGTTTCGCTCACTCGCTACGCCGAGGAAGCTTCCAACCACACCGGAGACCGCTGCAACAACTAGAGCACCCGCCGCCGCAGCGGCGGGTTTCCACCACTTGCGGATCACGGTGCCAGCGGTGCCCGCCGCGCGTGGCTCCGTGACGGTGGCTGCATCGGCGCGTTCGACACCCGACGCCCCGGAGGGGCTGGATTGTTCTCCCTGGACGCGAGGTCCGCGGCGCGTGCCGACTCGTCGCTGCCTGTCGCGCTCGCGCCTGGCCATGGGTCCTCCGAGCAGATCGATCGATGTCATGAGCGTCGGCTTGACCTCACCAAGCCCGACAAGCGGCGAGGTGTCAGCTCGGCTCCTCGCCGGTCGCGATGAAGACAGTTCCGCTTGAGCCCACGCTAACGGTCGATTCGGAGGGGGTGATGAAGACAGATTGGCCTCGAGTGAGCGCCACCGAGCTGGCTCCTTGCCGGAGAGTGGCCCGACCCTCTACGACGAGCGCGATGGCGGCGCGACTCAGCTCGATCGTCGTGACTGTGTCCGCGTCAACGCGGATGAGCCGGAAATCATCGATGGGAACGGTGTAGTCGACGTAGCCGGACGGATCTCTTCGACCGTGGACGATCGGGGAGGGTAAGGGGCTGAACTGCACTACATCCAGGAACTCGTCGACATCGACATGCTTGGACGTCAATCCGCCCCTTAGCACGTTATCGCTCGACGCCATCACCTCCACGCCGAGGCCCTTCACGTAGGCGTGCACGTTTCCCGCGGGCAAGAAGAGCGCTTCGCCCTTACGAAGGATCGCAAAATTGAGCAATGAGGCCACCGCGACTCCCGGATCCCCCGGGTACTGCGCATCGAGGCGCTGCAGCAGGCGACCCTCGTTGTCCCATCTCCCGACGTCCCGGGAACTGGCTGCCTTCACCAATTCGGGTACCAGGCCCGCAGGGCGGTCCGTAAGTACCCACCGGACGGCGCCCTCAAGTCCGTCGCCTTTGAGCCGGGTGCGGAGGTGCGCGATGAGATCCTCACCGTCGGACAGCCGACTCAAGAAGTCGTCCGTCTGGTCGACGGGACGGAAGCCGCACAGACCCTCGAAGCCGTCGTGCAACGCAACGATCAGTTCCGGCTTGTGCCAGGGGTCCTTGTAGTTGCGCGACGGCGAATCGCGGGGAACACCACGGGACTCTTCCTCGGCGAAGGACGCTCTGGCCCGTTCCAGCGCCGGGTGGGCTTGCAGAGAGAGCGGTTGGTCGGCAGCGAGCAGCTTCAACAGGAACGGCAGTCGACTGCCGGAACCCAGCGCAGTGCCCGCCTGCTCCCTGATCCACTCGTTGAGCGTCTCCGGTTGAGCCTCGGTTCTGTCGACAAGACGCGTGATGCTATCTGGGTGGGCGCCGAGCCACAACTCGGCATGAGGTTCGCCATCGATGGGAGCGCCGAGAAGTTCGGGGATCGCGGTAGGCGACCCCCAGCGGTACTTCTTCGAGTCCGCGGAGATTCGTGTCAGCACGACCTGGTGCCTCCTTCAGACGGAGTGAAGCGTCATACCAAGGACGACGACTCGGGAGCAACGGGCGAGGCGAGCAGCAGCTGGCGTTCCTGGCGACGCGCGCGCTGTTCCGCTGGGTCTGGGACCGGGATCGCAGCGACCAGCTGACGGGTGTAGCCGTCGCGCGGGTGATGAAGGATCTGCCGGGTGTTGCCCTGCTCCGCGATCTTCCCGTCCTTCAGCACCACCACACGTTGCGCCAGTTGCTCGACGACCGACAGGTCATGACTGATGAACACGCACGAGAACTGCCGGCGCTCCTGTAGCTCGAGCAAAAGCTTGAGCACAGCTGCTTGCACGGACACATCCAGCGCCGACGTCGGTTCATCCGCGATCAGAAGATCCGGTTCCAGCGCCATCGCTCGGGCGATTCCGACTCGCTGGCGCTGCCCACCGGAGAGCTCATGCGGATATCGATGAGCGGCATCTTTCGGAAGGTGAACAGCATCGAGCAACTCTGCGACGATCCGGTCGAGCTCCCGCCTGCTCCGGGTGACGCGGTTCCACCGAAGCGGCGATGAGATCGTGTCCGCAAGAGTCGCTCGTGGGTTCAACGAGGACGACGGGTCCTGGAAGATGATCGCGGCGCGCCGGCGGAGCTCTTTGCGCTCCCGACGATGCTTCGTGCTGACGTCGATGCCGTCGATTTCGACCGTGCCCAAGGCCGGTTTGGTGAGGCCGATCGCCACCCTGCCGATGGTGCTCTTACCGGAGCCCGATTCACCGACGAGCCCCACCACCTCTCCACGGTCTACGTCGAAGCTCACGCCGTCGACGGCTCGGAACGGGGCCTGGCCGAACCGCCCTGGAAATTCGACGACGAGGTTCTCGATGTGAAGGACGGGGTGCTCGACAACTCGCTGCGGCTGCGTCCGGTAGCGCAGCTCGATCGGTGTCGTCGGCAGCTGCTCGACGGTTTCGCTGCGCCCCAGATGCGGCACGGCTGCGAGCAGCTTCCGGGTGTACTCCTCGCGAGGGGATGAGAAGAGGTCCTCGACCGGAGCCTCCTCGACGACGTGTCCCCCGTTCATGACGACGACGCGATTTGCCATGTCAGCGACCACACCCATGTCGTGGGTGATGAGCAGGATGGCCGTCCCTAGGCGTTCTTGCACGTCCAGCAGCAGATCCAGGATGACTGCTTGCGCCGTGACGTCCAGCGCTGTGGTTGCCTCGTCGGCGATCACCAGTTCGGGATCGTTGGCGATCGCCATGGCGATCATCGCCCTTTGCCGCTGCCCTCCAGAGAGCTGGTGGGGGAATTGACCCAGTCGACGCTCGGGATCGGGCATCTGGACTAGCTGGAGCAGATCGAGGCTGCGCGACTTGATCTCCTCCTTCGAGCGGCGGCCGTGGCTGTCGATGGCTTGGGCGAGCAGCCCACCGATCGTGTAGACGGGGTTGAGGGCCGTCATGGGCTCCTGGAACACCACGCCGATTCCGGCTCCGCGAATCTGTCGCATCCGCGCGGCGTCGGCGGCGAGGAGGTCTTCTCCGGCGAAGCGGATGGTGCCTGTGCGGCGCGCGTTGTCGGGGAGGAGATCGACGATCGACATCGCGGACACCGACTTGCCGGACCCCGACTCCCCGACGACGGCCAGCGTTTCTCCGGGATCGATGTGGAATGAGACGTCGTGTACGACCTCAGCGGTCCTTTTGCCGGCGCGGAAAGCTACCGACAGGTCACGCACTTCGAGCAGCGGCTCAGGCATGTGCATTCCTCCTTCGAGGGTCGAGCCATCGTCCAAGACCGTCGCTGAGCACACTGAAGGCAAGAATGATGACGACGACGGCGATGCTTGGGATCAGGATGCCGAGCGGGTCTGAGGCCATGTATCGCTGACCGTCGGCGATCATGAGCCCCATGGAGGGTGCGGGGGGCACCAGACCGAGGCCGAGGAAGCTAAGCCCGGACTCCAGCAGGATGGCGGCCGCCATGGTGAGAGAGGCCTGCACGATGAGTGGGGCGCTGATGTTGGGCAGCACCGTCCTCACCAGGATCGTGAGCGTAGGGGCGCCGTAGGCACGCGCGGCGTCGACGTACTCCGCTCGTCGCACGGTGAGGGTTTGCCCGTAGGCGATGCGCGCGAAGTTCATGGCGAATAGCACACCCATCGTGAACGTGAGCGTGGCTGGGCCTGGTCCGTAGATCGTCACGATGAGCAGGGCGAAGATGATCGGCGGGAAAGCGAGCAGGACATCCACGATGATCCTCATCGTCAACGTCTCTGCAACTGCACCGAAGTAGGCGCCGCTGATGCCGAGCGTCGTGCCGATCACCAGGGCGAGCAGTGTCGTCGCGAGCGCAACTGCGAGCTCGGTGCGGACGCCGGCCATCAATCTCGCGAGCGTGTCACGCCCGAACCCGTCGGTTCCGAGCAGGTGCCCGGGCGTGCCGAGGGGTGCGAAAGTGTTCGCTCCGTCCTGCGCGAGCGGGTCCGGGAGGATCACAGGAGCCGCGAGGGACAGCACGACTACCAGCAGAATGAAGCCCAGGGCAACCAGATGTATCGGCCGGAAGGCGTCGCGTACGCGCTGAAGCTTTCGGTTCATCGGCGTCTCGCTCTCGGGTCGAGGACGCCGTATAGGACGTCTACCAGGATGTTGACGAGGATGAAGAACGCTGCGGCCATGATCGCGACCCCTTGCACGATGGGGTAGTCGCGCTGCTCCACCGACCTGATCATGAGCTGACTCAGACCGGGGTAGGAGTAGACCTGTTCGACGAGGATCGTCGAGCCGAACATCAGCCCGATCTCCAGACCGACGATTGTGAGCACTGCGGTCAGCGAGTTGCGCAGAACATGACGGCCGTAGACGGAGTTGGGCGACATGCCCCATGAGCGGGCGGTACGCACCCAGTCCTGCTGAGCAGTCTCCACGAGCCCGGATCGCGTGATCGTGGCCACGATCGCGGCAAACGGCACGGCCAGCGTGATGCACGGCAGTATCAAGATCCGCAGATGGTCGGCCGGGTCTTCCCATCCGACATATCCGCCCGCCGGCAGCCAGCGCAACTGCAGTGCGATCGCGAAGACGAGCACGGTGCCCAGGACGTAGACCGGGATGGAGATGGCGAAGCTGCCCATCGCAGTGATGATCGTGCTCACGACGCCGCCGCGGCGCGCGGCGATGACCCCGAGGATGATCCCGACCGTCACGCCGATGAGCGTCGCCCCGAGCACCAGCTCCAGTGTCTTAGGCAGCCGTTCCAGGATGATCGGCGTCACATCGGTGCCGAACTGAAACGAGGTCCCGAAATCACCGCGAACCACTCCGGCCAGGTACCCGAAGTACTGCGCCCACAAGGGTTGGTCAAGACCGAGCTGCTCGCGGATCTGTGCGATCGCCTCCGGGGAGGCATCGCCTGACCCGCCACCAGAGGCGAGCAGAGCTGCGGGGTCGCCGGGCACCGTCCTGATGACGAAGAAGATGAGAGTGAGGCCGAGTAGCAATAGGCCCACGCCTGTTGCTACTCGACGAGCAAGATATCTGACCATGGTGGGTAGAAATCAGCCGCTCACGCTGAGGTACGGGATGGCGTTCTGCGAGAACAGGGAGAGGAACCCGGGGATGTTCTTGAACCCCTGAATGGTGTCCTTGTAGGCGTACCCGTTGTAGCGCTGTGTCAGATCGACGCGCGGCGGGTCGACTGCGACGATCTCGAAAGCTCGCTCGTACGCCGCTACGCGCTCCTCCTCCGTCTCTGCCGTTCGGCCGTCGATGAGCGCCTGCCGCAGCTCCTCGTTCTCGTAGTTGGTGCTGGTGTACGTCGCGTTGGCGAAGTACCAGGACTCGAGGTAGGAGGGGTCCGGGATGAGCCCGGCCCCACCGGTGGTCTTCACCTCGTAATCGCCGGCGGTCGCCTTCTGCACCCAGGTGGGCTGATCGCCGCTGTCGAGAGTGAGATTGATGCCGACCTTCTTGAGATCGTCCTGGACCGCGATGGCTGTGTCCTGGTGGTAGGGATACTGGCTCATCGTCAGGATGGTGGCGTCGAACCCGTCGGGGTACCCAGCCTCGGCGAGCAGCTCCTTCGCCTTTTCCGGATCATATGAGTACAGCGACTGCGACCGCTCGGTTGCGAACGGGCTGCCTTCCTGGAGCACGGGGCCGTAAACCGGGTCCGCCTGGCCTGCGTCGGCGGCGGAGGCGACGTGGTCGCGATCGACGGCGTAGGCGACGGCCTCACGGACAAGCGGGTTGGCGAAGGGGCCTTCGGCGGCGTTGAAGGTCAGCGCGATCAGGGGCGCCGGCTGGGCGTCCAGCACGATTCCGGGAGCCGACTCGAGTCGCTCGAAGTCCTGCGCGGCCGGGTAGTCGATCATGTCCACATCGCCGCTGAGGAGCGCGTTCGTGCGGGCCGTCGCGTCGGTGTAATACTCCAACTCGATGCGCTCCAATGTCACGCTCTCGGGGTCGTAGTAGTTCTCGTTCGGAACGAGCTCCATCCCAACACCCTGAGTCTGGTCCTCGATGACGAACGGCCCCGCGCCGACCGTGACCGTGGCGTCCGCGCTGAGCTCGTCCTCCTTGACGATGAATGCCGTCGGATTGGCGACGTACGACAGGAAGTCGGGGTCGTTCTCCTTCAGAGTCACCGTGAGGCTCGAGTCGCCGTCGGTCGTGATCGTGTCGATCCGAGACATCCCGGCCACGGTGTACGCGGCGTTGGCGGGATTCGCCAGGAATTCGAACGTGCGTTTGACGTCTTCCGCCGTCAATGGAGTGCCGTCGCTGAAGGTCAGGTCAGGTCGAAGAGTGAACGTGTAGGTCGAGTTGTTCACCTGCTCGTAGGATTCCGCGAGGGCGGTCTCGATTTCGCCCTCCTCGTTCCAACGCAACAGGCCCTGCATGAGAAGGGCGTCCATCAAATATCCGATGGAGTTCTGGTTGAGGCCGGCTTTGATCGGCTGGGGCTCGCCGGAGATTCCGTAGGTGAGGACCTGCGGAACATCCTCGCCCGAGCCCGCGTCTCCCGCTCCGCATGCTGCAAGCGAGACAACACCCGCCAGCAGCATCCCGGCTGCGGCGAAACGTCGGGGCCGTACTCCCCGGCCGGCGGAATGACCTGATGTGTGCATAGCGACGTTGCCCTTCACTGTGTTGTGGTCTGCGCATCCTCATGGAGGCCGCGCGGACCAGGTGTCTTCTCTCGCCCGTGTTTCCCGTTGCTGCTGCGAGTTACGTCGGGTTGCTTTGCGCCGCGGGTTCCAGGTTGTCTGATGATAGCTCAGCATATCCGACAACACAACTGCAGCGGACCCGTTGAGAGGCTCATCATCGTTTGTGCGACGGGAACTTGTACCAACTCACGGGGGTAGATCCAGCGGAGTTGGAGCCCGCCAGGACGTATACCCGTCCAACTTGTCCGACATTCTGGGCGAGATGTCTGGCACAATGACCGCATCACCCATACGAGGAGGTCATGATGAAGGACGCGGTTGACGGCGCAGGACGGCAGCCCACCACGGGCGCGGTACCGGCAGCTGAAGCCATGACGGGTCTACGCGTCGCCGTCGTCGGCGACAACACGATCGACCGCTTCCTCGGCGAAGATCCTCACGATCTCATCGGAGGCAACGCTGTCAACGTCGCCGTGCAGCTTGCTCGCGCCGGTCACGAGGTGGCCTATTACGGTGCCGTCGGCCCCGATGACGACGGCCGACGAGTTCGCGACGCCCTCGTCGCACAAGGTGTCGACGTTCATGGGCTCGTCACTCAAGACGGCGTCACCGCCGTCACCGAGATCGTGCGTTCGGCTTCCGGGGAACGCCATTTCGCTCGTGAAGACTTCGGCGTGACCGCCCACTACGTCCCCGAGACGGCCCATCTGGACGAGATCGCCGAGTTCGCTTGGGTGCATATCGGGATGCAGCCGGAGTCTGCTCAGGTGCGGGCTAGGCTTCTCGAAAGGTCGCCGGAGCTGCACCTCAGCCAAGACAGCAGCGTCTCCCCCGGGCATAACGACATGTACGTCAGCTTCCTGTCGGGTGGGGAAGATGCCGACGCCGACTCTCTGGCCGACGAGATCCTTGAGGCGGGAGCTCAGATCGCGATCGTCACCCTCGGCTCGGCCGGCGCCTATGCAAGAGAGCGCGGCGGTGCGCCGCAGCGGGTCGCCGCACTCCCTGTCGACGTCGTTGACACCACCGGCGCGGGGGACAGCTTCATTGCCGGCTTCATCAGCGCGCACCTCGCTGGGGCGGACTTGCGCGCCAGCATGGAGAGAGGCGCCCAGTTCGCTGCCCGCACCTGTTCGCACGTAGGTGGGTGGCCGCAAACCTGATATTTCAGCAGATCACGGTATCGTATTGGTTGTCTGATTTTTCCACAGACGACCGGACAACCTCGATAGGAAGCAAACATGACCAAGGTGGCGGGTGCGAGGTCCAAGGGCTCGATGACGAGTCAGGTGCAGGATCTCCTTCTGCGGCTGATCAAGGACGAGCTGAAGCCAGGCGACCAACTGCCTTCTGAGCCCGAGCTGTCGGTGCGTTACTCGGTCTCGAGGTCGACGATTCGTGAGGTCCTCAAGCTACTGGAGCAGGACGGCCTGGTGTACGCCGTGCAGGGGCGCGGCCGGTTCGTGTCGGTGCTGGGAGCGTTCAGCGTGGAGCGACCAATCACGCGCTACGAATCGATGACCGACATGCTCAGCAGCCTGGGATACGACATCACGACCGTCGTCTTGGATGTTCGCGAAGTCGGAGCTCCCCCGCGAGTCGCTCAGCTGCTCGATCTGAATGAAGGCGACCCCGTCATCCAGTTGAGCAGGCTGCGGCTGAACGGCGACGAACCGATCGTTTTCAATTTCAACATGGTGCGCAGAGATGCCCTGCCCGGACCGCTGACCTACCGGGACTGGGGATCATCACTGACCGCTGCGCTCAAGGCACACGGCCATGTGATCGAGACATCGGCAGCGAGGATCAGCGCAACCAACCTCCCCGCCGAGTACAGCGAAAGGTACAACCTCGGGGGCCTCGACCCCTGGTTGGCGATCGAGGAAAGCTGCATCACCCGGGACGGCGTCCGAGTCCTGTACGCATGCGACTACCACCGTGGCGACCTGATCGGGTTCAACGTTCTACGACGCGGATGAATGCGCGCAGTTTCGTTGCGCGCATTCATCCGCATGGCCGGCTACGACGGTCAATACCGCTCCAGGCGGAACGGCTCCGACGCGCGGTCCACGCCGTTGACCACCAGGTTGGTTACGGACTGTCCGGTCTTGGGGGCGAGCATCATGCCCAGCATGTTGTGACCCGACGCGATGATGAGGTCTTCCTGTCCCGGCACCTTGCCGATGATGGGGAGGCCGTCTGGGGTCATCGGTCGTGACCCGACCCAGTGGTCGCTGGTGGCGTTCCAGTCCCACCCGGAGTTGAGGAAGGGTCGTGCGCTGCGAATGATGGCGTCGACTCTTCCCTGGTTGTAGCGCGGGTTGTGGCCGTCAAACTCCATCGTTCCCGCGATGTGGATGCTGTCGCCGTGCGGGGTCACCCCGACGTGCGCTTCCTCGAGCTTGAGCAGGTGCTTTGTCTGGCCGCCGCCGCGCACGCGGAGGCTGTATCCCTTGCCGGGGTAGATCGGCAGGCGGTGCCGCTTCGTGATGAGCTTCAGCAGCGCCGGCGTGCCGACACCGGCGGCCAGGACGAGTTGGCGCACCCGCGAGGTTCCGTGAGGACCTTCGATGACGTACTCGCCATTCTGACGAGTGATCCGCTCGATCATGAACGGAGCGTTGATGCGGCCCCCACGGCGAACCACGCTCTCCCCCAGTCGCAGGCAGTACGCTCCGGGATCGACAAACGTGTGGCCCTTGACGATGAACCCGTCCGTGGCTGCCTCGCCCAATGCCGGCTCAAGCCGGTGCAACTCCTCGCGGCCGATGAGATCCGAGGTCTCGACATCGAAGCGCGATAGGGTCGTAGACCGACTCGCAGCAGCCTTGCTCGTTGAGCTGAGGACGTGGAGGTAGTCGATCGCAGTGGGGCGATCGATGTCGCCGGCATCGGCCATTTCCTCCATCGCCGCCTGAGTGCCCCGGGCGTACTCCACAAAGATATTCTTGCCGCGTTCGAAGCTGCGCTTGTTGCAGTAGAGCGCGAAGCGGATCATGAAGTTGAGGCTCGCTAGAGCGCCCGCGGGGTGCACGTAAAGCGACGAGTCGGGAGACAGCATGCTGCGCAACCCGGTCTGCACAACGCCCGGGCCTTGCAGCGGGGCGATCTCCTTCTCCGAGATCTGCCCGGAGTTGCGTTCCGAGACACCGGCCGCGACACGGTGGGAATCGAAAACCTCCACACTCAGACCGGCCTTGGTGAGGTAGTGCGCTGCGGACAGCCCGATCGCGCCGGCACCGATGATTCCTACGTCCGTTGTCATGATTCCTCTGCGTTGAGATGTGTCCCGCGAATTGTCCGGCCAGGAAGACTTGCGCCCTGTCAGGCGGGGAAGTTGGACTGTGCGCTGTAGCCGAAGTCTGCGACCAGCGGGTGCGCGTTGATCGTGCGGGTCACCGGTGAGATCAGGAGAGTCAGGTACCTGGCGATATCCTCGGGCGAGTGCACCGGGTACCCGATGCCCGCGTACCCGCCCTCGGGGATGCCGAGCGCGCCCCGTGACTGAGGCGTGTCGACCACGCTAGGACAGACGCAGTTCACTCGAATCCCGTCGGGCCGCAGATCGACGGCCAGCGCCTTGGTGAGCATCAGCACCGCAGCCTTCGTCGCCTCGTAGGCGGCGTTGAGCGGTGCAGCGAACAGCGCCGAGTCCGATGCGACAATCGAGATCGCCGGCTCCCTCGAAGAGGCACGCAGGGCGGGAAGAGCGTACTTGACGGGCAGCCACTGACCTCGCACGTTCACACCGAACTCACGATCCCACTGTGAGGCGTCAATCTCGTCGACGGCCTTGCCGAAGAGCGTGGAAATACCAGCGCACAGCACCAAGTAGTCGAGGCCGCCCAGCGCATATGCGACCTGCGCCATCGCGCGCTCAACTGAGCCCTCGTCGGAGACGTCCACCTGGATGGCGACGGCCGACCCACCGGCATCGTTGATCTCTGCCGCTACAGATTCGGCCGCCGGGAGGTCGCGGTCTAAGAGACCAACCGCTACACCCTCACCTGCAAGGTAATGAGCCGTCGCTCGACCGATCCCGGAAGCTGCTCCCGTGACCGCAGCGATGCCGCCAGCAAGCTGAAGATCCATTTATGCGCTCCTGTTCTCTTCCGTGGGGTACGCGGACAGGCCCTGTTCCGTGACGTAACCGAGCCGAACATCGCGTTCGATGAGCTCCTGAGGGCGCTCCTCCGGCGCTCCGTACCCGCCGCCGCCGGGGCTGTAGAGCGTCAACGTGTCGCCGTACTCGAGATCGATCGTCGGCCCCGTGGCGGGCAGCTCGTACTCGCGATCCGTCCCCTCGTTCACGACCCATCGGCTTGTGGCGCCGGGTTTCCCGCCGAGCAGGCCCTGGGCGGGGATGGTGAAGCGCTGAGATGTGTGAGAGACCTTGACGTCGTAGCCAAGAGCCTTCCACTTCACGATCGTGCCGAGTCCGCCGCGGTGCTTTCCCGCGCCCCCCGAGTCGGGGCGGAGCGAGCGCTGAAGATAGAGAACGGGTGCGGCGATTTCCATGCCCTCGATGCTCGGGGTGGCAACATTGGTCATCCAGCTCGCCATCGCGCTGAGGCCATCGCCGCCGGCGCTCGCCCCGAGGCCTCCAACGCTGGGGCCCTGGTTGAGCCACAGGTGCCGGCCGGTGGCGTCGCCGCCGGTGGGGTGGGTCTCACGGTTGATGGCTGTGCCGTTCATGTAGACCAGTCCGCAGGACTCCGCGTTCACCACGTCCGGAAGGGCTGGCGCGAGCGCCTGGAAGATCATGTCGACGATGCGGTGGGTCAGCGCCATCCGCTGGTATACGGCACGCGGCGGTCGAGGATTCACCAGGGAGCCCTCCGGTGCAGTGATCCGGATCTGGCTGTTCGGTCCCTCGTTCTTCGGAATGTCCGCCGGCATCAGCGCGAGCAGACCGAACAGGGTCGCCGAGATCGTCGCCGACATCGGGCAGTTCTGCGGACCGGGCATGGCCGGGTCGGTGCCGGTGAAGTCGAAGTGGACCTCGTCGCCGGTCACCTCGACAGCGAGCCGGATGGTGAATGGTCCACCCATCGAACCGTCTTCGAGGATCTGCGACTCCGCGGTGTAACGGCCGTCGGGAATGCGGGCGATCTGGTTCTTCGTCCGCTCGCGCGCGTAGTCGATCTGCGCCTCGATTGCCTCCTGCAGCACGTCCCAGCTGTACTTTTCGATGAGGGACAGCAGTCCCTGCGCCCCTACACGGGCGCCCGCGACCTGAGCGAGGATGTCGCCGCGCTGCTCGTACGGCTGGTTCGTGTTAGCGAGGATCATCTTGAACAGCTGTTCGTCGAGCTCCCCGCGACGATACAGCTTGATCGGCGGGATACGCAGGCCCTCGTCGAAGATCGTCTCGTGCCACCCCTCGGGGTCTCGGCCGCCCGCCCCGGCCAGGTGCGCAAAGATCGTCGAGAACGCGATCAGCTGACCATTGTGGAAGATCGGGTAGTACACGATGAAGTCGGACGTGTGATGCGCTCCCGTGCTGCCACCGACGTAGGGGTCGTTGGTGAGGATGACATCGCCCTCCTCAAGGGACTCGACCGGGAAGTGCTCCTTGAGCATCGCCTTCAGGCATGGGCCCAGGGCGTTCAGGTGCACCGGGATGTTGGCGCCCTCGGCCATAAGTCGTCCCTGGGCGTCGAAGAGCGACGACGAGCAGTCCTTGCCCTCCTTGAGGATGACCGACAGGCTGGTGCGCTCCATCGTGTCCGTCATCTGTTCGGACAGCGACTCCAGGGCGCTTCGGATTACTTCGGTTGTGATGACGTCAATCATTTTGCGGCAGCTCCCTTATCGCGACGTCGATGTACGCAGGCTGGACTTCTCGGACACGATGCGGAGAGAACCGTCCGCGAGCACGGTGCACTGGTCGCCAGGCAGGCCCACGGTCGTGCTTCCCTGCTCCTGTACGATGAACGGTCCTTCGAAAGTGTCGTCCGGACGCAGCTCGGTTCGGGTGTAGATCGGCGTCTTGTACCACTCGCCGAAGTAGGCGTCTCGATAGGTCGGCTCCGGCCGACCCTCCCGGGGCGCGTCCGCCGGCGCGAAGGTGATCTTCGGGGTGCGGCGCACCGTCGTGGTACGGGCCATGACAACCTGGACGGGATTGCTGCGGTCCGCGTGACCGTATCGTTCTTCGTGTGTCTGGTGGAACGCCTCGATGAGACGCTCAGGATGGTACTCACCGTCGAACTCGATCGTCAGATCGTAGGCCTGTCCCAGGTAGCGCAAGTCGAGGGATCGCAGGTGCTCGAGATCCGAACCCGACGTCCCCTCCGACAGCGCAGCGGTTCCGCGTTCCTCGAGCGAGATGAAGGTCTCGAGCAGATCTGCGGCCGCCACCTCCTCGACGAGCTGGTTCAGCGGCCACATCTCGTCGTGACGCTGGTCGGTCAACAGCAGTCCTCGGGCCGAGACGTTCCCAGGGTTGGTCGGGACGATGAGTTCGGACACTTCCAGCTCGTGAGCGAGCGGCGCTCCGATGAGGCCACCGGCGCCCCCGAATGAGACCATCGCCAGATCTCTCGGGTCGAACCCTCGAGCCACGGTCATCCGTCGGATCGCCCGGAGGCTCGCAGCGGCAGCGAGGCGGACGATTCCGTACGCGGCCTCGTGCTCGCTCAAACCGAGCGGCCCAGCGACGACCCGATTGATCGCTTCGCTGGCCAGATCGCGGCGCAGCTGCGTAGCTCCGCCAAGAAGGCCATCAGGAGAGAGGTAGCCCAGGACCAGCGCCGCGTCCGTCGTGGTCGGTTCGGTGCCGCCCTTTCCATAGCACGCGGGCCCTGGGTCGGCGCCGGCGCTGTGGGGACCGACGCGCAGCGCGCCGCCATCGTCTACCCACGCTACCGAGCCACCGCCGGCGCCGATGGGATCGACCTCGATTGTGGACTGCGAGACAGGATTGCCGTGCAGATCGCCGGTCTGCGTCTCCCGGGGTCGTCCCTCGTTCACGACCGCGACGTCGGTGCTCGTGCCGCCCATGTCCAGCGTGACTGCCGTGAGGTTGCCGAGCTGCTGGCACAGGTCGGCGCCGGCGATGACGCCCGCCACCGGGCCGGAGTTCATCACGCGGACCGGTGTGGCCGCCGCCGCAGCGAGTGTCATCACGCCACCGTTACCTTGCATCGTGTAGATGGGACAGGTGATGCCGATCTCTCGCAGCTGCTCCTCGAGGTACTCGAAGTGCTCCTTCAAGCGCGGCTTGACGAATGCGTCGACTGCCGCGGTGGACGCTCGCTCATACTCTCCGGTCGAAGCGGTGAGGTCGGAGCTCAGGGACACGGAGATGTCGGGTCGGACCCGCTGGAAGATGTCCCGGACAGCCCGCTCGTGGCCGGGGAATTGGTTGGCGTGCAGGAAGCACACCGCGACGGACTCGATGTCGCCCAGCTGTACGGCGATGGCCTCCACCTCGGCCTCATCCAGGGGCGTCACGACGTCTCCTCGGAAGTTGACGCGCTCTGTGACCTCCCTGACGTTGTCGCGGGAGACGATGGGGGTCGGCGGCTTCCAGCGGGTGTCGTAGATGTTGCCGAAGCGATAGGCGCGCGCGAACTCGAGCACGTCACCGAACCCAGCTGTCGTCAGCAGCGCTGTCTTTGTCGATCCGCCCTGCAGGATTCGGTTAACCGACACCGTTGTCCCGTAGACCATCAGATCCAGCGACTCGGCCGGAACGTTCGCTTTCGCGAGGATCTGCTTGGCGCCGTTGATGACTCCATCGCTGGGGACGGCGGGCGTCGACGGAACTTTGTCCACCCACACCGTCCCTGAGACGTCATCGACCAGCACGAGGTCGGTGTGTGTGCCGCCTGTATCGACTCCGAGCCGATATCCCACGATTTACTCCATTCATCTTTGGATGTTGATCAAACCTAGGCCGCGTGGACGGCTCAGGTGCACAGTCGGGTGCTGTGTACTAGTAGGTGCCAGAGGAGATCAGTAGGAGACGCGCTTGTAGTACCGGCGCGTCGTGAGCGGGTGATCCCGGACCACCTCAAGGTGTGCGCTCAGCCGCTCCAGTGCTGCTGCAAGGACGACAGGCGCGACGAGAGCGCGCGTCTCGGCCGACACACCGGGCAGCTCGAAGTCCCGCGAGTCAATGACGCGCAGCTTCGAGGAGAAGCGCGGGACGAACGCCTCGACGCGGTCCTCCAGGGCTCGACCACCGTCCTCGCCCTTCAGCAAGAGCACACTGACGTTGTCCTCCACAAGTTCGAGCGTGCCGTGGAAGAAGTCGGAGGCGTGCACCGGACGAGTCCACACCCACTGCATCTCCTCCAGGATGCACATGCCGTAGTACCAGGCCTCGAACCAAGTGTTACCGGCAGAGGTGATGATGTGGTTCTGCTCGTCCTTGATCTCCTCTGCGAGGGCGGCCGCGCGATCCTCGAAAGACCGCTTCACCTCCACCAGCGCGTTGGGGAGCAGTTGGATCTCAGCGAGCGTCGTATCCCAGTCCGGGCTCTCGCCGCGGTAGTCGATGATCGCCAGCGCCACGAAGAGCGTCTGCAGCAGGAAGTTCTCGCTGGAGGTGTCGTCAGCGGTCTCGTTGAAGAAGCTCACGTCTGCGAGCGTCGCGAGCGGCGTCTCGGCGGTACCTACGAGGGTAAGAGTCCGCGCGCCCTTGGCGCGGGCGTACTCAAGGGCTGCGATCGCTTCCTTCGTCGTGCCGGAGACCGACGTGAACACGACGAGCGACTCGGGACCGAGATTGACGTTGCCGTTCTCGATGAGCTCGGCCGCTCTCGGGGCGTAAACCGGGAAGGTGGAACGCTCCTGCAGCAGCTTGACTGCCGGCAGGCTCAGGAAGGCCACTCCCCCGGCACTGGCGAAGAAGACGTTCTGGACACCGTCCGCGAGTGCAGCGTGTACCGCCGAGCGAATCTCGCCCGCCAGGGCCACAGCGCCCGTCTGGACATCAATGTGATGGAGCTCGGAGATGTTGAGCATTGCAATCCGATCTATTTGGAACTTGTCGGACAACAATAACAGATGTCCGGCACTAGATGCATAGCCCTCCGTCAAGAATCTTGCCTCCGACCTCCCAGCTCGACCGCTGCCGGCCCATCCCCAACGTCAGCCCCATGCAGGCACCGCGGTTGGTGGTGGTGTCGCAGAGCTGCGTGTTCGGGTCATTGGTCAGATGGCCGCCTCAAGCGCAGCAACGGCGATCGCGAGGGCATGCGCATCCGTTTCGCGGAAGCGTGCATCCCTGCTTCGCGGCTCCCCGGCTCCGCGGCCTGCGTTCGCCATTGCAGCTTTCGTCACCGCGGGCACGTAGCCGGGGCGCGCCGAGCGCAGAGATGCAAGGGGTTGAAGGTGAGACGCGACCCAATCGCCCGCCTCGCGCAGACTCCCTTCAGCGATGAGGCGTTGGAGCGCCGCTATTGCAGTGGGAGCGACGTTGGCGGCAGTCGAGGTGAACCCATCCGCGCCCTGAGCTGCGAACCCGGGAGCGACGTCGTCCCCACCGCCGCAGTACCACGCTGCAACGCCCGGAAGTTGAGATCGAAGATCCCCCCACGCGCGCAAGTCAGGCGTTCCCCACTTCAGAACGAGATTGCCATAGCGCTGTGAGACTGTCTGCAGTCCTGCAACTGTGAATCTGCCGCCGTCATGGTCCACAACGACCCCCAAGTTCGACCCCCTGGCATTCTCTGCCAGCAGGTCCGCAAGTCCGGCGTCAGCATCCGAATCAGGCGTGGGATCGGCGAAACAGAGCAGAGCATCCGCTCCGGCTGCGGCGAGCTCATTGACCATCCGAGTGGACTCCGGGCGAGCATAGATTCCCGCAATCAAAGCGCATTGCCCGCCGATACTGGGGGCTGCGGCTGCGACCATGTCGACGATCTCACCATCAGTGAGGGCTGCAAGCTCGCCGGCGCCGCCAGCTACCACTAGGCCCGTGAAGCCGTTGCCCGCGGCATCACTGCCGAGCGCCTTCAGGCGCTCCAAATCTGGGACTCCACTCGGACTGAACGGAGACACCGCCATCATCAGAACCCCGCCCGCGGTGAGGTTCATTCGGTCAATCCTTCTCGAGCCGAACGGGATAGATCGATGCTTCTCCTTGCGCTCATGCCTCCACGTTATCCGCCATCACGCTCTTGTCGGACACACAGAGCAGACATCAGACATGCAATATCGGCGTCGGCTCACGTTGAGTGACCATCAAAGACAGGTACTTCGAGAAGTAGCCACATGGCGGCGCCGATGTTCATGTGATCGACGCGAGCAACGGTCCCCGTTTCGAGACATACACGATTGAGGGTCAACGGGGATCTGGGACGGTGCAAGTGAACGGAGCCTCTGCCCGTCTCGTGCACACGGATGAGGGGACGTGACATCGTCATTGTGATGTCGTACGCGCAGTGCGACCACGACGAGCTCGAGGCGCACTCCCCCTCACCGTCGAAGTCTCGACCGCCCCGGAGGATGGTCGACCGCATCGTGCGACAACCCTGAAGCCCGAGTGAGTTGCCTAAGCAGGCATGATCGGGCGGGCGGTGCGACCGGGTACGACGGAGCCTCTGAGGGATACGAATCGGTCGTTCTCGGAGCGTCCCTCAAGTCGGTCGACGAGGAGATCGACGGCGGTGCGGCCTATCTCCTCCTGCGGGATGCGGAAGGTGGTCAGCCCCAGGAACGGGGATGCGAGTGGCCCATACCCGTCATACCCGGTTACCGAATACCGCGTCAGCGCTGATGATCCCTCGACGCGCAGTACTTCGAGTAGATCCATGGCCGCTGGGTCGGTCGGGCACATGATCGCGGTGGCGTCGAGGTTCCTGAGGTGCTGGCTTACGACTTCTGCAGTGGCCAGGTCGGTGCCGGCGGTAAGCACGATCGGGTCGGCACCGTTGGCCCGGATCTCATCGATCATCGCGGCGCCTCTCGTGTAGTAGCGCTGCGAGTACTGAGGGTCCACAAGCACGACGGCGATCTGACGGTGGCCGAGATCGAGCAGGTGGCGAACGAGTGCCCTTCCACCGTCGGAGTCATCGCAGGCAACGCTGCTGATGCCGGGCGTAATCTCCTGCCGACCGGCTACAACCAGCGGAACCCGGTCGAGGAACTTCTTGAACTTAGAAGTAGGGAGCCGGGCGGGCGCGACGATGATGCCATCGACCTGCAGCGAGATGAGGTTCTTGATCTCGTGAAGTGCTTCTTCTACTTCCAGTTGGCCAGCGTTTGTGGTTGCCACAATCCGGTAGCCGCGCTCTTCGGCCTGTGATTGCATCGCGGCTTGCAGAAACGCGTAGTACGGCTTGCGGACGTCGCGCAGCACCACACCCAGCGTCTTTGTCCGGGAGCTGACCAGGTTCCGCGCCATCACGTTGGCGACATACCCCAGTCGGTCAGCGGCCTCCACGATCTTCCGGCGGGTCTCTGGGTGCACCTCGCCCTGTCCGGAGAGCGCCCGAGAGACTGCCGACTTGGATACACCGGCGTAGGCCGCGATGTCGACGATCGTCGGTGTCCGCGTCCGTGCCATGACCATCCTTTCGGTGAGCGTGTCGTGCAAAAACTACAGGACGACGTGTGGAGGCACGGCGGAAGAGGCCTTGACGGATTCGGCCAGGCCCGTCAGGAAGGCGCGCAACTCGCCGGGGCCTTCGTAGACGTGACCCGCGATTCCGAGAGCTGCCGCACCAGCGATGTTCTCGGCTCTGTTGTCGATGAAGACAATGTCGGCTGGCGGGACGCCTACACGTTCGATGAGTTCGTGGTAGATGGCCGGTTCTGGTTTGAGTAGGCCGAGTTCGCCGCTGACCACGACTTCTTCGAAGAAGTCGCCGAGCATTCCATGACGGTAGTACGACGTGAAATCGAGGCCGGCGTTGGAGAGCAGAGCCATGCGAGTGCCGCCGCGTTGCAGATCGATGAGGACGGCGAGGGTGCCTTCTTCGATCGCCAGCCAGCTTCTGAAGTCCCGCAACCAAAGCTCGTGGTGCTGGGCGGTATCCCACTGCGCACCAAGGTCGTGTTCGATTCGGCGCCAGTACTCCTTGGGCCCGATGGTCCCCTGGTCCAGCGCAAATCGATGCAGCCAGTAGATATTCCAGAACCGCTCGGGTTCGTCCTGGGCGCCAGCGACGCGAAGGATCTCGGCCCGATCTGCCGTAGAGGGCTCGATGGAGATGACCTCGCCGTAGTCGAAGGCGATGATCTTGCCCGGGATGCTGATGCTCATGAATTTCCGTTCGATAGGGAAGATGAGGAGAAGGGTCAGTCTTCGGATTCGACCGGCCACCATCGCGTGGCGATGACTTTCGGGTCGAGGCTCATCCGTTGGAGTGCTGCCTCCAAGCCGGCGGTCGCCGAGTCCTCGCTGGATACCCCTGCGACCACCCGCATCTGCGAGGACTTTCCCTGCCGGATATCGAGCGAGCGCAGCGTCAACTCTGGTCGGTCGATGGATTGCAGGACGAGCGCACGCACGCGCGGCTCGTTCTTTTCTGTGGTGGTCACTTCGAAGATGTAGTCGCTCGAGCCAGGCTCGTCTTCGAGGGCCGCAGCCGCGATCCGGTCATTGCCGGTACGACGGTTGACGAATCTGCTGAAGGGCCGAAGCAGCGTGTTCGTGGCGATGATCGCTCCCGCGCCGATCAGAGCCATCAGTTCCATTCCAGCTCCGGCGAGTGAGCCGATGGCGGCGGCGCACCACAAAGTGGCGGCCGTGGTGAGACCCCGGATGTTGAGTCCATCGCGAAGGATGACACCCGCGCCCAGGAATCCGATACCCGACACGACCTGCGCAGCCACTCGTGTCGGGTCCGTCATCGGACCATCGCCGAGGCCGACCGCCCCGACAACGACGAACAGTGCCGAGCCGACCGCAACCAGTGCGTTCGTACGGATGCCGGCGGTCCGCAGACGCCATTGCCGCTCGAGCCCGATCGCCGCGCCCAACCCAATCGCAATGAGCACGCGGATGGTCAGATCCAGCAGGAGCAAACCGTCAATCATGGTGGGCGTCCTTTCCGGAGGTCAAGGCGGCACGCGCCACGGCGGTACGAGCCGGGAACGCTCCCGGTAAACGGTAGCTGGACGATGAGCAAACACGCAACGACAAACATGGGAGAAAGTCCGCGACACGGTCTCTAGACCTGATTGATCACCCTTGTAGTCCCCACAAGTACTCTGCTAACGTCATCGGCGAACGCCGGGAACGCTCCCGGTTTTTCTGCTCGCAGCAGAGTAGTACCCGTCGTTTGCATCAAGGGAGAACACAATGACAGGAACGATTCAGCGACGGGGGGCGGGTTTCGCCGCCGTTGTCGCTTCCGTGGCGCTCGTGACCGGCTGTGCCGCAGGAGCAGCGACGCCCGACGCCAGTGGTGAGCCGGATGACGGCACAACGCTGACGATGTGGGCGCGAAACACAAGCAACAATCTCGCGCAGCTCATCGTGGACGAGTACAACGCCACCCACGAGAATCAGATCGACCTCACGATCATCCCGAACGAGTCGATCCAGCAGAAAGTCGCCGCGGCAGCGGCCTCGGGAGGGCTGCCGGACATCCTCGCGTCCGACGTCGTCTACTCTCCCAACTACACCCAGCAGGGTCTATATCTCGACATCACCGGCCGCTTGGAAGCGCTGCCGTTCTACGACGAGCTGGGCAAGGCGCACATCGACGCGGCCACGTTCGAGGACAGGAACTACGGAGCGCCCTTCATCGTCGACAGTTCGCTCATCCTCTACAACAAGACCCTCTTCGAACAGGCCGGCCTCGATCCCGAAGCACCCCCAACCGACTTCGACGAAATCCTCGAGTACTCGCGCGCGATCCGCCAGGACGTGGGCGGCGACGTATACGGCTTCTACTTCGGGGGGAACTGCCCGGGCTGCAACGCGTACACCATGTTCGGTTACCTCGCCGCGGCCGGAGACCTGCCGTTCCTCGACGACGGGGCGACCGCCAACTTCGACACTCCGGCGATGCAGGAAACACTCGATCTGTACAAGCAGCTGTGGGACGAAGGACTGGTAGCGCCTTCCGCCGAGACAGAGGATGGCGTGAACTGGAACACACTGTTCAACGAAGGCAAGGTCGGGATCCTCCCGCGAGGAACCGGGAACTTCGTCAACTTGAAGGATGCCCCTTTCGAGTGGGGCGTTGCACCCCTTCCCGCGCCCGACGGCAGCAGCACGTCCGGTTTCATCGGTGGCGATGTCGTCGGTGTAACGAGCACTTCCGAGCACCCCGAGCAGGCCTGGAACTTCATCGAGTGGTCACTCAGCGAAGAAAACCAGGTCGACGTTGTCGCCCAGAACGGAAGCCTGCCCTCCCGCGTTGACCTCGCGAACAACGAGTACAGCTCCGCTGACCCCCGACTCGTGCAGGCCATCGAGGGCCAGGTCAACGGATACACGCCCGCCACGCCCGGTTACGGCAACGCGATCAACAACCCCAATGGCCCCTGGCTGAAGATGATCCGCGATTACATCTTCAGTGACAACGCCGATGCTATCCGCGAGGGGCAAGACGCTATCCAAGCGGCCATCGACGAAACCCAATAATCGCCCCGGGGAGGAGGGGCTTCGCGCGGCCCCTCCTCCCCGAGCTCTTCTCCACAACCAGAGACGACCCGACCAATGACAAACACCCGATACGGGATCTTCCTCCGCCCCGACCCCGCGACCTGCTGGGCGGTCACCCAGATCACCCTTGCGCTCAAGCAGCAGTTCGGGATCGTGGCAGCCGCAGCGTTCGCCCCTCACGCGACGTTGATCGGCAACCTGCAGATCGACACACCACTCGAGAACCTGGTGACCACGCTCACTCCGATCTTTGAACGCACACGGCCGATTCAGGTCTTCAACCACGGTGTCCACCGGTCCGGCCGGTCCATCCGATACGACATCAATCGTGACGAAACCGGTGAGCATGACAATGCTCCGCTTCAAGCCATGGCGGAAGCAGTCCGTACGGCGGTTCTTCCGCTGCACGTCCGCCACGATGACTTCCTCGCCCCGAATGTGCAGGAGTACCGGTTCGCAGCACACCTGACGCTTGCCGGTTTCGACCTGGACGTCGAGCCGCGACTAACCGAAGAGGTCCATGACTACATCGCGGGGCTTCCGATCGTGGCGCCATCCTCGTTCACTCTTCACTGGCTCAGCCTGTTCGAATTCCACGCGGACTGGCGCGGGGAATGGTGGCGCGCAATGACGTCCCGCCACATCCACTCCTGGGAGGTGTGCGAATGACCGCCGCTACAGCCGCCCCCACCGTCGCCACAGACCCCGCGAAGAGGCGATCGACACAACGCACCGGCTGGCAGTATGTCGGCCAGCTGTTCGTGCTGCCCCTCGCGATCATCGTGATCGTCCTGTTCCTGGCGCCGCTGGCAATCCTGTTCTTCATGTCCACCCAAAGCTGGCCGCTCCTGGGGCGTCCCACGTCGAACGGGATCGACAACTTCGTTGCAATCGCCGACAACCAACTCTTCCTCGGTGCGATCGCTTTCACGCTGGTCTACACCGTTCTCACCACGATCCTCATCTTCGGGGTCTCCTTCATCCTCGTCGCCATCTCGAACACGCCACGCCGCGGTTCAAAGTTCTACCGCACCGCGTTCTTCCTGCCATACGTCGTCGGCACCGCCGCCGCAGC
The DNA here is from genome assembly GCF_019511665.1 of Microbacterium jejuense. Taxonomy (GTDB): domain Bacteria; phylum Actinomycetota; class Actinomycetes; order Actinomycetales; family Microbacteriaceae; genus Microbacterium; species Microbacterium jejuense_A. The sequence continues at coordinate 289,648 of NZ_JAEUAW010000003.1, forward strand.
ACTGATCTGGTTGGCCGCAGTCAACGACACGAATGGCATCGCCAACCACCTCCTCGAGGTGCTCGGGTTCACCGATGGGCCATGGGGATTCCTCAGCACTCCCGAGAAGGCGCTGTTGACCACACTCACTCTGGTGGTGTGGAAGTTCATCGGCTTCCAGGTCATCGTGCTGCTGGTCGGCCTGCAGTCCGTCCCGGCTGAGCTCTACGAGGCAGCGCGGATGGACGGAGCCAGAGCCTGGCAACGCCTGAGGTACATCACCCTGCCGTTCCTGCGGCCCACCCTTGGTCTGCTGCTCATCCTCTCAATAACTGGCTCGCTGCTCGCATTCGATCAGTTCCAGGTGCTCACCAAGGGCGGCCCCGACCGCAGCACCGTCACCCTGGTGATGGCGATCTACGACACCGCCTTCCGGCAGTTCAGCCTCGGCAACGCCGCGGCGCTGTCCATCGTCCTGTTGATCGCGCTGGTCGTGCTCAACGGCATCCAGATGCTCGTGCTGCGGCGAAAGGAAGACTGATGACCGCGCTCACCGCACCGCACCAGCGTCACCGGGTCGGACGCGCCGTCACCGGTACCGGCTACCACCTGTTCAGTGGAACCCTCGCGCTGGCATTCCTCGTCCCCATCGTGTGGGTCACCCTCAACTCGTTCAAGACGACACGCGAAGCCAACCAAAGCCCGCCAACCTGGATCCCCCAAGAGTGGTCTCTCGAGAACTACTCCAAACTGGCCGACTACGGCAGCGGTATCGGCGTCTACGTCTGGAACAGCCTCGTACTGTCGCTCCTCGTCGTAGCGGGAACCGTCGTTGTCACCGTCCTGGCCGGCTACGGCTTCGCCCGGTACAAGTTCCGGGGGAAGAGCCTCCTGTTCGGAGCGACACTGCTCATCCTCATGGTCCCGTACGCAACGATCCTCATCCCCCTGTTCATGGTGATGAGCTGGCTGGGGCTGACAAACACGATCATCGGCCTCGCACTAGTCCAGATCATGTTCCATCTCCCCTTCGGCGTCTTCCTCATGCGCAACAGCTTCGAGAGCATCCCGAAAGAACTCGAGGAAGCCGCACTCGTCGACGGCTGCGGCACCCTCCAGGCGTTCTGGCACATCTCCCTCCCCTTGGTCACGCCGGGCATCGTCACCGTGGCCCTGTTCGGGTTCATCGCCTCCTGGAACGAGTTCCTCGCACCTCTGATCTTCCTCAGCGGCGAGAACTCCTACACACTGCCGATCATGCTCGTGAATCTCAGCAGCGGACAGTACGGCGAAGTGGACTATGGGGCCCTGCAGGCTGGTGTCGTCATCGCGATCGTCCCCGTGCTGCTGCTCTACCTGTTCCTGCAGCGCTACTACGTATCCGGGCTCGTCAACGGCGCACTTCGCGGCTAAGCAACTGGAGGACTCATGAGAAACGACATCCGCTACGGCATCTTCCTCCGCCCCGACCCCGCCACGTGCTGGGCGGTCACCCAGACCACGCTCGCGTTGAAGCAGCAGTACGGGTTCGTGGCAGCCGCGGCGTTCGCCCCTCACGCCACCCTGATCGGCAACTTCCAATCGTCAGTATCGGAGGCTGAGCTGATCACTACCCTCGACCGCGTGTTCGCCGGAGTACGCCCCTACCCGGTGTACAACTCCGGCATCGAACGAGCGCCGCGCGGCAACTACTGGTACGACGTCAACCTCGATGCCGCCGGCGCGGAACCGAACCAACCACTGAATGAAATCGCCGCCCGCGTGAAGAGCGCCCTGCTGCCGCTCCACGTGCCTCACAACGATCGGTTCGCACCAAACGTCGCGGACTACACCTTCGCCGGCCACATCGGGTTGGCCAGCTTCGAGCTGATCGTCGACCCAAGACTCTCCGTTGAAGTCGGCGGATACCTCGCTGAACTTCCCATCAGCGCGCCATCATCCTTCGAAGCCCGCTGGTACAGCCTCTTCCAGTTCCGGGCCGACTGGCAGGGACCATGGTGGGAGAACATGCCCTGGCGTCACGTGAAATCTTGGCGGGCCGAGGAGGTTAGCGCAGGCAGCGGCGACGCTCCTCGGGCGACTGCATGATCACGAGAAGGATCGGTGGGGTTCCCGCTGGGTCCGTCATTCCGGCAGCCATCGCAACGCCGCCGGGCAGCGCTCGACAAGGACGGCTGCAGCCGAGGACGCTCGAGTGCACTCCGAAGGCCGCGAGATCTCACCCGCTTCCTCGGGACTGTGCGGGATACGTCGCCTCCTGTCGGACACGAAGCGATGCCATCGGACACGTCATATCGGCGTCGGCTCACTTCCAGTGACCGATAGACGACGTGCCTTGGATAGGTAGCCCGGTGATGGGCCGATCTTCGCGACCAACCGCTCAAGCCCGCCCATCCCGGACTTCACCACCGCTACTACGATCTCGTCGTCCTCACCCAAGGTGCGCAGCCCGCGCAGCAGCCGCGTCTTGAAATAGTCCGGGTCGATGAACCGTCAGCGCTTCGCCTCGCTCCGTGTTTGCGTCGCCCGGGGCCCTTGCCTGCGCCGGGAGGGTCGGCCATCGCCAACACCTGCCGGTCGCGGATCAGACAGGTGCTTGAAGTGGTCGGAGTCCGTCAAGCGAGTGCTCTTTCGATCTCGTCATACTCCTCATCGGAGAGCAGGTCTAGCCCCACATAGGCGTGGTAGACGGCGTCGAAGCTGTTGTTCACGACCTCCCCGTCGTCCGCTTCGCTCTGAGTCTTGTACTGCGGGTCGTAGTTCCAGTGCTTGAGTGCCTCGACGAACTGCTCGTGCGAGATCTCGCCGCGCTGGGCCTGACGCACGAGCTCCATGGCTGTCGCGGCCACCGGCTTGTCGGTCGGCACGACGACGTTCATTTCCAGCCCCTCTCCTCGCTCTTGCCCAGCGAGGCGCCGAGCTCCTGCAGCCGAACGCCGTTGCCGAAGCGGAGAGCCAGCAGGCGCTCGTTGATCGCCTCCTCGAGGACACCGGGGAGCCGCCGCAGATTCACGAGCTCGCGAAGCTCCGCAGCGGTGTCAGCGGTCTCGGTCATTGTGGTCGCGTCCTTGCGCCCCAGCCTACCGAGGCTTCATGCATTGACATACATACATGCGAGTCGCTTCTTCTTTGAGTCAGTCGCCGATCGGGGCGAACGCCGCATCGCTCTAACGGCCATTAGCGTCGGATCGCGAGAACCCGCTCACCACGCCTTCCGACCATGGGCTGGCGGTGTTCGAGTCCCAGGCAGCGCGGCTCTACGGGCGCTGCCGCCACCTCCACCCAGGACGGAGTCGCCGTAGGGTCCAAGGTACTGCGCAGGCGACTTCTGGGACACCCCGACCGAGACCTCGGTGCACCAGCCGGAACGTCCTCGCCCGGCCGCCGGACGGCGCCCGAGGAGCGACCACCCCGAATACTCCACTTCGGAATATGCAACTCCACCAGTATCGGGGATCACGACGTGCCCTGTTGTGCGCCAACCGACAACAGCACATCCCCTCCCACCATGCGGTGAGAGGGGATGTGATCGTCAGGCAGCGCTGCGCAGAACGCGTCTCGCGGTGAATGGGTCATGCGCGAGTCCCTCGAGGGACCCCGCGGCGCGGTGAAGCAATTGGTAGTACCGGGCTGGCTTCATGTCGAACTGGCGGATGATCGCTTCTTCCTTCGCACCCGTGTGGCGCGGCCATGCACGCTCGAACTCGAGCAACTCCCCCGGTGTCACACCGGACGCTCGACGAGCGTGTACGCCCGAACGAAGTACCGCTCCGTGCAGATGTTCTCGTGCGGTGAGTCGATCTCGCCCCACCCGACGAGGCACTCACCGTCCATCTCGAACACGTCCTCGACGACGACCTCAACGCTGTCGCGGTTCCGCCGCCAGACGTCATCCTGCTGCGCGCGGCTCTGATCCCCAGTCCCCATGGGGAACCATGATGCCTAGAACCACCGACATCCGCCCGATAGCCTGAGCCGCATGAACAGCGACGACGCTCCCGCGACCGCGAAGCCCGTCAGCGCCGCCGCCGTGACGGCTCTCATTCTCGGGCTCGCCGCACTCGTCCTCATCCCGGTCGCCGCTGGCACCTACCCCATCGCGCTGATCCTCGGCGCCGCCGCGATCATCCTCGGCATCGTCGCCGTGGTGAACTCACGGCGGGGCACCGGAGGCGGGTGGCTCGCGTACGCCGGATCCGTCGCCGGCCTGGTCGCCGTCATCCTCGTGGCGATTCTCAGCCTCACCTGATCCCCCGCGATCAACCCTCTTCCGCGTCGTCATGGCCGCCGCTACCTTGTGCGCCATGGCGAACAACGATGAGGACAGGTACGTCGTCCCGAACAAGGAGCGTGGCGGGTGGGATGTGATCAAGGAGCACGCGAAGCGCGCGTCCGCTCACTTCGACACCCAGGCCGAAGCGATCGACCGCGCACGGGAGATCGTCGAGAACACAGGCCGCGGCCGCGGCGACGTACGCATCCAGGGGAAGAACGGCAAGTTCCGCGACGCCGACTCCGGATCAAAGAACGAGACTGCGGCGAAGGACCGCCGCTAGTCGAGCAGCCCGGCCGGCCTCACCAGAAGAAGCTCCAGCCGTCGTCGTACGCCTCGCGCAGCGCGACGTACTGGTCTCCGTCGAGCTGATCGACGACACCCAGGGCACGCGCGACGTCACGGCCGGAGTACAGACGGTGGTGGAGCTTGCCCATCTGCTGGGCTTCGGCGTGGTCGCCGCCGAGGGTGCGGGCTCGGTCGACGAGGTTGTCTTCAGGCACGAGGGCATCCTGCAGCAGGGTTCCGACATCGGCGTACGCTCGACTACATGACGGATCCGCTCGACGACGGCGCGCAGCTGCGGTGCCCGAACGACGGCATCCTCATGCGCGACATCGCCGGCGGGTGGGAGTGTCCCGAATGCGGCCATACGATCACGCCGACGATGCCGATCCGGATCCCGCAGAAGTTCGACGGGCCGAGCCTCAGGGGCTGGTGAAGCTCCACGGTCGGCAGTCAGGTCAGTTATCCACATCGTGATGATTAGCCCGTCGTCGGCCGAAGGCTCTTGCTAGCTTCCTCGCATGAGCGAAAATAGACAGCGGCCACAGCTGAGCAGACGAGCACTGTTGACCACGGGCTCGTTACTGGCCGGGGCGGCCTTGGTCGGGCTCGAGCGACCGACACGGGCAAATGCTTGGCCAGCGGGCTGGCCGCCGGATGCGTCCGACTACGCCGCCGTCGATCGGGTCGCCCCACCGGGATTCGTCCAGCCGTTCACCGCTCCGATACCACGGATCTCCTCGCCCTACCGGTCCTACCGCACCTGTCAGTGTTCAAACCCGCATGTCGGCACCGACTACAACTACGACGGCATCCGAGGTCGCGAGTTCTACTCGATCGGGCCGGGCAGAGTCGTGGCAAAGGGCGATGCGTCGGCCATGGGTTACTACATCGGCATCGATCACGGCGACGGGGTATTCAGCCGTTACCTGCACATGGATGTCCCGAGCGCCCTGAACATCGGGGACAGCGTCGCTGCGGGGACGCTGATCGGGTACGTCGGCTCCCGGGGCGCAGGCGCTGCTCACCTGCATCTTGAGGTCTGCGTCAACAACGGCACTCAGTATCAGAGTCCTGAAGTATGGCTCAGCAACTCGCCTGCCGTCGGCGAGCCAGCTCCAACGCCTGTCGCCGAACGTTCCTTCTCCATCAACACCGCCGGGACGCTCGAGGGAAAGGAATCCGCGCTCGCGCCAGTGGTGCCATTGCGCGAGAACATCGCTGCGGTGTCGGCCGACGGGTTGACTGTGGCAGCGGTCGACATCTGGGGCGGCGCGTGGGTGCTGCGAGGAGGTTTTGACACTGGTTGGGTCGGTCTAGCGAGCAACGCTCAGGATGTCGCAGTCGATGGCGACCGGTTCGTCGTCCTCCACAAGGACGGGAACGTCATGGCGAAGGACGGGCTCTTCTCCAGCACCTGGGTCCCGCAAATCGGAGGCGTCAGCCAAATCGACGCGGCCAATGGTCGCATCGGAGTTGTCGCCGGCGGCCTCCTCAAAGTGAAGGAGGGCACCCTCTTTGCTGAATGGACAAACCAATACGGCGGGGTTACCGACTTCGCCTTGCATGGGAACCGTATCGGCGTGGTCTCAGGGGGCGCTGCTTACGTCAAGGAGGGCAATCTCTTCGACGGCTGGGTACCAATGGCGGGCGCCCAGCGGATCGAGCTGACAAGCGACCGCGTGGGACTTCTCAACGGGTCGAGCCTGGACATCAAGGCGGGGAATCTGTTTGAAGGCTGGGAGAACGTGGCACCCTCCGCGAGCGACTTCGCCCTGTCTGGGAACCGGATCGCCGTTCGCAGCGGGGGCAGTGTCGTCGTCAAGACGGGTGCACTCAACGCTGGATGGAATGGCTATTTCGCGAACTCCGTGAAAATTGCGCTGAACTAAATCGCCGCGCGCCTCCCGGACGTGTCTGGGAGGCGCGCTGGGGAATCATCGGAACCAGTCCGCGACGAACGGGCGCCCGGTGTCAGACGACCCTCACCGCTATTCTTGAAGCCTCGGCCGGAGGAAGGAATCCCGGCCCACCCGTGACCAAGAACCGACGCTACGAGGCTTACTACGACGCCCTGAACGACAAGGCGATCGCAGAGGCCTCGCCCCGCCCAACCACCCTGCCGCAGCAGGCGTTCGGCCCGAACCCGATCCACTGGGTTCCACGAAGCGAGTCCAAGCCTGCCGTGTGGGCGTGGGTGTCATGGCCCGACCGCCCCGCCGAACGCATTGCGGCGTTCGCACGCGGGTGGAACGACCGGGTCGTGAACGTCGAGTGGAACGGTCCCCGCGGCACCACCGAGACTATGGTGTGGCGGAACGCCGTCACCCGCCGCTCGTAGGATCGACGCATGCTGATCGGCCGCATCCGTCCCCTGGAGACCCGCACCATCGAGGTGGAGGGCGACTCCCTCGCCGCACTGCAGGCGGCCGTCGACGCGCAGCTCCCCGACGGGTGGGCGGCGACCAACGTGCCGGCCGCCATGCCGAAGGGGTCGCACCTACTCACGTCGACAGCCACGATCACGCGCATGGACGGTGTGCAGGAGATCGAGGCCGACGACATGGCCGCGCTCGAGGCCAAGGTGCCCCAGGGGTGGCGGCTGCTGAGCGTCCGCGCGCTCTGACCAGCCGCGGACACGAAATTGCCCCTCTCACACCGCGGTGCGAGAGGGGCTGCTTTTTCACGTCGTGCGTGCGTTGAACCGTCGCGTACGACGGCGAGACTCTTCGTCTCGCACAAGCCGCTCCGCATTCGCGCGGCGCGCTTGCAGGGCTTGTTCGTCGAAACGCCCGGTCCGGCTCTGCTGGCTAGGCGTTACCTTGATTCGATCTGCCATCGGCTTCTCCCCACGTCGCCTAGTTCGGAGTGTACGGACAGCGTGTGACATCGCCCGGTAGACACGACGCTGATTCATCTCGACCTCAATCGGTATCCGACGGCGAGCAACCCTGCGAGGACCTCAACTAGCGGGACGTCTGTCTCGTCGAGATCGCCGGGTGTCGGCGCGTCGACGGTGAGCATTCCGAAGGCCTCATCCTTCACCAGGATAGGCACAGATATATAGGTGCGGTACCCCCGGCCGGACCCCTTCCACGCCTTGTCGTACTCCGCCGCCGTGTTGGGGACGAACTTCGGCTTCCCGCCTGACAGCCACTCGAACGCCGCATCGCCCCGACCGCCGTCCCCAGCCACGAACGGCTCGGGCTTGTCGCGGCGGCGACCCGCTGAGTCCTCGACGACCAACCGCTTCCTCGGTCCGTCTATCTCGACGCGGTACACGACCATTCGGACATCCTTGACGCCGGGGAAGAGAACAGCCTTGGACTGCAGGACGTGGCTGACAGTCTTCTCGAACGGCACTGCGCGCCGGTTGGAGGGTTCGGAGGCCATCTTTCCCACGAGGGCCAGAACCGGGAGCACCGCCTCGGTTACGGCGAGCTGGGCTGTCGCGCCCTCTCGGGTGCGCACTGATTCAGAATGCCGGCGCTCGCGCTCGATCAGGGCTGACAGGATACCTGCGAGAACGACAGCTGCGACAGCGATCGCGACATTGACGGGGCGGTCCTTGACCGGTGCGAATCCCGCGAGGATCGCGAATAGACCGCCTAGGCCATTCAGGACGATGACGAGGGTGACAGGCAGCCACGCGAGCTTGTTGAAGCACCAGTCGAGCCCCGCATGCAACGCCTCGGCTATCGACCGCGACGAGTCGTCCCCGTTGTCCCCCACCACAGATGGGCACTTTACCTGGCCTTCTGCCTACATGACGAACGCGCCCAACCCTCCAGAGCCTCCAGTGGAGGATGAGCTCGGCGCGAAGATCATCCAGCACGACGCGCAGTGGGAACGACAGAACCACCCTCCCGGCCGAAGCCAGAAGGGCGGTAACTCGGGAGTAGTGCGTGCGATAGGTGAATCAGTACATGCGGTCAGGCCGGACTACGCTCGGCGAGGTGAGCCAAGACGAACCGCCCCCTCCGTCAGACGCCGAGAGGATCCACGCCGCCTCCATCGCTTCGCTCTTGGCAGGCCCCTTCGGTCTGATCTTCGCCCTAGGCGACGCGAGCCTCGTGGGCTTGACGCTCATCTTGGCCGCGGCGGCGGTCATCGTCGGAGTGATTGGCCTCGTGCATGCGCGAGGAGGGCTCCGCGGAAACCGACTGATGTCCGCGGCCGGTCTCGTTCTGGGGGTGGTGTCCTTGCTCGTTCTGGGACTGCGGCTCTGGCTCAGCGCGACATGAGCTCGTCGAGAATTGCGCGGGCCTCGTCGGTCGACGTCGTGTAGTGCGCCGTTGAGAACTGGCCCGTGTATGAGTGGAACACGGAACTGATCTTGCCGTGGTCATTGTCGAGCACCACGTGCGGTATGCCGAGCAGCGAGGCGATCACGTGGGCGTGGAGTCGGTCGACGACCATGGCTTGCGCCTGGCTGAACAGGTCGACGGCGGAGTCGAGGTTCCACCGGTTGAGATACCGGAGGCTGCGCTCGATCGTGGGCTGCGGCAGTGAGGGCCACTGTCGATAGACGAGCTTCCCATTCTGCTTCAGCAGCTTGCGGGTGGCACCCCACCGCGACGGGTAGCGAGCATGGCTGCCCCAGTCCGTCACATGCACGTCGTACGGTGTCCGCCACGCCTCCGAGGCCTCCGCGAGACCCGATGACGCCTCACGGTCCCTCCGGGCGATGACCACTACCCGACCCGGGGTGGGCTCCGCTGTGCGTCGCGGCGTCCACCCCAGGGCCATGTCGTAGGCGCGCTCGATCTTCACGTCAGGCAGCTGCTCGCGTGCGCGCTCCATCGACAGGTCATCCCGGACGAGCAGCGTGAACGACGGGTGCGCGCTCAGGACCTTGTTCGCCTGAGCCGCCCGTGCCGGGTCCCGGAACATCACTGACTGGGTGAGCTGCACGATCTCGCAGTTGCGGAGTTCCTGCGCCACTCGCTCGCGGAAGTTCTGGTGCCCAACCCACAGGTCTCCGAAGTTCCCGCCGCCGCGGAGCATGACGATCCCACCGTCAGGCATCGACCGCTTCAGTCGACGCGCGTCGTAGGACTGCATGTCGGCCGCGTAGCGGATGCGGTGCCCGAGGCGGTTCATGTACTCGACCTGGCCTTGCCAGATCATCGAGTCGCCGACGTTGATCAGCGCAGGGGCATCTAGCAGCGCGACATCCTGCTCGAGGCCAGAATGGCGCCGGAGGATCGACTCCGTCTTCCAACGGACCTCGGTCAGGTGGTCGGTGTCCTGCTGCGTGGTCACGCCTGCCACCCTAGAGGACCACCGTTACGGTCTCGTGACGTTACGGCTCGGTCGCCAGCACCTGCACAGCGCCGGTCGCGAATCGCACACACAGCTCGCCCTTGCCGCTGCCATTGGTTCGCATGAACAGACGCGCGTATCCACTCGTCGGTGCAGCCGGATCCGCCGACTGCGACCGGTAATCGAAGTACCCGTTGCCGCTGTCGCCCTCGATTCGGAACGCCGCGTTCACGAGCACGCGGTCACTCATGCTCATCAGGGTGAACAGGTTGCCGTTCTTGTCGAACTTGAACGCCAGCCTCGCGCCGGCACGGAACGTCAGCGTCGTGTTGTTCACGCCTGTCGGGAAACGGATGTTCCCCGACGAGCCGTTGATCGTGACGTCGCTGAGGAGGCGGACGTACAGCACCTCATCCGGATCCAGATACGAGGTGAAGCTCGTCACGGTGGTCGCCCCAGTGATGGAGATGTACCGCTCGCGAGCGGTAACCAGTGTCCCGGCAGCAGCGAACTGCTTCGGGAAGTTGGCGATGCTCGCGGAGCCGTTGCCGGCGTTCCACACACGCAGGTGGCCCTGGCCTGTCGAGTTCACCCAGGTGCGATCGTACGCACCGAGAACCGTCGGGTTGTCGATCTCCCCATACGCAGTACCGGTCGCCTGAGCGATGTAGCCGGTACCCGCACCGTTCGACCCCGAGTCGGCGAAGGTGCCGTCCACCACGGAGCACGACGAACATGACTGCTCGAACAGGATGCCCGACTGGTTGTCTTCGAACCAGGGCGATTCGAGAGTGCAACCCTGGACCCGGTCGAGCCGTGCGCCCACAACGCAGCCCTGGAACGTGCATGTCGTGAACTTCAGCGCGTACGGGTACCTATCGGAGATGATCGCGCCGCTGTCGTCGATCTCGCGGGACACGTAGAGGCCTGCGGCGCCGTAGTTCGTTCCGAGCTCGAAGTTCGTCCCACGGTAGGAGGCCTCAACCTGATCGAAATGCACCTGCCCGACCTGCCCCGCAATGCGGATCCCGACCCAGTTCGGATACGTACCGCTGGTCAGCTGGATGTGGACGGACCGGAAGTTCAGGAACTGCTGCGGCAGCAGGCTGGATACCGGACCGCCCTGCATGAGGATGCCGCCGGGCAGCGTGTTCGAGATGCGGAGGCGCTCGAAGTCGGAGTACCAGAGGCCGCCATCGAAGGGAGCGATCGAGCCCGCGACACCCTTGAAGAAGATCCCCCACTGGTTCGGGTTGCCGTTACCGGAGATCGATACGTCCGACAGGTACACGCGGCGCACCGGCCCGCCCGACTGATCGATCGTGACGATGCCCTTGCGCGTCGACCCGGCGGGCGCCTTGATGACGCTGCGTCCGAATCCCTGACCGATGATCCGGACGTTCGTTCTGAGGATGATGTCAGCGACGATGAGCCGTGCCGGCCAGGAGATGACGCCGCCTCCGGCCGCTGCGACCTCATCGATGACCTGCTGGACCGCCGCCGTCTGGTCGGTCGTGCTGTCCTCGGGGTCCCCGTACTTCAGCGCGGAGACAGCCGGGAATGCAGACCCGACAATCGCGGCCGAGAGTGCGACGCCAGTCTCCGACGCCGGGTCGGACACGAGCGCCTCCACGATGCCGTCGTTCGACGTCGGGACCGCAAGAGCAGCGTCGCGGGCCGCGATCGCCGCATCCCGCGCGGCCGTCGCCTCGGGCACAGATGCTGCCGCCGCGGCAACGGTCTCCGGGTCGAACCCGGCCTCCCTGAGCACGCCGTACAGCGACGTCAGCTTCGTTACGAACGACCCCGACTTGATCACGACCTGCGGCGGGTCCCCCGCGACCCTGAAGTCGCGGAGGACTCCGTCCGAGGTGGACTGCAGGCTCGTGATCGGAGCGCCCGACGCTGGGTCCGTGATCGCCAGCGGCGTCGCGAACGCGAGGTCGTCGGGTGCGAACACCTGGAAGGTGGCCTCGCGCACGAGCTCCCCCGTGTCGGGGTTGTATGCGACCGGGAATCCGCCGAAGTAGTCCTGGATGGGCACGGGCGGGCCTCCTTTCAGGGTGGTGGGTCAGACGTGGCGCTGGGTCTGGTCGGGCAGCAGCTCTTGCACGACCACGTTCTGCGGGACCGCGCGAGTCGGGTCGGCGGGGAGAGTGGCGAGGATCAGCCGGACCAGTGACGCGAGAGCAGCGAGGAACGCTGCCTGCAGCACGGTGGTCCACGGCACGTCGGTGAGCAGGGTCGCGCCGATGAAGCCGGACAGGAGCGCCTGCGCGAACGTCTTGACCACGCGCTCGACAGCGGCGAGCCACCACGGCAGGTTCACTCCGGCCACCTCGGGAAGGCCAGCGAGCGACGTCGCCAGCGAGGTGACGAACCCGAGCCCACCGGCGAGCAGGATCGTCAGCCACGGCACCGCCGTGACCAGCGCGCCGCCGAGGTACGGCAGAGCGATCGCGAGCGCCGTGTACAGGCCACGCAGTGCGGCGTCCCGCCACCACAGCGGGTTCGTGAGGTTGCTCTTCATGGTCGTTGACCTCCTACGGTCGGTTCGGGTTCTCGGTGTTCTCGAAGTCGGGCCACGGGCCCGGATCGATGCCGCGCTCCCGGAGCTGGAAGCGGGCCTCCATGAGCGACTCCTGCGCGATGCGCCGCTTGTCGCGCTCTCGGTCACGCGCGGCCTCAGCGGCGTCCGCGCGAGCGTCGGCGGCGCGCTCGCCCTCCTCGGCCGCAAGCTGCAGGGCGAGCGCATGATCACGCTGCGCGATGATGTCGCTCTTGCGTCGGTCCTCGCGGCCGGAGATGCCCTTGCGGGCCATCAGGATGCCGTCGACGATCGCCTTCACCGCGGCGCCGAAACCGACGGACGTGACGACGGTCACGATGATCGCGATCGGGTTCTCCACGGCGGCCTCCTACTGGTCGCGCGGGACGGTGTTCGCTGTTCGCCTCCCGAGCGCTGCGAGGAGCCGGCCGCGCATGTTGAGGCCGGGCTCGGTCGCGAAGATCTGCAGCTCAAGCCACCTCCGCGCCATCGTCAGCGCGGCGACGATCGTGAGCGCTACAGCGACAGCCGCGGTGATGCTGGTGAACGCGTACCGGCCGAGCACGATCACGTAGACGAGGATTCCCGTGAACGATGCGACGGTCGCCGGCGTCTCGACCATCCACCGACGGAAGGCGCGCCCCGCGAACCCGACCGATCCGCCGGCGAGCAGCATGACCGCCCAGAACACGATCAGCCAGTTCGCGTCGCCGAGCTCGTCGACGACCGTGGACGGTGTGGCGAACATCGCGTAGCAGCCGCCCGCGAACACGGCGGCGTAGACCACGAGGTCGACCGCCCGGATCAGCGCCTCGTACAGGCGCCGGCGGCGGGGCGGAATCGGGTGCTTGTCCATGGTCACCCTCCCACCACGCTCGGCGCGCCGAGCAGGCAGCCGACGGCGAGCGCTCCCCCGATGACTCCGAGGGCGATCAGCCACATCGGCAGTGGCCGGGACCGCTTCTGCCCGTGCTGGACGTTCGTGCGACGGGTCACTTCCCACCTCCGAGGAGTTGCTTGAGCTTGTCGAACACCGACTGGAGCCACGACCGGTCCACAGGAACCGTGTCCGGTTCGGGGTCGGGCGGCGGCGTGACGGTGACGGGGTGCTGGCCGTACTCGGCGACCATGGCGCGGGTGAAGTCGACAGAGCCGCCCCACTGGCCGTTCGACCACTGCTGGAGCTGGGCGCGGGCGTCCCACTTGCCACCGGACCACGCGTACGTCTGGAAGCCCCACCGGATCTTCCCCGCGTCGAACGCGGCCTTCAGCGGGCCGTAGCCGGCGTACAGGCCGACCCGCTCCACGCCGATCACGGACGCGATGCCGTCGAGCGATTCGAGGATCTTCGGGAGGTCCGCCGCGGGCGCGTCGTAGTCGACGTTGAAGTAGATCGGGTGCCCCTGCTTGCCGAGCGCGGTGAGGAAGCCCTCTGCCGCGGTCGCGACGCGCACGCCGGCGTCACGGCCGCCGAGCAGTTCCTTGCCGTCCTCTTCGTAGATGAAGAACACGTCGATGCTGGCGCCGTTGAGCGCTGCGAGCTCGCCCTTGCTGATGCCCTTGTTCGTGCGGCCGTCGGCGTAGGTCGGCGACCACAGGTAGCGGCCGGCGAGCTTCACGCCGCGCTGCGCGAGCGTGGCGACGTCGGGGCGTGCGAACGAGTAGTCGATGCCGTGGATCGACCCGGCGGGTGGGAACCCGGTGCCGTCCGACGCCTGGCCCCAGATGCCGTCGGCCTCCAGCCAGTGCGCGGACTGCCAGGCGGCGACCGCCTGCGACGTCGCGGGCCCGTACTCGCCGTCGTCCTTCACGCCGACGAGGCGCTGGATCTCGGCGGTCGGGCGCGACGTCGCGTTGCGGCCGTTCGTTGGCCACTGCGTCGACGGCGGCACCACGACTGGCGGCGCGGGCGGGAATGCCTTCGCATCCGACAGCGGACCCCACTTCGAGTCCGCGGTGAGGGCGTTCGCCTTCTGCCAGCGGAACACCGCGAGCGATGTCTTGTTGCCCCAGATGCCGTCGGCCGCGGCGCCGATGACGCGCTGGATGTCGGCGACGGGACGGGCGGTGAGGTTGGCGCCGGCGCTGATGACCAGGGCGACACCGGTCGTGTTCGGTCCGAATACGCCGTCGTCGGTGAGGCCGACGAGCTGCTGGAACGTCTTCGTCGCGGCGATGGACTTCGGTCCCCACCCGTTGCCGATGCCGCCGGTGTCCAGGCCGATGGAGACGAGGAACGTCTGCTTCTGCGCGTCCGACCAGCTCGAGGCACCAGACGCGCCCGCAGCAGAGCCAGCCCCGGCGCCGTGCGCACGCATCCACGCGATCGGGTCCACGGCAGTGCCGTTCACCCGGATCTCGAAGTGGTCGCAGACGCCGGAAGCGTTGCCCGTGCGCCCGGGCACCGCCAGCGCCTGGCCTTCGGAGACCCGCTGCCCCTTCGACACCTTCCACGACGCGACGTGGAAGTCGAGGATCTCCACGGTGTCGTTGAACCCGTCAGGTCGAATGCAGACCGCGTTTCCGGCGGCGTCGTTGTACCGCCCCGCCCACGACACGCGGCCTGGCAGCACCGCGCAGATGGTCGAGTACCCGGTGAAGTCGACACCGTGGTGGAAGTTCGAGATCCCGACCCTGGGGTCGCGCGGCCCGTACGGCGACGAGACGCGCGGCTGGGTGGATGAGCCATTCGGCCAGCGGGTCATGATGAGTCCCTCCGAGAACGACGAAGCCCCCGACAGGCGGGGCCAGATGAGCGTGATGCGTACGAGATCAGGTCGGAGGCCCGAACGAACCTGCCTTGCCGACGCTGAGCTGAGGGACGCTGAACGCGTTGCCCTTGCCAACGTTCAGTTCGGCGACCGGGAATGCCCCGGCCTTGCCTGCGCGGATGCCGGACAGAGTGCGCGCCGACACGTAGCCGGAGAACGGACCCCATCCAGCGCTGTTGTGAGAGCGGATGCGTACCCGGTACTCGACGCCCGATGCCAGCGCGAGGCCGACTCCGGCAGGCATGGACGCGCCGTTTGGGTTGCCAGCAGGGCCAACACCGAACGGGGCGTCGTCCCACACCACGACGCCGTCGGAGACGCGGGACCACTCGGCGTGATCCTGGTCGATCGCCGCGCCGTTGTTGGCACCTCGGCTGTAGGTCACCCGGAACGAGGTCAGCGTGATGTCGCTCACCGACAGACTGTGCGGCGCGGCAGGCGGTGTCGCCGGTGGAGGTGGCGCCTGCCGGGTGATCGTCATCGTGAGCGTGGTCGGCCCACCGAGTCCGCTCGTGCCCGTCGCGTTGAGTGTGAACGACACCGTCTGCGTGCCGTAGTTCGCTGTCCACGCGCCGAACAGGAGGCCGGGCGCTGGCTTCGTCCCCGTCGACCACGGCTGCGAGCCACCGACACCGACGCCGTTGACGACGCCGCTCCATCCGAGCCCGCCGGAGTTGGTCGTCGAGTACCCGCCGTAGACGTAGAACCGAACCGTCGTGCCGTCGAAGTCGATCCGGAGTGCGCCAGCCTGACCGGTCGCCTTGTCGACGAAGGCCATTACGGCCTCACCCAGAGCAGGTTGTCGGCGTAGGGCGGGGCGGTCGTGCCGACGTACACCGAGTCAGGCACCCACCTGTCGGTGCCGTCGGAGGCGAATCCGCGAACCCAGGTGATGCCCTGGATCCATACGCGCGAGCCGATGCGGTCGAGGAACTGTCGGACCAGCAGCGACTTCGCCGCGGTGCCGCCCGAGCCGTACCAGACCCGGAGGTCCTCGAATTCCTGCGCCGCCGACTGGCCCGCCGCGAACCGCACAAGCCCGATCGGCTGATCGTCGGTCACCCCAGGGTCGCGTTCCATCTGAGCGATCGGGATCACCTTGTCGCCGGACGCCAGACCTGGCAGTAGGACCAGCGTCGATGTGCCGGTCAGCCAGTCACGACGGAGACACACGAGGTCCCAACGGTTGCCCGCGGTGACCGGTGTGCCGACGAGCGACGTGACAGCGTCGGAGTCGTCGACGATGCCCTGCCCCACTGCACGCCCGGCAGCGACCCGCACCTCACGGTCGCCGGGCCCGGCCGACAGCGCGAACGACGGGAGTCCGACGACGCCGTACTCGGCTCCTGCGTGGGAAGCCACGAGCGCCCACGTCGCGTAGTCGACCGAGCCCTCGTACCCCTTCGACGTGATGGTCACGGTTACCGCCTCTCGAGACCGCGCACCGCGGTCGCCACGTTGTTGATGAAGCCGACGAGACGCGCCTGCGGGTCCTCGGATGCGAGACCCACCGTCGGCACGACGGAGAACCCGGACTGGACGTCGTGGGTCACGGTGATCTGCGAGATGACGTCCTCGACGGACAGCGCCCCGATCTGCACGAGCACCTTCGTGCCAACGTCGTAGGCATCCGGGAATCGGAACCACGACGTCTCCCGCAGCTCAGCGGTCAGGCCCGCCTTCGCGGCCCGGTCTGCGAGTGCCGCCTCACCATAGGGGACGAGGCTCGCGCCTTCCTCGGCGTTCCGCGCGTCGACGAACACTTCGAGCACGGTGCCCAGTTCTGCCTCGAGCGCCGCGTCGACGACGAGCGCGAACTCGCGGGCCACCCCGTCACCTCGGCCGCCGACGACAGCACGCGTCGCGGTGGCGGGCTGCTTCACCCACGACCAGTTCGACAGCACCCCCGACTGCGGTGTGATCGGGCGCGAGAATGTCTCACCCTCGCGGACGTCGACGAGCCACCTGCCTGTGTCCTCGTTGCGTTCGATGACGAGCTGCAGCCTGTCCTGCACCAGCGGAGGCACGATCGTCGACGCCAGCGGATCCATTCGCAGCTCGATCGGTCGCGAGAGTCCTCGCCCCAGCGACGGCGCGACGTCCCACGGGAGTCCGAGCCGGGTCACGTTCGCCGCGATCGCGGCCTTCGCGTTCGCTTCCGACGTCCCGGCGGCGCGCCAGTACTCCGAGGCGCCCTGCCCGCCGATGAGCGCGCCCGGCACCTGCCAGCCGAGGATCGTCGCGAGCTCCTGGAAGTCGTCCAGCACCGGGACGGTCACTGTGCCGTTCGGTGCATCGGCGCCGGCTGGCGCCCCGACACGGCCCTCGAGGAGCCGGCGAGCGTTGTGGGTCGCTCCGTCCTCGGTGACCATCCACACGGCGCAGCGGACGCCCTCCTCGCCCACGAGCGTGGAGACGATGGGGTGGTCGTCGCGCAGTGTGAGGTACGCGGAGGATGCGACGTTCCAGCGGAGCGTCGCGACGGTCTTGGAGGGGATCACCTGGCGGATGAACGACGAGCCCGAGTCGAAGAACTGAGCCTGCAGGTACTTCCGCGCGACCATCAGAACGCCCGCCAGTACAGGGGCACGAGTTCCGCGGTCACCGCGCCAGCGCCGGCCGCGATGATCACGAGCCGGGTCTCGCCGCGCGCCGGGACGGGCGCGAACATCTGGAACCCGAGGTCACGGGTGACGTCCGCGCCGTCGAGCGTCGCGAACAGACCTGCCGGGTCGGTGTCGATCTGCAGCACCTCGCCGTCCGCGATGGGAAATGGCACGTCGATGACCGCATCGCCGACGCCGAGCTGCACGTTCTCCAGCGGCCCGACTGCCGTCCACACGAGGTACGCGGGCTCGTCGCCCGGGTTCGGGATCCGCGCCTCCTGGAACGTCGCCGCGCCGGAGACATGGAACGTGGGCGCCCCGTCGGCGTCGATGAAGTCGACGCCCTCGGCCGCGTAGAACGGACGCGAGATCCGCTTCCCCCTCCACAGCGGCCGCGGCGCCGACAGCTCGACACCGATCAGCGCCCGACCCGTCACGAACGGGTCGCGCTCGAACGAGTACGACCCGTCGAACACGCCTGTCAGCGGCAGCGAGCGCGCCTTGTCGCCGATGCCGACCGTCCACGTGCCGGGGATGATCGGGTGGAACGAGTCGAAGAACGCGCCGTGATCTTCCTCCCACTGCGCCGCGGATGCCGCGCGGAACAGCATCGGCCAATAGACCGGGCGGGCGGGCAGCGAGTAGCCGAGCAGGTCTTCGCCGGCGACCAGCGGCGACGACGACTTGTGGATCACCATCGGCGGCATGTGGAGGCCCTGCACACCCGGCGCCATGCGGGGGTTCCTCGCTGTCGACCCCACGAGCGGCCAGAGACTCCCGTCCCAGCCCGTCCACGTCATCGCGCGAGGCGAGAACGCGGACGAGCCGGCACCGGAGGTGCTCGCAGGAGCCGCCAGGACAATCGGCATCGAGACCTCCTACGTCGTGATCGAGTGCGCGTCGAGCGCGCGCGTGAGCTGCTGCCGCTCCTCGCGCACGATCTCGGCCGGATCGACGGCGTAGTTGTCGCCGTTGTGGATGACCTGGATCGGCGGCACCGCGGCACCCGCCCGCGACGGCGCCGGCGCCCCGGCGCCACCTGGCGAGCCCGGCATCCGCCTGAGACCCTCCAGCAGCAGCGCCCACGACCGCGCCGACCCGTCCAGCGGTGCGTACAGCTCCGGCACGTCGCCACGGTCACCGACGACACGGAACGTGTTCGCCGGGACCATCTGCGCGATCGACTGCATCGGGCTCAGCCCGCGCAGGCCACCGTCGGCCATGAACTCCAGCAGTGCACCGTTCGCCTGGTAACGGATGCTCGACCCGGCGTTCTGGTACGACTGGCCGCCGTACGCGTCGACGTACACCTTGATGCGCCGCCCGGTCGCGGACTGGATGAAGCCCTCGAACCCGTTCCGCGCCGGCGTCGTGTCGGCCGTGATGATCACCGACCCGTCAGGCAGCGTGACGATGCGGTCCGCGAGAGACTGCACCTTGCCCTGCTCGGACGGTGCGTTCGAGCTGAACGTCGTCGCCGCGCTGGTCGGCGTCTGCAGCACGGTGTCGATGAGCGCCTGAGCTTCCTCACGCGTCATCCCGGTCTGCATCATCTGCGCGAACAGCGCCTGCGTCGACGTGTTGTACCGGTCGGTGAGGTTCGCCTGCGACTCCCCCGCAGCCTCGGCCGCGGCCACCTCGTCGCTGATCGCGGCGATCGCAGCCCGCACCTGCGACTCCATGGTGCCGTGCTCCGAGCCGACCTGACCGATCGAGTCCGCGACACGCATCGCAGCATCGTTGAGGAAGCCGAGCGCGACCTGCCCATCGGCGAAGCCGTTGAACTGGTCCCGCATGCCCTCGAGCGAGTCGACCGCGGAGTCCGTGACGTCGTCGAACCCGCGCATGCTCTCCGCGAGATCGGTGAGCTCCTTCGGCTTCCCCTCGAACCCGTTGAACATGTCGATGACGGCAGCGAGCCCGTCGACCATCTCCGCGAGCGGCCCGGACACGAACGTGCCGAAGCCCTCCGTGGCGGCCACGGCGAAGTCGAACGCACCGTTGATGAGGTCCTGGAAGAACTGCAGCAGCGGGCCACGGTTCTGCGACACCCAGTCAGCGAAGTCGCCGAGCGGGTCCGAGAACGCCGTCGCGAGTGCACCCTGGATGCCGTCCAGGGCGACCTCGATGTTGCGCTTCGCCTGCTCCATCTTGGTCGCGTCGTTGTCCGACAGGGTGTCGAACATCCGCTGCGCGGCGCCCGTGACGCCGTCGAGCTCGTCGACGGCCGACGACAGGTCCATCGCGAACAGCGCGTCGCCGAGATCCTCAGCCTGGGTGCCGAAGAGAGCGACCGCCGCGGCGTTGCGCGCCACCGGGTCCTCCATCGCGCGCAGCCGGTCGAGGACGATGTCAAGTCCGTCGCGGGCCGAGTCACCACCGGCCGCGATCTTCGCTGTCATCTCCTCAGCCGACAGGCCGAGCGCCTCGAACCCCTGCGCCGACAGCTTCGAGCCGTCCGTCGCACGGATCTGGAACTCCTTCAGGGCGTCCGCGGCGAGGTCGCTGTTCCGGGCGCCCGCCTTCAGCCCCTGGTTGATGAGGCCGAGCGCCTCCGGCCCAGTGAGGCCGAGACGCTTGAACAGCGCCGGATACTCGGTGAAGGTGTCGAGCAGGTCCTCGGCCCGGTTGACGCCCTCGCGGGCGCCGGCGGCGAGGAGGTCGAACGCCTCGTCGGCAGACTTCGCGATGCCGCTCTGCAGCAACGTCGTCACTGTGCGGGCGACCGGCGCCACGTCCTCGTCGAGGACGCTCGCGATGCCGGCGAGCCCTTCGATGACCTTCTGAGCGTCGCGCGTCGTGGCGTTCTCGTCGATCAGGTCGAACTGGACCGCCAGGCGAGCGGTGTCCATGTTCGCTTCGATCGACTCGCCGAACACCTGCGAGTAGGCCTCGCCGGCGGCGCGGCCGATGCGGGTCGCCTGCTCGGGGTCGAGGCCCGCCAGCGCGGCGAGCTTGTCGAAGCGAACCTCGACACCCAGGCCGTTCTGGAAGCCCTCGACGACGGCGTTCGCGGCCGTCTCAGCGATCTTCGCGACAGCCCCAGCGATCGGGATGGTGGCGAGACCGGCGACGATGCCGCCGACGATCGCCTTGCCGCCGCGTGCGCCGCCGTCCTTACCCGCACCCTCAGCCTTGTCGGCGACGTCGTCGAGCGCGGCCTCCGCGCCCGAGGTGTCGGCGTCGACCTCCATGACTGCCTTCGCCGCCCGGAGCCCGTCGAGGTTCCGCTGCACCTTCTGCAGGTTCGCCTCGGCGCGCTTGATGTCGGCCTCGACGTCGAGCTCGGTGCGCACAGACTTGAGGTAGTCGAGCCGTTCGTACACGCGCATGAACGACTTCTCGGCGCGGTCGATATTGGCGTCGACGGTCGCCATCGTCTTCGCGGTGACGATCCGCTTCGCCTGCGCCTCGACACGGTCGAGGCTGGCGATCGCGCCCTTCGCGTCCGCGTCGACCTTCAGAGGGTTCTTCTCGATCCGCTGCCCGGTCGACTTGATGTCCTTCTCCGCCTTGGCGACCTGGTCGTCGTTGACGGTGACGAGGACTTCGATCTCGGCTGCGCGCAGCGGCATCGGTCACCTCCGGGTGAGTACCGCCCGCAGGCGAGAAGGCGAGTCGTAGAGGCTGAAGATCATGGTGCGGATCCCCGGCCACGGGCGCCGCCGGACCGCGGGGTCGTACAGGTCGACCCCGTACTCCTTCGCGAGCTCGGCGACGACGAGCTGCCAGTGCGTGACGAGCGCGAGCAGCGAGTAGTCGAGCTCGGGCTCTGTCGTCGGCGCCGCCGTGACCGTCTCAGGCTTCAGGTCTTCCGGGACCGGCCGGTAGTCCGGGTACCAGCCATCGGCGTCCGGTTCCCCGATGCCGTACGGCGCCCAGTCTTCGGCCGTGACGAGCCTTTTGGGGCCGTACCACCCGCCTTCGGTTCCTCGGTCTCACGCGGCGTCCACAGGACAGCGGCGATCCAGTCCGCGAACCCCTGGCCGCGCGCCCAGTAGAACATCGCGTACACGGCGAACCGGTCGATCGTCGCCGCCGGGACACCGTCGGCGACCATGCGGTCGTACACCGCCTGGCCGAGCGCGGGGTGCTTGGTCCCGATGCTGTCGATCACGGACTGAACCTCGGGCGGGACGGGTCCCTCGGCGAGCCCGAACTTCACCTCGGCGAGCACCGCCGACGCGAGGATCATCGCGGCCTCGTCGACGGACGGGGGCGAGACGGTGTACGTCTCGCCCCTGAACGTCAGCGTGAGGTCCGGCACCGCCCACTGTTCGAAGTCGACGGCACCCACCGGTTAGGCCCCGCGCTCGTACGAGAACGCGACCGACGAGCCGGCCGGGTTCGTGATGACCACCGGGACGGTGCCGGCCGTGTCGGTCGGCAGCTGCGCGATGATCGATCCGTCGTTGGCCGGGACGAACTCGGCGGGCAGCGTGTCGAAGGTGACCGCGGTCGCCGTGAGGAACCCGGAGCCGGTGATGGTGACGAGGTCGCCGCTGCCGGCGTCGGCGGGCGTGATGCCGATGATCGTCGGTGCGGTCGAGCCCCACCCGGTCCACGGGTTCGCGATCGGCGTGTACTCGCCCTTGCCGGTGAGCGTGACGGCGAACACCTCGTTCTCCGCGTTGCCGGTGTTCTGCCGCGTGATCTCAACGGTGACGAGCGCACGACCGGCGTCGGTCGGGTGCGGGGTGCCGATCGCGGGCTTGTGGTAGAACCGCACGTCGAGGACGGCGGCCTCCGCCTTCGCGCGGCTCGCGTTGAGCAGCGCCTCGATCTCGGGCAGGTACAGCCCCGACGTGAGCGACCGGTTCGCCTGGATCGTGAACGCGCCCGCGAACCCGCGGCCCGTGACGTCCTCGTTCGGTGCGCCCTGGTCGTCGTACGACTGCACGTCGTTCGTGACCTTCGGGAACGTCGGCGCCCACCCTGAGATGCGGCGGCACGACTGCCACTGCGGGACGGCGAACGACCCCAGGTTGACGTCGAGCCCGTACTCGTAGGACTTGCCCAGCGTGATGTCGGCCGGGAGCGGAACCCTGTTCATGTTGAAGCCTCCAGATTGTCGAGGGTGATGATGTAGTTGTCGGTCCGCTCCTCGCGGCCGTTGGTGTCGGCACCCAAGGGGGCCATGGACATGCGACGGATGTCGCTGATTCCCCCCACGCGGGAGAGACCTTGGAGCAGCGTGAACGCGGGCGCCGCGAGCTTGTTCGCACCGCGGGGATCGCCGCGGCCTCCCCGGAAGTACAGCTGCGCGCGACGCTCCGCGACGAACTCGGTGAGCCGGTCCTCGGTGCCGTACACGCGGACGCCGACGGCGCGATCGGGCTTGTCCTGGACGGCGCCGTAGAACACCGCTGTCGAGTCCTGCGGGAACGCGTCGAGGGTCGGGTCCCACACCCACCCGGGGATGCGGCCGAGGATCTCGCAGAGCCGGAACGTGAGCTCGTCGTCGTCCATCAGGAGAACGCCTCGCGGATCTCGTCGAACACGTACTCGCTGACGTCGACCTCTGCCGCCGCGGCCTCCAGGAACTTCGCCTGCCCGCCGCCCAGATGCTGCCACTCGATGTGCTCGTGCTGCAGCATCGAGACGAACGACCCGAACCCGACCTGCCCGGTGAGGTCGTCGATCGCGACGAACCCCGACTTGTCCGAGTCGCCCGTGTCAGTCGGCGACAGCTCGCGTGCACGATCGAGCAGCACCTTCAGGCCCTTCCGCAGGCCCTCCTGCGCGGCCTTCTCAGCCGTCGACAGGATCGGCGTGTGCATCTTCACCACGGCAGGCCTCCCCTACTTCAGTCGGAGCACGAGGTGTGAGTCGAGGAGGTCGTCGCCGTTGTCGTCGCGGCTGACCTGCAGCACTTCGGCTTCTCGCGCGTTGGGCGTGTCCGGCCAGACGGTCACGAGCGACCCGACCGGAACGGTCGTGTCCAGCGGCACGGTGACCTGCGTCGACGACACGACCTCCTGGCCGTCGATGTTGCGGATCAGCTGCACCTCGTCGAGCACCTCGGCCGACGCCGGTTGCGGGACGGCGTAGCGCGGGCCGAGGCTGCCGCCGCTGATCCGCGCCCGGATGCTCACGGTGTGCGGGTAGAAGAACGTCCCCCACGTGGTCACGAGTACTCCCCCTCGGCCCAGAGCTTCGACAGAGGTCGGTCAGCGGGGAACGAACCACGCGGCATCCCGGCGGGCGCCGACGGGGTGTCGCAGAGCGACCGGAGATTCGACACGTCCTCGACGGTGAACGCGGACTTGATGTCGCGGAGCGAGATGCTCGTGCCGTTGCGGCTGCGGGACGCGACGGCCCCGGTGCCGACATCGGAGGCGCGGGCATAGACACCCTTGAGGATCGCGATCGCGTCCTTCCCGTCCTCCGACTCATTGTCGAGCGTCGCGACACAATGCGCGATGTCACGGGCACGGACCAGGATGCGGCGCGCGAGCTGCTCGTCAGAACCGATGTCGGAGTGGGTGATCGGCATGGGCCTGCCCTTCGCTCGCGCAGCCCGCTACAGGGCTCGATGGTCATCGCCAGAGGTCATTGGACCCGTGGCGGCATCCGACGCGGGAGCGAGGCGCACAGCGTCGGGGAAGCATGGTTGAGGGTCGACCCCCGGTGACGAATCACACGGGGGTCGACCCTGTGCAGTCCGGTCAGGACTGCTTGGGTGCCGGGGCCTTCGGTGCCGGTGTCTTGCTCTTGTCGAGCTCGGCCTTCGCGGCGTCGCGCTCGGCTGCCGCGTCGGCGGCATCCTTCTTCGCCTGCTCCAGCTCGGCGGTGAGGGCCTCGGTCGCGGCCTTCACCGCGGCGTCGATGTCCTCCTGCGAGAAGGTCGGCTCAGGCTCGGGAGCACCCTCGGGCAGCTCGAACGCCTCGATGAGGCCGACGTCCTGCAGATGCTTGGCGTTGTCCTCGTCGATGTCGTCCGCGACGATGATGCCGTTCCGGTACACGTACCGCTCGGCCTTCCCGCTGCGGACGACCGCGACGGGACCGACGACGCGGAACGCCGTCGGCTCCTCCGCGGCCATCAGAGGTTCGTCCCCGTGATGGTCACGCCCGCGTTCGGCTCGGTCACGACCGGAACGACGACGCGGCGCGCGCGCAGCTCGTACTTGTCGTGGCCCTTGACGCGCTCGGTCGCGGTCTCGACGTTGAACGTGCCCGCCTTGACGAACTCCGGGCTCGCGAGGTCCTCGTCGGCCATGCCGCCGAGCTGCTCGCGATCGAGGAACAGCGGGTTGTCCGACGTGTACCGCGGCGAGGTGGCCCACGTGTAGCCGAGCAGGTCCATCGGCAGGTTGCCCGACAGGATGATGTTGCCCTGCTCGCGCGGCAGCACGCCGGCGTTGACCAGGATGCCGATCACCTTGGCGTACTTCGACGGCTTGAGGACGATCGTCTCCAGGTCGATGCCCGTGCCGTCGGCGCGGGAACCGGAGATGGACTCGAGCGACTCCAGGATCGCGCCCGCCGTGGTCCACGCCGCGGACGCCGCCGCGGTGGACGTCACCTTGGAGGTGATGACCGCCATGGCGCGCGCGTCGACGTCACGGATCACGGTGTTCGCGAGTCGGGTGAGCGCCCGGTTCACGAACGAGATGCCCTCTCGCGAGATCTTCTCGTCCGTGATGTCGGTCGCGAGACCCTGCTTGTCTGTCTTCGCGGCCGCGAGCTCGCCCTGCGTGAGGACGGTCTTCGGGTACGCGGAGCCAGGTGCGACCGACTCGGACGCGTCCGCGGCGAAGATCTGCTCGCCTGTCTCGTAGAAGATGCCACCGCCGACCGCGTTGTAGCGACCCGTGAGGATGAAGTCCGCGATGAACTTCTGATCCGCCAGAGCCGCGAGGCGCTTTGCGATGACTCGCGGGTTCTGCAGCAGAAGGTGGATCTGCTGCGCGGTGAGAGCGCCCTCGGGGCGCGCCACCGGGTAGGTGTAAGAGGCCATGTCTGCGCTTCTCCTTGTCAGCAGATCACTTCGACCACGTCACCGTCCGCCGCAGCGGCCGTGAGCGCGATACCGAATCGGTTGGTGCCGGCGTCGTCGACCTTGCCGGCGGCGAGGGTGCCGACCGTGGCGCCCGCCGCGATGGCGGCACCCGCGGTCAGCTTGTGCACGCCGCGGAGCGGGTACACGGTGACCGTCTCGCCGATCGCGGCGTCGAAACCGGCGACGCCGATCAGCGAGGCGGCGACGGCGTCCGCTCCGGCGTGGGCGACAGTGTCAGCGCCGGAGACGGTCAGCACGCGGCCGCCCGTGATCGCGGCGGACGCGATCGCCGTGAACGGCTTGCCCGCGTCGATCTTCGGCAGGTAGTCAGCCATCTCAGGCCTCCTTCGTGTCGTCGGCCCAGCCCGCCGCGGCGGCCAGGGCTTCGTCTTCGGACGCGTTCACGTCCGCGTGGCCGATCTCCTCGACGGGGATCGCGTTCTTCACGAGCGAGTCGAGCGCCTTCACGGTGCCCTCCTCGTCGCGCTCGAGCAGCGTCGCCCAGGTGTCCTTCGACGCGGGGGCGATGCGGCCATCCTCGAGCGCCTTCGCGAGGATGCCCTCGCGACGGGTCTCGGTCTGCGACTTCAGCGCCTCGACGCCCTGCGCGGCCTTCGCCTGCAGGTCGGCGAGCACGGCCGAGTCGATCGCGACGACGCCCTCGGGCAGCGCCGCGGTCTCGGTGGGGGTTTCGGCCTGCTCCGCGAGCGCCTGGTCGACCGCCGCGAGCAGCGTGTCGTCCGAAGCCTCGGCGTCGGTGACACCGAGCCGCTTCGCGAGGCCAGCCTTCAGGTCGTCGTATGCCACGACGTTCTCCTTTCGGATGGGTTCACCCGGCTCGGACGAGACGGGGGTCTGAGATGCGCCGACCGGCGGCGCCGGGGCGTGGGAACGGCCCGCGTACGCGAAGCCGAACTTCGAGAGGTCGAATCGCGCAGCGGCGTCCGACGCGTCTTCGGGACCGTCGACCCACTCGTCAGCGAGCCCGGCCGTCACGGCTTCCTCGGCCGAGAACCACGTCTCGGCCTTCATGAGGGCCCGCCAGTGGTCACGGTCCTTGCCTGCGCGTGCGGCGTACGAGTCGGCGTACGACGCGGACAGCTTGTCGAGGATCGCGGCGGTCTCCTGCATGTCGGTGGCGTTGCCGATCGCGAAGCCCCACGCGTCGTGGATCATCAGCATCGAACCGCGGTTCATGGTGATGTGGTCGCCCGCCATCGCGATGAGCGAAGCCGCGGACGCCGCCATGCCGTCGACCGTGACCTCGACGCGCGCGCGGTGCCGGCGCAGCGAGTTCATGATCGTCACGCCTTCCCACGCCGCCCCGCCGGGCGAGTTCAGGAACAGGCGGATCGTGTCGACGTCGAGCGCGTTGATCTGCTCAGCGAACTTCTTCGCCGAGACACCGCCGCCCCACCACGTCTCCCCGATCTGGTCGTAGATGTAGACGTCCGCGGACGTCGACTCGTCCTCGGCGACCGCGGCCGCCTGGATGCGGAACCAGTCCTTCGGTGCCTGCGCGTACGCGATCGGCATGCCCTTCATGCGGCCTCCTCGGTCGACTTGGTCGGCGCCGAGCTGGCGCGCGTAGTGCTTTTGTCCTTCACCGGCATCCGGTAGCGGGCTCGTGCCCACGACTCCAGCCGTTCGTCGGGTTGGACGATGCCCGACTCGACGAGCAGCTTCAGCGCCTCGGCGGTCGCTGCCTGGTCCTCGCCGATGCGGGCGACCGTCAGCTTCGGCGCCCGCTCCTGCGGCCCCCAGTTGACGTCGACGAGGTCCTCGACGACGTGCTGCTGGGTGATGTTTCGGATCGACTCGGCCTCACGGTTGAGCGACTTGATGAAGAAGTCCTCGAACGTGTCGCCGAGGGCGTACGAGCCGGTCGAATTGTCGCCGCCGAGGTTGAGGAAGTTCGCCAGCGCGATGCGGCCGATCTGCTCGTCGTAGTACCGGATCGGCTTGTCGGTGTCCGGCAGCCTCCCGTTGACACCGAGGAGCTCGAGCTTCGCCCCACCCGGGATCGATGCCCCGGCCGTATCGCCTGCACGAAGCCCCTTCGCGAGCTTCAGACCCGAGTCTCGCTCTTGCTCGTCCCACTTGGTGCGGGCTTCACCCTCGACCTCGTCGGGCGCCTCCTTGCCGGTGTAGACCGGGACGCCGAGCCCGTTCCGTTCGATCGTCATCGCCTGCACACGCAGGCCCGAGTCCTTCAGCAGCCACATCTTGTACGCCAGGCGCAGGATGGACCGGCCCCGCCAGTTCGCACCTTCACGCTCGGGCACGTAGGCGACGAGCCGGTCGACCGGGATGCGCACGGTCCCGCTCCCGGACAGGCCGTCCTGCTCGATCGCCACGAGCCCGCCGTCGCGAGCGACCACGATCTTCGAGATCGTCGACGGTGGCCGCCACGCGAGCTTGCGGAGGTACGCCCGGCCGCCCTCGATGCGGTACACCTGCTCGAAGAACGAGTGCCCGTGCGGCAGAGACAGCAGCACGTGCTGCAGGTGCGAGTCCCACGAGAACCGGTCGCGCGTGCGCAGCGGCTCGTCGTGCTCCTGGCCCTTGATCGGCAGCCCCAGGCTGTCGGCGACGAGCTCGACGGCCTCATCGCGCGCACCGGCCGGGTCGATCGACCACGTCGACTGCTGGATGGGCGACGTCACGGCACGCAGCACCGAGCCGACCTGCGGATCCTCGTTGCGCATCCGGTCGTAAATCTTCAGCGCGAGCGGCCACTGAAGATCGGGGTTCTGCTCGAACTCGTCGTAGTAGTCGCCCCACCCCGGCAGCGCCGGATTCTGGTAGCCGATCTCGCTCGTCGCGGCGTGCACGGACTGTACAGCTCGCGGCGAGAACAGGCGAGAGAGCGAGAAGCGGGCCAATGGGTCCTCCTTCAGAAGGGCACGGTCGCCAGGTTCACCTCGGTGGACACGGCTTCGTCGCGTGTGATCGTCTCCGCTGGTGCCGGCGGGGGCGGCGCCGGCTTCTTCGGCTTAGGCGCGAACGACTCCAAGCCGACGAGCGCGTTCGTGACGGCGACCACGGGTGCGATGTCGACCGGCGACGCGTCGCGATCCCACACCGGCATGCCGCTGAGCGCCTTCGTGACGCCGTTCGCGATCGCGAGGTTCAGCGGGCCTTGCGACCGGTGCCGGATCTTGTCCTCACGGAGCCGGTCGGCGAGCCGCCCCGCCGAGGTCAGCAGGGTCGTCGCCGAGATGTCGACGATGTCGAACCTGGCGTCCGCGAGCAGCGACACGAGGTCGGCCGCGTCGCACCCCTTCGTTTGGATTGCGATCTGGTTGATGCCGGTCTTCTCACGGACCGCGATCGCGTGCTTCACGACCCACGTCATGCCCGTGCGCTGCGCGATCAGCTCCAGGTGCACGCGACCGTCGTCGCGGAACCCGGCGACACCGATCGTCGACCGGGTGAGCCGCTTCTCGCGGTGCACGTCGATGCCCATGACCATGCGCGAGCTGTCAGCGATCGTCGACCCGACGTCGACGAGCTCGCCGTCGTCGTCCAGCGATGGTGCGTCGGCGGCTTCCGCCCAGCGGGCGCCGTCCAGGTACGGTTCGACGCGTGACGTGACCCAGTCGCACAGGATCTCTGTGCGCTTCGTGGCCTCAGGCTCGTCGCCGAGCAGGTCTGACCAGATCGAGTCGAAGAACATCGGCTTGTAGCCGACCGACGGGTTCGCCTGCAGGATCCCGTCGATGTCGAGCAGCGGCTTCCCCGGCTCCGCGGACCACTCGAACAGTGCCGTCGCGACATCGTGCGTGTTCGCGAACTCTTCGAGCGTCTGGATGCCGGTCTCGACGTACTGCTCGTACTCGCGGATCGTCTTGATCGCGCCGGCGCGGAGCGTCGACAGCACCACCGACTTCGCGTCACCGGCCGACGAGATGCCCCACAGCTGCGAGTTGAAGATCGCGTTCTTCGTCTTCGACACCGAGCCCCAGACGTCCCACGTCTGCTGCTCGCGCATCTCGTCCATGATCACGCGGGCCGCGGACTTGCCGCGGCCGCCCATGCGCGACGCCGCGCGAGGCTCGTACTTCGCGTTGTTCCGCAGCCGCAGAGACTTCTTGCCGTTCGTCTTGACCGGCTTCCGTGTCTCCGTCGCCAACCACTCGACGACGTACTCCTCGTCGTCTTCCTCCGGGTTCGGGTCGCACCGCTTCAGTGCGGCATCCCACGCCTCCTCGGCGATGTCGAGGTTCTGCGCCGTGCCGAGGATCAGGAACTCGCGCGCCGGCAGATGCTCGGGGAAGCTGTCCGCGTCGACGAACAGCCACCAGAGCGCGAGCACGGTCAGCAGCGTCGTCTTGCCGTTCTGTCGGCCCACGAGAACGAAGATCTTGCGGAACCGGTACGTGCCGTCCTCGTTGAGCTCCAACGCCCGGATCAGCAGAGCCTTCTGCCATGGGTACAGCCGGATCCCGAGCACTGTGAGCGCGAAGTCGATCACCGAGAACCCGTGCGACGTCTCCGGTGTCAGCCGACGCAGCGGCGGGGTCGCGATCCGCGGCTCCGTCGACCCGACGTGCTTCCCGTACCGCTTCGCATCCGCGAACACCGCGGTCTCATACTCGTCACCCAGCAGCGCGGTGCTTCTGCCTCCGGATGCGGTCAAGGGGCGACTCCTCCACGATCTTGAGGTCAGGCGGACCTGCCGGCACGGCATCCGCCGTCGCGGCCGTTTCGCCCTCATCTCGACGCGGTCTCGGAGCAGGCTTCGGAGCCACAGCGCGCTCGAGCTTCGTCACCGCCGAGTCGTACATCCGCAGCAGATTCAGCGGAGCCTCATCCGGACCTGCCTTGTCCATCCGACGCGCCAGATTCCGCGCCATATCGATCAGCGCCGCATGCGGGCCGTCCTCCTCCAGACCACCCGCCCGAATCGTCCGATTCACCGCCACCAGGCACGCGCGAGACGCCATCAGCGCACCTCCGAAGGGGTGGAATCGGTCGAGAGGCCCGGGGGGAGAGGAACACCTCCCCCGTGGTGGTCCGCCCCTCCGGTCGATGTCTGGATTTTCTGGCGTTCGCGGTCAGTCGTCGGTGTCGGATGCTGTTGCGGCGCCGCGGAGGACGGTGGCGGTGGTCCGCAGCTGTTCGAGTGACGTCACACGCCGGCAAGGGAACATGGTTGACGGGTGGTGACCCTGACACCTCGGGCAGTAGGGACCGAGACGGTCGAGCGGTACGCCTACGTCTGTCACTTCGCTGTCCCGGGTCTCGGGCGGAGGTGTCGCGTCTGCATGCTGCATCGGTGTCCGTTCGCTCCAGCGTCCTGGCCGTATGCTCGCGCTGTGACGATCGACAATCCCATCCCAGAAGACGGCGGCAAGCGCGACTGGGTTCGCGCGTTGGGCCACGGTCTGTTGGGTGAGCTGCCTGGCGGATCGACCGCGGCCGCGATGTTGGCCCAGGCAGTCCAGTCGAAGCAGAGCGAGCGGTTTCTCGATTGGGCTGCGATGACGAATGCTCGGCTCGCGGCGCTCGAGGCTGCGGGAATCCACGTGGACGCCCAGGACCCTGAGTTCGTCGCGTTGTTCACTCGGCTGCATCGGGCGGCGAGCGAGACCGCGGACGAAGAGAAGCGACACATCCTGAGCCAGGCCGCGGCGAACTCTGGCTCATGGTCCCAGGTGCCGTACGACCTTCGGGCCGAGTACGCCGCCGTCGTGGCTGATCTTCTCCCGATCCACATTCGCACGCTGGCAGCTATGGAGCGAGCCATGCAGCGGGACGCTGCGACCGGTG
This sequence comes from Microbacterium jejuense, assembly GCF_019511665.1. GTDB lineage: Bacteria > Actinomycetota > Actinomycetes > Actinomycetales > Microbacteriaceae > Microbacterium > Microbacterium jejuense_A. Next base: position 321,155 of record NZ_JAEUAW010000003.1, read on the forward strand.
ACTACCTCGTGGCCATTGCGTCGTTCCCGTGGTTGGCGGAGCAGATCGGACTTCCAGAGATCGACGCGCGGCGCATAACCGACTACCTCGAACAACGCGATCTGGGTCAGTCCGGCGACAACGGCGGCGCCATGCGTCCGCGGCTAACCCCGTTCGGGCAGGGACTGTTGGACTACGTTCGCGCTCCTCGCTAGGCCCATTGGCGGGACGGGATGCCGAGGTCGACGACGGGCGCGCCGTTGCCGCGCTCCCGGTTGCAGCCCGCGTGGGACGCACGCTTGTTGTCCGGGTCGTCCTGCAGGTGTGGGTGGGTGGACACCGGCCAGTAGTGATCTTCCTGGAAGCGGTCGTCGTTGGCGTAGTCGTCGTGCGCGGCGTCGTAGTCGATGGGCAACCCGCAGATCCAGCAGAGCTCGTCGTTCGCCTCGCACTCGGCACGGAACTCGATGCGCTGCTTGTGCTGCCGTCGAGTGTTGGTGCGGGCTCCCATGTCACCCGCCTCCCTGTTCAGCCGACGATGCAGTCGTCCATGTCGACGGCACTCGTGGTGACACCGTCGAAGTCGACCGGCTGCTTGTAGGTGCCCGACACTTCCGCTGTCTCGGTGACGGCGACGAACGCCGGGTCTTCGTCTGTTGTGATGTCCTGCAGGGATCCCCAGATGCCGGTGACCTTGCCAAGGTCGGGGGTCTCGTAGGTGATGCCGAGGTACCAGAAGTCGCCGTCGTCGTTGACCTTCCCGCCGCTCGCGACAAACTCCGCGTCGGGCACCACGCTGGCGATGTCGTCCTGCAGCTTCGCGACGGCTCCGGCTGTCGGCGTCACGCACTCCGCTGGCATCGCTTCTGCGTCCCCGGTGTCCGCGGGCGCTGGTGTTGGGCCGGCGCATCCCGTGAGGGCGAGCCCGGCGAGTAGCAGTGGGGCGAGGCGGCGCATGGTCACGATCCTATGGAGACCGCGTGGTGCCGGGTAGATACCGTCGCATCAGTCGCTGCCGAGGATGGTGTCGGCTTTCTCGTCGTCGAGGTCGTTCACGAGCTCGTCGCAGCAGACGAGACCAGGCAGCGTCTTCTCACCGCAGCGTGGGCACGTCATCGCTGCCTCCGTGGTGTGTCTCCTCGGGCGAACGCCCACGTGACCAGCGCGCCGAAGTAGCGCCGTGTGTACATGGCGGCCCAGGCGCCGGCGGCGAGGCCGAGCACGGCGGCCGCGGTGACCTTCATGGTTCGATCCGGTCGCGGAGGTCGATGATCGTGGCGCGCTGTTCCTTGAGGCTGGGGAGCTTCTCGGTGCCGTGGTGGCCGCAGTATGCGCGGGTCTCCCCGTTAGGCAGCTTCGCGTAGAGGTAGGCGCGGGTCTTCGATCCGGGGCCGCATGCGTGGCAGATGTCGTCTACGACCTCGACGACCGTGGCTGGCCGGATGCGGTCGACGATGTCCTGGGGTGGTGCGTCCATGCCGGCCCCCGTCTGTGTGGCGGCGGTGGCCGGGTCGCGCAACAGACCCGGCCACTGCCATTCACGTGAAGCCGTGCCGCGTGACCGATCTGCACGACGACACCCGGATGAGAGGACGGGGTCTCAGCTGATCGGTCGCAGGGCTCTCAGAGGCCCTCTCGCGACACCTTGCCGACTTTCACGTTAGGGGGTCCAACGGAACGCTGTCAACTACACACGCCGGAGCGGCAGTGGCACTCGCACCGGACCGTACGGACGCCGTCGGCGTAGTGCAGGTCGCAGTAGTCGTGTCGGCGGAACGCGCACTCGGTGCAGACGAGACGCCCGTCGACGGCGCGGATCTGCGCCAGGGTGTCGCGATCGATGTCGAGCGCATGGCAGATGCGGTCGGTCGTCCAGCCGCGCGCGTCGTAGATCAGGGCCATCCGTCGCTGGTCCGCGCGGAGCTCGCGTGCCTTCATACGCACGATCTCCGCGTGGAGTTCCCCGGCTTCGTCGGCCTCGTTATGCTCTTCGGAGCCCATGTGTCGTCCTTCGGTGTGTGGGTGGTGGAGCGGCTCCCGTGATTGGCGTCTCGGAGCCGCTCCGTCGTTTCCGGCGATGACCGGGGCACTAACGCTAAAGAGGGCCTCCGTCACACGCAACACGTCCTGTGGATAACTGTGTGGAAAGACTGTGCGAAACGCCGGGTTAGCTGTGTAGAACCTGTGTGGATGACGCGCTGAATCCATCCGGAAACCGTCGGCATTTCGAGCACTGATCAGGGATAACAGAGGTCCACCCCTGTGGATGTAGCTCGCGCTGTAGTTGGAGTCGAACATCTGCTCGGCCTCGATGCCTGTGCACAATTAGCGGACACTCCGGTATCGACGAGCGGAGGCGGTCTGGCTAGAGTCCCGCCATGGCCTCCAGCGACTTCGACCCGGACGGACTTGTGCAGGCGAAGCGGCTCCTCGACGAGCTAGAGCACGCTGTCGCGAACTTCGATGACGTCGACCCTCGGAAGCTGCTGCGCGTGCTACGCATCCTGGCTGATCAGCTCGAGATCGTGCGGGACTCCTGAGCTGCTCGCACCATTCAGTAGAGCCGTCTCGGACATGCGACGCCGGAGCTCGCGTGTCGTCGACGTCGTTTATCGTGAGGGCTTCCAGCGCCGACCAGCTGGGGAATGGGGAAGATCTGATGGCACTACCTGGGGATGACACACCGCTCACCGACGCCCGAGAGTACACATGGCATGGCCTGCGAGGCCGCTGGGGCTTTCCGGCATGGGCCGAGAAGCTGCACAAGCGCATGCTGCTATGGCTCGACGGTGAAGAAGTCGTCTACGCCGAGTACGGGTGGGACAACGAACTGCCCGATGAGCGATACGCCTACGACATCACCGAGGCACGGTCGCTTTGGGTTTTCGTGCTCACAACGCGGTTCGCACTATCCGTAGAGATTGAGAAGGCTGAATCCGGGACTGAGGCCGCTCGCGTCACACGCTGGGAGCTGGTCAACCGGTCGGCGATCACGTCGCTCGACGCGAAGTTCCCCCCAGAGGTGCAGGAGGCGCTCGGCCTCACGCTGCACGTGAAGTACGACGGCATCACACGGGACGTGACGATCCCCGCCTATCAGCCGATCGAGCCACCGGCGGATCGTCGAGTTCCGCTATTCGCTTCGCTCCGGGATGATCTCTACGCCGAGTGACACTCGCGTAGCTTTCAGTCTCGCTTGATGCACGGGGTCGGCGAGGAGGCGTCCGCGGAACCATCCGAGGAGCACCTCCTCGTCGACCACGCGTACCCGCTGCCCGTGCTGCAGCTCCCAGCCCATCGGCATGCCGTTGCGACGCCACCGCTTGATCGTCTTGATCGACCGGCGCACACGGGTGGCGGCCTGACGGTAGGTGAGCATCGTCATGCGTCGACCGGTTCCCATCCGAGCAGGTCGAGCAGGTCGAGCTCGACGGGCGGTGCCTCGGCGACGAGTTCGAACGTGATGGGGCGGTCGGGGTCGCCGACGAACGGGAAGCATCTGTCGTCCCGACGCGCGGGGTTGACGAGGGAGTAGCTGAGGCCGAGCATCGGCTCGACGTCGGGGCCCATCGATCGGGCGTACTCGTGGTGGTCGTTCTCGCGGATCGTGGCGACCTCATAGACCTCGCTGCCGAGGATCAGGCCGCGCCACGGCGACCAGTAGCGGACTAGGTCGCCGACGTGCACCTCGACGCGGTGGGCCTCGTACCGGTGCGCCATGAGCGCGACCGCCTGGTGCCCGGCTTCCCGCTCGGTGTCGTCGCGCCAGTCGAGGTTGACGGGGCGGCGCCACGGTGCGCAGTCGACTCCGCAGGTCGGGCATGTGGCGGTGACCTCGCCGTGGAGCCACTTCGTCACGATGCCGCCTCCGATTCGTCGAGGCCGGTGAACTCGTCGACGACGAGATCGGCGACACACTCGGGGCACCATTCCTCCTCGGCGGGCGGGTCGAACGGTGATCCGCCGAGGTCGACGAGCATCGGCACGAGCAGGTCGGAGGCCTTGCCGCACATGTCGCAGGTGCTCATGCTGCCTTCGCCTCTCGCTGGTGGCACGAGCACTCGCAGTGCACCGACTCGCACCGGTCGTGCGCGGCATCCGCGCACGTCTCTGACAGCACGACCGCGGGCTCGGCGGCGACGGGCGCGGGCGCGACTTCGTACGTCTCGCCGCATCGCCGGCACCGGCCGACACGGATCGGTTTCGGTGACCCGTTCGGGTTCGACACCCACGCGAACCCGACCTGACGTTCCCCACACGTGCTGCAGAGCTCCAGCTGCGCTCGGGGCCGCGGGTGGACGCCGTACCGGCCGCGAAGACGCCGGATCTCGGCGAACATGGCGTCCATGGCCTCCGTGAGCTCCGGGACCTGTGCGACGGCGTCTGCGTGGTCTACAAGCCAGCCGACGACGATGAGCGCCTCCCCGCGTGCCGATAGCGGGTCGGCGTCGGGCTTCGGCTTCGCGCTCCACTGCTGGGCGCTCAGGGGTGGGAGGATCGGAGCCCACGGTGCGAGCACGTCGGCGTTGAGCCATGCGGTGACCGCGCGGGCGTAGTCGACGAAGCCCCACCACAGCAACTCAGCGTCGGCGACCGCTCCGGACGGAGAGATGCCGCGCCCGTCCGACGACTGGTCGAACGCTGCGAGCGCGGTGGTCATGTTGTCGATGAACCCGCCGCCTGACACGACAACCTTGTCGGTCTGAGCTGCCTTGATGCTGGGCATCGTCGACCAAATGATCGCCTCGATCAGTGGCGGCACGATGTCGAGGTGCCAGGTGAAGGACCGCACCCACTCGTGGTGCTGCGCGTCGGGGTCGAGGGCGAGGACGTTCACGCGGAGAGCCGCTTCCACCACGGGCGGCGGGCGGCGAGCTGCTGCTCCGCGGCGTCCGCGCGCGCCTCGGCATCCTGCGCGCGGTCCATCGCCGCAGCCCACTGCATGAGCGCGAACTCCAGCGACTCCGCGAGCGCCTCGATGGTGACCTCGACGGACTGGCGGCGTGCTTCGTCCCATCCCTCGTTGAACAGCTGCGCGCGAGTCTCCATGTCGGCGACCGGGCCGTGCACGACGACGTGCGCCTCCGTACGGTCGAGGCTGCCGAGGGCTGACAGCACCAGTCCTGCGGCATCATCAGTGCGCCCTCGGCGGGCGTAGTCGATCGCCCAGTTCAGGAGATGGCGGACGCCGTGGGCGTCGTCGTGCTCGGGCGTGTAGCCCTTCTCGACCTGTCGCTGCTGGATGGCTCGCAGCCGCGACCCATACTCCTCGACGGTGGGAATCAGATCAGGCTCGCCGTCCGCTTCCGCGTTCAGCGCGGCGAGCTCATCGCGCTGGTCCTGCAGCGTCTGCTCCATCGCGACACGCTGGCCTAGCGTGCTCGGCTGCATCGCGTCGACCTTCTCCTGGATGTCCTTGTCGACGCGGCCGTGGGTCGGGTCAGCATCGACACGGTCGCCGTCGTTGCCTGGCCATGTCTCGCTGGCCTCGGCGGGAACCTCGACCGTGATGTGTCCGTGCGCGAGCTTGTACGCCTCGACGACGTCCCTGCGTACGCTGCCCTTCACGTTCACCGGCATGCCCGTGCCTCGGGCCCAGGCGCGGATCGTCGCGGGCGTCAGGTCCAGTTCGGCCGACTGTTCGTCCGGCTCGGCGGTCGCCTGATCCGATGTGCCAGAACTTTCACTGGCCTCCTCGGGCCACTCGGGCACGTCCTGCGGCTCCGGCTTGCGGGACTTGATGATGGTCGCCGGCGACGGCGCGGTGGTGGTGTTCATGATCGGGTCCTCTCCCTCGATCGGTTCTTCGTCCAGGTCATCGACCTGCACGTCTTCGTCCTCTTCGTCGGGGACGGTGCGCCGCGGTTCGGGCGCGGGGTGCTCGTGCGGTGTCTCGCCGAGCTCGGCGGCGATCTGCGCCGGAGTGAGGCCCTGTGCGACGAGTCGGCTGTATCGCCAGTCGCCGGCGGCGAGGTGCTTCGCGCGACGGCACGAGATGCCGTGCTCCTCCTCGCCGGGGCAGTAGCCGCCACGGCATCCGTTGTCGAAGCCTTCGACTGTGCCGTGTGGGTAGCCGTCCTCCAGACGGTCGACGGCGCTCATCGCTGCTCCTGTTTCGCGGGCAGTTGCTGGGTGATCTCGGGCACCCGAGCGATCGCTCGCGCGAAGGCTGCGCGCTCGGCGTTGCGGCACGCTGCCGAGCGGACCTCGTGCCAGCCGTTCTCCGGCGTCCCGGGCAGACACCCACACCTGGGGTTCATCGCTCAGCCCCGCTCTGTTCGAGGCGGCACACGTCGTACTCGGCGTTCTGCTGGAAGACGCCGCAGAACACGCACGGGCCGCCCGGGAACGGGAAGGTGTGCTTCCGAGCGTCGGCCTGGATCATCGTTTCCTTGGCCGCCTGCTCGACACCCACGGGCTCGTCGTTCATCGTCCTGCCTCCTCGTCAGCGCGTCGGGCGGCGTGGCACTCCGAGCACGTCACGTCATCCCAGGACGGTGTGCGCTTCGACGACGACCGGCCGCAGTACGCCCGCCCGAGCGTCGCGTTCAGCCCTCGCCCATCGGCGCACACACGGTCCTTCGCCGTGGTCGTCGCCGCCGGCGCGACATGGCCGCGGCGGTCCTGGTGGATCGGCCCGGCGCTCACAGTTCCACCACCCGGTACGCGTCCTCGAACGTCACCGTCAGCGGGAAGACGTGACCACACTCGGTGCAGCTCGGGAAGTGGCCCATCGCGACGCAGAGCACGAGGTTTCGCTCAATGATCGCCCGACCAACTTCAAGGTGGTAAAGGCACAGCGTCTCGTCCTTGCCGCAGCAGGTCTTCACGGACCGCAGGGTCGCCGGGTTCGTGCAGCCGTCGGCGAGGCACGGCACCGACTCGTCGTAGTGCTCACGGATCTGCTCGAACGCTTCCGGGTCGTGGATGCCAAACCGAGTCGCCTCGTCCTGCTCGGACGGCGACAACACCTCGGCTGCCGAGAGATGGGTGCCCGCTAGAGTGCGGGACATGCCGCCAGAGATCGTGATCGTCCAGCCGTTCGACTTCGTGGGATCGGTAGTCGTCCCCGGGGTCGCCATTCTCGTCAGCGCGGCTCTCGCGATTTGGATCGCCAGCGCCGAGCGCCGCTCTGCGGTGAGGTCGCGCATCCAAGCGGAGACGGCCGCGATGATCGAAGCTGTTACGCGGCTTGGGTTCGCTGCCACGGCACCTGTCAACGCAACAGAGTTTCGCGAAGCCTCTGTTTCGTTCGCCCAGCAGAGTCTGATCTTTGCTGCGCACTTGCCCAGTCGCGATCTCCCCGTCGCGAAGTGGGCGATCATCATGATGGGCCGTGCGCTGGCCACTCGCCAGCACGTGATCGCCGCCAAGGCCGCACTCTTCGTGCAGAACGGGCTGGATGAGTGGCTGCGCGGGAAGGCGCGCACGCGCGACTTCGTCCGAAACATGCCGGCCGATGTGCATGGAATGTGGACCGACTCGTTCGACGCGTCCAAGTGGATGGACACGCTCACCACCGGTCCTTCGGCATGACGTCGGTCTGATGATCGGCGCGGGAACAGCCGCATGCGTGCTCCTCGACGTCGTCGCGGTCGACGAGCGCGATGCCCGTGCACGCGGTGTGCTTCCCCTCCGAGCACTCACGACAGATCGGTGCGACGTCGAACCCGTGCGCCCTCACGATCGACCGAGCAAGGTCGACGTGCAGTGACGACTCCGACTCCTTCGCCGCGTCGACCAGCTCGGCCGCGAGCCGCACCGCCTCGTCCGGCGTCAGCTGCGTGAGTTTCTTCCGGGTACGCAGTACGACCTGGTACTCGTCGTCGACCTCGACCTCGGCGAGGGTCACGACGATCGATGCTTCGATGCTCACAGTCCCAGCCCCTCTCGGATCTCGGCGCGCAGCGCGTTACGACGGTCGACCCGAGCTCGCGCCTCCCCGGTCGTCGTGCGGGCGCCCTTGTCGTGCTCGAGCGCGGTCGTCCCGAGCTGCAGCGCCTGGATGCGGTTCGCGAGGCGCAGCTCGGCGACGAGCTCCGCGAGCAGATCGACGATCCGCGGCGTCTTCGGTTTGGTGGTGGTGGCCATGCTTCGTGTCCTCTCAGACGGTGGTGATCGTTGGTTCCCAGGGCCAGCTGGAGCCGCGCACGAGCGTCGGCCAGTCGCGGCGGTCGCGGTCGCCTCGCCAGCGCACGAGGCTGTACGTGGCGCGGTTCCACTGCCGCTCCTTGTTGCGCCGTAGGCCGAGGCCGAACTCCGGCCAGCCGAGCAGCGCCGACGACCCGCGCGGTCGCAGCTCGCGTTCGCCCGACGTCGACCGGGCGTGTCCGGCGTGTACCTCGATGAGCATCGCGACATCGCGCTCACGGATGGACTCGAGCGCGGCCAGCACCGGCGACACCTCGGTGTCCTTGTCCATCGGGTTGCCGCCGACCATGCGGTACAACGGGCCAAGCACGACGAGCTGCGGGTCGACGTCGTCCATCCACTTGTGGATGCGTCCGAGGTCGCGGGACTTCGTGATGTCCATGACGCCGACACAGTGGAGGCCGATGTTGCCGCGCGGGTCGCGTGCGCCTCGCTGGGTCGCCTGGTCGGCGAGCGTGCGGGTCGCGCGCCGCCACTGCCGTTCGCTGTTCTCCGCGTCGACGACGAGCACCCGGATCGGGTCCATCGGTCGGAAGTCGAACGGGTGGATGCCGGCGGCCGACAGCACCGCGAACTGCCGCAGCAGCGTCGACTTGCCGACGCCCTCCCCCGCGGACAGCATGAGCCGGTCCTGCCGTTCGAGAACGTTCGGGATGACCCAGTCGTACGCGTCATCAGATTCGGGCACGTCGAGCACGTCCCGCAGCCACCTGACCTTGTCGCCCTCGGTGGTGTCGACGTCGCGGATCCGGCGGAGGTCGTCGACGGCGGCTTCGAGCGCGGCCGCCGGGTTGCCGGTCGCCGTCTGCAGCCTCGCACCGACAGCGGCGATCAGGCGGCGGGTGGACGCGTCACGGACCATGCCTGCGTAGTACGCGCCCGACGTCGCCGTGGGGACGCTCGACACCCACTCGCTGAGGTCCTGTACCTCGATGCCCCGCACATCCCACGCGGCGAGCTGATCCCACACGGTGAGGAAGTCGACCGGCTGCCCGGCGCCAATCATCTGCAGCATGCCCGCGTAGATCGCGCCGAGCCGCATGTCGTGGAAGTCGCCCGGGCTCAGGCGCGTCTGAACATCGCGGGCGACGCGCTGGTCGGCGAGAATCGCGCCGATCACGTACCGCTCGGCCGTGGTCAGCGGGTCGACCTTCACGGCCGTGACGTACGGGTCCTCGGGCGGCACGTCGTCGAAGTCGCTCACGACGCCGCCTCCTCGAACACGAGCTCGGATGCGAGGCGCTGCGCGGCACGCTCGGCGTAGTCCGCGCGGACTTCGAAGGCGACACAGCGGCGGCCCGCCTGGCGCGCTGCGACGGCGACGGACGCCGAACCCGCGAACAGGTCGACGACCACGCCGCCCGGCGCGACGCTGTACTCGATCAGCGGCGTGACGACGGCGAGCGGCTTCTGCGTCGGGTGGATCGCTCGCCCGTGCTCCGAGCGGGCGAACTGCACCGAGCGCATCAGCCGTGGGCCGCCTACCTCGGTCACGTACGACGATGCGCCGCGCGCGCCCTGGTGCTCACCCTTTGTCGCACGACGCTTCACTGCGCGCGGTGTCGCGTCCGGCGTCGTGGGCACCTCGTGACGGATGTCGGCCCAGTCGCCGCGGTACCAGTGCGTCGCGAGCTCGTGCACACGGCGGAACCGGTCGTTGGCGAGCGACGAACCGTTGTGCTTCTCCCACACCCGGTCCTGCGCGAGCTTCCAATCGGCAGCGAACTCGGCCGCGTGGTCGTGAAACATGCGGAACGATCCCCAGCACCAGAGCGTGTCGGTGACTCGGGCGGCATCGGACAACCACCCGTCGGCCCAGCGGTCCCAGGCGAGGGAAGTCTCGCCATAGGGCGGGTCGGTGATCACGGCGTCCGCGCGCAGCTCGCCGAGCGCGTCCCGGTAGTCCGCGTGGTGGAGAGTGACCCACTCGTCCTGGTAGACGACCGTCATCACGCCACCTCCGGGCACATGCATGCGCCGGTCACCGAACGCTCCGTGAAGCACTCCGGGCACACGTCACGGGTGATGTCGAACTTCGCCGGCGGGCACACGACGTGCGTCCAGTCGCCGTCCGGCAGCGCGCCGATCTTCTGACCGGGCTGGATCATCCCGCCGCATGCGTCGCACTTCGTCGCGAACATCGCGGTCATCACGATCACGACGTCACCCCGATCGCTCGCGCCGAGGTCAGTCGTCGGTGGGCGGCGAGCGCGGGCTCGTCGACGTCCAGCTCGTTGCCGAACTCGTCCTCGCGTCCCTCGACGCCGGCGAGCAGGATCCGCTCGACGTTCGCGCGGACGTGGGCCGGCGTCAGGTACGCCGTCGACTCCCGCTGGTGCAGCTTGACCGCTTCCACCGCGGTCGCGTAGTCGAGGTCGGCGACGAGCTCATGCCACGCGAGCACCGTCGAGTCACCGATCTGCCGGTTGTCGATCACCTGCATGCGGATGAGCAGCTGGTTCGTCTCCTGAATGTTCATGCGGTCAGTTCTCCCTGCTGTGCTTCGGCGAGCGCCGCCAGGCGCCGGCCACGGTCGATCCCGTCGAGGACCCGGGCATCCGGTGCAGCGACACCACCGCCACGAGGCTGCGGAAGCTCGTCATCCCAACCAGCACGGTTGAGCCACGTCGCCGGGTACGGGATGAACAGCCTGTCCGGGATACCCGGGTTGTCGCGGTACGCGATCGCGGCCTCGACGATCCGCTCCCCCGCCACCTTCTTCGTCGCCTTCGTCCACGCGCGCAGGGCGTCCGGCTTCGCGACCTTCTTCGGCCACACCGCCCAGAAGTCCTCGAACGAGACGGCCGCGATGAGGGAAAGCTCTTGTGGCTGGTCTTCTGACAGATGGTCTTCTGAAGAGATGTTCTTCTTTGTGGCGGATTCACCGGACACGGGAAAACCGGACACGGTTTCACCGTGTACGGGAAACCCGGCCACGGTGGGCGGGTCGCACAGCTCGTACTCGATCTCGGCGAACTTCCCGCCCGCGCGGGTCTGACTGCGCTTCACGTAACCGTGCTCCAGCAGCTCTGTCAGCGCCGACTGGATCGCGTCGCGACCTTCCTTGCCAGCGTTCGCGAGCGACCGGATCGTGACGTGCCAGCCCACCCGGTGCGACATCACCTCGACCAGCAGTCCACGGGCACGCCGCGAGAGTCGCGCGTCACGCGCCCACTCGTTCGGCACTGCCGTGAAGTGCTCGTCGATCGCGAGCCGTCCGCGAGTGATTCCCATCAGCTCGCCATCCCTTCGTCTACCTCGACGGCGCGGCCGCTCTCCGTGAGCAGCCACCACGTCTTGTCCATCCGCCTCACCCGCACAGATGCGGGTGCGTACTCCTCCGTCGTCGTGTTGCCGGGGATAAGCAGCCCGACCGCCTTCGCGACCTCACGGTTCCGTTCGATGCGGCCGTGGCATCCCGTCGTGCCGGACCCGCAGAGGATCAGGCAGTTGGCGATCGACCCGATCCGCGGGTCGGACGTGCCGCCGGCGCCGCGCGGCTTCCGGTGGTGCGCCGACCAGCCGATGCCGCGGTCCTCCCACCGGAGCGGCGTGCGGCACACGAAGCACCGCTCCTTCTCGCGGTCGAAGAACGCCGTACGAACGGTCTGCGGGGTGAAGTCGCCGGCGCCCATCACAGGCTCCCGTTGCGGTACGTCAGCTCGACCTGCTTGCCGATCGACTGCACCCGGCCCGTGTAGTCCTTCAGCAGGTTCCCTGCACGCCGCGCGTACTCGAACGCGGTCACCGCGTCGTCGTACGCGTCCTTCTCCGCCGTCGTCGCGAGCACGACAGCCGCTGACTGCTGAGCGCCCACGAGGTCGGCGTTCGCTCGCCGTGCAGTCGCACGCGCCCGCTCAAGGCGGGTCGCGGCCTTCCGCTTGAACTCCTCCGCCTTCAGGATCACGTGCACCATGCGCGCCGCCTGCTCAGAGACGGCCTGCAGTTCGCTGATCACCCAGTCCGGCGTCCGGATCGCACCGTCGTCGAGCGGCGAGATCGCGACCCGGCGAGCGTCCTCGGCGTACCCGTGGATCGACTCCACGTCGACGACAGCGCCGTTCGGCCAGGTGAGCAGCTCGTCCTGCGTCTCGACCGTCGTCATCGCCACACGCTCACGAGCTCGCCCGGGTCCCGCTCGACGACGACGATCGTGCCGTTCCTCGACTCAGTCACCACGTACACCTGACCGTTCGCACCCGACACCACGTTCGTGACGTCGACCATCTCGCCGACCTGCTCCACCTCGTCGCCGATGCGCACGTCACGCGCACGGCACCGGGTCAGTGTCGGGGTCATGACTGCGACTCCTGGATCTCTCGCTGCACCTCGACCTCACACTGGTCACAGATCGCGCCCTCCTCGGCGGCGACATCGGGCTCGCCACAGCGCGCACACTGGAACAGCTCGGGCTCGATGACCGCCTCGGCCGGTTCGTCAATCGACGCGACGTCGCGCTGCGCCGAACGGGTGCCGGGCTGCAGCGTCGGCGCCGACTGGCGCGGCGTGCGCGGCGCCGTCGGCTCGCCGTTGTCCGCCTGAGCCATCTCCTCGGCCGAGTACAGGCCGGACAGCTCCATCGGGAACGCCTTTCGAAGCGCGAGCATCTCGGCGACCTTCGCGAGCATCACGTCAGGCATGCGCGCCCACATCGCCGACACGGTCTGCTTGCCGGTCTTGCGGCGGTTCGGGTACGTGCCCTCCCACTCGTCATCCATCACGACGTACGACGACCAGCGGGCGACTGCGTACAGCGGCTCCTCGAAGCCCCAGCGACGGACGCCTACGCGCGCCGCTGCGGGGTATCCGTCACCGAGCCACACGTCGGTCCAGGTCACACCGTCCGCCGTCCACTGGACCGGCGTCTGGCCTTGGTACTGGCCGGAGCGCTGCGCAACGAGGCGAGCCCCGTCGATGCTGATCTGGATGCCCCACGTCGACCCGCGCTTGATCGCGTAGATCTGCTTAGCGATCGGGTCGAGGCCGGTGCGGTGACAGTGCTGCAGGAACGCGATCACCGTCGGGCGAGGCGCCGGCTCCGGGGGCTGGTTGCCCTTGCGGATCACGAGGCCCGCAGCCTCGAGCATCGCCTTCTCGTCGTCGGTCCACTTCGTCGCGTCGGCCGTCTTAGGGAGCGTCGCGAGTTCGAGCGTGTCGGTCACAGCCACGCCTCCCCCGGCTTGAAGATCTCGCCGACGACGAGCGCGTCGAGCTCCGTCTCACCGCGCGGCCCGTCGAACAGTCGAGCCATCGCGACCGCGGTTCGGAACGACTCGAACACCGCGTCGCCGTGCTCCATCTCGACGACGTGGTACCGGTCGTCCTCCAGGTGGATGACGACGTGATCGGTGATCCCGAGAGTGGACATCTCGACCTCGGACTCGTCGTTGTCGATGTAGAAGTCGGCGCGGCTGTACGCCTCCAGCTGCAGTGCGTTGTCGCCGTACACGCCCTTCGCGGTCTTGATGTCGCCGAGGAACACCCGGCCCGGGAGAAGGGGCGACGTGAAGACGAGGTCGAACGTGCCGCCGTACGGCTCGTCGAGGTTGCAGATCGGGCGCTCGACGGCGAGCGGCACGACCTGCCACTCGTTGAGGAATCGCACGTACTGGTCGACCTTCGCGGCCACCTCGTCGGGGATCCCGTCGACCTTCTCGCCGTGCACGAGCCGCTGCCCGAAGTTGTGAACCGCGGTGCCCTTCACGGCCGCGGTGTTCCGCTTCCGCTCGTGCGCCTTAGCGACCGTCGCGATGAACTCCGAGTACGGTGCCGACGCGAGCTCGTCCTTCTTGTCCCACGCGAGCTGCGCTGCCTCGGATGCCGCCCAGTTGATGAGCGCCGGCTTCGGCATCCCGAGGCTGAGCGCCTTCGTGACGCTGATGATCTTCTGCCCGTCGAGCAGGTAGCCGTGGTTGCGGCCGTAGTTGCGGCGACGGAAGCGGCCCGCCGAGATACCGGCGAGCTGGGTCTGCGTGCGCGTGCCCATCAGTCGTCGCCCTCCCCGCGGGTGTCGTCGTCGACGTCGCCCAGGTCGAGCGCGTCCTGCGACGTGCGCGCCTTGTACGCCGCGTCACGCAGCTTCAGCGCCGCGGTGACGTCCTTCGCGCCACGCAGCGGCTCGAGGTGCACGATCTTCACGACCGGGTACTGCTCCCCCGCCAGCTCCTTCGACACGACCTCGTCGACCGCGTACACCGCGATCGCGACGATGGGCTCACCCTGCGGGGCACCCGCGATCAGCTCGTCCTCAATCCCGTAGAACCCGTTGCGTTGCTCCGCGGGAACACCCCGCGCGAAGCTCGTCGGCTTCGTTTCCATCTCTCTCATCCATTCCCAGCGGCCTACGCGGCCGCTGTCTCCTGCGGCCACGCGACCCTCGCGTGCGCCTTGATCTGGTGGGCCGTGTATTCGACCGGGAACCCCAGCCGGTACGCGCCCGCCGCGGCGAGCGCGACGGCGTCTGCCACGTTGTCGTCGGGCACGTGCACGTCGGGGAACTGCGCCCGCACCGCCTCGCGCACCTTCGCCTTGTCCGCATTGCCGTCGTCGGACCCGAAGAGTGCACGCTGCTTCGGCGTGAGCACGACGACGGGACCACGGGCGAGCAGCTGGTCCACAAGGAACCACCGCACAGCGGCGCGCTCGTCGCTCATGCCGCCCTTCGAGCCGCGCGACGGGCCCTCGATGACGGCCAGGTCGACCCGCGCCGGCACGAGCGCGAGGGTCTCGCGCAGCACAATGCGAATGCGGCGCCGCGTGGCCGGCACGACCTCGGCCGCCGGGAAGTCCTTCGGGAGCGCCTGCGAGCGGGCGCGCCACGTCGACCAGTTCGGGCCGGGGAAGTCGGTTCCCTCGTGCCACGTCAGCATCGCGACACCCGTGCACGTCAGTGACGGGTCGATGCCGAGTACGACGGTCATGCGAGTACCGCCACACCGAAAGCGAGCGCGCCGAGCGCGATCAGGCCAGTCAGCGTCGCCGCGGCGGCCGCGATGACCTCGTGCCGGTCGTCGACGAACACAAGACGGATCGGGCCGCCGACCGCGCGGTGCGCAGGCACCGGGCGCGGACGGTCGAGATGCGCGGCCGACCGGATCCGCATCCGGCGCTTCACGACTCCTCCACCATGAAGAAGTCGAGCCCGAGCTCACGGGCGTCGAGGTAGTCCTTCGCGATCCCGCGCAGCCAGTCCAGGCCCCACGGCTTCCGTGCGACGCTCTCCCACGCGTAGATCAGCTCAGGCCACTCGGCACGCAGCTTCGCGAGGTTGTCCTCGTCAGCGGCCGACGCGAGCATCAGTAGGCGTGAGGTGAAGTGGCCGGGCTCCTGCCCGAGGTTCGTGTCGCCGAAATGCCAGAGCACCGCGCGTGCGACATCGAGGCTGACGACAGGTCGGTCGGTTGCCTTCGAGGTGATGGTCATCGTGCTGCTCCGATCGTGAGTCCGATCAGCGCGGGGATGCCGAGCTCGAGGCCTGCGAAGATCGCGGCCGCGACGAGCCACGTCGCCACGCTGTCGAGGAAGCGGTGGGGTGCGTCCGGGGCGCTCGTACCGGGAGCGCTGGGGGACGCTGCGAGCGCCCCGGACGGTGCGGCGACGGCGTCGGGGAACCGTGCCGCTGCGACGACGCTGGGGAACGACGTCGGGTTCTGGGTGGCGGTCATGCGGCACGCTCCGTCGGCTCGACGGCTGCGGCGGCGAGCGCCTTCTCTGTCTCGACCCGTACAGCGATGTCGACGAGGACCTCGGCGGCGGCCATCAGCGCTTCCTCGCGCGTGACCTGCACCCGCGGCGAGATCGTCATGACGCCACGGCCACGTGCTCGGACGCGGCATTCTCCGAGACAACGACCTCTCCAAGGCCGAGTCCGAAGGTCTGCGCGATCTGGATCACTGTGCGCAGGTTCGGTTCCCCACCCATGCGGAGCCGATCGAGCGTCGCGCGGCTGATCCCGATGGTGCGCGCGAACGCGTCGTCCGTGCGGATGCCGGCGTTGTCCTTGAGCCGCTCGAGCAGGTTCGGGCGAATCCGAATCGTCGGCTGGCTCGCTGCCGCATCAAGTGAATGACTCATGAGTCGATCGTCTGATACACGATTCACTCTGTCAAGCGCATAAAACATTTGCCTTGCAGATGAATCGCCAATGCCTCATGCTTGAGGCATGAACCTCGCCATGAAGTGGATTGACGAAGTCCGAGGAACCGACTCGCTGCGCGAGGTCGCGCGACGAGCGCGAGTGCATCAGGCGACGCTCAGCCGTCAGATCAATCTCGATCAGCTCACGTTCGAGTCGGTGCGCGACATCGCGCGAGCGTACGGTCGATCGGTGCTCGCCGACCTCATCGCGACTGGGCACCTCGCGGCGAGCGATGCAGGCGTGGGCGACATCGACACCGCGTTGCGCGCCGCCTCCGACGAGCAGATCGTGTTCGAGGTCGGCCGGCGCCTCGGCGTTGTCGAGCTGTCACCACTTTTCGACGCTCCTATCGGCGAGGCCGTGACGAGGGCCGGTGAGGTAATCCAGGCTCCGTTCGGTGTCGGGGGTTCGTCGCAGGATCTTGCCGAGGTCGCGAACGAGTCGATCGTCGAGTCTCCTCAGGAGACGGACGCCGACTTCGACAACGCCTAGCAAGACAACAAGGGGGAAGGATGCAGTCACTGCTCCAACTGGCCGAGGACCTGGGCCTCACCGTCATCGAGAAGCGAGCACCGCATACGAGCGGGTACCGACCAGACGAGCGCATCATCCGGCTCACACCAGGGATGCCACGGAGGGCGGCAAGATCCGTTCTCGCGCACGAGCTCGGACATCACGTGCTCGGGCATCGTCCGACCGACTTCGGGCCAATCCGCAGCCGTCAGGAGCGGCAGGCCAACGAGTGGGCTGCGCAGCACCTGATACGGCATGACGTCTACATCGAGTCCGAGCGGATCCGTGACGCCCACCTCGGATCGATGGCGCACGACCTCGACGTGGCACCTGAGCTGGTGGCCGTCTACCGCGCGATGTTGCAGCGCATGGGTGACGCGACGTACGTCAAGCCTCGGATGGGCGCCGGCCAGTGGATGTACCGGGCAGAGGCTCCCGCATGATCGCCTGCGCGGGCGCGTTCGCCTCAGAGACGCGAAAGAATCTCCCCTTGGCGTCGCGGTTCCTCGTATTTTCACCGGCGCGCGCACGGGGCGTGGGGTGATGAACGCGCAGCCCATCAGTCGACTGCGGCCACGGCGTCGCGCGCTTGGACTTGTACGCGTGTCGATGGAGAAGGATGGCGGCACCTCGCCCGGGATCCAGCGCCACGCGATCCAGTCATGGGCTGACGCGAACGACGTCGACGTCGTCGCGTGGGTCGAAGGAGTCGACGAGCGGAAGTACTCCGGATCCCGTGAGGACTCGCTGTGGTGGCCGAAGCTGGACGACTCGATCGACCGCATGGAGTCCGGCGACGTCGACCTGATCCTGGTGTGGAAGTTCTCCCGCACTGCGAGGAACCGGCTGAAGTGGGCGATCGCGCTCGATCGAGTCGACAGCACCGACGGTGAGCTGATCGCCGTCACCGAGCCGGTCGAAGCGGCGACAGCATCCGGGAAGCTGTTCCGAGGAATGACGGGCGAGTTCAACGCCTACTACGCCGACCTGATGTCGGAGTCGTGGAAGGACACCCACATGCGCCGCCGCCGCGCCGGCCTCACCGCGGAAGGCGGCCCCCGCTACGGGTACATCAAGCAGCCGGACGGCACCTACCTGCCGCAGCCCGAGGAGGCGCAGCTCCTCGCGCAGATGTATCGCCGGTACCTCGCCGGCGACGGGTTCACGAAGATCGTTGCGTGGCTCAACAGGTCCGGCCACCTGACCCGCAACGACCGGCCGTGGTCGCGTGTCACCGTCACCCACTTGCTGGACTCCGGGTTCGGCGCTGGGCTGCTCATCCACCGCAAGGTCGGGAAGGGCGGCAAGCGCGACTGGCGTATCGCAACCGCGACCTACCACCCCGGCGCACACCCCGCCGTCATCACCGAAGCTGAGTGGACTGAGTACCGCGGCCGCCGCCTGCAGGCCCCCGAGCCATCCCGCGTCGTCGCCGGCAAGTACATGCTCACAGGCCTGATCTTCTGCGGCGACTGCGGCGCACCAATGCATGTCGGCAACCAGGGGTTGAAAGACTACAAGTGCTCACGCGCAGCGCAGCAGCGAGACGTTCCGGGTATGTACATGACCAGAGCGCTTGTCGAGCAGCGCGTCCGCGAATGGGTCAGCGAGCTCGCCGCCGACGTCGACGAGCTCGCGTCTGTGGCCGCTGCGCACCGTGCGCGCACCGTCGTTCAGCTCGACAACGTTCAGACGCTGGACAAGAAGATCGCCGACATCAAGCAGCAGCTCGGCCGGCTCGCCGTCCGCTGGTCCGCGCAGAAGATGTCCGATGCCGCGTACGATGCCGCGACCGCGCAGCTCGACGCTGACCTCGAGACGTACGAGCAACGTCGCCGCGCGGCGACTCCCCGGCAGCGAGTCGAGGTCGACCCGACGAAGATCCTCATCGAACTCGACCAACGGTGGGAGGACGCGACCGTGGACGAGCGGCGCCGGCTACTGCGTACCATCGTCCGGCGCGTTGAGATCGTGAAGCCAGTCCGTCAGGGCACCGGCGTGTGGCGCGAGCGCGTCGTCATCACGCCGACGTGGGCTCCCATCGGTTAGCGCACAACACCGTGCAGGCGCGACCCGTCCGGCAGCGAGGCGTCGACGAACGGCTGGCTGAGGTCAACGCGGCGACCACTGGACTGCAGCATCCGCTCCACGAGGTCGCGCACCGCCGTGTCGGTCAGCGTCAGCGGCGTGCGCTCGGCCACTCCGCCCCGCGCCACGAAGATGCGGTCGGGAGCATTGATCCAGAGCTCTTCGACGGTCGGATCGTCGAGGTACGCCTGGAGGGGGCCGTAGCCGGCGACGACGGCCAGCACGTCGCGTACGCAGGCAGCCTCGTCGTCGACGGTCTCGAGACCTCTCGCGAGCGCGAAGTCGTTGTGGCGACGCACCTCGAAGCGTGCGACCTGCGCCGCGAACTCGGGATCGCGGGTCGGGTCCGAACGCTCGGCGCGCAGCCGCTCCCGCACCCGCTCCGCGACGAGCGTCGCGACGGGGGCGGTCGGGGAGGTCACGGGAGCATCCTCGCAAGAAACGCAGATGCGGCCGGAAAGTTATCCACAGACGTGCGCCGAGCGCCGGTCAGGAGCAGGATGGACTCACCGACGGAAGGACGATGATGACGCAGGCGAAGAGACAGATCTCCCCCCAAGCCAAGGCGGGCCTCGGCCTCGCCGGCATCGTGCAGGTGGCGTTCGCGTTCCTCGCCTTCTGGGATCTCGCGCACCGCGACGCGGACGCGGTCCGCGGTCCGAAAGCCGCCTGGATCCCCGCGATCCTCGTCAACTGGATCGGTCCCGCGAGCTACTTCCTGTTCGGCATCCGTCGCTGACGCAACGGAGCCGGCCCGCCGGTGATACGGGGGTCAGCCCCACAGCCGATCGTCAGGCGCCTCAGTAGACTGAGACCCACTCGCGGGAGTGGTGAAATCGGCAGACACGCAGGATTTAGGTTCCTGTGCCTTCGGGCGTGTGGGTTCAAGTCCCACCTTCCGCACGCGAGCTCTCGCATCCTCCGCCGACCTACGACGGGATAAACCGTGCACGCTGTTCCCACCGCCCTGATCCCCTGGCTGGATCCGGCCGCCATCATCGACTGGGCAGGGCCCTGGGCCCTCGCCGTCGTGTGCTTCATCGTCTTCGCCGAGACCGGCCTCCTCATCGGCTTCCTCCTGCCCGGCGACACGCTGCTGGTGATCGCCGGCCTGCTGTCGCACGCGACCCCGCAGGCGCCGCACGGCATCTTCGGACTCAGCGTCTGGTGGGTCGCCCTGCTCATCGGCCTCGCGGCCTTCATCGGCGGCGAAGTCGGCTACTACATCGGGCACAAGGGCGGGCCGGCGGTCTTCGAACGCAAGGAGTCCGGCCTCTTCAGCGTCAAGAACGTCGAGCGTACCAACGCGTTCTTCGAGCGCTTCGGCGGCATCACGGTCATCCTCGCCCGCTTCGTGCCCATCGTCCGCACGTTCGCGCCGGTCGCCGCCGGCATCGGCCACATGAACAAGTGGATGTACACGCTCTACAACTTCATCGGCGCGGTGCTGTGGGGCTTCGGGCTCACCATGTTCGGCTACCTCATCGGGTTCATCCCGCCCGTGGCCACCTTCGTCGAGAACTACATCGACCTCATCCTGCTCGCCGCCGTCGGGGGCACCGCGATCGTGACGCTCTGGCACTACCTGCGCGAGCGCAGCAAGGCCAAGAAGGAGGCCGCCGCCGGCAAGGACGTCGTCACCGACCGGGCCGAGGCCGAGGCGCTCGTCCTCGATCCCGAGGTGTTCGAGCGCGGACCCGAGCACGGCGAGGCGCCGCGGGCCTGACGGTCAGCCGTCAGGACGCCTTCTTCTTCGCCGTCTTCTTCGCAGCCGGCTTCTTGGTGGATGCCTCGCCCTTGCTCTTCGCAGGGGACGAGGCATCCTTCTTGTCTGACTTGTCTGACTTGTCTGCCTTAGCCCCGCCGCCCTCGCGAGCCGCACGCGACTTCTCTACGCTCGCGCGGAGCGCAGCCATGAGGTCGATGACCTCGCCGCCGGCCTCCTGCTCCTCCTGCTCGCCGAAGGTCTCGGAGGTGTCGACCGCGTCGCCCTTCTCGAGCTTCGCCTCGATGAGGGTGCGCAACTCGGCCTGGTACTCGTCCGTGAACTCCTCCGGGTCGAAGTCGCTGGAGAAGCTCTCGACGAGGGACGCCGACAGCTCGAGCTCCTTCGCCGAGATCCGGACGCTCTCATCCAGCGCAGGGAACGCCGCTTCGCGCACCTCGTCGGCCCACAGGAGCGTCTGCAGCACCAGGACGTCGCCGCGGACGCGGAGCGCGGCCAGCCGCGTCTTCTGCCGCAGCGAGAAGCGGACGACGGCGGTGCGGTCGGTCTGCTCCAGCGTCTTGCGCAGCAGCACGTAGGCCTTGGGAGAGCTCGAGTCGGGCTCGAGGTAGTACGCGCGGTCGAGCGTGAGCAGGTCGATCTGCTCGCTCGGGACGAACTCGACGACGTCGATCTCGCGGCTGCGCTCGGCGGGCAGCGACTCGAGGTCCTCCTTCGTCAGGATGACCGTCTTCTCGCCGTCGTCGTAGGCCTTGTCGATGTCGGAGTACGGCACGACCTCGCCGTCGATCTCGCAGACGCGCTGATAGCGGATGCGGCCGCCGTCCTTGTTGTGCACCTGGTGCAACGACACGTCGTGGTCCTCGGTCGCGGCATACACCTTCACCGGGACGTTCACGAGGCCGAACGTCAGGGCACCCTTCCAGATCGCTCTCACCCCACCAGTGAACACCAGGGCGCCGACAGCGAGCCACCCCCTTGCGCCGCCGGCCGCCGATACTCTGACCCCATGGCGGGCGACGAGCAGCTGGTGCGGATCGACGGCCGTCGGCTGCGCCTGACGAACCTCGGGAAGGTGCTGTACCCCGAGACGGGCACCACCAAGGGCGAGGTGATCGACTACTACACGCGCATCGCCCCCCTCCTCATCCCGCACGTCGTGGGTCGGCCGGTCACCCGCAAGCGGTGGCCCGACGGGGTGGGCACCGAGGACGACCCCGGCATGGTCTTCTTCGCGAAGGACCTGGAGCGGGGCGCGCCGTCGTGGGTCCGCCGCATGCCGATCCCGCATTCGACGGGCACGAAGGAGTACCCGCTCGTCGCCGACGTGCCGACGCTGGTCTACCTGGCGCAGGTGGCGAGCCTCGAGCTGCACGTGCCGCAGTGGCGGTTCGCTCCGGACGGCGGCCGTGGACCCGCCGATCGGCTCGTGCTGGACCTCGATCCCGGACCGGGCGTCGGACTGGCCGAGTGCGCCGTCGTCGCGGGCTGGGCACGCACGATCCTGCTCGGCATGGGCCTGGAGCCCTACCCGGTCACGAGCGGCAGCAAGGGCATCCATCTGTACACCGCGCTGCCGCCCGGCCAGTCGACCGAGCAGGCGTCGGCGCTCGCGAACGAGCTCGCGCGGGCGATCGAGGCCGATCACCCCGACCTCGTCGTCAGCAGCATGAAGAAGACCGAGCGCCACGGCAAGGTGCTCATCGACTGGAGCCAGAACAACGGCTCGAAGACCACCATCGCGCCGTACTCGCTGCGCGGTCGCCTGCACCCGACGGTAGCCGCCCCGCGCACGTGGGACGAGCTCGACGACCCGGAGCTGCGGCATCTCGACTTCACCGAGGTGCTCGAGCGCATGGACGCCATCGGCGACCCGATGGCGCCGCTGGGCTTCCACTCCGGGGGGCGCGAGGCGGAGTCCGGGCCGTTGTCGACGTACATCTCCAAACGCAGTGCCGAGCGGACCCCCGAACCCGTGCCGGCCAATCCTCTCGGCGCGACGCCGACCGACGAGAAGCCGCGCTTCGTCATCCAGGAGCACCATGCCACGCGGCTCCACTGGGACTTCCGCCTCGAGCACGACGGCGTCCTCGTGAGCTGGGCGGTGCCGCGCGGCGTTCCGCACTCGTACCGCCGCAACAACCTGGCGGTGATGACCGAGGATCATCCGATGGAGTACGCCACGTTCGAGGGCACGATCCCTGCGGGCGAGTACGGCGGGGGGACCGTCACGATCTGGGACGAGGGACGATACGAGCTGGAGAAGTGGCGCGACGACGAGATCATCGCCACGCTGGAGGGCCGTCCGGGAGGGCCGCTCGGGCGCGTGCGCCTCGCCCTCATCCGGACGGAAGGTGTGGGCGAGAAGTCCAGCTGGCTGCTGCACCGCATGAAGACGGACGCCGACGGGCGGCTGCAGCCCGACGGCGCCGTCGTCGAACCGAGCCCCCAGGCCGACGAGCCGCGCCCGGCACGGCCGCGCGCCCGCGACCACAGCCGGAAGACCGACCCCGCTCCCCCGGTGCCCGCCGACCTGACGCCCATGCTCGCGACGTCGGCGACGCCGGATCAGGCGCGGACCGCCGCCGGCCGCTGGGGCGATCCGGCCTGGGTCGAGATGAAGTGGGACGGCATCCGCGCGGTCGGCGCGTGGGACGGCCGACGGCTGCGGCTGTACGCCCGCAGCGGCAACGACATCACGCACCGCTACCCCGAGCTCACCGACGTCGACGCCGGACTCGGCGCGCAGCCGTGCGTCGTGGACGGCGAACTCGTCGCACTCGAGCCTGACGGCAGACCGAGCTTTCCGCTGCTGCAGACACGCATGAACCTCGAACGCGCCGGCGACATCGCGCGCGAAGCGCGCCGCACGCCGGTGCGGTACTACCTGTTCGACATCCTCTCCCATGACGGCGACGACCTGGCCGACCTGCCGCTGCGCGAACGCCGCGACGTGCTCGAGGCGGTGGCTGCGGCATCCCTCGATCCGATCGCCGTCCCGCCGGTGTTCGACGACGTCGACGCCGCGCTCGACACCAGCGCCCAGTTGCGGCTGGAGGGCATCGTCGTGAAGGACCCGCGCTCGCCGTACCTGCGCGGACGCCGGTCCGAGGCGTGGCTGAAGGTCAAGCACACGAGCACGCAGGAGGTCGTGATCGCCGGCATCCGCCCCGGCAAGGGGGCACGCTCAGGCACCTTCGGGTCGCTGCTGCTGGGGATCCCCGCCGAGGACGGCCTGCACTACGCGGGCCGCGTGGGCACGGGCTTCAGCGACTCGATGCTCGCCACCCTTATGCGCCGGCTCACGCCGTTGCGCACCGACGAGAACCCTCTCGTGGGCGTGCCGCCCGCCGACGCTCGGGATGCCCTGTGGGTGCGCCCGGAGCTCGTCGGCGAGGTCGAGTACGGCGAGTTCACCCCGGCGGGCATCCTTCGGCACCCGCGATGGCGTGGCCTGCGCCCCGACAAGTCCCCGACCGAGGTGCGCCGCGAGGGCTGACACGGCTACGCGTGCGCGTCGTGCTCCACGTGGCCGGCGGGTTCGAGCTGGAACGTGGAGTGCTCGACGTCGAAGTGCTCCGACAGGCAGTTCTGCAGTCCGCTCAGGATGCCCGCGGCCCGGCCGTCGGCGAGGGCGTCGTCGTCGACGACGACATGGGCGGTGAACACCAGTGCGCCGCGGGTGAGCTGCCAGACGTGCACGTCGTGGACGTCGACGACGCCGGGGGTGCCGAGGATGTGCGCGCGGATGTCCTGCACGTGCGTGCCCTGAGGCACGGACTCCGAGAGCACCGACATCACCTCGCGCAGCAGGCTGAACGCGCGGGGCACGATCATCGCGGCGATGAACAGCGAGGCGATGGCGTCGGCCTGGTCCCACCCCGTCGTGACGACCACGATCGCCGCGACGATCACCGCCGCCGATCCGATGAGGTCGCCCATCACCTCGATGTACGCGCCGCGCACGTTGATGCTGCGGCGCTGGGCCGAGCTCAGCAGCCACATCGCGACTCCGTTCGCGACGAGGCCGATGATCGCGACCACGAGCATGAGCCCGCCCTGCACCTCGGCCTCCGTGGGGTGGAGCAGGCGCGACACGCCCTCGAACGCGACCCACGCCGACAGCAGGATCAGGATGATCGCGTTGACGAGCGCCCCGAACACCTCGGCGCGCTGGTAGCCGAACGTGCGGCGGTCGTTGGCCGGCCGCGCGGCCACCGTGCTCGCGATGAGCGCCACGACCAGGGCTGCGGCGTCGGTGAACATGTGCGCGGCGTCCGCCAGCAGCGCGAGCGATCCCGACAGCACGGCGCCGACCACCTGCACCACCATGACGGTGGAGGTGATCCCGAGCGAGATCGCGAGCAGCCGGCGGTTGCCGGATCCCCGGATCCCGGTGGGCGCGTGATCGTGCATGAGCCCAGGCTAAGCCCGCGCCCAGGCCGCCGAACCCGCTTCGCGCTAGTCGGGAATGATCGTGATTCTCAGTCGCAGCGCAGCGCCCGCGACGTGGGCGTCACAACGACGACAGCAGCGGTGCGAGTGCGACGAACGCACGGGAGCGATGGGATGCCGCGTTCTTCTCTTCGGCCGTCCACTCGCCGACGCTGCGCTCGGCGCCGGGCTCCTGCCCGTCCGGCACGAACACCGGGTCGTAGCCGAAGCCGCCGCTGCCGGACGGCGCGGTCGCGATCCGCCCCGGCCACACGCCCTCGACCACATGCTCGACGGGCGTGCCGTCGTCGGAGGGCACCACGAGCGCGATCGTCGAGACGAACTGGGCGGTGCGGCGCGGGTCGGCGATGTCGGAGATCTGGTCGAGCAGGAGGTTCAGGTTCGCCGTCGCATCCTTCGCGTGTCCGGCCCAGTACGCCGAGAACACGCCCGGCGAGCCGCCGAGCACGTCGACGCACACGCCGGAGTCGTCGGCGAGCGCCGGCAGCCCGGTGTGGGCGGCGGCGGCACGCGCCTTGATCAGCGCGTTCTCGGCGAACGTGACGCCGTCCTCGACGGGCTCCGGGCCGTCATAGCCCACGACCTCGATGTCGGGGCGCGTCGCGGCGACGATCGCCTGGAACTCCTCCACCTTGTGCGGGTTGTGGGTGGCCAGGACGATGCGGCGCTGCATCCTTCACTCCCCCGCCGGGGCGAGCACGGCGGCCTGGATGTCGCGCAGCGATGCGCAGCCGTTGACGCCGAGCTCCAGCAGCGCGTCGAGCTCGCGCTTGTCGAACGGCGCGCCCTCGGCGGTGCCCTGCACCTCGACGAACAGCCCTCGGCCGGTGACGACGACGTTCATGTCGGTCTCGGCGCGCACGTCCTCGACGTAGGCGAGGTCGAGCATGGGCTCGCCGTCGATGATGCCGACCGAGACCGCCGACACCGAGTCGAACAGCACCTGCGCCTTCTGGCCGATGAACTTCTTGCCGCGCCCCCACTCGATCGCGTCGGCGAGCGCGACGTAGGCGCCCGTGATGGCCGCCGTGCGCGTGCCGCCGTCGGCCTGCAGCACGTCGCAGTCGATGACGATCGTGTTCTCGCCGAGCGCCTTCGTGTCGACGACGGCGCGGAGCGCGCGGCCGATCAGGCGCGAGATCTCGTGCGTGCGCCCGCCGATCTTGCCCTTGACGCTCTCGCGGTCGTTGCGGCTGTTGGTCGCGCGCGGCAGCATCGCGTACTCGGCGGTCACCCACCCCTTGCCCTTGCCGGTGAGCCACCGCGGCACGCCGTTGGTGAACGACGCCGTGCACAGCACCTTGGTGCCGCCGAACGACACGAGCGCCGACCCTTCGGCCTGCGCGCTCCAGCCGCGCTCGATCGTGACGGGGCGGAGCTGGTCGACGGCGCGGCCGTCGGCGCGGGTGATCTCGGTCATTTCTCTCCTGGGTAGCCGGGCGTGTCCCAGAATCCGCCGCCGGCGGGGGCCCGCAACAGCAGATCTCGGGACATGAAGGGACGTCGGTGGGACATGGATGCCTCAGCCGAGGCGTGCGGGATCGTCGAAGCGGGGAAGGTCGATGGCGCCCGTCTGCACCAGGCGCACGTTCGTCACCTCGCGGCCCATCAGGCGGTGGGCCAGACGCAGGAACTCGTCGGCCGAGGCGCCGGTGGCCTCGTAGACGTGGTGGGGTGCGGCATCCGCCCCCGCGAGGAGGTCGCGCGACACGAGCTGGCGATAGACGTCCTTCGCCGTCTCGGTGTCGCTGGAGACGAGCGAGACGTCCGGTCCCATGACGTAGCTGATGGCGCCTTCGAGGAACGGGTAGTGCGTGCAGCCGAGCACGAGCGTGTCGACGCCGGCGTGCCGCAGCGGCGCGAGGTACTCCTCGGCGACGGCGAGCACCTCCGGCGAGTCGGTGACGCCCGCCTCGACGAACTCGACGAAGCGCGGGCAGGCCTGCGCGAACACCGTGAGCCGCTCGTTGACGCCGAGCATGTCCTGGTACGCACCCGAGCCGATCGTGCCCGCCGTGCCGATGACGCCGACGCGGCCGTTGCGGGTCGTCGACATCGCCGTGCGCACGGCGGGATTGATCACCTCGACCACGGGCACGTCGTAGCGCTCGCGGGCATCGCGCAGCATCGCCGAGGACGCCGTGTTGCACGCGATCACGAGCATCTTGACGCCCTGCGCCACGAGGTCGTCGAGCACCTCGAGCGAGTAGCGGCGGACGTCGGCGATCGGCTTGGGGCCGTAGGGCGAGCGCGCGGTGTCGCCGATGTACAGGATCGACTCGCGCGGCAGCAGGGCCGAGACGGCTCTCGCGACGGTGAGCCCGCCGACTCCGGAGTCGAAGATTCCGATCGGCGCGTCGTTCACGATGCCCCAGCCTACGCCAGGCGCTCACTAGGCTGGCCCGCATGAGCCCATCGACCGCTCTGCTGACGGACCGCTACGAGCTCACGATGCTCGACGCCGCGCTCCGGGACGGCACCGCCCATCGTCGCTGCGTGTTCGAGCTGTTCGGCCGGCGTCTGTCGGGCGGACGCCGCTTCGGCGTCGTGGCCGGCACCGGCCGCCTGCTGTCACTGCTGCGCGACTTCCGCTTCGGCGACGACGAGCTGCGCTTCCTCCGCGACGAGCGGGTGGTGGATGCCGCCACCCTGACCTTCCTCGAGGGCTACCGGTTCACCGGCTCGGTGACGGGGTACCGCGAGGGCGAACTGTACTTCCCCGGGTCCCCACTGCTGACGATCGAGGGCACGTTCGCCGAGGCGGTCGTGCTCGAGACGCTCGCGCTCAGCGTCCTCAACCACGACTCCGCCGTCGCCACGGCCGCTGCGCGCATGAGCGTCGCCGCCGGTGACCGGCCGTTGGCCGAGATGGGCTCGCGGCGGGCCGGCGAGTCCTCCGCTGTCGCCGCGGCGCGTGCGGCGTACATCGCCGGGTTCGGCGCCACCTCGAACCTCGAGGCGGGCAGGCGGTGGGGCATCCCGACCATGGGGACAGCGGCGCACTCGTGGACGCTTCTGCACGACACCGAAGAGGACGCGTTCCGCGCTCAGATCGCGGCACTCGGCATCGACACAACGCTGCTGGTCGACACCTACGACATCCGCACCGGGGTCGAGACGGCCATCCGCGTCGCCGGCACCGGGCTGGGCGGCGTCCGCATCGACTCCGGCGACCTGCCGACCGTGGCCGCGCAGGTGCGCGAGCAGCTCGACGCGCTCGGCGCGACGAAGACGCGCATCACCGTGACGAGCGACCTCGACGAACACGCGATCGCGGCGCTCGCGGCATCCCCGGTCGACGCGTACGGCGTGGGGACGTCGGTCGTCACGGGGTCCGGCACCCCCACCGCCGGCATGGTCTACAAGCTCGTGGCGCGCCAGGACGCGGCGGGCGGGTGGGTCGGCGTCGCGAAGGCGTCCACCGACAAGGGGTCGAAGGGCGGACGCAAGGCGGCGTTCCGCACGCTCGACGGCGGCACGGCCACGAGCGAGCTCATCGTCGTCTCGGACGGCTTCGAGGCGCTCGAGCAGGCCGCCGCGCACCCCGACGCGCGGCCGCTGCAGGTCGCGCTGGTCGTCGACGGAGAGGTGGATGCCGCACACGAGGGCCCGAAGGGCGTCGAGAGCGCACGCGCCCACCACCTGCGCGTTCGCGAGGAGCTTCCGGTGAAGGCGCTCGCGCTCAGTCGCTCCGACCCGGCGATCCCGACCGTCTACGTCGACGCGACGCCGGCCGCCGCAGCGGTGTGAACGTCAGCCCTGCAGCGACTCGTAGATCTCTTTGCAGGTGGGGCAGACGGGGAACTTCTCGGGATCGCGGCCCGGCGTCCACTTCTTGCCGCACAGCGCGCGCACCGGCTTGCCCGTGATCGCGGACTCGAGGATCTTGTCCTTCTTCACGTAGTGCGAGAAGCGCTCATGGTCGCCCGGTTCGATCTGCTCTTCTTTGAGGAGCTCTTCGAGCTCGCGATCGAGGGTCGCGATACCGCCCTGGTCCGGGCTGCCGTCCCGATCAGAGGCGTAAGGGGGCGTGCTCATGGTCTGCCAGTGTAGTCGCGACCGGCCGACCCGGGGCTGGTTCCCCCGAGTCACGTGGACTCGGCGAACTCCATCAGGCGGCCTCCCCGGCGCTCGAAGACCACGGACCCGATCACGACGCCGACGACCAGGACGCCCAGGCCGATCGCCAGGCCGCCCCACAGCGCCGTGGTCGCCGCGGTGGTGTCCCCCTGCAGGGCAAGCCAGCCGCACCACACGACGGGCGCCGACAGCACGAGGACGCCGAGCATCACGACGCCCTGCGCGACGGCTCCGCCGGCGCTCGTCCGCTGCGGCTGCTGGAACGGGCTCTCACCCGGCCGCGACACCGCGTACGGCGCCACCACCGACGAGATGCTCGACAGGCCGAGCCCCGAAAGGAAGAGCACCGCGCACACCCCGGTCAGCGCCGGAAGGATCGCCCATCGTCCGTGCAGCGAGGTGGCCACGGGCACCGCGACGGCCAGCAGGGGCACCCCCACCAGCAACACGGGCACGAGGCGCCCGACACGGTCAGACACACCGCGCACGCCCCCCGAGATGTGCATCCACACCGCCGTGGAGTCGTACGCGACGTCGTCGTGCGGCAGCCAGCCGAGGAACAGTGCCGCAAAGGGCACCGGCACGAGGGCGACGATCTCGGGAGGGACCCCCGCGACCAGGAGCGGCACCGTCGTGATGGCGGCGGCGACGGGGATGACGAGCGCGTTGACGACGTACCGGCGGTCGCCGAACCAGTACACGAGGCTGCGCGCGGCGATGGCGCCGCCGGGAGTGCCCGGGGCGACGCCGAACCAGCCGAGTCCCGCACGCTCACGGCCCGTGCCGGGCCGCTCGGTCGTCGTCAGCAGCCGGCGGACCGCCCACAGCCACAGCAGGCCCAGCGCGACGATCGTCGCGACGGCCACCAGCACGGCCGGCCAGACCGACTGACCCGCCGCGAGCGCACCCGGAATCGCCCACGCCGCGCCGAACGGCGTCAGCGCCAGTGCGTCGACGGCTCGCAGCAGCTGCTGCGGCACCGCTCCGCGCCATTCGAGCGAGGCGAGGAAGACACCGACCGGCACGACCACCACCAGCACGACGAGGACGAAGACGCCCGACAGCTCGCGGGAGCGCCGTTCGCGCAGGAACAGCGACGCGAGCGCGCCGCACACGCGCGCGAACAGCGAGCAGGTGAGCACGCCGAGCACGACGCTCACGACCCCGATCGCGACGGGAACGCCGTGGTCGGCCCAGACGATGGCCGCACACACCGCGATGGCGATGAGCGCGAGGATCGGCACGCTGATGAGCCCTGCGACCACGAGGATGCCCGCGAGTCGTCCGCGCGGGAGGCCGAAGAGCGCGAACCGCCGCGGATCCAGCGGGTCGTCGAGCGCGCCGATGAGCGGGGCGAGCGCGAACCCGAGCGTCACCGCGGAGCCGCCCAGCACCGTGACCGTCCGCACGGCGTCCGGCGCGGCATCCCTCATCGTCAGCAGCGCCCAGCAGGCACCCGCCGTCGCGGCGGCGAGGATGACGAGCCCGAGCACGACACGCACGACGTGACCGGCGTGTCCGCGCAGAGCGCCGAACAGCAGCGCGAGCCTCAGCCTGAGAACGTGTGCAGCCACTCGAGGCCCTCCACGTCGCTGAGGCCGCCCGCGAGCTCGACGAACCTCTGCTCGAGCGTGAGCTCGCCGCGGACCTCGTCGACCGTGCCCTCGGCGAGCACCTGCCCCGCGACGATGACCGCGACGCGCGAGCAGACGCGCTCGACGAGCTCCATGCCGTGACTGGAGAGGATGACCGTGCCGCCGTGCGCGACGTAGGCCGACAGGATGTCGAGGATGATCGCGCTCGACACCGGGTCGACCGCCTCGAACGGCTCGTCGAGCACGAGCACGCGCGGCGAGTGGATCATGGCGCCGGCGAGCATGACCTTCTTGAGCATGCCCGCGGAGTAGTCCGACACGCTGCGTCCGAGCGCGTCCTGAAGGTCGAACGCCCGCGCCAGATCGGCGGTGCGGCTCTCGACGACGGCCGGCGGCAGCCCCCGCAGCACGCCGTAGTAGTAGAGCAGCTGGCGACCGGTCAGCCGGTCGAACGTGCGCAGGCGATCAGGCAGCACGCCCATGAGCTTCTTCGCCGCGAGCGGGTGGGCTGCGGCATCCACGCCCCCCACCTCGATGGTTCCCCGATCGGGCTCGAGGAGCCCGGCGATCATCGACAGGGTCGTGGTCTTGCCGGCCCCGTTCGGACCGACCAGGCCGTAGAACGTGCCCACCGGCACGGTGAGGTCGATGCCGTCGACGGCGTGCGTGCTGCCGAAGCGCTTGGTGACGCCTCGGAGCACGAGCGCCTCACCGGCGGCGGCCCCCAGGGTCGGCACGACGACGGGCGCGTGAGTGGATGCCGCAGCCGCGGGCTCGGCGTCGGTCTCTTGCTCCACGGGTGCGGCGATCGGCTCCGCAGCGGAAGGCGCGGGAGCGGGCGTGGACTCGGCCTCGGGTGCCTCGGGCGCGGGTGCGGCGGTGGGAGCCTCTGACTCGGCGGTCGGGGCTGCAGCCTCCGCGACAGGCGCCTCTGCTTCTGCGGCGGGCGATTCGACGGCAGGAGCTTCCGTCTCGGCCGTCGAGGGCTGCGCTGCGGCGGGAAGCGGGGGTTTGGGCGGCACGACGATCGCGGCCGCCACGGATGCGGCGATCTCCAGGTCGCTCGGCAGGGGCGGCGGCGGCCCCGGATCCGCCGGAGCGGCGGCCGCGCGCTTCTTGCGCGGTGCGGACTTGCCGCCCTGACGCGGAGCCCGAGCCGGGCGACGCGGCTTCTCGGACGGCTGCGCCACCGTGTCCGAGATCCGCACGACGCGCGCGCTCGACGGCCGGTCCGGCTCTTCCGGATCGATGTCGTTCGGCACCGGGAGGGAGGCTGTCACCGCTCCAACGTATCAAGCGGGCCTGATCGCGTGGCAGATCCTGTCGCCGAGTCTCTTAATACGCGTTATGTCACGAAACGGCAACGGCGGCCGCCCATTCTGCACCTTTTCAGTCGCCTTCGATACCCTGGTTCCGGCACGAAGGGGTGTCGCGCCGGTGAACCGGCAGTGAATCACGCACTTCAGGAGCAGATTTTGACCCTTCAGACCGTCATCCTCGCAGCCGGAATGGGCTCGCGTCTCGGACGCAGCCTTCCGAAGCCGCTCACCGAGCTCAGCGACGGCCGCAGCATCATGCAGCAGCAGCACGACAACATCCGCGCTGCGTTCGGCGGCGACGCCAAGATCACGACCGTCGTCGGCTACCGCGCCGAGACCATCGTCGAGGCATTCCCCCACGTCGACTACGTCTACAACGACCGGTACGACCAGACCAACACGTCGAAGAGCCTGCTGCGCGCCCTCGCCAAGACGGGCAGGGGTGGCGTGCTCTGGATGAACGGCGACGTCGTCTTCGACCCGCGCGTGCTCGGCCGTGCGATCGAGCTCATCGAGCGCGACCAGTCGTTCGTCACCGTCAACACCTCCAAGGTGAGCGACGAAGAGGTCAAGTACACCGTCACGCCGGAGGGCTTCATCAAGGAGCTGTCGAAGACCGTCAAGGGCGGCATCGGCGAGGCCGTGGGCATCAACTACATCTCCAGCGCCGACAAGAAGTCGTTCATGCGCCACCTCTCGCGCGTCGACGACCAGGATTACTTCGAGCGCGGCCTCGAGCTCGCGATCGCCGAGGACGGCGTGCTGCTCGCGCCGCTCGACATCTCTGACCTGTACGCCGTCGAGGTCGACTTCGCCGAGGACCTCGAGCGCGCGAACCTGTTCGTCTGATCAGACGCCGAACCGCTGGTCGGATGCCGTTCGCGGCATTCGCCCAGCGGTTCGTCTTAGGCTGACGTCGATGGCCGAGAAGGTTCACCGCATCCACTCCCTCCCCGACGACGCGCCGTGGCGGGGTGGCCTGCCGCCTGCAGGGTCGCCGGAGCATCCGCTCACGATCCGCGCCCTCGACCGCGTGCTCGCGATCCAGCGCCCCGCGGTGCTGGCGCATCTGCGCAGCATCCGGCTGCGGCATCCCCACGCCACACCGGCAGAGATCGTGCGCATCCTCGAGCGTCGCTACCTCGCGGCCGTCACCACCGGCGGTGCCGCAGTCGGTGCGACAGCCGTCGTCCCGGGCATCGGGACCGGCGTGACCCTGGCGCTCAGCGGTGTCGAGACCGTGGCGTTCCTCGAGGCCACGACCCTCTTCGCGCAGTCAGTCGCCGAGGTTCACGGCATCCCGGTCGCCGATCCCGACCGCGCGCGTGCGCTGGTGCTGACCCTCATGCTCGGCAAGGAGGGCGTCGACCTCGTCGCCCAGCTCGCCGGCCAGGCGGCCGGGCGCGGCCCGAACCGCTCCACCTACTGGGGCGAACTCGTCACCAAGACGCTGCCGCGCGCCGCTGTCGGCCCCATGGTCGACCGCCTCAAGTCCGCGTTCATCCGCCAATTCGCCGCTCGCGGCGGGGCCTCGTGGATCGGCAAGGCGCTGCCGTTCGGCATCGGCGCCGCCGTCGGCGGGGCGGGCAACAACATCCTCGGGCGTCGCGTGCTCACCGGCTCACGGCGCGCGTTCGGGATGCCGCCGATCGACCTTCCCGCGGAGCTCGAGCCCCGCCCGGGGGCGGACCGCATCGAGCGCGTGGCCGGACGCGGCGTGCGCCGCGCCGGTGAGGCCGTCATCGGCGGCGTCACCCGAGGCTCGGCGGTCGTGGCCGGCATCGTGCGGCGGCGTCGGCCCGAGCTGGAGGCTCCGGAGGACTGACCCTCCTCCCCAGGCGGCGTCGTCGTCGGCGTTTGCACAGAGGGGGACGTTTCCGCCGGGCGAACGCGTCGTGGCGTCCGACGCCGCTCCTACCGTGGCGCCATGCTGCGAGCCATCGATCCCGACGATCCTCTTCCGCCCTTCGCATATCGCGTGCCGTGGCGCGTCGATCGCCTCTACGACCGGCATCCCCTCGTGACCAACGTCGGGCCGGCCGCCCTGGACTTCGTCCGGGCGTTCGTGGATCTCGGCGCTCGGACGGCGACCGAGCACTGGGGGCAGATGCCTCCCGGCGACACGGCCGAGCTGTGTCTGTGCGA
Organism: Microbacterium jejuense; assembly: GCF_019511665.1. GTDB lineage: Bacteria > Actinomycetota > Actinomycetes > Actinomycetales > Microbacteriaceae > Microbacterium > Microbacterium jejuense_A. The sequence goes on from NZ_JAEUAW010000003.1 coordinate 355,343, forward strand.
CGCCGACGACGACACGACGGTCACCATCGCGTGGTTCCGTCCCGACGACGGTGAGGAGTACCTGTGGAAGTTCGGGATGTGAGTCGCGACGACGGTTCGGCGGAGCGACAATACCGTCATGGGTCTGTTCAGCAAGCTCCCCGAAGAGCCCGTCGAGTGGGCGGGGCTCCCCTCCGAACCCGCACGAGCCGAGTCCGCGGCCGAACGACTCGCTGCGGCGCCCACGACGGACCTCGGCGGCTTGGGCCTGGCCGACCCCGGCGCTGCCGGCGCGGTCGAGTCGATCGTGATCCCCGTGGCCCCGGTGATCGAGATCGCACAGCCGCAGGAGTCGGGCGAGGACGAGTAGACGCCTGCGTCGAACGCTGTTCGGAGTCTTGCTCCGGGCGGGCCGACACACTCGCCGTGATGGTCCCGCACCGGCTGCTGGACCGGGACCTTCGCGAGCTGACCGACGACAGCGCGGCGGGCGGGGCGACGAACCGCTCCGCTCGACGCGGGCGGCGCCGCGATCGTGCGTGGATGCCATAGAAATGCAAGCGCTTACAGGTCGTATCTCGACAGGGCTCGGGCGTGGGGCATACGCTCGCACGTATGGACAGCACCCTGGCGTGCCTCGCGGCCTGGATGCCGCGACAGCGGTGGTACGCCGCGAAGGGTCGACCGCCGAGCCTGCGCCTCGTGTCGTGGTGGGACCTCCCGCCGGCCGCCTCCGGCCCCGACCCCGGCGGCGCGCGCGTCCGGACCTACCTCGTGGCGGATGAGGGCGCACTCCCGGTGGTGCTGTACCAGATCCCCGTCGTCGAGCGCGCGACCGAGACGGTGGATGCCGATCCCGAGCACGTCATCGGGAGCCCGGAGCCCGGCAGCACCTTCATCGACGGCCCGTTCGACGATGCCTACGCGCACGCGCTGCTGGCGCTCGTCGAGGAGGGCGGCCTCGCCGTGGGACCGCAGACGACCGCCACCGGGCGCCCCGCGCCCGCGGCCGCTCCGACGGGGCAGCGGCGCGTCGCCCGCGTCGTGAGCGGCGAGCAGTCCAATACGTCGCTGATCTACGAGGGCGACGGCGTCCCCGTCATCTGCAAGGTCTACCGCCAGCTGCACGCGGGCCTCAATCCCGACATCGAACTGCAGGAGTCGCTCGCCGCCGCCGGGTCCGGCCGCGTCCCGACCCCCATCGGCTGGATCGAGGGCGCGTGGCCCGACCTGTCGACCGCGCACGGCGTCGTGCACGGATCCCTCGCGTTCGCGCAGGAGTTCCTCCCGGGCGTCGAGGACGCATGGCGCGTGGCCCTTCATGCGGCCGCGCGCGGTGAGGACTTCCGCAGACCGGCGTACGAGCTCGGCGCGGCCACCGCCGATGTGCACCGCGGCCTCGCCGCCTGCTTCCCGACGCACGCGGCGGGCGACGCCGACCGCAGCGACACGGCGGCGGCGTGGGGGCGCAGGCTCGCGATCGCGATCGCGGAGGTGCCCGAACTCGGTCCGCAGCGAGAGGCGATCGAATCCGTCTACCGACGGGCGCTGGACGTGCCGTGGCCCCCGCTGCAGCGCATCCACGGAGACTTCCACCTGGGGCAGGTGCTGCACGCCCCGGGCCGCGGCTGGGTGCTGGTGGATTTCGAGGGCGAGCCGCTGCGGCCTATGAGCGAGCGCGTGCAACCCGATCTCGCGCTGCGCGACGTCGCCGGGATGCTCCGGTCGTTCGACTACGTCGCGGGCTCGCTGCGGCTGGACGACCCCGATCGCTCCCCCGAGGCGGTGCGCGAGTGGGCGGCGGCGGCACGCGCCTCGTTCGTCGACGGCTACGCCGCCACGTCCGGGAGCGACCTCGACCCGCGGCATCCCCTGCTCGCCGCGCTGGAGCTCGACAAGGCCGTGTACGAGGCGATCTACGAGGCCCGCAACCGGCCCACGTGGGTCGCGATCCCCCTCAGCGCCATCGCACGCCTGGTCGAGCGTCCGGCACCCGTCGTCTGAGACGCGGCGTCTCAGGACTCGTCGTCGAGCTCGGCCTCGTCATCGGGCTCGTCGTCGTCCTCATCGGCGACCGAACGCGCGTACCACCGCTCCCAGTCGTCCATGAGTCGCTGGATGGCGCCTTCGAAGCGCGCCGTCGCCGCGCCCGGCGTGGTGTCGCCGAAGTAGTGCCTCACCCACTGCTCCAGCCGCGTGACGGCATCGGCATCGCCGAGCACCCGCTCGGTCTCGGCGACGATCTCGGGCGCCGAGGCGGCATCCAGCCACTCGCAGGCCGACAGGTACCCGTGAGTGTCGATCGCCGCGGCCGGATCGACGGGTCGCGTGATGAGCAGCGGCTTGTCGGCGGCGAGCCGGTCGTACACCATCGCCGAGATGTCGACGATCGCGACGTCTGCCGCGGCCAGCTGCCAGCCGAGCTCCGGACCGTCGTCGAAGACGTGGCGGGCGGAGGGGTCGGCGGCGTTCGCTGCCGCGATCGCAGCGATGATGCGCTTGTTCGCCGCGCCGTACTCGGGGTTCACGACGCCCGAGCGGGGGTGCGGACGGTAGAGCACGCGATGCCGACCGGTGGCGAGCAGCGCCGGGACGAGGGCCTCGCCGTGCGTGACGATCGATCCGTAGTGGGCCGACGGGCGGTCGCCCTCCCACGTCGGCGCGTACAGCACGACGGTGCGCTCGTCGGGCGTGTACGGCAGGACGCCCGAGTAGTGGTCGGCCTGCGGGCGCCCGATCTCGATCGTGCGGCGCTCGATGTCGTAGTCCCACAGCACGCGCTCGAGCCGCTCACGCGCGGCGTCGCCGGCGATCATCGCGTAGTCGTACGCCTTGTACTGGTTGGTGGTCATGTACATCTTGTCGGACTCGCCGTGGTTGATGAACACGTGCCAGCGGCGGCCGTAGCGGAACATCTGGAAGTTGCGGGTGTTCTGGTTGACGTACAGCACCACGCGGATGTCCTGCTGCGCGATGAAGCGCTCCAGGTCGCGCACGGTGGGCACGAACGCGACGGGCAGGGCACCGTCGGCCAGCAGCGCCTCGGCACCGGTCGCGGCACGGCTCAGCACGACGACGGGCCACTTCTTCGCGAGGCCCGCGAGCGGCTTGTACCACTGCCGCATCTGGTACATGTTGACCGCGCCGTCGGCGAAGTACACGGCGACGCGGTAGTGGAACGGGGGATGCTGCGGCCCGGCCGCCAGCGTGCGACGGACGTCGATCACGGCTGAGCGATTGCGCACGGCCTTGCGGACGAGCGCGACCGCCTTCTTCACATCCGAGACCAGACCCACGCGTCCAGCCTATCGAGCGGTGCGCATGACATGATCGACCAGTGCAGGACGAGCAACACGGACGCAGGGACGCTCCCATCCCCCCTCCCGGCGCCGGTGTGAGCTTCGTCATGCCGGTGCTGAACGAGCGCGCCTATCTGCGGCGCGCCGTCGAGACGGTGCTGGCGCAGGACATCGCCGCGCCGACCGAGCTCATCCTCGCGCTGGGCCCGTCCAACGACGGCACCACCGAGCTCGCGCACGAACTGGCACGTGCCGATGCGCGCGTCGTGCTCGTCGACAACCCGGCCGCCGACATCCCCGTCGGGCTGAATCTCGCGATCCGCGCCGGCCGCTACCCGACGGTCGTGCGCGTCGACGCCCACTCCGAGCTCGACCCGTCGTACGCCCGCCGCGCGCTGCAGACGCTCGACCGCGTGCGGGCGGCCAACGTCGGCGGCGTCATGCAGGCGGACGGGCGCACGCCCTTCCAGCGCGCGGTCGCCCGTGCCTACAACTCCACCATCGGGCTCGGCGGCGGCGCCTACCACGGCGGCACGCAGGAGGGCGAGGCCGAGTCCGCCTATCTCGGCGTGATGCGCCGCGACGTCCTCGAAGAGGTCGGGCTGTTCGACGAGAGCATCCGCCGCGGCGAGGACTGGGAGCTCAACCTCCGGATCCGCCGTGCCGGGTATCGGGTGTGGTTCGACCCGTCGCTGTCGGTGACGTACTGGCCGCGCGAGAGCTGGACGCGGCTCGTGCGTCAGTTCGCCGCGACGGGACGGTGGCGCGGCGAGCTCGTGCGTCGATTCGGGCGCGGCAACTCGCTGCGGTTCTTCGCACCGCCCGCCCTGGTGCTGACGATCATCCTCGCGGTCGTGGTGGGCGTGCTGCAGGCGACCGGCGTGCTGACCGGCTGGTGGTCGGTCGCGGCATCCCTCGTCTACCTGCCCGTGATCGCATACGTCGTGCTGATCGCCGGCGTCGCGCTCGGCTCCGGCGGTGGGCGAGGATGGCGCGACAAGCTGTGGTCGGCGGCCGTGCTGCCGACGATGCACCTGTCGTGGGGCTGGGGGTTCCTCGGCGGCGTCATCGTCGGAGCCCGCGACACCGTCGACACGTCGCGGCTCGGCAGCCGCAACACGCCGCTCCCCTGAGCGCGGCCGTCGCCGTCGGCGCGCGACCCGGCGCACGGGGCGTCAGGCGCGGATGAACCCCTGATCGAGAATGCGTGCGACCACCCGCTCGGCCGCGTGGCCGTCGTCGCGCGCGTTGAACTTGGCCTGCCACGCGCGGTAGCGCTCGGCGTGCTCCGCCGCGTCGTCGGCGGCGAGCGCGGCGATGAGCTCGTCCTGCGAGCGCACCATGGCGCCGGGAGCGTGCGCGGCGAGATCGAAGTAGAAGCCGCGGAGCTCGCCGCGGTAGTGCTCCATGTCGGGCACCAGGAAGTACATCGGCTTTCCGGTGACCGAGAAGTCGAACATCACCGACGAGTAGTCGGTGATGAGCGCGTCCGCCGCCAGCAGCAGCAGCGACGTGTCGGGGAATCCCGTGACGTCGACGACGCGCGGGCCCTCGGCGTCGCGCCCGGGCAGCAGGGTGCGGGAGTGTCCGCGCACGAGCACCACGGCGTCGGAGGCCGCGGCGAGCGCGGCAGGGTCGACGAAGTCCACGATCTGGTCCCGGTCGTCCCGCCACGTGGGCGCGTACAGCAGCACGCGCTCGTCGGGGCGGATCCCGAGCGCCTCGCGCGTCGCGGCACCGTCGCCGGTGGTCAGGACGTCGTTGCGCGGATACCCCTCCACCCACACCGGCCGCGTGAGGAACGCGTACGCCTTGCCGAGGATGCGGGCCGCGTACGGGTTCTGCGCCAGCAGCACGTTCCAGCGCCGGGATTCGCGCACGACGGCGACCATCCGGCGCGGATCGAATCCCGGCCGGTGCAGTGCGAGCCGCTTGAGGGGCGTGCCGTGCCACGTCTGCAGCACGATCTGCCCGCGCCTGCGCGAGAACCGCCGGCGCAGCCAGTCGTTCACGACGAGGAGCCGCGCGGCGCCGCGCGCACGCCACCAGTCCGGGCTGCCCTCGACGACCGGGATCGCGCCCTCGGGGACCGCCACCGACAGGTCGACGACGCTCCAGTAGCGGGTGACCTGCGGCGCGAGGCGCGCGAGCTCGCGATCGATCGCGAGCGGGTTGCAGCTGGCGTTGCGCCCGTAGAAGCTCTCGAAGAACACCGCGTTCTCGAACCCGGACGCCGGGCGCGTGGCGTACCGGCGCTCCAGCGCGTCCTGCCCTTCCCCCGAGTCGTAGGCCGGGTCGATCGGCGGCCCGACCTCGAGCCGCGCGCCCTCCAGCGCGGCGCGCAGCGTCCCCAGCTGCGTGAGGGGCAGCACCTCGGACGAGTGGATGCCGCGGCCGCCGGCATCCACGATCCGCAGGTCGTACGAGCCCGACGGGAGCGGCAGTTCCGGACCGCCCCAGCGTGCGGCGCGCAGCGGCAGGACCGCTCGCCACGTCTTGCCGCGGCCGGTGATGCGCGCAGAGACCCGTGCCCGGGCGCCGACGAGGTCGACCGACGACGGCCGCTCCCCCTCGCCCGAGAGCACCAGCGCCGGGCCCTCATCGGTCGTGAAGCGCGCCTCGGTCATCGGGTTCCTTCTCTCGGGCGGTCAGCGGCGGTCCCGGCCAGAATGGCACGGTACACCCTCTCGGCGTTGCGGCCGTCGCGGTGGGCGTGGACCCGGGCGCTCAGGTCGCGGGCGCGGGCGATGCGCCGCTCACGCTCGGCGGCGTCGCCCAGCAGGACGTCCAGCTGTGCGGCCGTCTGCGTCCAGTCCCGGGCCCAGTCGTCGCCGGCGACGGCGCTGTAGGTGCCGTAAAACCCGCGGCGCCGCCCGTAGTCCTCGACGTCGGGGGCCAGGAACAGCGTCGGAAGCGGCACGAGCGCGGCATCGAACGCGAGCGACGAGTAGTCCGTGACGAGCGCGTCGACGCCCGGCAGCAGCGGCGTCACATCGGCGACGAGGTCGCTGCCGAGCATCTGCACGCGATCCGTCGCGAAGGGCGGCGCGTACTCGCCCGCACCCAGCGGGTGCGACCGCACGAGCAGGGTCGCGTCGTGGCGCGTGAGCACCTCGACGATGCGCGTCCACTCGTCGTCCGTGGGCACCGCCGGATCGGCCGCGCCGTCGCGCCACGTGGGGGCGTACAGCACATATCGCGTGGACGGATCGACACGCGGCACGGCGTGGCCGATCGCTGCGCGCGCGGTCACCCGGCGATCATCCGGCGTGCCCTGCGACAAGACGTCCACGCGCGGCTCGCCGGTGACGGGCACCGCGGTGTCAGGGACCGCGAAGGCGGACTCGAGACGCCCGCGGACGAGATGGGATGCCGCGGGCAGGACCCGGATGCGCCGGGCGGCCGCGCGGTACATCGTGCGCAGCAGCCCTCGCAGCGGGGCCGCCAGCGGCGTGCGGGCGACGAGACGGGGCACGCGCAGCGTCTCGGGCGAGTCCACGCCGATCCGCTTGAGCGGGATGCCGTGCCACAGCTGCACCACGAAAGCGCCGGTGACCGCATACCGGTTCACATCCCCGAAGCCGTGGGTGACGACCACCACGCGCGCCCGCGCCGTGCGCCACAGCCCCTGCCACGAGTTCTTCCGGACCGTCGGGATGCCGCGGGCCGCGGCATCCCGAGCCTCACGCTCGGACGCCACCAGCCAGACGGCCCGGTGAGGACCGGTCGAGGCGGCCTCCCACAGCGCCAGCGCACCGTCGCCGATGCCGACCGCGCAGCCGAACACCCACTCGTCGCGGGACCGCGGCACCATCAACGTCAGCAGGCGGCCGGCGGCGTACAGGGGGATCGCCGCGAGCTTTCGGGCATTTCCCGCGCCGAACGAGAAGGACGCCATCGTGCGAGCCTATCCTGCTCGCACGATGGCGCCCTGAGGGGTGTGGATTACTGCTCCAGCGTCCCGAGCGTGACGTCGACGGTCTGCGCCTTGCCGTCGCGGACGTACGTGACCTCGGCCTTGCTGCCGGCCGCTGCCGCGCGCACCTGCGCCGTGAGGTCGGTGGCGTCGGTCACCGGCACACCGTTGAAGGCGGTGACGACGTCGCCCTTCTGCAGGCCCGCGGCGGCGGCCGCGCCGCCGTCGGTCACCTCGGCGATGTACGCACCGGTGGTCGTCGAGCCCTCGACGGATGCCGCCGCCCGCACGCTCGCGCCGAGCAGGCCGTGCGTGGCCTCGCCGTTCTCGATGATCTCGTCTGTGATGCGCTTGACGATGTCGGACGGGATCGAGAACCCGACGCCGATCGAGCCGGAACCCTCGGTCGACGAGCCCCCGGCGGTCGCGATCGCGACGTTGATGCCGATCAGCTTGCCGTCGCCGTCCACGAGCGCACCGCCGGAGTTGCCGGGGTTGATCGCCGCGTCGGTCTGGATGACCGCGATCGAGATGGTCTCGCCCGACTGCTGCTGCTGGCCCTGGCCGAAGTCGAACTGGAAGGGCGCCTCCTGGCCGTTCTCGTCCTGCTGCGACTCGTCCTGGTCGCCGCTGTCGGGGGCGGCCGACGACGCGATCGAGATCGATCGGTTCAGCGCGCTCACGATGCCCTCGGTGACCGAGTTCGCAAGCCCCAGCGGTGCGCCGACGGCGACGGTCGTGTCGCCGACGTTGAGCTTGCTCGAGTCCCCGAACTCGATCGGCGTGAGATCCGAGGCGTCCTTCACCTTGATGACCGCGAGGTCGTACGTGGGGTCGGTGCCGACCACCTCGGCGTCGTATACCTTGCCGTCCGACGTGGTGACGCGGATGGCGGCGTCGGCGGTCGCGCCGTCGAGGGTCACGACGTGCGTGTTGGTGGCGATGTAGCCGTCCTTCGTGAGGACGACGCCCGAGCCGGTGCCGGCGCCGGAGGAGCCCGTCGCCTCGATCGTCACGACGCTCGGGACGACCTTCGCGGCGATGCCCGTCGTCGAGTTCACCTTGTCGGAGTCGTTGACCACGACCGTCTGCGGGCTGGCGGACGCCGTCGACGAGGTCGCCGGCGCGAACCAGTTGACGCCGGCGTACGCGCCCCCGAGTCCCGCTGCGCCGCCGACGATCGCGGCGGCCACGATGAGGCCGACGACCTTGCCGGCGCCGGTCGGCTTCTTGGCCGCGGGGGTGGCGGTGGTGGTCGGTGCGGCTCCCGTCGCACCGCCCAGCGGGAGCGTCGGCTGCGCGTCGGCTGCGGCGGCGCCGAACGAGGCACCCGGCGTGCCGGCGGGCGCCTGCCCGGCGTAGGACTGCGGGTACGGCGCCGGCTGGCCGGCGTAGCCCTGGGGGCGGGCGTAGGCGTGGGCCCCGGCGGGGTAGCCGGCCGGAGGAGCAGGCTGAGCCGGCGCGACAGGCTGAGCCGGCGCGGGCTGGCCCGGCGCCGTGAACTGCGCGGGCGCGACGGGCGTCGTGGGGGCCGCGGGCTGCACCGGAGCAGCCGTGTGCGCGGCCGGCGCGGCGGGCGCGGCCGGCGCGGCCGGCTGCACCGGCTCGGCGGCCGGGGTCTCGGCGGCGGCCGGGGTGGGTGCGTCCTGCGGAGCCGCGACCTCGGCGGCGGGCTGCGAGGGCGCCGGCGGCGAGACGGGCTCGGCCGCAGGAACGGCCGGGACGGCGGGGGTCTGGTCTTCCGGGCGGTCGCCCTGGTTGTCGCTCATGGTTGCTCCTTCTGCCAAGCACTCACCACTGTGCCGACCGATGCTGTGTGTTTCTTATGTCGAGAGTGGGACTCGCCTATGCAACGGGGATGAGCCCGCCCGATACGGTGATGCCATGCGACAGATCCCCGGAGCATGGCACCGCACCGCGGCCGGTGCCGGCCTCGTCGGCGCCGACGGAGCGATCCGCCCCACCATCTTCGCCGAGATGTCGGCGCTCGCGGCGAAGACGGGCGCGATCAATCTCGGTCAGGGCTTCCCCGACGAGGACGGACCCGGCGAGGTGCTCGAAGCCGCCCGCTCGGCCATCGCGGACGGTGTCAACCAGTACCCGCCGGGTCGCGGCATCCCGGATCTGCTGTCGGCCGTCGCCGAGCACCAGCTGCGGTTCTACGGATTGCACCTCGAACCGGGCCGCGACGTGCTGATCACCGCCGGCGCGACCGAGGCGCTCGCGGCGGCGCTGCTGGCGCTCATCGACGGGCCCGATGACGAGGTCGTGGTGTTCGAGCCGTACTACGACTCGTATGCGGCGGTGGTCGCACTGGCGGGCGCGCGGCTGGTGACGGTCCCGCTGCGCTGGCCGGACTTCCAGCCCGACCTCGACGAGTTGGGCGCCGCGGTCACCGACCGCACTCGCGTGATCCTCGTGAACGACCCGCACAACCCCACCGGCGCGGTCTTCTCGCGCGAGGTGCGCGACGAGGTGGTGCGGCTCGCCCACCGGCACGACGCCGTCATCGTCACCGACGAGGTGTATGAGCACCTCGTCTTCGAGGCACCCCACGTGCCCATCGCGACGCTCCCCGGCGCCTGGGAGCGGACCCTCACGATCTCGTCCGGCGGCAAGACGTTCTCGACGACGGGCTGGAAGATCGGGTGGATCAGCGGGCCCGCCGACCTCGTCGACGCCGTGCTCGCCGTCAAGCAGTTCCTCACCTACGTCAACGGCAGCGCCTTCCAGCCCGCCATCGCGACGGGTCTGCGACTGCCCGACGCGTTCTTCGCCGGCATCGCCGACACGCTGCGCGCCAAGCGCGACCTGCTCGGCGCCGGCCTGCGCGCAGCGGGCTTCGACGTGTCCGCACCGTCGGGGTCGTACTTCACGGTCGCCGACGCGCGCGGCCTCGGAGCGGTGGATGCCGCCGATTTCTGTCGCTCGCTGCCCGAGCGCGCCGGCGTCGTGGCCATCCCCCTCACGGCGTTCACGACGCCCGCGCGGCGCGGGGACTACGCCACTCTGGTCAGGTTCGCGGCCTGCAAGCGCGTCGAGGTGCTCGAGGAGGCGGCATCCCGTCTCTCGGCCATGGGCTGAGCCACCCGATCAGAGCGGCTCGACGCGATAGCGGCGCAGAGTCAGCGCGGGGTTGACGCGTCGGACGCGCGCGATGGCGCCCACGTCGAGGTGCGCCACCGCCACGTCGGTCGCCGTCCCGACGGCGGCGAGCTCGACACCCTGCGGATCGACGATGAGCGAGTTGCCGACGCCGAGCGGCGGCGGGTGGTCCGCCGCCGCGACGAAGACCGTGTTCTCGATGGCCCGCGCGTGCAGCAGCGTCCGCCAGTGGTGCTCCTTCAGCGGTCCCCGCACCCATTCCGCCGGCACCAGCAGGACGTCGGCCCCCGCGTCGACGAGCACCCGGCCGACCTCGGGGAACCGCAGGTCGTAGCACGTCATGAGCCCGAACCTCAGCCCGCCGGACTCGAACGTGTGCGGTTCGGCCACCTCGCCCGGCTCGACCCAGTCGGACTCCCGCTGGCCGAAGGCGTCGTAGAGGTGCAGCTTGCGGTAGTGCGCGCGCAGTCCTTCGCCGTCGACCGCGACGACGGTGTTGCGCACGCGACGACCGTCGCGTGCGCGCTCGAGCAGGCCGGCGACGACGACGACGTCGTGCCGTCGCGCGATCCCGGTCATCCGTCGCACAAACGGGCCGTCGAGGTCCTCGGCGTTCTCGGCGAGCGTGTCGTCGAAGGGGTCGACGAAGTAGCTCGAGTACTCGGGCAGCACGACCAGTCGCGCGCCCCGACCGGATGCCGTGGCCACCAGCTGCTCGATGGCGTCGACGTTGGCCTCGGCATCCGCCGTGGGCGCGAACTGCGCGACGGCGATCGCGTAGGTGTCGGTCACTGTCCGCCTCCCCTCTCCCGCGCGCGTGCGCGGATGACGCCCGGCACCACCAGCCACAGGGTGACGAGGATCGCGGCCAGCATCACGATCGACCACCAGAAGGCCGAATCGCCGACGACCACATCGAACACGAACGCGACGACGCCGACGATGAGCACCGCGACGGTGACGAGCGCCGTCACCAGAGCCACGTGCCCGTAGCGGACGACGGCAGGTTTGACGCCGTGCTGGAACACCGCGCGGTGCAGCGCCACGGGCGCGAGGGCCACGATCGAGCTCAGCGCCGCCAGCACCACCAGCGCCAGATATCCCGTGCGCTGCGCGTCCGTCAGGTCCGCGAACGCCGGCTGGAAGGCCAGCGCGAGCAGGAAGCCGGTGAGGATCTGGGTGCCCGTCTGGAGCACGCGGAGCTCTTGCAGCACTTCGTTCCAGTTGCGATCGGCACGTTCCGCCGGGCTCTCGTCGCGTCCGTCCATACGGTCGTCGTCGGGGTTGTGACGCGGGTCGTCCGGCATGCGTTCATCCTGACGTGGACGCCGCGGCGGAGGCAACCCACCTGCCCCGTGGCGCGGAGCACTCCGAACGCGTGCTAAGCTATTCCTTGTGCCGCGGGGTGGAGCAGCTCGGTAGCTCGCTGGGCTCATAACCCAGAGGTCGCAGGTTCAAATCCTGTCCCCGCAACAAGAGAAGGCCCCTGATCAGGGAAATCTGATCAGGGGCCTTCGTCATGCCACCGCTGCACCCTCTCGGTTGCCGCGCGCGGAGCTGGATCGCGCATGGACCTCGTGGCTGCGGGGTCGTCGGCGCAGCCTCGGGTTCGTGACTTTCGTCCTGGCGTGATGCGCGGCGCCCGGCTCAGTCCACGGGGTCCATCGCCCTTGCCAGATCGTCGAGGAACCGGGCGATGACGACCAGCTCGTCGTCGTCATAGCGCAGCGCCATCTCGCGCATGGCCCGCAGTCGCTCGCCGAAGTTGCGGAAGAACGCCCGCCGCGCGTCGTCGGTCAGCACGACGACGCGGCCGCGACGGTCGCTGGGATGCGCACGGCGTTCGAGGTGCCCGGATGCCTCCAGCCGGTCGAGCAGCTTCGTGGTCGAGGCGGTCGAGATGCGCAGGTGCTGCGCGATGTCGCGTGGGCTCACGAGCACACCCCGCTGCTCGCGGATGATGAGCAGCCGCAGGGCCGCGACGTCCGTCGCGTTCATGTCCATGTCGTCCTTCATGCCGCTGTGCATGCGGTCCATGGCATCGCCCATCGCGCGGATGGACAGGAGCACGCGCATCACGGCATGTTCGTGCTCGTTCTGCGGCAGCCAACGGTCGGACATCGTGGACGTTCCCTCCCAACCGTTGTAGCATCGCACAAATGATTCGCTAGATAAACTAGCGATCGGGAGGAGCGAGCGACATGACCGACACCGACCACGTGGTGCTGCTCGACGACGACGGGAACGCCATCGGCACCGCCCCGAAGTCGACCGTGCACGGCGCCGACACGGCGCTGCATCTCGCGTTCTCGTGCCACGTCCTCAACCGCGAGGGACAGGTTCTCGTGACCCGCAGGGCGCTCGGAAAGCGGACGTGGCCCGGTGTGTGGACCAACTCCTTCTGCGGCCATCCGCGTCCGGCCGAGCCCGTCGCGGCGGCGGTGCGACGCCATGCCGACACCGAGCTGAACATCACCTTGGCCGATCTGGAACTCGCGCTTCCGCTGTTCCGCTACCGCGCGACAGACAGCGCGGGGATCGTCGAGCACGAGGTGTGCCCCGTCTACACGGCGTACACCGACGATGAGCCCAGACTGAATCCGCTCGAGGCCATCGAGGCGCGCTGGGTAGACCCGGATGATCTCGCCACGGCGCTGGCCGCGACCCCCTGGGCGTTCTCACCCTGGCTCGTGCTGCAGGCCGAGCACCTGCACCTGTTCGACCGCGCCGCGCCGCGCAGGTGGGCGTCGTGATCGCGGGCGATCCCGCCGTCGCCACCGCGATCGACGGCTCGCTCGCCCGCATCCGCGAGAGAGCCGAGGGACTGGGCGACGGCTTCGGCGCACTCGCCGCGTCGATCGGACGCGCCGCCCACGGCGGCAAGCGCGTCCGGCCGGCGCTCGTGACCGCCGCGTTCGAGGCGTTCGACGGAGACGCCTCGTCGCGACCGGCGGTCCTGTCGGTCGCGGCGGCGTTCGAGCTGCTCCACACCGCATTCGTCGTGCACGACGACGTCATCGACCACGACACCGAGCGCCGGGGCGTGCCCAACATCGGCGGCGAGTTCCGGGCGCGGGCGCGAAGCGCCGGCGCGGATGCCGCGGGGGCTGCCTCGCTCGGCGACGCGGCGGCCATCCTCGCGGGCGACCTCCTCCTGCACGAGGCGTTCCGGCTCGTCGCGATGGCTCCGACCGATGCCGCCACGACCGACCGGCTCCTCGCGCTGGTGGACGACGCGATCGTCGTGTCGGCGGCCGGCGAGCTCGCCGACGTCGAGAACGCCGTGTCTGCGCAGTTCCCGTCGCGGGAGGCCACGCTCGACACCGCCTTCCGCAAGACCGCCGTGTACTCGTTCCGCGCACCGCTGCGGGCCGGCGCGGTGCTGGCCGGCGCGGACGGCGCGGCACTGCGCGTGCTCGGCGACCTCGGCGGCCGGCTGGGACTGGCGTTCCAGCTCGTCGACGACCTCATCGGCACGTTCGGGACCGCGGAGCAGACGGGTCGCGACAGCGGCCCCGATCTGCGCGAGACCAAGCGCACGCCGCTCATCGCGCTGGCTCGCGAGTCGGATGCCGCAGCAGGTGTCGTCGCGGCGCTGGCCCGCGCCGCGACCGGCCCCGTCGCCGTCCGCGAAGCGCAGGTCGTCCTGGCCGAGAGCGGGGCGCGGGAGCGGCTCGCCGGGCTGATCGCCGAGACCCTCGACGCCGTCCGCTCCGGATCGCGCGACGACGCCCTCCCTCCTCGCGCCGGGCGACTGCTGCGCGGACTCGCCGACGAGATCGAACGAAGGACTCCGTGAACACCGCGACCTCGCAGGGCGCTCCCGCCCTCGCCCTGTACGACCGGACGGCGGTGGATGCCGCAGCCGCCGTCATCGCGCGGTACTCGACCTCGTTCGGCCTCGCGTGCCGCCTTCTCGGGCCCCGGCCGCGCCCGCACGTGCGCAACATCTACGCGCTGGCCCGTGTGGCGGACGAGATCGTCGACGGCCCGGCCACCGAGGCCGGCTTGTCGGCCGCCGAGGCCGCGGACGTGCTCGACCGGCTCGAAGAGGAATGCCTCGCCGCCGTCGCGCGGGGGTTCAGCGGCAACCTCATCCTGCACGCTTTCGCGCGCACGGCGCGCGAGTGCGGCATCGGCTCGGACCTGGTCGAGCCCTTCTTCGCCTCGATGCGCGTCGATCTCGACGTGCGTCGCCACGACACGGCGTCGCACGACGCCTACGTGTACGGGTCGGCCGAGGTCATCGGGCTGATGTGCCTGCAGGTCTTCGTGAACGCCGGGGGGCGGCATCCCGGCACTCCTCCGCCCGGACTCGCCGAGGGCGCCCGCCGGCTGGGCGCCGCGTTCCAGGACGTGAACTTCCTGCGCGATCTGCGGGACGACCGCGCGCGCCTCGGCCGCGAGTACCTGGAGCTCGCCTCGCCGGGTGCTCGCGCCGTCGTGCTCGACCGCGTCGATCGCGACCTGGCCGCTGCGGCACGCGTGATCCCCGACCTGCCCGCCGACTGCCGGCGCGCCGTCACCGCGGCGCACGACCTGTTCGCCGAGCTCGCCGCGCGGCTGCGGGCAGCGCCCGACGACGACGCGCGCGTGCGCGTCCCCGATCCGGTCAAGGCGCGCCTGGCGGTGCGGGCGATGCTCGGGTTCGCGCCCCGCGGAGCCGGCGCGTGAGCGCGCGCCGCGCGGTCGTCGTCGGCGGGGGCATCGCCGGGCTCGCCACAGCCGCCTTGCTCGCCCGCGACGAGTGGGACGTCACGGTGCTCGAGGCGCGGGACGAGCTCGGCGGGCGCGCCGGGTCGTGGGAGCGCGACGGCTTCCGCTTCGACACCGGTCCGAGCTGGTACCTCATGCCCGAGGTCTTCGACCACTTCTTCCGGCTGCTCGGCACCACGGCCGACCGCGAGCTCGAGCTCGTGCCGCTCGATCCGGCCTACCGCGTGTACTCCGACCCCACGACCAGACTGCCGCCGCTCGACGTGCGGTCGGGGCGTGCGAACGCCGCGGCGCTGTTCGAGAGCGTCGAACCCGGCGCGGGCGCGCGCCTCGGCTCGTACCTCGACTCGGCCGCGGACGCGTACGACCTCGCGGTCACGCGGTTCCTCTACGACACGTACGAGACGACGTCCGGACTGCGCGACCCGGCTCTGCTGCGGCGCGTGCCGCGCCTGGCGCCGCTGCTGACGCGCAGCCTCGCACGGCACGTCGAGAGCAGATTCGCCGATCCGCGACTGCGGCAGATCCTGGAGTACCCCGCGGTCTTCCTCGGCGGATCGCCCTACGGGGTGCCCAGCCTGTACCACCTGATGAGCCACCTCGACCTCGACGAGCACGTACTGTACCCGCGCGGCGGGTTCACCGAGGTCGTCCGCGCCGTCGCGCGTCTGGCCGAGGCATCCGGAGTCCGCGTCGAGACCGGCTCACGCGTGACGAGGATCCTCACCGAGGCGGGCCGGGCGACCGGTGTCGAGCTCGCCGGCGGGCGGCGCATCGTCGCGGACCTCGTGGTCTCGGGGGCCGACCTGCACGCCACCGAGACGACCCTCCTCCCCCGCGAGCTGCAGACGTATCCCGAGAGCTGGTGGCGCTCGCGCACACCCAGCCCCGGAGCCCTGCTGCTCATGCTGGGCGTGGAGGGCGCCCTCCCGCAGCTGGCGCATCACACCCTGCTCTTCGCGCGCGAGTGGCGCGGGAACTTCCGCGACATCTTCGGGCGGCATCGCCGCATCCCGGATCCCGCCTCGCTGTATGTCTGCCGTCCCAGCGCCACCGATGCCGGCGTCGCGCCGCCCGGCCATGAGAACCTGTTCGTCCTGGTGCCGGTGCCCGCCGACCCGGGCCTCGGCCGCGGCGGGGTCGACGGCCGCGGCGACGCCGCCGTCGAGGCCGCGGCCGATCGCGTGATCGCGCAGCTGTCGGCGTGGTGCGGCATCGCCGACCTGGCGGACCGGATCGTCGTGCGCCGCACCGTCGCGCCGGGCGATTTCGCGGCGGACCTGGGTGCCTGGCGCGGAAACGCGCTGGGTCTCGCGCACACCCTCGGGCAGAGCGCCATGTTCCGGCCGCGCAACGCGTCGCGCCGCGTCGAGGGCCTCGCCTACGTCGGCGCCTCGACCCTCCCCGGCATCGGTCTGCCGATGTGCCTCATCTCGGCGGAGCTCGTCGTCAAGCGCCTGCGCGGCGACCGCACGCCGGGCCCGCTGCCCGAGACGGTGAGGGTGTGACATGCCGGGCCTGTACCTGCTCGCCATCCTCGTGAGCGCCGCGGGGGTCGCTCTCGTGGACCGGCGCCTGCGACTGGCCATGTGGGCGAGCCCCGGCCGCAGCGCGGCCGCCGCCGGAGTCGGCACGGCGTTCTTCATCGCGTGCGACCTCGTGGGCATCGCCGCCGGCGTCTTCGTGAAGGGCGACAGCCCGCTGCTGCTCGGCGTCGACCTCGCGCCGCATCTGCCCGTGGAAGAGCCGGTGTTCCTCGCGTTCCTCTGCTACCTCGCGCTCGTGTCGTGGGCGGGCGCGCTGCGTCTGCTCCCTCGTGGGGGGAAGGATGCCGTCACGCCGCGGCAGGAGGCACGCCGATGACGTACCTGCTCGTCCTCACGCCGTTCGTCTTCGCGACCGCGGCCGTCGTCGCGCTCACGGCGCGCCGCGCCGGGTTCGGGAGCCGGATGGCAGCGTCGGGCGCGGCTGCCGGCATCCTGATCCTCCTCACCGCGGTCTTCGACAACCTCATGATCGCGATCGGACTCTTCGGCTACCCCGATGAGCTCATCTCGGGCGTGCGCGTCGGGCTCGCGCCGATCGAGGACTTCGCATACCCGCTGTGCGCGGCGTTCCTCGTGCCCGCCGTGCACACGCTGCTCGCACCGGCGCGCACAGACCCCACGGAGGTGGGAGCGTGACCGTCGCCGGACCGCTGCGGGCGGGCGCCGTCGCGCAGCGGCTGCTCGTGTCGTCGCGTCCGGTCAGCTGGATCAACACCGCCTTCCCGTTCGCGGCCGCGTACGTCATGACGACGCGGCAGATCGATGTCGTGCTGATCGTCGGCACGCTCTTCTTCCTGATTCCGTACAACCTCGCGATGTACGGGATCAACGACGTCTTCGACTACGAGTCCGATCTGCGCAACCCGCGCAAGGGCGGCGCACACGGGGCCGTCCTCGACCGGCGACTGCACCGCGCGACCCTCACGGCGGCCGCCGTGCTGTGCCTGCCGTTCGTCGTGTTCCTCGCCGTGGTCGGGTCACCCGCATCCTGGGCGGTGCTCGCCGCCAGCCTCTTCTTCGTCGTGTTCTACAGTGCTCCCCCGCTGCGCCTCAAGGAGCGGCCGTTCCTCGACTCCATCACCAGCAGCATCCACTTCTTCTCACCCGCCGTGTACGGGCTGGTGCTCGCGGAGGCGACATGGACGTGGCCGCTCGCGGCACTCGTCGCCGCGTTCGCGCTGTGGGGCGTCGCGTCACACGCCTTCGGCGCCGTGCAGGACGTCGTCGCCGACCGTGACGCCGGCATCGCGTCGATCGCCACGGTCCGGGGCGCGCGCTGGACCGTGCGGTTCGCGCTGTGCTGCTACGCGGCGGCGGGGCTCGCGATGCTCCTGACGGCGTGGCCGGGCCCGCTGGCCGCGCTGCTGGCGCTGCCCTACGTCGTGACGGTCTGGCCTTATCGGCGCCTCGCCGACGCCGACGCCGCCGAGGCGACGGCCGGGTGGCGGCGGTTCCTGTGGCTCAACCAGTTCACGGGGTTCGCGGTCACCCTGCTGCTCATCTGGTACGCCGCGCTCACCGCCTGAGGACGCGGCGACCCGTCGACGCGGAGGGCCGCCCGTCCGAAGACGAGCGGCCCTCTGGCGTCTACGGGGTCACTGCTCGCCGAGCTCGATGAGCTTCTCGACGGCTGCGGTCAGACGCTCATCGGCCTCGCCGTACGCGGCCCAGTCGCCCTTCTCCAGCGCCGCCTGGCGGTCGAGCATCGCCTGCTGCGCCTCCTGCAGCGCCTGCTGGTAGTCGTCGGTCGGCTCCGTCGGCGTCGGACCGGGTGTGGGCTCCGGCGACGGCTCCGGCGTCGGCGTGTTCGGATCGGTCGGGACGTCGGTATCACCGGCATCCGCTCCCGAATCGCCGCCGAACAGGACGTCGAGCGCCTCGTTCAGCGTGTCTTCGAACGCGACCTCGTTGCCGAACGAGACCAGCACCTTCTGCAGCGACGGGAAGCTCGTCGCACCGGACGACTGCACGAACACCGGCTGCACGTACAGCAGACCGCCGCCGACAGGCAGGGTCAGCAGGTTGCCCTTGAGGACGTCCGAGTCGCCCTGCTTGAGCAGGTTGACGAACGACGACACCTCGGGCTGCGCGTCGAAGTTGTTCTGCACCTGTCCGGGACCGGGCACGGTGGTGTCGGCGCTGATCTCCAGCATCCTGAGCTTGCCGTAGTCGGCGCTCTTCTTGCCGGGTTCGCTTCCCGCGTTCGAGTCGACGGCGAGGTAGCCCATCAGCACGTTCCTGCCCTCACCGGAGGGGATGAACGACGTGAACATCGAGTAGGTCGGCGCGTCCTGGCCGGGCATCTGCATCGTCAGGTAGTACGGCGGCTGCAGCTGGGTGTCGGCCTGCGGGTCGTTCGGCGTCTTCCAGCGGTTGTCGCTCTGGTAGAACGAGCGCGCGTCGTCGACGTGGTAGACGCCGAGGATCGTGCGCTGGACCTTGAAGAGGTCGGTCGGGTAGCGCACGTGGCTCATGAGCTCGCCCGACATCTCGCTGATCGGCTTGACGGTCGACGGGTAGACCTTCTGCCACGACTTCAGCACCGGGTCCTCGTCGTCCCACGCGTACAGCGTGACCTTGCCGTCGTACGCGTCGACGGTGGCCTTGACCGAGTTGCGGATGTAGTTGATGTCGTCGAGCGCGAACCGCGGAGCGGGGTTGCTCGAGTCCGAGATCGCCGAGGTCAGGCTCACCGTCGAGGAGTACGGGTAGTTCGCGCTCAGGGTGTAGCCGTCGACGATCCACACGATGCGGCCGTCGACCACCGAGGGGTAGGGGTCGTTGTCGAGCGTCAGGTAGGGCGCCACCTTCTGGACGCGGACACGAGGATCGCGGTCGTACAGGATCTGCGAGTCCTCGTTGACGTAGTCCGAGAACAGGATCTGCTCGGCCTGGAACTTCAGCGCGTAGATGAGGCGGTTGAAGACATTGCCGAGGCTCGGGCCGCCGTCGCCCTCGAAGGTCGTCTTCGTCTCGTTGGACGAGTCGTCCTCTCCCGACGGGTAATCGAGCTCGATGGGCTCCGAGTCCTCCGGAGCGCCCACGATGGAGTAGGTCGGCGAGTACTCGCCGAAGTACACGCGGGGCTGGAAGTTCTCCTCGTCGGACAGGAAGCCCGCCGCCGGGATCCCCCGCTCGAGGAACACGGGGTTGCCGTCGACGGTGCGGTCGTTGCCCTTGGCCGCGACGATGCCGTAGCCGTGGGTGTAGACGACGGCGCTGTTCTGCCAGTCGTTCGCGTTGCCCAGCTGCTCGAGGTTGAGCTCTCGCACCGAGACCACCGTGTCCTGCGAGACGCCGTCGATGTCGTAGCGGTCGACGTCCAGCGGGTCGGCGAACTGGTAGTACGAGCGGTACTGCTCGAGCTGGCGCACCGTCGGCGACACGATCGCGGGGTCCATCACGCGGATCTGCGCTGTCGTGCCCGCGTCCTCGCGCAGCTGGCCCGCCTCGACGTCCGTCACGGCCTCGAAGTCCTGCTTGTCGAGCCCGTCGATGCCGTACGCGGTCTTCGTCATGTCGACGTTGCGCTGGTAGTACTCCTGCTCCAGCGAGAGACGGTTCGGCTGCACCTGGAACGTCGTGACGACCCACGGGTAGCCGACGCCCAGCACGATGGCCGAGACCACGAGGAGAGCCGTGGCCACCAGCGGGTAGCGCCAGCGGCCGACGATGGCGGTGACGAAGAACAGGATCGCCACGATGACGGCGGCGAAGGCGAGGATCGTCTGACCGGGGATGATCGCATTGACCCCGGTGTAGCCCGGGCCGGTGATGCGATCACCGGGCTCGGTCAGCGTCTTGTACCGGTCGAGCCAGAGGCTCGCGCCCTGCACCAGCAGGTAGAGGCCGGCGATCACGGCGAGCTGGATGCGCGCGGACTTCGAGATGCGCAGCTCGCGCTGGCCCACCCTCACCGAGCCGTACAGGTACGAGACGAGTGCGGTCACGAGCAGGCACACCAGCAGCACCGCCGAGACGAAGCCGACCAGCGAGCTCCAGAACGGCAGAGCGAACATGTAGAAGCCCGTGTCGAGGTGGAACTGCGGGTCGGTCGTGTCGGTCGCGACACCGTTGAACCACAGCCACGTGGTCTCCCACTGCGCGGACGCCGCGAAGCCGGCGAAGAAGCCGAAGAATACCGGGATGCCCCACATCGCGAGGCGGCGCAGCGGCTCGACGACCTCCTGGTAGCGGTCCAGCTGCGAGCTCAGCCGCGCGTAGACGGGGCGCAGCCGGTATGCGAGCTGGATCGAGAGCCACACCGGCACGGCCATGCCGAGGAATCCGACCACGAACATCACGACGCGCGCGATCCACTGCGTCGTCAGCACGGACTGGAAGCCGAGCTGATCGAACCAGAGCCAGTCGGCGTACAGGCTCGCGAACACGAAGAAGGCCACCACGAGCGCGGCGATGACCACGAGGGTGATGGCGATGACGCGTCGGATGCGGGACGGTGTGGCCGGGGTCGGCGCAGAGGTCGTGGTCACCGTCCCATCCTAGGCGGGCCGCACATGGCGGATGCTTTGTCCGCGCTGGGCGAACCCCCAGAATTCCGCGGTGCGCGCGGCGTCAGCGGGCGCTGCAGGTAGGCAGGGCGTCGAGGTCTCCCCCGTCGGCCAGGGTGTCCAGCACCTTGAGCGAATCGTCGAGCGTCTTGACCGAGAACACCCGCAGGCCGCCCGGGATGTGGCCCACCACCTCGTCGCAGTTCGCGTCGGGGGCGAGGAACCAGTCGGCTCCGGCGTCCACCGCTCCCCACATCTTCTGACGGATGCCGCCGATCGGGCCCACCGTGCCGTCCGCGGTGATCGTGCCGGTGCCGGCGACCTGCTCGCCGCCGTTGAGCTCGCCCGGGGTGAGCGTGTCGATGATGCCGAGCGCGAACATCATGCCGGCGCTGGGACCGCCGACGTTGTTGAGCTGGATCGTCACATCGATCGGGAAGTCGTAGTCGGTGATGAGCGTCACGCCGATGAACCACACGGTCTCGCCGTCGGCGGTCGACTCCTTCGGGGTGATCGAGACCGTCTGCTGGGCGCCGTCGCGCTCGATGACGAGCTCGACCGGTGCTCCGGCTCCGTCGTTGATGACCTTGCGCAGGGCCGTCGCGTCGGTGACGGCCTCGCCGTCGGCCGTCAGGATGAGGTCGCCCTCCTCGAGCGTGCCCTCGGCGGCCCCGCCCTCGACGACCGAGTGCACCGAGAGCGTCGCCCCCACGTCGTAGCCGACCTCGGTGAGCGCGGCGGCCGTCGCCTCGTGCTGCGAGTCGACCATCATCGCCGCGCTCTCTTCGTTGCGCTGCTCGGTCGTCTGCCCGGCAGGGAAGACGGCATCGATGGGCAGGACCGCCTTGCTCGGGTCGAACCACGCCATCGCCAGCTCGAACCACGACGGTGTGTGCTCCCGGTTGCCCTGCACCTGGACGGTGAGCAGGTCGAGCGACCCGTCCGTCGGGTACGTCTGCGCCCCTTCGACGGAGATGAGCGGCACCTCGTCGCCGTCGGCGTTCGTCGCCGAGCCCAGCGTGTTGTACACGGGTCCGGGCTGTTGGATCACGTACGACGTCGGAAGGAACGTGATGACGAGCAGCACCACCATCGCGACCGCGAGCGCCCACACGCCGGCGACGGAGCGCCGCGACATGCGCTGTCGCGGCGCGGGCTCGATGGTGGTGTTCTCGTCGAACAGGGCCACGCGGGACCTCTCTTCCGTGCCGGGGGTGTGAGTGCCTGGTCGTTCGCGACCGGCGTAAGGGTTCAAGGTCCCGGCCGGGGAGTGCGACGGATGCTGCGACTAGCGTAGAGCGCAACGTCATCGACCGGCTGAAAGGCGGCTGAAGTGGCAGACGACGACCGCAGTCCCGAGGACGACTTCCAGGAGCTCATGCGGCAGCTCTTCGGAGGCGGCGCGGGCGGCATCGACCCCGAGCAGCTCTCGCGCATGTCGGGCATGGACATCGACCCGGCGATGATGCAGCAGATCATGCGGCAGCTGCAGGGCGTGTTCGCGAACGCCGGCGACAGCGGCGTGTCGTGGGACATGGCCAAGCGCCAGGCGCTGCACATCGCCAACCAGGACGGCCTGGGCGTGACGGCGGGCCAGCGCACCGACCTCGACCAGGCGTTCGCGCTCGCGACGCTGTGGCTGAGCGAGGCGACCGGGATCTCGGAGCTGTCGGCCCCGCCCACCACGATCACGCGCGGCGCGTGGGTCGAGGCGACGCTGCCGGTCTGGCAGGAGCTGGCCGAGCCCGTCGCGACCAGCATCGCCGACGCGCTCACCACGGCCCTCAGCGAGCAGTCGCCCGAAGACATGCAGGAGCTCGTGCAGGGGGCCGGACGCCTCATGCGCACGATCGGCGGCTCGCTGTTCGCAACGCAGCTCGGCCAGGTCATCGGGGGCCTGTCGAAGGAGGTCGTGAGCGGCGGCGACGTCGGCATCCCGATCATGCCGGACGGGCAGGCGGCCATCCTGCCGCAGAACTTCGCCGATTTCGGCCGCGACCTCGAGGTGCCCGAGGACCAGCTGGCGCTGTACATCGCGACGCGCGAACTCGCTCACGCGCGTCTGTTCCGGCATGCCCGCTGGCTGCGCCTGCACGTCATCTCGCAGGTCACCGACTTCGCACGCGGCGTCCACGTCGACACCGAGATGCTCGAGGACATGGCTTCGCGGTTCGATCCGTCCCAGCCCGAGGAGCTGCGTGCGGCCCTCGAGAGCGGAGCGCTGCTGCCGCCGCGCTCGGACGCGCAGAACGCCGCTCTCGCGCGTCTGGAGAACCTCCTCGCGACGATCGAGGGATGGGTCGAGGTCGTCACCGAGGACGCGACGTCGCGGCTCCCCTCCGCGCCCCGCATCGCCGAGGCGGTCCGCCGTCGCCGCGCCGTGGGCGGACCGGCCGAGCGTGCGCTCGCGTCGCTCGTCGGCCTGGAGATCCGCCCCCGTCGCATGCGGGAGGCCGCTGCCATGTGGCGCGCGGTGACGGATGCCGTCGGCCCGGCCGCGCGCGATGCGCTGTGGGACTACCCCGACCTGATGCCCGCCCCCGCCGACATCGACGATCCGGCAGCCCTCGTCGCCCGCCTCGAGGCGCGCGCCCGCGGCGAGGAGCCGGCGCCGGACGAACTGGACGACGCGCTGGCGCGCCTGCTCGCCGGGGAGTTCTCCGCGGCCGGCGCGGAGGGCGGCCAGCCCGACCCGGCTGAGCCGGGCGCGGCGGAGGCGCCCGGGGAGTCCGACGAGGACGAGGGCGGCGCCGCGCCCGACGACCACCGTCCGGTCTGATCCGGCGGGGCTCCTCCCCAGCCCTGGCGCCCGGCGACCGCGCGGCATCCTGTTGTGGATAACCGCCCGCGCCGATCGCCGCTCGGGCAGGATCGGGGCATGCTGAGCCTCGACCCTTCGTTCCCGGCGGTCTGGCGGTCCGCGTCGGCGCTGCAGTTCGGCGCCGAACCGGTCGCGGTGCTGGACGACCCGCAGCCCTGGCAGCTGCGCATGGTGCGCGAGCTCGAGCGCGGCGTGCCGGACGCGTCGTTCGTGCCGTTCGCCCGCGCCTTCGGCGCGCCGTCCGACGACGCGGCGACACGTCTGCTGGCGCGCCTGCGTCGCGCCCTCACGACGGGTCCGGCGAGCCGCCGCGTGGTGTCGCTCCACCGCGACGAGGCGGTGACCGAGGCCCAGGCCGATCTCGTCGCGCGGGGCCTCGCCGCAGCCGGATTCGACGCCGTGGTGCGGCATCCGTTCGATCCGATCGACCAGCCCGAAGGCGGTGCCGCGGCCGTCGTGTTCATCGTGCCGCGTGTGGTCCCACCCGGAGCCGCGGCAGCGCTCATGGCGTCCGACATCCCCCACCTGCCGGTCGTTCTCACCGGCCCCGGCGCCGACATCGGCCCGTTCGTGCAGCCGGGCGACACCGCGTGCCTCGCGTGCGTCGCCGCGCATCGCCGCGACGCGGACCCCGCGTGGCCCGCTGTCGCCGCTCAGCTCATCGGGCGCGCCGTCGACGTCGAACCTGCCGTGCTGTGGGAGGCGGGGATGGTGGCGGGCCGGCTCATCGACGAGCGTGCTCGGCGGCGTCTCGACCGGACGCGCTCGGTCGCGCTGCGCGCCGGGTCGCTGCACCGGGACGTCCGGACGCACCGACCGCACGCAGAGTGCCGCTGCCGATCTCTCGCAGGAAGCGCGACGGCTGCCGCTCCCGTACCCCTCGCGCCCACGTCACCGACAGCGTTCGCCCGGCCCGCGTGATGCCGACGTACGCCAGCCGGCGTTCCTCGTCCACCTGCTCGAACGTGGTCGCATACGAGATCGGCAGCAGCCCCTCGGCCACGCCGACCAGGTGCACGTGGTCCCACTCCAGGCCCTTCGCCGCGTGCAGCGTCGCCAGGGTGACGGTGCGCAGAGCCGGCTCGTCGTGCACCTTCGCGCGCGCCGTCAGCTCGTCCGTGAACGAGCGGAGGGTGGTGCCCGCGGGTGCTTCCTCGGCCAGCCGCAGCAGGGCCGCGCGTGCCTCCCACGCGTCGCGCAGGGCGCCGCCGGCCTCGGGAGGATCGTCGGTCAGGCCACGCGAGCGCAGGATGTCGCGCACGGTGTCGACAAGGCCGCTCTCGAGCGGGGCGACGGCGGCGGCGCGGAGTTCCATGACAGCCTGGCGCACCTCGGGCATGTCGAAGAAGCGGCGCCCGCCCAGAACGGTGGTGGCGATCCCGGCGTCCGAGAGGGCTGCGACGATCTCGGCGGACTGCGCGTGCGCGCGGTAGAGCACCGCGATGTGGCGCGGATCCACGCCGTCCGCGATCTGCGCTGCGATGCGGGCGGCGACGGTGCGCGCCTCATCGCGATCGTCGTCGAAGGCCGTGACAGTCGGCACACTGTCGTCGGCCGCGGCCTCACGGGACGGCGCGGGCGAGAGGTGCAGAGCGCCCGGGCGCCCCCGCATGAGTTCGTTCGCGACAGCGAGGACGCCGGCATCCGATCGGTAGTTCGTCTCCAGGCGCACCATGCGCGCGCCCTCGAACCTCTTGTCGAACTCCAGCAGAAAACGCGAGTCGGCACCGGCGAACGAGTAGATCGTCTGGCTGGCGTCGCCCACGACGCAGAGGTCGCGACGATCTCCGAGCCACAGCTCCAGCAGACGGTTCTGCAACGGCGACACGTCCTGGAACTCGTCGACGGTGAAGTGACGGTACTGCTCGCGGACCGCCTTCGCGACCTGCGGTTCGGCCTCGAGCATGCCCGCGCACGCCAGCAGGACGTCTTCGAAGTCGAGCTGCCGACGCTCGTCCTTGAGCTTCTCGTACGCGTGCTGCAGCGCGACGACGCGGTCGAGTCCCAGCCTTCCGACGCCGTTCGGTCGCACGCGGGCGTACTCGTCGATGCTCAGCATCGAGACCTTGCGCCACTCGATCTCGGACGCGACGTCGCGGAGCGTCGCGACGTCCGGAGCGAGGCCGACGCCGTCCGCGGCGTGGGCGAGCAGCCTCACCTTGTTGTCGACGATGCCGGGTGCCGAGTCGCCGGCGAGCGTCGGCCAGAAGAAGTTGAGCTGCGCGAGCGCGGCCGCATGGAAGGTGCGAGCCGACACCCCGCCGACGCCGAGCGCGCGCAGCCGCCCGCGCATCTCGCCCGCGGCCTTCGCCGTGAACGTGACGGCCATGACGCGGCCGGGCGAGTACGCGCCGGTGTCGACGCCGTGAGCGATGCGGTGCGTGATCACGCGGGTCTTTCCGGTCCCCGCGCCGGCGAGCACGACGACCGGGCCGCGCAGCGCGCGCACGGCCTCGAGCTGATGCTCGTCGAGCCCGGCGAGCGCTCCACCGCTCACGGTCGCCCCCCATGCCAGTCTGCGATCAGCCGGTGCGCGATCGACGCCCGCCCCGGCAGCACGACATCGGACTCCCCCGCGAGGGCACGGCCGATCTCGGCGCGCGTGAACCAGCGCACCGCCGCGATCTCGTCTCCGTCGGCTCGCGCGGCGGCGTCATCGCGGGCCTCGGCGAAGAACCCGAGCATGAGGGAACGCGGATACGGCCACGCCTGCGAGCCGCGGTACGAGACCTCGCCGACCTCGATGCCCGACTCCTCGGCGACCTCGCGCCGCACCGCGGCCTCCAGCGATTCGCCCGCCTCGACGAACCCCGCGAAGCACGAGAAGCGATCCGCGCCCCACAGCGCGTTCGACCCGAGCAGCAGCACGTCAGGATCGGCTGCACTCGTGATCGCGACGATGACCGCCGGATCCGTGCGCGGGAAGTGCTGGCGCCCGCACGACGGGCAGCGACGCGACCAGCCGGCGTCGACGAGGTCGGTGAGCGAGCCGCACGCCGGGCAGAAGCGCGAGTCGAGCAGCCAGCGGCCCAGGCTCAACGCCTCGACGAACGCGCCCGAGTCGAACGCGTCGAGCGTCCCTCCGACGGTGCGGAGGCCGGCCCAGCCCGCCGGGGCGGGCATCGGCTCGTCCTCGCCGGAGGGGAACACGGCGGTCAGCAGCAGCGCGCCGGCGTCGTCTCGTCCGAGCAGCGCCCACTCGGCTCCCTCCGGCACATCGGCGGCGGTCGTCCAGGCAAGCCGGCCCGGTTCGGCGAGCGCTGCGGCATCGCCGTGGACCACGAGCACGCGGGTCGCGGCATCCCTCCGCGCCGCATCGATGAGCCCGGGGGTCGCGCGCTCCTCAGCCGCCCGGTCGAAGCCGGTCCGTGCCAGCGGCGGTTCCGCGGTGCTGTCGAGGGCCGTCATCGAGGATGCTCCGCTTCGTCGATAGGGCCGGGCGTGGCGCGGGGACTGTCGCGCGTGCCCGACCTACCCTGGGCACATGGCACGCTCACCCCTCACTCTAGCCGCGTCCGTCACCTCGGCTCTGCCGAGGACAGGGGTGGTCGGGGTCGGCGTGCTGACCGAGGGCGCGAACGGCCGCTACGACTCCGCTGTGGCGGATCTCGACGACGGCCGTCGCGTCGTCGTCCGCGTCCCTGCAGACGAGGATGCCGCCGCCGACCTGGCCGCCGAAGTGCGGGCGCTGCGCGCCCTCACCCCCGGCGTGCGCAGCCTGCTGCCCTTCCGCGCCCCCGAGCTGCTCGGCGAGACGGGAATCGGCGACGACCGTGCCGTCGTGGTGGACTTCCTCCCCGGCTACCGCGTGGATGCCGCCCACCTGCCCGCGGGGCGGGGCGCGGCCACCTCGCTCGGCGCCGCGCTCGCGGCCGTGCACGCGCTGCCGCATTCCGTCGTCAAGGCCGAGGGGCTCCCCGCGCGTACGCCTGCGCAGGTGCGCACCGACGTGTCGCGCATCGTCGATCGCGCGACCGCCACGCGCCGGCTGCCGAAGGCCCTGCAGGACCGGTGGCGTCACGCGGTCGATGCCGACGAGCTGTGGCGGTTCGAGTCCGCCGTGGTGCTGGACGGCATCGGCACCGGGGCGTTCGTCTTCGACGATCTCGACGGCGTGCCGACCGTCACGGGCCTGCTGGACTGGCACGGCCTGTCGATCGGAGACCCCGCCACCGATCTGCAATGGCTCGCCTCGGCGCCGGACGCCGCCCCCGACGTGTTCGCCGCGTACCTCGCCGAGAGCGGGCGCGCGCCCGACGGGCGTGTGGGGGAACGGGCACGGCTGTACGCCGAGCTGGAGTTCGCGAAGTGGCTGATCCACGGCCACGACGAGGCGCGCGACGACATCGTCGCCGACGCGGTCGAGCTGCTGGAGTCGCTCGCGGCCGGCGTGACCGGCGACGCACTCGTCGCCGACGACCCGCTCGACGTCGACGATGCCATCGCCCTGCTCGAGCGGATGCCCGGATCAGACCCGGCCGGAGCATCCGCGGTCATCGACACGTCGATGCACACGGACGCCTACGACCCCGACGAGCTCGCGCGCTGGGTCGCCGAGGAGGACGCGCGGGGTGACACCGGCGCCATGTCGGGCGCGGTGCGCGCGGCCGATCCCGGCGACACCCAGGAGCTGTCGGCCGACGACCTCGCCGAGCTCGCGTCGTCCCTGCCTCAGGACGAACCTGCACCGGCCGCACCGCGCGCAGGCGACGACCTGTCGACGGCGCCGATCCCCCTTCCTGGTGCGACGTCGGCACGCCCCGACGACGGCGGGGATGCCGCAGCGGAGGCCGAACGCGCCTCCGAGGCGGCGCTGCGCCGCTGGCTGAGCGACTGAGCTGTCCGTAGCGAGCCGCGAGGGGCGACGTCAGTTGCGCAGGACGAGGTCCGCGGCGACGTAGTACAGCGCGACGTCGATCTGGTCGAGCGGGACGCCGTGCTTCGCGTGGTACGCCTGGCGGTACAGCTCCAGCTGCAGCATGCGCTCGTCCTTCTCGGCCGGGGTGCGCGGAGCGGCGCCCGTCTTCCAGTCGACGATCTCGATGCGCCCGCCACGGTCCTCGCGCCGGTACACGGCGTCGAGCTTGCAGATGACGATGTGCGGCAGGCCGTCCGGCCCCGTCGTCGTGAAGTCGATCTCGGTCTCGACCTCGATCGGCTGCAGCTGCGCCCACTCCGACGCGAGGAACTTCTCGCGCAGCACTGCCAGCGCGGCGGCATCCTCGACCGAGGCGTCGGTGCCGGACGCGTCGTCGTCGAGCTCCCACAGCGAGTCGTCGAGCGAGCCGCCCAGTCCCGCGCGTCCCGATCGCTGCTCGACCCACGCGTGGAACAGGGTGCCGAGGCGCGTCTGCCGGAACGGCTTCTCGGGCAGCGGGCGGGCGATGCGGGCGAGTGTGCCTTCGAGATCTGCCGCGTACTCCTTGTACCGCGACGCCGGAATGCGGGTCGGAGCCGTGTGCGCCGGCCGCGTGCGGCGCGCGTCGCGCTCGGCGAGCAGCAGCGCGGCCTGCGGGTCGAGTTCTCCGCGCGGCCCGGCGGCCGCCGATGCGACGGCCGCCGCGGCATGCTGCACGGCCGTACGCCGCGAACCGAGCGGGTCGATCGGCCACTGCAGGACGCGGCGCTCGCCCTGGTACGGGTCATCGCCGGCCTCGTCGTCGGGAAGCGGCACGCCGAGCGCTTCCGCGATCTCGGCGTAGAACACGCTGCGGCTGCGGGGCCGCTTGGTGCCCGACCACGAGGCGCCGGTGAGCAGCAGGTGATCGCGGGCGCGCGTGACGGCCACGTACGCCAGGCGACGGTCCTCCTCCAGCTGCCGGGCCCGATTGGCCTCGACGAACGCATCGAGCGCCGCCTTGAGCTCCTGCTGCGTCTGCGCGGACTGCCACGCGAGCGCGGGCAGCCACGCCGAATCCCCGCGGAACGCGTAGGGCAGCACGCCGAAGCCCAGCCACGCCTTGGTGTCGCGCGGCGCACTGGGCAGTTCGTCCTTGACGAGGCGGACGACCGCGACGGCGTCCCACTCGAGACCCTTCGAGCCGTGGATCGTGAGCAGCTGCACGACGTCGTCCTCAGGCGGCTCGGTGCGCGGAGCGAACTCGTCGAGCTGCTCGGCGTGATCGAGCCACGCGAGCAGGCTCGACAGCGAACCCGACTCGTCGGCGGCGAGGAACGCGTGCACCTCGTCCACGAACGCGCGCAGCTGCGCCGACGCCACGCGTGCCGGGCCGCGCGACTCGTTGGCGGCGAGCTCGATGTCGAGGCGCAGCTCGAGCTCGATCAGACGCACGAGCTCGGGGATCGGCATCCCGCTCGCCTGCCGGAGCCCCGCGAACACGGATGCCGCCTCGCGGAGCCGTTCGCGCGCGGCCGGAGTGAACCCCTCGAGCCAGCCGTGGTCGGGCTTCTGGCGCAGTACGAAGTCGAGCGCGTCGACGAGCGAGCCGTCGTCGTCGCCGGCGCTGCCGCGGATCCGCTCGACGACCTCGGGAGCCAGCGGCTGGAGGGCGGCGTCGTGTCGCGCGAGCCGGCGGGCCAGTGCCGCGAGCTCGCGCAGATCCGGCAGCCCGATCGCCCAGCGCGGCCCGGCGAGCAGGCGGATGAGCGCTGAGCCGGCCGACGGGTCGCTGATGACCCGCAGCGCGCACACGACATCCACCACCTCCGGCGTCGACAGCAGTCCGCCGAGCCCGAGGATGCGGTGCGGGATGCCGCGCCGGCCGAGGGCGTCGCCGAAGCGCACCATGTGCTTCTTGCTGCGGAACAGGATCGCGCCGGTCGTGGTGCGTCCCTCGGCGCGGCGCTCGGCCCGCACGCGCGCGAACCACTCCGCGACCCGGTCGGCCTCGGTGTCGAGGTCGCTGTCGAATCCGAGCTCGACCAGTCCGGCGGGGGCACCCGGCCGGGCCCGCAGCTCCTGCACACGCACCGCGGCGGACTCCGCCAGAGGCGCGAGCACGGCGTTCGCCGCCGTCAGGACCGAGGCGCTGTTGCGCCACGAGGTCAGCAGGGCGAATCGGGCGCAGTCGCCGTCGGGCGCGAAGGCGTCGGCGAACCCGCCGAGGTTGCCCGCGCTGGCGCCGCGCCAGCCGTAGATCGCCTGGTGCGGGTCGCCGACCGCCATGACGCCGGTGCCCGCGAACAGCGTGGCCAGCAGGTCGGTCTGGACGACCGAGGTGTCCTGGTACTCGTCGAGCAGCACAACGCGATACCGGTCGCGCAGTTCGTCGGCCACGGCGCGATGGCTGCTGACCACCTCGAAGGCCCCGGCGACCTGGTCGGAGAAGTCGATGACGCCCAGCCGCCGCTTCTCGGCGTCGTACTCGCGGGCGAGGGACGTCAGCATCGCGAGCGCGTCGACCTTGTCGACTGCCTCGGCCACCTCGGCGTAGACGGTCGTGCGCCGGTTCGTCGACGGGAGGTCCCGCACGGCGCGGAACCGCTCCGGGAACGCGGCGAGCGCGTCGAAGTCCACGAGGTTGTCGACGCCGTCGCGCGCGATCCGCAGCGCGGCGTCCACGATGCTGCGCACGGCCTCGCCCCGCGTCTCGAGGCGGGGGTCGTCGGAGGCGAACACGACGCGGCGCATGAGCAGCCATGCGGCGGACTCCGAGAGCACGGCGGCCTCGGCATCGCGTCCGATCCGCAGCGCGTGCTCGCGGACGATCTGGTCGGCGAAGCTGTTGTACGTGGACACCGTCGGCCGGTGCAGCAGCGCGTCGTCGGAGGACTCCTGCGCGACGGCGCCGACCTCCGCCGCCAGCGCGTCCAGCAGCCGGTGGCGCTCGGCGGTGGATCGCGCACCGTCGGCGCCGGACCGCTCGAGCTCGCCGAAGACGTCGAGGCGCCCGGCCTCGGCGAGCGCGGGCAGCGCGGGCAGCAGTCCCCGGCGCTCGAACTCGGCCAGGCGGCCGAGCCGCTTCTGGATCCGCTCGGCCAGCTCTCCCGCCGCCTTGCGGGTGAAGGTGAGCCCGAGCACCTCGTCGCGGCGCACGATGCCGTTCGCCACGAGCCACACCACCCGTGCCGACATCGTCTCGGTCTTGCCGCTGCCCGCGCCGGCGACGACGAGGGCGGGCGACAGCGGTGCTTCGATGACCTCGGTCTGCTCGGCCGTCGGCGGGAACTGGCCGAGGGCGGCGGCGATGACGCGCGCCGGCAGCACCGGGGGCGTCGGGGACGCCTCCACCCGGGCGGTGTTCTGGACGATGGTCACGAGGCGCTCACCGCGCCGATCGTGTGGATGCGGCACAGGCCGTAGGAATGCTCGTCACGGCAGTGCTCCTCGTACGGTGCGGTGAACGATGTGCCCCGCATGACCGAGACGGCGGTGCGGATGCGGCCGACGAAGGCGGCGCGGCGCTCGTCGTCGAACGGTGGCTGCCACGGCGTCGCGTAGTCCGCGCGCGCGGCCGTGGGCCGCAGCACGAGGAGCTTCGCGCCGCCCGGCGCGTAGCCGGCTGCCTCGGGGATCGCGCCCGCCTCGAACGCCAGCTGGTAGGCGGCGAGCTGTGGATTGTCGAGCACCTTGGCGTCGGTCTGCGGCTCGCGCTTGCCCGTCTTGAGGTCCATGATGACGACGGTGCCGTCCGGCGCGAGCTCGACGCGATCGATGTAGCCCGACAGGATCACGCGGTGCTCATCGCCGGGACCGTCTGCGCCGCTGGGCACCGGTTCGCCGCCGCCGGCCGGGTCATCCAGTGGGATGACGACCTCGAAGTGGGGTTCGGCGCCGATGAGCCTGCCGCCGGCGTCGTCGAAGCGCCGCAGGTACAGGTGCAGTCGGCGCACCAGGTCTCGCGCACGGGTCTGCTCGGCCCGGTCGCGCCAGTCGGCTTCGAACGTCAGCTCGCCCCAGCGGGACTCGACCTCCGCCCACAGGGCCGCCTCGTCGTGGCCCGCGGCGTGCTCGAGCGCGGCGTGGATGATCGTGCCGAGGCCCGCCGTCGTGCCGCCGGGATCACCGCCGAGATCGCCGATGACCCAGTTGAGCTCGCACTCCTCCAGCGCGTGCAGCCGCGACGGCGAGACGCGCACGTCCTCCTTCGACAGATCCCGCAGCGGCCCTGTCGAGGTGGGCGCTGCGATGCCGAACCATTCGGCGGGAGCGGCTCCGGGCACCCCCGCCTCCGCCAGCAACACGAGCTGCTGCGCGGCGGTGCGACCGGACGGTGAGAGGTCCCGCTCGCCCGCGCCGGGGCGCGGCGCCGTCGCGGTCAGCGTGCGGCGGTGGCGCGCCACCAGTCCGCGCAGCGAGACCGGGTGGTCGAGCTCGAACGGCTCGGGATCGGGAAGCATCTCGAAGAACACGCTCGGGCCGGTGTCGTCGTCGTCCACGGCCGTCACGACCACCTGCGTCGTCGCGCGCGACAGCGCGCGCGCGAGCAGCCGCAGCTCGTCGTGCATGGCGGCCCGGCGCCGGTCGAAGGCACCGAGGGACTCGCCGTCGGCCCGGGTGGCGGCATCCGCGAGTCGCCAGGTCTCGAGCAGGCTGCCCCGCAGGCGGGTGTTGGGCCACACGGCGTCCTGCATGCCGGCCACCACCACGGTGTCGAACTCCAGGCCCAGCGCACCTGCGGGGGTGAGCACGCGCACGCTGTCGTCGCGCGCCGGGGCGTCCAGACGGTCCTCGGCGACGCCGCTGTCGAGGATCGACCGCACGAACACCCGAGGATCGGCGTCGAGGGAGCGCTCGACGAACCGCTTGGCCGCCTGGAACAGCGCCACGAGCGCGTCCAGGTCGCGGTTCGCCTGCTCGGCGAGAGGGCCGTTGCCGCGTGCGAGCTCGGACCAGGTCCGTTCGAGACCGCTGCGCTCCCACGCCGTCCACAGCAGCTCGTGCGCGGTCGCGCCGCGCGCGAGGTCGTCGCGCAGCACCGCGAGAGTCCGCGCGAGCGCGCCCGCCCGCCGGGCCTCGCGCGTGTCGACGAGGTCGAACTCGAGCGGCTGCGCCATGGCCGACAGCACGAGGTCGCGCCCGGACCGCTCGACACCCGGCATCCGCGTCCCCTCGCCGTCCGGCGCGCCGTCGTCGCCCGCAGCCGAGAGCGCGCGGCGTAGCTCCGCGTGCCGCAATGCCGAGCGCAGGCGGCGGAGCTCGATCACGTCGAGCCTGCCGTAGGTGCCCACGAGCGCCGCCTGCACGTCGTCGAACGTCCAGTCCTCGCGCGAGGCGAGCTCGACCAGTCGCAGCAGGTCGGCGACGGGCCGCAGCGTGCCGAGGGCGAGGCCCGGACCGCTCGACCGTGCGGGCACCTCGCGCGCCGACAGCTCGGCCTCCAGCGCGGCGACCTGCCGTGTGTCGTGGGCGATGACGGCGCACGCGTGCCAGGGCACCCCGTCGTGCACGTGCCGCTCGCGCAGGACGCGGGCGACAGCGTCGTACTCCTCGGCCGGCGATCGCAGCGTCAGCACGCGCACGGAGTCGTCCGGCTCGGCGCCCGCTGCGGCTGCGCGGTGCGCGACCACACCGACCGCGCCGATCCGCTGCGTCACGCGTCCGACCAGCTCGCGCTGCCACGCGGTTCCGCGGTGCCCCTCGGCCAGGACGTGCACGGTGCCCAGCGACGCGGCCAGGCGGGCGAAGTTCTCGGGCGTCGCGCCGCGGAACGACCCCGATCCGACGTCGGGGTCGCCGAAGGCCAGCACCGCCGCGCCGTGCCCCCGCACCGCCTCGATCAGCTCGACGCCACCGAGCGTCAGCTCCTGCGCGTCGTCGACGAGCACGAACCGGACGCGGTCGATCGCGGGGACCCCGGCGACAGGTCGCGCGCGCAGCAGCCCGACGGCCTCGCGCACGAGCCCCGCGGCGTCGCGGTGCGCGCCGCGCATCGCCGCACGCACCTGGAGGTACTCGTCGGCGAACGAGGCGAGCGACGTCCAGGCCGGCAGCCCGAGTCGTTCGCCGAGCTCGCGCAGGCGCGGGGGTTCGATGCCCAGCGTCGTGCACTCGGCGAGGAAGGTGCGCACCTCGGTGCGGAAGCCCGCCGTCGAGCGGATCGCGGGGCCGAGCCACTCCGGCCACCGCGACGGACCGTGCGCCTCGTCCTCGGCGTCGCCGTCGAGCAGGTCGCGGATGATCTGATCCTCGTCGCCGCCGGTGAGCAGCTGCGGCGGGTCGGCGTCGACCGCCACCGTGTGCGCCCGCACCAGCTGGAACGCGTAAGAGGCCACCGAGCGGGCCAGCGGGCCCGCCGTCGCGACGCCCACCGCGAGTCCGAGGCGGTCGCGCAGCACGGTGGCTGTCTGGCGGGACGGCGTCAGCACCAGCACCGAGTCGGCGTCGGCCCCGGCCTCGACGAGGGCGGCGACGCGCGCGACCAGGGTCGCCGTCTTGCCGGAGCCGGGAGCGCCGACGACGACGCCCGACGCGTCGGCCGGCAGCGCGATCACCGCACGCTGGTGCGGATCCGGCACGAACGGCACGGTGGTCTGGCTCCCCGGGGTCACCCTTCGAAGCTAGCGCGAGCAGACGACATCGGCCGTTCGCCCAGAGCGTTCCGGCGACGGGCGGCCGCCCCTCCGCGGTGTCGTAGAGTTGCCATGCGTCCGGGGAGCCTCAGCCTCGCACCGAGCAACCATCGCCCCGCGCAGGAGGTCAGTCACGTGGAGATCCGCATCGGCATCGCGAACACCGGCCGCGAGCTCAACTTCGAGACGAACGAGCCCGCTGCCGACGTCAAGAAGTCCATCGCCGCCGCCCTCGACGCCGGAGCCACGCACGTGACGTTCGCCGACGCCAAGGGCAACTCGTACATCGTCCCGACCGCAGGCCTCGCGTACGTCGAGCTCGGCTCCGAAGAGTCGCGCCGCGTCGGCTTCGTCGCCTGATCCGCAGCCATGCAGATCCTCATCGCGTTCATCGTCGGCGCGGTCGTCGGCATCGGCATCCACTTCCAGCTGCACCAGCGGCTCACACGCGGCGTCGCGCTGGCGCCCATGATCGGCGCCGTCTCGGCCGGCGCCGCGTGGACGCTGCTCACGTGGCTCGGCGTCGGCATCGACACGCCGTGGCCCTGGCTGGCCGCCCTCATCGTCCCCGCGGTCGTCACCTACCCGGCAATCCTCATCACGTCGCGCGTGCGCGTCGCCCATGACGCCCGCGAGAAGGCGCGCCTCGGCATCGGCTGAGACGCCCGCGAACGACACAGATCCGGGATGCCGCGAGCCGCGGCATCCCGGATCTCTTCGTCTCAGGCGGCCAGGGCCATGGCGTCCATGCGGCGCGAGTGCGCGGCCATCAGCTCGGTGAAGACGGGCTCGACCTTCGCCTCGACGGCGGAGCCCACCGTCATGGGGCGCAGCGCAGCGCGTGCGATGAGGAGGGTGTCTCCGACGAGGCGGCGTCCCCACAGCGCGAGCAGCGACTTCCATTCCGGATCGCTCGCGATGGTGTCGGCGAGGATCTCGACGATCGCCTGACGGTCCGAGTCCGCCTGGAGGATGCGCGCGACCCGTCGCCCGGTCTCGGCGTAGCTGGCCGACAGCGCGAGGTAGAAGTCGTCCAGCATGCCCGCCGTGATGTGCACCGAGAGCATCGTCTCCTGCGGCCGCACGCCGTGGGTCGCCACGCGGAACGCGTCCAGCGGCTCGCGGAACGGCCGCATCAGCTCGGTCGGGTCGTCGCCGCGCTCGCGGATAAGGGCCACGAGCGCCTCGTGCTTGGTCAGCGCCGCGCCGGCGGCCCGGGCCACCGCCTCCTTCTCGGCGAGCTCCGGCAGGGTCTGGATGAGCTCCGTGAGGGTCTCGAAGTAGCCGAGCTGCAGGTACGCGGCCTGACCGAGGAACGTGTCGATGTCGGGAGCGAGCTCCTCGAAGTCGACGCGGTCGGCGCCGCCGAGGTCGCCGCGCGAGCGCAGCTGGAGCTTGCGCTCCGCGCCGCGGCGCTGCCAGAACCACTTGACCATGTACGAAGCCTAAGTGCTCGTCCGGGCGTCCTCCGGTATCGTGGTCTCGGCCCCGGCGTCGGATCGGGGCGCCCGCGCCTGTGGGAAAGAAGGGCGTGGATCGCACTTCCGCCCGCGCGGACGGCCTCGAGAAGGCCGGTTCCAGCGCCCGGGCACGAAACCAGGCAGCATCCCACTGCCGGACAGGCACACATCGTGACGACCTTCGCCGATCTCGGCGTCGATCAGGACATCGTCGACGCACTCTCTGCAAAGGGCATCGTCGACGCGTTCCCCATCCAGGAGCAGACGATCCCCCTCGGGCTTCCGGGGCAGGACATCATCGGACAGGCCAAGACCGGCACTGGCAAGACCTTCGGGTTCGGCATCCCGGTCGTCCAGCGTCTCGGCGCCGACCCCGCGCCGGGCGTCAAGGCGCTCATCGTGGTGCCGACGCGCGAGCTCGCCGTCCAGGTGTACGAGGACATGGACATGCTGACCTCGAACCGCTCGACGAGCGTCGTCGCCATCTACGGCGGCAAGGCGTACGAGGGCCAGATCGACCAGCTCAAGGCGGGCGCGCAGATCGTGGTGGGCACGCCCGGCCGCCTCATCGACCTCAATAACCAGCGTCTGCTCGATCTGTCGCACGCGACGGAGGTTGTGCTCGACGAGGCCGACAAGATGCTCGACCTCGGCTTCCTCCCCGACATCGAGAAGATCTTCTCGAAGGTCCCCGCCGTACGGCACACGCAGCTCTTCTCGGCCACGATGCCCGGCCCGATCGTCGCGCTGGCGCGCCGGTTCATGTCGAACCCGATCCACATCCGCGCCACCGACCCCGACGAGGGCCTCACGCAGGCGAACATCCGCCACCTCGTCTACCGCGCGCACTCGCTCGACAAGGACGAGGTCATCGCCCGGATCCTGCAGGCCGAAGGCCGCGGCAAGACGGTCATCTTCACGCGCACCAAGCGGGCGGCGCAGAAGCTCGTCGACGAGCTGAACGACCGCGGCTTCAACGCCGGCGCCGTCCACGGCGACATGAGCCAGGAAGCGCGCGAGCGCTCGATGGCCGGGTTCAAGGCCGGCAAGAAGGACGTCCTCATCGCGACCGACGTCGCCGCGCGCGGCATCGACGTCGACGACGTCACCCACGTCATCAACCACACGATCCCCGACGACGAGAAGACGTACCTGCACCGCGCCGGCCGCACCGGCCGCGCCGGCAAGACGGGCATCGCCGTCACGTTCGTCGACTGGGAGGACCTGCACAAGTGGGCCCTCATCAACCGCGCGCTCGAGTTCGGCCAACCGGAGCCCGTCGAGACCTACTCGTCGAGCCCTCACCTGTACTCCGACCTCGACATCCCCGCCGGTACGAAGGGCCGCATCGCCACGGCGCCCAAGACGCAGGCCGTGCGCGTCCAGCCGGAGAAGGCCGCGGATGCCGCAGCCGCGGCAGAGAACGACGGTCAGGGCACCACGCGCCGGCGTCGTCGCCGCCGCTCCGGCGGATCGGCCGAGCGCGTCGGCTCGACGTTCGAGGCCGCGGAGGCGGGCGCCAAGCCCGCCGGCGAGCAGTCCGCGCAGGCCGACGGGGAGCGCGGCGCGGAGGGCGCCGGAACGCACGACGGCGGCGGCAAGGAGCACCACGACGGGCGCCCCGCACCGCGTCGTCGCCGACGCCGGCGCGGCGGTGCGGGCGGCGGCGCCGCTCCCGCGGGCGCCTGAAGCGCGATGTGAGGTCGCGGCTCCGACATTCAGCGTTCTTTCAGCGCTAATGTGAGGGCCACGCGGCGGGATGCCGCGACTCTCATCGACGAAAGGCATACCGTGCGATTCATCGAAAACGCCGTGCCCATCAGCTACGAGTACCAGGGCTTCTGGGGCTCGTTCTGGGACATCATCTGGTGGTTCCTCTGGATCTTCTTCTTCATGGCGTACCTGTTCGCGCTGTTCGCCGTGATCGGCGACCTGTTCCGCGACCACAAGCTGAACGGCTGGTGGAAGGCCGTGTGGATCATCTTCCTGATCTTCGTGCCGTTCCTGACGCTGCTCGTCTACCTCATCGCGCGCGGCAGCGGCATGGCCCAGCGCAGCGCGAAGGAGGCGTCCGAGCTGCAGAGCGCCCAAGACGCGTACATCAAGTCGGTCGCGGGCGGCGCCGCCAGCCCCGCCGATGAGATCGCGAAGGCGAAGTCGCTGCTCGACGCCGGCACGATCACGCAGGCCGAGTACGACGCGCTGAAGGCCAAGGCGCTGGGCTGAGTCCGCGCCGAACGCCCGGTCGCGGCATCCGCGTCCACGCGAGCGCCCCCGTCCGCCCTCACGGGTAGACGGGGGCGCTTCCCGTTGCGCGTTCGATGATGCGGGCGACCATGTCGTCGCTGGTGGTGTGCTCGCCCGGCTGGTTCGGCTTGCCGAGGCCGTGATAGTCGCTGGAGCCGGTCACGATGAGGTCCCGCTCGCGGCACAGGTCCCGCAGCGTCTGCAGCCCCGGCTCGCGGTTCTCGCGGTGGCCGAGCTCGAAGCCCGCGAGACCGGCGTCGAGCATGCGCTGCAGCAGCTTCGCCGGCAGCAGGCCGGCGCGTCCCGCCGGGTGCGCGATGACGGGCACTCCCCCGGCGCCCGTCACGAGCGCGACGGCCGTGACCGGGTCGGGCGCGTACAGCGCGACGTAGTAGTCGCCGCCAGGACTGAGGATGCCCGCGAACGCCTCGGCGCGGTCGCGGACGAGGCCTCGCGCCACGAGCGCGTCGGCGATGTGGGGGCGCCCGACGGTGGCCCCGTCGGTGGTCTGCTCGAGGATGTCGTCCCACACGAGGTCGTAGTCCCGAGCGATGCGGTCGGCCATGAGACGGGCGCGGTCCAGTCGCGACGACCGGATGCGCTCCGTCATCGCCCGCAGCTCGGGATCGTCGGGG
The DNA here is from genome assembly GCF_019511665.1 of Microbacterium jejuense. Lineage (GTDB taxonomy): Bacteria > Actinomycetota > Actinomycetes > Actinomycetales > Microbacteriaceae > Microbacterium > Microbacterium jejuense_A. The sequence continues at coordinate 395,051 of NZ_JAEUAW010000003.1, forward strand.
TCGGGCAGGTACGCCAGCACGTGGACGCTGCGCCATTCGTGGCGGGCCGACAGCTCCATCCCCGGCAGGAACGTCATGTCGAGGGATGTCGCCGCCTCGGCCGCCTCGGCCCAGCCCGCGGTCGTGTCGTGATCGGTGAGGGCTGCCGTGCGCACGCCGTGGCGGTGCGCGGAGGCCATCACCTCCGCGGGCGGCTGGGTGCCGTCGGAGTGAGCCGAGTGCAGGTGCAGGTCGCTCGGACCCTCGAAGCGCTGCGTCGTCGGCATCCTCCGAGCGTAGCGCGGCGATACCAGGCAACACGCGGTGCGGCGCTGACCGATCTCCCAGCCAGGGCGCATAGAGTCGCGGCTGTGCTGCGCCTGCTCGGGATCCTCGTCACGGTGCTGTGCGCCATGGCGGTCGCCGTGCTCACGTGGCCGGGCTTCTTCCGGGTCGAGCGGGTGTACCCGATCGCGCAGCTGGTGTCCTTCCGCGGCGTGATGGTGCTCGCGTTCGCCGCCGCCGTGGTCCTGATGCTGCTGCTCGCGATCGCCCGCCCGATCCGTCCTCTCGCCTTCGCGCTGGCTGTCGTGGCGGCGGTGGGCCTCGTCGGCAACGGCGCCGTCGTCGCCTCGCGCGGCGGGATGGGCACCGATCCGCTGCCCGCGAAGACCGCGTCGAGCGTGCGCGTCATGACGTGGAACACCGCGGGCCCCGCGACCTCGCCCGAGTCGATCGCGAAGATCGCTGTGGCGATGGATGCCGACATCGTGGCGCTGCCCGAGACGACGATCGAGACGGGGGCCGCGGTGGCCGTCGCGATGCGCGACCTCGGGCACCGCATGTGGGCCCATCACGCGCAGGACCCCTCGACGGAGTGGGACGCGGGTTCGACGACGCTGCTCATCTCGCCGGACCTCGGCGAGTACTCCGTCATCGAGTCCTCGGCCGACGGCACGAGCAACACGTCGACGGTGCCGAGCGCCGTGGCGATGCCGGTCTCGGGCGACGGCCCCATCGTTGTGGCCGCGCACGCCGTGGCGCCGCGCAAGGCGTACATGGACGACTGGCGCGACGATCTGCAGTGGCTCGCCGACCAGTGCGGCGACGGCAACGTCATCATGGCGGGCGACTTCAACGCGACGGTCGACCACATGTCGGGTCTCGGCATCGACGGCGCGACGCTCGGCCATTGCACCGACGCCGCGGTCGAGACGGGCAACGGAGCCCTGGGCACGTGGGCGACCGATGTGCCGGCGATCCTCGGCGCCCCGATCGACCACATCATGGCCTCGGAGCAGTGGCGGGCGACGGGTTCGATCGTGCTGCGCTCGCTCGACGGCTCGGGATCCGACCACCGGCCGCTGATCGTCCAGTACGAGCCCGCCGGCTGACGCACGCGCCCGCGCGGCGGCCTGCCCCGCATGCGAGACTGGACGCATGAGCACCGCAGCCAGCGAGGCGTCCGCGGGCGCCACGAGCACCGCAGAGACGCACACCTCGACCAGCACGAACCGCCGCCAGCCGTTCGGCCAGGGATTCCTCGACACGATCTCGACCGGCTGGGCCGAGCGGCCCGATCAGGCGCCCCCGGCGCGTGACCAGGCGCCGTTCGCCGCCGCGCGCCGTGAGGCCGTGTCGGCCGCGTTCCCGGGCAAGCGGATCGTCGTCCCGGCGGGCGAGCTCAAGCAGCGCAGCAACGACACCGACTACCCGTTCCGCGCCCACTCGGCTTTCGCTCATCTCACCGGATGGGCCTCGGACGCCGAGCCCGGAGCCGTTCTGGTGTTCGAGCCGCTCGCGACGGGCGGCCACGACGTGACCCTCTACTTCCGCGAGCGCGCCGACCGCACCACGAGCGAGTTCTACTCCGATGCCTCGATCGGCGAGTTCTGGATCGGCCCGCGTCCCGCCCTGGACGGCGTCGCCGCGGATCTCGGCCTGGCCACCGCGCACGTGGACGACTTCGAGCCGCGCGACGGCGACCTCGTGGTCGACGAGGACGACGACCTGACGCGCTTCGTCTCGGAGCTACGCCTCGTGAAGGACTCCTACGAGATCGCCCAGATGGAGCTCGCCGTGCAGGTCACGGCGAGGGGCTTCGACGACATCGTCGCGAACCTGCCCGCGATCATCGAGCACCCGCGCGGCGAGCGCGTCGTCGAGGGCGTGTTCCACCAGCGCGCGCGCAGCGACGGCAACGCGGTGGGCTACGACACGATCGCCGCATCGGGCCCGCACGCCTGCTATCTGCACTGGACGCGCAACGACGGGGCCGTGGTGCCCGGCGACCTCATCCTCATCGACGCCGGCGTCGAGGTCGACAGCCTCTACACCGCCGACATCACGCGCACCCTTCCGGTGAGCGGCACGTTCACCGACATCCAGCGCAAGGTGTACGAGACGGTGCGCGAGGCGGCCGACGCCGCGTTCGCCGCGGCCCAGCCGGGGGTCAAGTTCCGGTCCGTGCACGAGGCGGCGATGCAGGTCATCGCGACGCGGGTCGCCGAGTGGGGCCTCCTCCCGGTCACCGCCGAAGAGGCCCTCGACGCCGACCGCGGCGGTCAGCACCGCCGCTACATGGTGCACGGCACGAGCCACCATCTCGGCGTCGACGTGCACGACTGCGCACAGGCGCGGCGCGACATGTACTACGACGGTCTGCTCGAGCCCGGCATGGTCTTCACGATCGAGCCGGGGCTGTACTTCCAGATCGACGACCTGACCGTGCCCGAGGAGTACCGCGGCATCGGAGTGCGCATCGAGGACGACATCCTCATGACCGCCGACGGTCCGGTCAACCTCTCCGCCGGCATCCCCCGCACCGCCGACGAGGTCGAGGCCTGGATCGCCCGCGGCCGCGCCTCGAACTGAGCACCGTGACGTACACGCCTCCCCCGTCCTTCACGACGCGTCCGACGCTCACGGGCACGTTCGGCATGTCCGCGTCGACCCACTGGCTCGCGACCGCGACGGCCCAGGCCGTGCTCGAGCGCGGCGGCAACGCGTTCGACGCGTCGGTCGCCGCCGCATTCGTCCTCCATGTGGTCGAGCCGCACCTGAACGGACCGGGCGGTGACCTCGTCGGCATCTTCCAGACAGCGGATGCCGCCGGCCCGACGGTCCTGATGGGCCAGGGCCCCGCCCCCGCCGCGGCGACGATCGAGCATTACCGCGGCGAGGGCCTCGACCTCGTGCCGGGCGCCGGCGGGCTGGCTGCCGCCGTGCCGGGCGCCGTCGACGCGTGGCTGCTGCTGCTGCGCGACCACGGCACGTGGGAGCTCGCCGACGTGCTCGCGTACGCGATCGGCTACGCGCGCGACGGCCACCCGCTGGTCGCCGGCGCGGCAGCCACGATCGCGCGCGTCGCCGACCTGTTCCGCGAGGACTGGACGACCTCGGCGGCACTCTGGATGCCGGACGGCGAACTCCCTGCGGCCGGGCGGATCATGCGCAACCCCGCGTACGCGGACGTGCTCGACTCACTCGTCCACGCGTCGTGCACCGTGCGCGACGACGGCCCGGTCGGGCGCGCGGCCCGCATCGATGCCGCGCGCACGGAGTGGCGGACGGGGATCGTCGCGCACGAGGCATCCGCGTTCCTCGCACAGCCTCACCGGCACTCGGGCGGCAGCACCCACGCCGCCGTCATCACGGCCGACGACTTCGCCGCGTTCGAGGCGGGCTACGAGCCGCCCGTGACGCGCGAGTTCCGCGGACGCACCATCGCCAAGGCCGGCGCGTGGACGCAGGGCCCCGCCCTGCTGCAGGTGCTCGGCATGCTCGACCCCCTCGACGACGACCTGCTCGACCCGTCGCAGGAGGCGGGCGCGCACACGATCCTCGAGGCGCAGAAGCTCGCGTACGCCGATCGCGACGCATGGTTCGGCGACGCCGACGTGGACCTCGAGACCCTCCTCGACGAGGACTACCTGGCCGAGCGCCGCGGTCTCATCGACGACCGCGCGTCAGCAGAGTTCCGGCCGGGCGGGCTCCCCGGCCTGACGCCCTTCCGTCCGCCGCTGCGCACGTCGTACGACGCGCCTGCCGTCGGAACCGGCGAGCCGACGGTCGCCAAGACCGGAGAGACCCGCGGCGACACCTGCCACCTGGACGTGATCGACCGCTGGGGCAACATCGTGTCGGCCACGCCGTCCGGTGGCTGGCTGCAGTCCTCGCCGACCATCCCCGCGCTCGGGTTCTGCCTGGGCACCCGCCTGCAGATGACGTGGCTCGAACCGGGCCACGCCTCGTCGCTCGTCCCGGGGAAGCGGCCCCGCACCACGCTCACTCCGACGCTGGTGCTCCGCGACGGGCGCCCGGAGTTCGCGATCGGGTCCCCCGGCGGCGACCAGCAGGACCAGTGGCAGCTGCTGGCCCTGCTGCGCATCATCGTCGGCGGCTACACGCCGCAGCAGGCGATCGATGCGCCCGCGCTGCACACCAGCGCACTGCCCGAGTCGTTCTGGCCGCGCACCTGGAGTCCCGCCGGCGCCGTGGTCGAGAACCGGCTCGGCGACGACGTCATCGCCGGCCTCGAACGCCGCGGACACGTCGTGACCCGCGCCGGTGACTGGGCGCTCGGCCGCGTCTCGGCCGCAGGACGGGATGCCTCGGGCGTGCTGTGGGCCGCCGCGAACCCCCGCGGCATGCAAGGCTACGCCGCAGGCCGCTGAGCAAGGCTACGCCGCAGGCCGCTGAACCGGCGGGCCGACGTAGCGCGCCGACGGGCGGATGATCTTCGGGTCCGCGGCCTGCTCCAGGATGTGCGCGGTCCACCCGATCGTGCGGGCGATCGCGAAGGTCGGCGTGAGCATCTCGCGGGGCAGTCCGCACTGCTCCATCACGATCGCTGCCCAGAACTCGACGTTCGCGTGGAGCTCGCGTCCGGGCTTCGCCTCGGCGAGCAGGCGCTCCGCCGTCCGTTCGAACTCCGCGGCGAGCGCGACGCGCGGTCCGCCGAGGCCCTGCGCGACGCGCTTCATCAGCTGCGCACGCGGATCGGCGGTGCGGTACACGGCGTGCCCGAAGCCCATGAGCCGTCGGCCCGCGGCCAGCTCGCCTCGGATCCACGGCTCGATCCGGTCCGACGTGCCCACGGCATCGAGCCCGTCGAGCGCCCGCGCCGGCGCCCCGCCGTGCAGCGGGCCGGTGAGCGCGCCGAGCGCCCCGGTCAGGCATGCCGCGACGTCCGCACCTGTCGACGCGATGACCCGTGCGGTGAATGTCGAGGCGTTGAAGCCGTGGTCCATCACCGAGACGAGATACGCCGTGAGCGCCCGTTCCACGGCGGGCGTCGGCACGACGCCCGTCACCTGGTGCAGGTACTCGCCCACCACTCCTCGTCCCGCCAGGGCCGGCAGCGGCTCCTCGCCGCGGGAGCGTCGCCAGAGCGCCGCCACGAGAGGTGCCGTGACGGCGGCCATCGTGACGGCGTCCGCCTCGCGGGCGGCGGGATCGCTGTCGTAGAGGGGACGGATGCCGCGCCTCGCGGCCAGCAGCGGCCAGGCGGCCGCCAGCCCGGCCAGCACGTCCGGAGTCAGGCGCGCGACCGCCGTGCCGACAACATCGATGTCCCGCCCCGCGTCCGCCGCCGCGGCACGGACGCGAGTCCGGAAGGCCGTGGCGGAGGCCTCGGTCGGGGCCTCGCCGGTCACGAGCAGCTGCCAGGCGTCCTCGAACGTGGCCGTCTCGGCGAGCTCGACCGCCGACCGGTCGCGGTACTGGTAGAAGCCCTCGCCCCCGCGCACATCGCCCACCGTCGTCTCGGCGACGACGACGCCCGCGAGCCCGCGCGGCACGTCGATCGTCGGTTTCGTGGCATCCATCTCGGTCTCCGTCCCGCGCGTCCCTCACGCGCTACAGTCAGTGTCGGAACTTGATCCTCGTTTCGTCAATCTTGATCGGATCAACCTCATGACCGAGCTCCCCCGACTGACCGCGGCGCAGGCCGCCGCCCGACTCGGCGTCAAACCCGAGTCGCTGTACGCCTACGTCTCGCGGGGACTGCTGTCGCGCGAGCGCGACGCGTCGGGGTCGTCGTTCGATCCCCTGGAGGTCGAGGCCTTCGCGCTGCGACGCCGCCGCGTGGCGCCGCGCGCGGTGGAGCCGTCCGGCGGCGGCATGCCGCTCATGGTGCTCGACACCGCCCTGGCGCACATCGAGGACGATGAGCTCTTCTTCCGCGAGCGATCCGCGGCGCGGCTCGCCCGCGAGTCCACTTTCGAGGAGGTCGTCCGGTGGCTGTGGGCTGTCACCGAGTTCCGCGGCCCGGACGACGCGGATCTCGCCCGCGCGCGCCGCACCGTCGCCACGCTCGGCGATGCGGCGACGCCGCTGGACCGCCTGCTGGCAGCCCTGACGGCCTTCGCGAGCACCGACCCGCTGCGCGACGACTCTTCCGCCGACGCGATGACGCGGGCCGGCGCAAGGCTGCTCCGGGGGCTGCCCGCCGCCCTCGCCGATGCGGCCGGGCCCGGCGAGTCGATCGCCGCGACACTGTGGCGCGCATTGGCAGGGCGCCCGCGCGAGGGCGGCGCGCGTCTTGTGGATGCCGCGCTCGTGCTCGTCGTCGACCACGACCTCGCGGTGTCGACGCTCGCGGCCCGAGTGGCGGCATCCGCCCGCGGCTCGGCGTACGCGATCGTCACCGCCGCGCTCGGCGCGTTCGACACGCCGCTCCACGGCCACGCCAGCAGGGGCGCCGCACGGATGCTCCGCGCCGTGCAGGCCGGAGAGCCCCCGGCGTCGGCGATCGCGAGCGCGGTGCGCGACGGAGGTCGCGGCATCCCCGGCTTCGGGCAGGCGCTGTATGCCGGCGGCGACATGCGCGCCGTCGTGCTGCGGGAGCTGCTGGCCACGGCGCCGGGCGGCGACGAGGTCGTCGGCGTGGTGGATGCCGTCACCGCCGAGGTCGCGCGGCACGCCGACGCGCGTCCGAACCTCGACCTCGCGCTGGCCGCCCTCGCACTGTGGGGCGACATGGACGACGATGCCGGCGCGGTCGTCTTCGCGATCGGCCGCCTCGCCGGCTGGATCGCCCACGCCGTCGACGAGTACGCGCAGACGCCGATGCGGCTGCGGCCGCGCGGGCGCTACGTCGGACCGCCTGCGGCCGGCTGACCCCTCAGGCCGCGACCGCCCGCATCCACGCCACCACTGCGGGCGCGAGATCGGCCGCGACGTCGGGCGCGGGGCGTTTGAGCCCCTTCACCTCGAACGAGTGCCCGCCGCCGTCGATCCACGCGACGTCGGCGGTGCGGCACGACGCGACGGCCGCCTCAAGCTGCGCGTGCGGGTCGATGAACGGGTCGTTCGTCCCTTCGACGAACAGCTGCGGCTGCGGGACGTCGGGGAGGTGCTCCACGCGCGGCTTGTCGGGTCGGCCGGGCGGATGCAGCGGATAGCCGAGGTACACGAGACCGGCAGGCTCGATGACGCCCTCGGCGGCCGCCATCGAAGCCATGCGTCCCCCATACGACTTGCCTGCCGCGAACACCGGCAGCCCCGCCGCCCGTTCGCGCACGACGGCGTCGACCGCCGCCCACGTCGCGATCGCGTGCGCGGCGGGACCCGGCATCCGCCGTCCCTGCTCGACGTACGGGAAGTTGAATCGCACGGTCGCGACGCCCTGACGCGTGAGAGCGCCGGCGAACCCGAGGAGGAAGGGATGCCGGTACCCGGCGCCAGCCCCGTGCGCCACCGCCGCGAACGCCCAGGGGTTCGCCGGCACCTCGAACTCGGCCGGCACCTCGACCGGACCGGTCGGCAGGACGACCGCGATGCGGGCGGAGTCCGCGGGTGTGCTCACGCCGAGTCGTTCTCGCGGGGCGGCGTTCGGCTGCCGCTGTCGTCCTCACCCGGGGACTCAGGCGCTGCCTCCGGAGCCTCGGCGGCCGGGGCGCTCGTGGGCGCGGCATCCGTCGACGACGCCACACGCTCGCCGTACTTGGGCGGCTCTGTGGGCTGAGGAGCTGGAGCGGCAGGAGCCGGAGCGGACGGGACGGGGGACGACGGGGCCGCAGACCTCGACAGCGGGCCCAGCACCTGGCGGGCGCGCTGCACGCTGTTCTGTGCGACGGTCACCTCGTAGTGGTCGGCCAGCACCTGCATGACGGACGCGTAGTCGCGGCGACGGCGGACGAAGGAGTACGCCACGATGCTCATGAGCATGCCGATGGCGATGCCGACGAAGAGCACACCCACGAAGGCCTGGATCGGCACCGAGGGCGACCCGATCACGAGGATCGCCGAGAAGAGCAGCCCCAGCAGGATGCCGTTCACCGCCCCCGATCGTGCCGCCGAGGCGTACCCCAGCCGGCCGGTGATGCGTTCGATCGAGCGCAGGCCCTGTCCGACGATCGCGATGTCGCGCGCCGGGATGTCGGCCGCGATCAGCGATGACACCGCCTTCTGCGCCGCCTCGTACGTCGGGAAGTCGGCCACCGTCTGACCGACGGCATCCGAACCCTGCGGGAAGCGTCCTCCCATCATGGTCATCTCCCCATCCTCCCACGGCACGCGGACTACGCTGGGACGTGTGAGCACGCAGAGGGTTTTCGTCGCGCGCCTGTCCGGGTGCTCGGTCTTCGACCCCGCCGGCGATCGTCTCGGCAAGGTCCGCGACGTCGTCGTCATCTACCGAAAAGACGACCCGCCCCGCGTGATCGGACTGGTCGTCGAGATCCCCGGCCGGCGCAACGTGTTCGTGTCCATCGGGCGCGTCACGTCGATCGCCACCGGCCAGGTGATCACGACCGGCCTCATCAACGTGCGCCGCTTCCAGCAGCGCGGCGGCGAGGTCCGCGTCATGGCCGAGATGATCGGCCGCAAGGTCTTCCTCGCGGACGGCTCCGGCACCGCAGTCATCGAGGACGTGGCGATCGAGCGCAACCGGCTCGGTGAGTGGGACGTCGGCCAGCTTTTCCTGCGCAAGCCCAAGACCAGCGCGTCGCCGTTCGCGAAGGGTCCGACGACGTTCGCCGCGTGGGACGACGTGCGCGAGCGCCAGGTGCCCGGAGAGGCGCAGTCGGCCGAGCAGCTCGTCGCCACCTACTCGGAGCTGCGCCCCGCCGACCTCGCCAACACGCTGCTCGATCTTCCCGAGGAGCGCCTGCTCGAGGTCGTCGAGGAGCTCCCCGACGACCGCCTCGCCGATGCCCTCGAAGAGATGCCCGAAGAGGAGCAGGTGCACATCCTCGAGGCGCTCGACGACGAGCGCGCCGCCGACATCCTCGACGCGATGGAGCCCGACGACGCGGCCGACGTGCTGGGCCAGCTGCCCGAGGACCAGCGCGAAGAGCTGCTCGAGCTGATGGAGCCCGAAGAGGCGGAGGACGTCCGCGCGCTGCTGAAGTACGGTCCCGACACGGCCGGCGGCCTCATGACGAGCGAGCCCATCGTGCTGTCGGCCGACGCGACCATCGCCGAGGCGCTCGCCCTCATCCGCCGTCATGAGCTGCACCCCGCGTTGGCGGCGGCCGTGTTCGTGACGCTTCCGCCCTACGAGACGCCGACGGGGCGTCTGCTGGGCACCGTGCACTTCCAGCGCATGCTGCGCTACCCGCCGCACGAGCGGCTCGGCGCGATCATCGACGACACGCTCGACCCGGTGCCGGCGACGGCTTCGGCAGCCGAGGTGGCGCGCCTGCTGGCGTCGTACAACCTCGTGTCGCTGCCGGTCGTCGACCCCGCGCACCGTCTGGTCGGCGCGGTGAGCGTCGACGATGTGCTCGACTACCTCCTTCCGGAGGACTGGAGATCTCAGGATGCCGCCGATGAACGCGCGGCGGCCGAGACCGTCCCCACGACCACGGCGAGCACGCCGTTTCTCGGCAAGCCGTTCGGCGCAGGCAGGAGGCGCTGATGGCACGCACGACCCGCCAGCCGGCGCTCGACGCGCCCCGCGGCCGCTCGGGCATGCTGCAGCGCGGCCCGCAGCAGCAGTCCAGCGACCGCTTCGGGCGCTTCTCCGAGGCGTTCGCCCGTGCGATGGGAACCTCGGGGTTCCTCATCGGCATGACGATCTTCGTGGCGGTGTGGCTGTGCTGGAACATCTTCATGCCGCCGCAGCTGCAGTTCGACCCGGCAGCGACCAACTTCACGCTGCTGACGCTGATCCTCTCGCTTCAGGCGTCGTACGCCGCTCCCCTCATCCTGTTGGCGCAGAACCGGCAGGATGACCGCGACCGCGTCCAGATCGAGCAGGACCGCCAGCGCGCCGAGCGCAATCTCGCCGACACCGAATACCTCGCCCGCGAGGTCGTGGCGCTGCGCATGGCGGTCAACGAGTTCTCGGAGCAGGTGCTCACGCGCGACATGCTGCGGGCGGAGCTCCGTTCCCTGCTCGACAAGCTCGACACTCCCGAGGTCGAGGGCGGCACCGCACGATGACAGGTGCATCCCTCGCGGACGCCGTCCGCGCGGCGGTCGGCGCGGTCTCGGACCCCGAGCTGCGGCGGCCGATCGGTGAGCTCGACATGGTGCGCGACATCTCCGTCGACGCCGGCGTCGCCCACGTCGCCATCGCCCTGACGATCGTGGGCTGCCCGGCCGCCGATCGCATCGCCGCCGATGTCACGGTGGCTGCGGCATCCGTCCCCGGCGTCGCCGACGTCGCGCTCGAGGTGGGCGTCATGACGCCGGCCGAACGGCACGCGCTGACCGAGCGCCTGCGCGGCGGGCGCTCGCGCGAGATGCCCTTCGGGCCGGGCACGCTCACGCGCGTCATCGCGGTCACCAGCGGCAAGGGCGGTGTCGGCAAGTCCACCGTGACGGCCAACCTCGCCGCAGCCCTCGCCGCGCGCGGCCTCGCGGTGGGACTCATCGACGCCGATGTGCACGGCTTCTCGATCCCCGGTCAGCTCGGACTCGTCGACCCCGACGGCGGAGTGCCGCAGCCCACGCGCGTGGACGACCTCATGCTGCCGCCCGTCGCGCACGGCGTGAAGGTCATCTCGATCGGCATGTTCCTCCGCCGCGCCGACGGCGACGCCGCGCCGCTGGGCGCGGTCGCCTGGCGCGGGCCGATGCTGCATCGCACGGTGCAGCAGTTCCTCACGGACGTGTACTTCGGCGACCTCGATGTGCTGCTCCTCGACATGCCGCCCGGGACCGGCGACGTCGCGATCTCGGTGGGTCAGCTGCTCCCCAACGCGGAGGTGCTCGTCGTCACGACGCCGCAGACCGCGGCGTCCGACGTCGCTGTGCGCAGCGGCCTCGTGGCGCGGCAGACCGGCCAGAAGGTGATCGGCGTCGTCGAGAACATGGCGGCCATGGCCCTGCCCGACGGCACGGTCCTCGATCTGTTCGGCGCCGGCGGAGGTGCTGCCGTCGCGGCCGCACTCTCCGCGTCCGGCGACGACGTCCCGCTCCTGGCGTCGGTGCCCCTCAGCCCGGTGCTGCGAGGGGACGCGGATGCCGGCATCCCGGCCGTTCTCGCGCACCCCGACGACCCGGCGGCGCGGGCGATCACCGAGGTCGCCGACGCCGTCGCGCGCGCGCCGCGAGGGCTCGCCGGGCGACGTCTGCCGTTCCGCCCGCGCTGACGCGCGGTCTGCGGGGCGGGCTCAGGTGGCCTCGTCGTCGTACGGCGGAGGACCGTCGAGGCCGCGGAACGTCGCACGCGGCGCCGGATCCGGGGCGGCGACAGCAGTCGCCGTCGCGGCGGCCGCCGCGCGCGGCGCGACCGGGGCGTCATCGAGCAGCGCCTCGCGGATGATGCGGCGGGGATCGTACTGGCGCGGATCGAGCGTGCGCCAGTCGACGTCGTCGAAGTCCTCGCCCATCTCGTCGCGCACGCGCGTGCGCGCGGTCGACACCCACTCCCGCGCGCGCTTGGTCAGGGTCGCCAGCGACTCCGCGTAGCGAGGAAGGCGCTCAGGCCCCAGGATGAGCGCAGCGACGACACCGATCAGCAGCAGCTTCTCGATGGTGAGGCCGAAGATCATGACATCAGGTTACCGCCGTGCCTGCTCCGCCAGCGCCGCGGGGCCGCGTAGGCTGGCGGGCGGAGGATTCGCATGGGAGAGCAGAACGCGAACCAGCGGTTCGTCGACGAAGCCACGAGTGAGCCCGATCACATCGCGGCGGCGCGCGCTCACGCGCTCGAACTCGGCGCCGCTCCGGTGAGCCCGGCGATCGGCGCGCAGTGCGCCGTCATCGCCGCGGCGTCGCAGGCGCTCAACATCGTCGAGATCGGCACCGGCGCCGGGGTGTCGGGACTGTGGCTGCTGCACGGCTCGCCGCGCGCGACGCTCACCACGATCGACAAGGAGCCCGAGCACCTGGGCGCGGCGCGTCAGGCCTTCTCGGACGCGCGGATCCCGGTCGCACGCGCCCGGTTCATCACCGGTCGGGCATCCGAGGTCCTGCCCCGCATGAACGAGGCGTCGTACGACATCGTGCTCGTGGATGCCGATCCCGAGGGCGTCATCGAGTACGTCGAGCACGGGCTGCGCCTGGTGCGGGCCGGCGGGACGGTCCTCGTGCCCCGCGTGCTCGCCGGAGGCGCGGTCGCCGACCCTGTCCGCCGCGACGCGGTGACGACGTCGTACCGCTCGCTCATCCAAGAGACGCAGGCCTCCCCCGCGGTCATCGGCGCCCTATCCATCACCGGCGAAGGACTCCTCCAGCTCACCACGGTCCCCGCGGCCTGAGATCGAGATCGCGCGCCGCGCCGAGACGCCGAAAGGCCGGTCCGAAGACCGGCCTTTCGGGACGATGCGACTTACGCGGCGTTGACGACGCCACCCAGAACGTCGTAGAGCTCTTTAGCCTCAGCGTCGTTCACGGAGACGACCAGACGGCCCCCACCCTCGAGCGGCACCCGCACGATGATGAGTCGGCCCTCCTTCACGGCCTCCATCGGCCCGTCTCCGGTTCTCGGCTTCATGGCTGCCATTGCGGCTCCTTTACATCGATGGTCTGCCAGGCAAGTTTATCGTGAGGGCGCTGACACCGGGGTACGCATGTGGAAAGCGGCATCCGTTTTCTCCTGATCACGGCACCTGCCAGGCCGTGTTCCCGAGGGCGTACATGTTGTAGATCCACCACCACTGGCCCAGAAGGCACGCCACGAGCACGCCGATCCGCCACACGCGGGATCGCGGTACGGCGAAGGCGCCCCACAGCGGCGACAAGGGCACGAGCAGCCGGAAGATGCTCGACTGGGGAAAGAACACGAGCAGCAGGTAGAACAGGTAGCTGGCGCTCCACAGCCGGATCTCGACGCCCAGTCGTCTCACCTGCGGCAGGAACAGCGCGCACGCGAGCGCGACCAGGCCCACCCCCACGGCGATGTAGCCCCACACGACCGGCAGGCCCCACATGGTGCCGAACCAGAACTCGATGCCGGCGGCGAACGCGTCGAAGGGCGCGAAGCTCGCATCGCCCGGGATCCAGTTGCGCCGCCACGCCAGTTCGGTGGACAGATACGCGCCGGGATCGCCGGTCACCCACCCCGCGATCACCTGCCACGCGAAGCCCGACGCGGCGGCGAGCAGGCCGAGGGCGACGATGTGCACGACCTCGCTGCCGCCCAGCGGCTCGGTGCGCCGACGGAACCACCGCCACACGCCGAAGAGCGCCAGGAACAGCGCGAACGCGAGCACGCCGGGCCGCGTGAAGGCCATGAGCGGGATCAGCAGATAGAGCCAGCCGTACCGGCGACGCATCACGCACCACAGGGCGCAGAAAAGCCACAGCAGGCCGAGGGTCTCGGCGTAGCCGACCTGGAACAGCGCCGCCAAGGGCCCGCAGGCGAAGAACAGCACCGCCCACGTCGCTGCCGAGTCATCGAGCCGCAGGCGCAGCAGCCGGTAGAGGACGAGGGATGCCGCGTACCCGGCCACCAGCGAGACGATCACGGCGCCGGCGGCCCACTGCCCGAACGGCACCGACACCCACTGCGAAAGATACGGGTAGATCGGCAGGAACGCCCACGCGTTCTCGGCGACCTGCCCGGTCTCGGTGAGCGGCAGCTCGGACGGATACCCGGAATAGCCGATCAGCCAGTACCAGTTGCCGTCCCACGCCACGATGGTCGACGCGAGGTTCGCGTCGGGGCCCATCCGGCTCCCGAAGCCCGACAGTTCGACCGCGAGCACCAGGAACAGCGTCGTGACCAGCCGGGCGGCGACGTAGATGACGGCGATGCGCACCGCGGTCCGCGCGGGATGGGCAGGTGGCGCGGCGACGGGCGCGGCCGCAGTCGCGTCGGCCATGAGACCTCAGCTGCCGGCGAGCCAGGCCCGCAGGCCCTGCTCGACCGCCTCGATCTGCGCGATCGGCACGCGCTCCTCGTCATGGTGCGCGAGGCTCGGGTCGCCGGGGCCGTAGTTGACAGCGGGGACGCCGAGCGCACTGAACCGCGCCACGTCGGTCCAGCCGTACTTGGGCCGCGGCTCGGCCGCGACGGCGGCCAGGAACTCCTGGGCGAGCGGGGCGTCCAGCCCGGGACGGGCACCGGCCGCCCCGTCGACGACCTCGACGTCGAACCCGGCGAACACGTCGCGCACGTGTCGTTCGGCCTCGTCGAGCGTACGGCTGGGTGCGAAGCGGTAGTTCACCTCGACCTCGCACAGATCGGGGATGACGTTGCCCGCGACACCGCCGCGGATGCGCACGGCGTTGAGCCCCTCGCGGTACACGAGTCCCTCGACGGGCACCTCGCGCGGCCGGTACTCGGCGAGCCGCGCGAGAACGGGCGCGGCCTTGTGGATGGCGTTCTCGCCGACCCAGGCGCGCGCGCTGTGGGCGCGGACGCCGTGCGTGCGCACGATCGCGCGCAGATTGCCGTTGCACCCACCCTCGACGGCGCCGTTGGACGGCTCGCCCAGGATGGCGAAGTCGCCCTCGAACAGGTCCGGGCGCGTCCGCGCCAGACGTGTCAGCCCGTTGAGATCGGCGTCGACCTCTTCGTGGTCGTACCACATCCACGTGATGTCGACACGGGGAGCGACGAGTTCGGCGGCGAGCTTCAGCTGCACGGCGGTTCCCGCCTTCATGTCGACCGTGCCGCGGCCCCAGACCACGGGCACGCCGTCGACCTCGAGGTCGCGCGTCGGCAGGTTGCCGTTGATCGGCACCGTGTCGATGTGGCCGGCGATCACGACCCGCTGCGGGCGTCCGAGATCCGTGCGCGCGACGATCGTGTCGCCGTCGCGGTAGACCTCCAGGTGCGGCAGAGCCGAGATCGCGTCATGGATGGCATCGGCCAGAACCCGCTCATCACCGGAGACGCTGGGGATGTCGCAGATGTTCCGCGTGAGGTCGACGGAGGACACGGTGAGATCGAGCGACGCCATTGTTCGAGTCTACCCAGCGCGCTCCAGCCCCTTTCGCCGCAGTGGTGGGTTAACGCGGAATGGCCACCCAGGGTGTGGGTGGCCATTCCGTGAATGGGTGTCCGGCGGTGTCCTACTCTCCCACAGGGTCTCCCCTGCAGTACCATCGGCGCTGAGAGGCTTAGCTTCCGGGTTC
>NZ_JAEUAW010000030.1 GCF_019511665.1 Microbacterium jejuense
GTTAACGCGGAATGGCCACCCAGGGTGTGGGTGGCCATTCCGTGAATGGGTGTCCGGCGGTGTCCTACTCTCCCACAGGGTCTCCCCTGCAGTACCATCGGCGCTGAGAGGCTTAGCTTCCGGGTTCGGAATGGGACCGGGCGTTTCCCTCTCGCTATGGCCGCCGAAACTCTTTTGATGTTTCAGTCTGCAATAACAAAAGTCTTGTTGTGTTGTTGCTGGTTTCCGACCGTACATCGGGAACCACTCAGTGGACGCGAGCATTCTCACCCGCCGTGGCGGGGGGGATTGTTTGTCAAGTCGTCGGCTTATTAGTACCAGTCAGCTGCACACGTTGCCGTGCTTCCACATCTGGCCTATCAACCCAGTAGTCTGGCTGGGAGCCTCTCACCCGCAAGGGGCATGGAAGTCTCATCTTGAGGCCGGCTTCCCGCTTAGATGCTTTCAGCGGTTATCCATCCCGAACGTAGCTAACCAGCGGTGCACTTGGCAGTACAACTGGCACACCAGAGGTTCGTCCAACCCGGTCCTCTCGTACTAGGGTCAGATCCTCTCAAACTTCCTACGCGCGCAGCGGATAGGGACCGAACTGTCTCACGACGTTCTAAACCCAGCTCGCGTACCGCTTTAATGGGCGAACAGCCCAACCCTTGGGACCTACTCCAGCCCCAGGATGCGACGAGCCGACATCGAGGTGCCAAACCATGCCGTCGATATGGACTCTTGGGCAAGATCAGCCTGTTATCCCCGAGGTACCTTTTATCCGTTGAGCGACAGCGCTTCCACAAGCCACTGCCGGATCACTAGTCCCGACTTTCGTCCCTGCTCGACCTGTCAGTCTCACAGTCAAGCTCCCTTGTGCACTTACACTCGCCACCTGATTGCCAACCAGGTTGAGGGAACCTTTGGGCGCCTCCGTTACTTTTTGGGAGGCAACCGCCCCAGTTAAACTACCCACCAGGCACTGTCCCTGAACCGGATCACGGTTCGAAGTTAGACATCCAGAGTGACCAGAGTGGTATTTCAACAACGACTCCACGAATACTGGCGTATCCGCTTCACAGTCTCCCACCTATCCTACACAAGCCACACCGAACACCAATACCAAGCTGTAGTAAAGGTCACGGGGTCTTTCCGTCCTGCTGCGCGTAACGAGCATCTTTACTCGTAATGCAATTTCGCCGAGTTCGCGGTTGAGACAGTTGGGAAGTCGTTACGCCATTCGTGCAGGTCGGAACTTACCCGACAAGGAATTTCGCTACCTTAGGATGGTTATAGTTACCACCGCCGTTTACTGGGGCTTAAATTCTCAGCTTCGCCCTTACGGGCTAACCGGTCCTCTTAACCTTCCAGCACCGGGCAGGCGTCAGTCCGTATACATCGTCTTGCGACTTGGCACGGACCTGTGTTTTTAGTAAACAGTCGCTACCCACTAGTCTCTGCGGCCACCACACCCTTTTCCCAGCAAGTGGGTATAAGTGGATGGCCCCCCTTCTCCCGAAGTTACGGGGGCATTTTGCCGAGTTCCTTAACCACGATTCTCTCGATCTCCTCGGTATTCTCTACCTGACCACCTGAGTCGGTTTGGGGTACGGGCGGCTAGAACCTCGCGTCGATGCTTTTCTTGGCAGCATAGGATCACCCACTTTTCATCCGCATCGTGTCTCAGCCTGTATGAGTCGCGGATTTGCCTACGACTCGGCCTACGCACTTGCCCCGGGACAACCATCGCCCGGGATGGGCTACCTTCCTGCGTCACACCTGTTAACACGCTAACCGCACCAGCACGGGGTCGTACGCTAGGCCCCACGCCATCACCCGAAGGCTCCGGTCGCGGGGATTCAGATACTTAGCACTACTGGATTGATTGGGGCGGTTCTTCGCCGGTACGGGAATATCAACCCGTTGTCCATCGACTACGCCTGTCGGCCTCGCCTTAGGTCCCGACTTACCCAGGGAAGATTAGCTTGACCCTGGAACCCTTGGTCTTTCGGAGGACGTGTTTCTCACACGTCTTTCGCTACTCATGCCTGCATTCTCACTCGTGTAGCGTCCACGGCTGGGTCACCCCGCCGCTTCACTCGCCACACGACGCTCTCCTACCCATCAACACGGCTGGACCACGAAGGCCTACCAAAAATGTCAATGCCACAACTTCGGTGGCGTGCTTGAGCCCCGTTACATTGTCGGCGCGGAATCACTTGACCAGTGAGCTATTACGCACTCTTTCAAGGGTGGCTGCTTCTAAGCCAACCTCCTGGTTGTCTAAGCAACTCCACATCCTTTCCCACTTAGCACGCGCTTAGGGACCTTAGATGGTGGTCTGGGTTGTTTCCCTCTCGACTATGAAGCTTATCCCCCACAGTCTCACTGCTGCGCTCTCACTTACCGGCATTCGGAGTTTGGCTGACGTCAGTAACCTTGTAGGGCCCATCGGCCATCCAGTAGCTCTACCTCCGGCAAGAAACACGCAACGCTGCACCTAAATGCATTTCGGAGAGAACCAGCTATCACGAAGTTTGATTGGCCTTTCACCCCTATCCACAGCTCATCCCCTCAGTTTTCAACCTAAGTGGGTTCGGCCCTCCACGACGTCTTACCGTCGCTTCAGCCTGGCCATGGATAGATCACTTCGCTTCGGGTCTAGGACATGCGACTGGGTCGCCCTATTCAGACTCGCTTTCGCTACGGCTACCCCACCCGGGTTAACCTCGCCACATATCGCTAACTCGCAGGCTCATTCTTCAAAAGGCACGCTGTCACCCCTACCAAGGAGGCTCCAACGGTTTGTAAGCAAACGGTTTCAGGTACTATTTCACTCCCCTCCCGGGGTACTTTTCACCTTTCCCTCACGGTACTTGTCCGCTATCGGTCATCTGGGAGTATTTAGGCTTATCAGGTGGTCCTGACAGATTCACACGGGATTTCTCGGGCCCCGTGCTACTTGGGATACTCTCCACGCCAGAACACGCATTTCGACTACGGGGCTGGCACCCACTCTGGCCCGCCTTTCAAGACGGTTCGTCTATACGCTTCTGTCACGTCGACCACTCGGCAGAATGATCAAGAAAGTCCCACAACCCCCAACATGCAACGCCTGCCGGCTCTCACACACGCTAGGTTTAGCCTCATCCGATTTCGCTCGCCACTACTCACGGAATCACGGTTGTTTTCTCTTCCTGCGGGTACTGAGATGTTTCACTTCCCCGCGTTCCCTCTACCCGCCCTATATATTCAGACGGGAGTCACTGGGTCAGCACGCCGCCCAGCGGGGTTTCCCCATTCGGACACCCTCGGATCAAAACTTGCTTATCAGTTCCCCGAGGCTTATCGCAGATTGCTACGTCCTTCTTCGGCTCCAGATGCCAAGGCATCCACCGTTTGCTCTTAAAGACTTGAAAACATGAGAATCAAAACTCGGGCCACACCAAAAAGGTGCGACCAGAAATTGACTAATGATCTTTAAGATCATCAACACAACACAACCCCAAAGGGTCATGTCGCAAAGATGCTCGCGTCCACTGTGTAGTTCTCAAAGTACGGGCGGCACCCACCCCACCCACCAACAACCGCCGGCAGCAGGATGAGCCCAAGAGAGTCGCCACCACCCACCCCCACAAGAGGCAGATGACGTCCGGTCCCTCAGGACCCAACAGCGTGCAGGCACCCCGCTCACCAACCCCCACCCTCCAACCACCGAAGTGGCGTACTAGTAGGAACCAGCTGCGCTGATGCCATGTCAAATGTTCCACCCACGAGCCCCAACCAGGAACATTCGTCCTGATCTGGGTCCTACAGTCCTTGCAGACTGAGGTGCTCCTTAGAAAGGAGGTGATCCAGCCGCACCTTCCGGTACGGCTACCTTGTTACGACTTAGTCCTAATTACCGATCCCACCTTCGACGGCTCCCTCCACAAGGGTTAGGCCACCGGCTTCAGGTGTTACCGACTTTCATGACTTGACGGGCGGTGTGTACAAGACCCGGGAACGTATTCACCGCAGCGTTGCTGATCTGCGATTACTAGCGACTCCGACTTCATGAGGTCGAGTTGCAGACCTCAATCCGAACTGGGACCGGCTTTTTGGGATTCGCTCCACCTCACGGTATTGCAGCCCTTTGTACCGGCCATTGTAGCATGCGTGAAGCCCAAGACATAAGGGGCATGATGATTTGACGTCATCCCCACCTTCCTCCGAGTTGACCCCGGCAGTATCCCATGAGTTCCCACCATAACGTGCTGGCAACATAGAACGAGGGTTGCGCTCGTTGCGGGACTTAACCCAACATCTCACGACACGAGCTGACGACAACCATGCACCACCTGTTCACCAGTGTCCAAAGAGTCCCCCATTTCTGGGGTGTTCTGGTGTATGTCAAGCCTTGGTAAGGTTCTTCGCGTTGCATCGAATTAATCCGCATGCTCCGCCGCTTGTGCGGGTCCCCGTCAATTCCTTTGAGTTTTAGCCTTGCGGCCGTACTCCCCAGGCGGGGAACTTAATGCGTTAGCTGCGTCACGGAATCCGTGGAAAGGACCCCACAACTAGTTCCCAACGTTTACGGGGTGGACTACCAGGGTATCTAAGCCTGTTTGCTCCCCACCCTTTCGCTCCTCAGCGTCAGTTACGGCCCAGAGATCTGCCTTCGCCATCGGTGTTCCTCCTGATATCTGCGCATTCCACCGCTACACCAGGAATTCCAATCTCCCCTACCGCACTCTAGTCTGCCCGTACCCACTGCAGGCCCGAGGTTGAGCCTCGGGTTTTCACAGCAGACGCGACAAACCGCCTACGAGCTCTTTACGCCCAATAATTCCGGATAACGCTTGCGCCCTACGTATTACCGCGGCTGCTGGCACGTAGTTAGCCGGCGCTTTTTCTGCAGGTACCGTCACTCACGCTTCTTCCCTGCTAAAAGAGGTTTACAACCCGAAGGCCGTCATCCCTCACGCGGCGTTGCTGCATCAGGCTTCCGCCCATTGTGCAATATTCCCCACTGCTGCCTCCCGTAGGAGTCTGGGCCGTGTCTCAGTCCCAGTGTGGCCGGTCACCCTCTCAGGCCGGCTACCCGTCGACGCCTTGGTAAGCCATTACCTCACCAACAAGCTGATAGGCCGCGAGCCCATCCCAGACCGAAAAATCTTTCCAACCCCCACCATGCGGTGAAAGCTCATATCCAGTATTAGACACCGTTTCCAGCGCTTATCCCAGAGTCCAGGGCAGGTTGCTCACGTGTTACTCACCCGTTCGCCACTAATCCACCAAGCAAGCTCGGCTTCATCGTTCGACTTGCATGTGTTAAGCACGCCGCCAGCGTTCATCCTGAGCCAGGATCAAACTCTCCATAAAAAATGATAGCCACGCACA
>NZ_JAEUAW010000031.1 GCF_019511665.1 Microbacterium jejuense
CGGCATGCTTGTCGGCGAACGTGTCGACGCCGCCGGAGAGCGTGACGACGCCATCCTTGGCCTGCACGGCAAAGCGACTGGCATCCACCGCCGGGTCCCATTGCAATTCTTCCTCGAGATCGTGCTTGAGCTGGATATCGTTCTTCATCGTGATCTCCTCAGGTTCAATTGAGGTCGAGGCTCAGTGCGACATCAGCACCGGCACGGTCATCGGGTTCAGCAGGGTGCGCGTCACCCCGCCCAGTACGAGTTCGCGCAGGCGGCTGTGCCCGTAGGCCCCCATCACGATCAGATCGGCATTGAAGTCGGCCGCTCGCGAGAGCAGCAACTCACCCACGGCGGCATCGGAATCTGCGCAATCGGTCTCTTCCACCGTTGTATGAATACCGCGCGCATTCAGCGCACGCGCCACCTGACCCACCGTGGTTTCCTCGGCCCAGTGCTTTGGCTGCGTGCTTGTGATCTGCAGCACGTGCACATTGGTGCCCGTCATCATCGGCATGGCATCGTGCAGCGCACGGGCCGATTCGCGTCCGCCGCTCCAGGCCACCAGCACGCGCTGCGGCAATGCGGTGAA
>NZ_JAEUAW010000032.1 GCF_019511665.1 Microbacterium jejuense
TGCCGAACAGGGCGGACATCGGGTCCAGCGGCTCGGTCGTCGTCGCCGCGGGGAACGGTGTCGTCTCTTCGGGGAACTCCGGCGGCGCCTTCGCGATCGCGGCGTCACCGGGATTCGACGTGTGCCACGGAACCTGGGCGATGACGCCCGCCGGCACCGCCGGTCGCGCCGCTGCGGCCGGAGGGGTGACACCCGCGGCGCGGGCGCTCTGCGTGGTCCACCCGGCGACGGGCGCCGGAGCCGACGGGCGCAGCTCGGTGGCGCCGACGGCGTCGTCGACTGGGACGAAGCCTGCCGTGGGCGCCGGGGCCGGTGCCGCCGGGGCGGCCAGGGGCGCCGGCATCCCGGTCGGCTGCGCGAGGTACGGATTCGCCGTCACCGCAGGGGCGACCGGCGTGGCGAACGAGGGCGAGACCCCCGCCTGCGTGTCGACGACGACCGCCTTCGCCGCCAGGTCGTGCCACCCCTGACGGCGGCCGCTCTGGTCGAACAGCGGCGTGAAGTAGCCGACGACGATCGCGCAGCTCGCCCCGAAGACGATGTTGCGCCACAG
>NZ_JAEUAW010000033.1 GCF_019511665.1 Microbacterium jejuense
ACGCACGACAGGTGCGGCGCCGCCTCGATGCCTTCGCGCTGGATTTCCACCACGGCGTCGAGCGTGCCCTGTTGCGTGGTGCCGCCCGCGCCGAACGTCACGGAGATGAAGCGCGGCTTGAGCGGCGAGAGCTGGGCGCGCGTGTTGCGCAGCTTCTCGGCGCCTTCCGCCGTCTTGGGCGGGAAGAATTCGAAACTGAATTGACGGTCTTGCATGACAGAAACCTTAAGCCTCGCGCAGCAGCAAGCTCGAGAGCAGCCACGAGATCACGCTGTACAGGATGGAGCCCAGCAGCGCCGCGCCAAAGCTGGCCACCTGAAAGCCCGCCAGCAGGTTGCCGACAAACAGAAACAGCAGCGCGTTGATGATGAAGATGAACAGCCCGAGCGTGAGCAGCGTCACCTGCAGGGTGAGGATCACCAGGATCGGGCGGATCAGCGTGTTGACCAGACCCAGCACCAGCGCTGCGATCAGCGCGGAGCCGAAGC
>NZ_JAEUAW010000034.1 GCF_019511665.1 Microbacterium jejuense
GTGCCAGCGCGGATGCCCGCGCGCAGGCGCACGCCCGACTGCGCGATGAGGCCATCATGACAACACATCGCATTGCGCTCATTACCGGTGGCATGGGCGGTCTGGGCGAAGCCATTGCCATCCGTCTGCATGCGCAAGGGCATCGGGTTGTGGTCACCCATTCGTTGGGCAATACACATGTGACTGCATGGATCGCGGAACAGCATGCCCAGGGGCGTCTGTTCCAGACGTTCGCGGTGGATGTTGCCGACTACGACGCTTGCCAGCGATGCGCGTCCGACGTGCTTGCGACCGTCGGCCCGGTCGATATTCTGGTCAACAACGCCGGCATCACGCAAGACATGACCTTCAAGCGCATGACGCTGGACGCCTGGCGGAACGTGCTGGCCACCGATCTCGACTCCGTCTTCAACATGACCAAGCCGCTGTACGAAGGCATGATCGAGCGCGGTT
>NZ_JAEUAW010000035.1 GCF_019511665.1 Microbacterium jejuense
TGGGGCACACGACGACGAGGTCGGCCTCGTACGCGAACGAGAGGTCGTGCTCGACGTTGATCGAGAAGCCGAGCTTCGAGTGCACGACGCCGGGGTCGGCGGTGACGACGCGGAAGTCGAAGTTCGGCACGCCGTCGTCAGAGCGGTCGAGCCCGAACGCCTCGCAGGCGACGCCGAACTCGAA
Source organism: Microbacterium jejuense (assembly GCF_019511665.1). GTDB lineage: Bacteria > Actinomycetota > Actinomycetes > Actinomycetales > Microbacteriaceae > Microbacterium > Microbacterium jejuense_A. The sequence continues at coordinate 185 of NZ_JAEUAW010000035.1, forward strand.
CGGCGCGAAGCCGTCCACGACGATGCAGGCGACGGTCTTCATGGGCTCCTCCAGCGTGGCAGTTTTCGGTCGATGTGTGTCCATCCTGCCACTCGTGGCAGTTCTCTGGCAAGCGTAGCGTTTCTGCCATGTTCCTGATCCTCGTTCTCGCCGCACTGTCGGTCTGGGCGTTCACGTCGACGATCACCGCCGTGCGCAGCGACGGCTACCGTCAGGTGCCCACCGACCGCACCCGCCTTCCCTGACGCCGGACGCCCGCGCGCCCCG
>NZ_JAEUAW010000036.1 GCF_019511665.1 Microbacterium jejuense
GGCAATTGGCGAGCCATCCAGGGCCCGGTCAATGATCTGACCAAAGAGCAAGCTCAAGCGCTCTTCGGCCGCGCCGTTAGTGAATCAGTCAGCGGGATATCCACGAAGGACTTTGCGCTCGTCCATGTCCCTTCGAACTGGAGCAACAAGGACTTCCCAACGACGACGGGGTATCTGCTCGTTTCGATGCTCGGGCCCGTGGAACTGCACAAGGTCAAGTAGCAACGCGTTGCTGCCGACCGCCCCCGCACACGTTGAGCGCGGCATCTGAAGTACCTGGAGTGCATCCTTGACTTCTTGAGCCGCACGCTACGATTAAATCAAGTGGTCGCATATCGATCACCGACCTCAAAATCACCGGAGAAAATCAATGACGAACAAACTCTCTCTCCTCGCAATTGCTGCTGCATCGACTCTCGCACTGACCGCATG
>NZ_JAEUAW010000037.1 GCF_019511665.1 Microbacterium jejuense
ACTCACTGCTTTCACGTCAACGGCTGCCGGCCCGCGGCGCATGCGAATCCGTTTGATGTCGATGACTTTTCGGCTACGTTGCCCCTCTTTTTCCGCATGCTCCGAATCATCGACTCCGTACTGAGCGGCCTCGGCCAACCGGTTGAGTTCGGGTGCCGTTAAAAACTGCCCCGGACGGATCCGCTCGAGCAAGTCAATGTTGGCTTGAGCCAGTTCCCGATATAGAAAGGCCAACACCCGGCAAACGCTATGAATACTGTTGGCTGCCAGGCCACGCTTGCGGTGTCTGGCGAGGTACAAGGCCGCTTCGTGAACCGGAAGGCCGCCGGGTCTAGTCAGAACAGAGTGGTGCTCTCCATTCTGGAATCTGACACGCTTTGCGATGAACTCAGCCATCTACCCACCACTTCATTCAAGTAGTAGT
>NZ_JAEUAW010000038.1 GCF_019511665.1 Microbacterium jejuense
GTGCATGGCCGCATTGCGGTCTACTTCGAAGCCGCTGCCGTCATCATTTCACTGACGCTGCTCGGCCAGATTTTCGAATTGAAGGCACGTTCGCAGACTTCGGCCGCCATCAAGTCGCTGCTTGGCCTGGCACCCAAAACGGCACGTCGCATCAAGCCGGATGGCAGCGAGGAGGATATTCCGCTCACGCACGTGCATGTCGGCGACTTGCTGCGAATTCGACCGGGCGAGAAGGTGCCAACCGATGGCGTCGTGACCGAAGGAGCAAGCGCCATCAACGAATCGATGATCACCGGTGAGCCATTGCCCGTTTCCAAGCGCCCTGGCGACCACGTGATCGGTGCCACGCTCAATACGTCGGGTAGCCTGGTAATGCGCTCGGAAAAAGTCGGTGCCCAAACGGTGCTGTCGCAGAT
>NZ_JAEUAW010000039.1 GCF_019511665.1 Microbacterium jejuense
TGGCAAAAAGGCTGGGTTCCGCTGACACACGACGCGCTCGTCCGCGCGATCGAACTGAACGGCGTGGCCGTCGAGAAAAACAAGACCGCGTTCGAATGGGGCCGTCACCTTGCTCAGGACCGCGACGCGGTGCTCAAGCTCGCTGGCGATGCGCCCCGTGCCAAGGCCGACGTCGTCGCCCTGCCCTCGCTGGACACGCTGATCGCCCGCCGCGTCGATCTGCTGACCGCCTACCAGAACGCCGCGTATGCCGCCGAATTCCGCGCTGTGGTCGAACGGGTGCGCGCGGCGGAAGCAGCCGTGGTCGGTGCAGGCCAGCCGCTGGCGCTGACGGAAGCCGTGGTGCGCAATCTGTCGAAGCTGATGGCTTACAAGGACGAATACGAAGTCGCCCGCCTGTACACCGATCCGGCG
>NZ_JAEUAW010000004.1 GCF_019511665.1 Microbacterium jejuense
GGGTGGGGCATGCTGGGGGACATGGTCATCGACGGGATCGACGTGCCGGAGGACGGCGCGGTCCCCGTCGATCATGTCGCGGAGCTGCTGGAACGCGTCGCCGGGGGCGACCAGACCGCCTTCGCGCGGCTGTACGACCTGCTCGCGCCGCGGGTCTTCGGCCTGATCCTGCGGGTCCTCGTCAACCGCGCGCAGAGCGAGGAGGTGCTGCAGGAGGTGTTCCTGGAGGTGTGGCAATCCGCTTCGCGGTTCGCTCCGAACAGAGGGCAGGGACGATCCTGGGTGCTGACGATCGCCCACCGCAAAGCAGTCGATCGGGTGCGGTCGTCGCAGGCGAGCGCCGACCGGGATGTGCGCGCCGGGTTCCGAGATCTCGAGGTGCCGTTCGACGGCGTCGCGGAGCAGGTCGAGCTGAGTGTCGAGGGGAGCCGGGTGACGGCGGCGCTGTCGGCGCTGCCGGACGCCCAGCGGGAGGCGCTGACCCTCGCGTACTACGGCGGTTACAGTCAGAGCGAGATCGCGGCGCTCGTGGGGGCACCGCTCGGCACGGTCAAGACGAGGATGCGAGACGGGCTGACGCGCCTGAGAGCAGAGATGGGGGTGAACGCGTGATGGACGAGCAGGAGTTCGCTCAGCTGGCGGCCGGCGCCGCGCTTCGCGCGCTGTCGCCCGCCGACCTCGAGGCGTTCGAGGCCGCGCGTCGTGAGCACCCCGAATGGGAGCAGCTGGTGGAGGCGGATGCGGCCACGGCTGCGGCGCTCGCCGACGCCGTGCCTGGGGTAGTACCCCCGCCGGCCGTCCGTGCGGAGCTGCTGTCACGCCTGACATCGACTCCTCAGGCCCAGGAGGGGTCCGGCACATCGGCGCCGTCTCCGCGCGCCCCCGCTGCGGGCTCGGAGCCTCCCGTCGCCCCGGTGCGGCGTGCGCCGCGGCGCTGGACGCGCGGGATCCTCGCGCTGGCGGCATCCGTCGCTCTTTTCGTCGCGCTGGGCGTCGGCGCCGCGCTGATCAGCGACTACGTCAATCGCCCGCCCGCCGTCGTCGCGCTGCAGCAGATCGAGGAGGCACCCGACGCCCGCTCGGCGACGGGCGAGATCGCGGACGGGGGCAGTGCGACAGCCCACTGGTCGGAGTCCGTCGGCAAGGCCGTCGTCGTGACGGAGGGGCTCCCTCGGATCGCCGAGGACGAGACCTTCGAGCTGTGGCTCGTCCGTGACGGCGAACCCCTCCCGGCCGGGACGTTCGAACCGGCGTCCGGCACGACGGCCGCCCTCCTGAACGGCGCGATGGAGCCCGGCGACGTGATCGCGGTCACCGTCGAGCCACAGGGCGGTTCGCCGACGGGGGAGCCGTCATCGGACCCGATCCTGGCGATTCCGACGGCGTGAGCGGGCGGCGGTCAGCCGCGTCCCTTGCCGTTGCCGTTGTTGTTGCCGGGGCCGCTGTTGCCGTTGCCGTTGCCGTTGTTGTTGCCGGGGCCGCTGTTGCTTCCGCCGTTGTCGCCGGTGGTGTCGGCAGGCGGGGGCACCTGCTCGGCAGGCGCGTCCTCGGCGGGCGCGTTCGCCGGCTCCTCCTCGGCGGGCGCGTCCTCGGTCGGCATCGGCGTGACCTCCTGGGCAGGCGAGGTCGGCACCGGCTCGGGGATCACGGCCCAGTTGTTCGCCAGCCCGAGCGTCCCGACGGCCAGACCGACGGCGAGCAGCGCCGCGAGCACCACGCCGATCACCAGAGCACGGCGCGAGGGTCTGCGCGCGTCGTCCGGGACGACTGGGGCACCCACGACGGTCGATCCGGACTCGGGCTCGGATTCGGGCTTCGGGGAGTCTCCAGGCCCGATGACGGCGACGCGGGCGTCGCGGCGGAGCGCTCCGGATCCGTCGGGAGGTGGGGCGGGAGCCACCTGGGGGAAGATCTGCGTCGGGCCCGTGGAGGGCACGGCGAAGGGTGCGGTCGACGGGTCCGCCTTCTCGCGGGCGAGCGCGTTCTCCATCGCCGCCAGGCGCGAGGCCGCCTGCACGACCTCGAGCGCCGTCGGGCGGTCATCGGGCCGCATCGCCGTCATCCCGCGCAGCAACCCCTGCCAGGACGGGTGCAGCGACGCCGGGATCTCGGGTGCCGCCGAGAGCCGCGCCATCACGGTGCCGATACCCTCCAGGTCGCCGAACGGACGTTCTCCCGTCAGCGCCTCGATCAGCAGCAGGCCGAAGGCGTAGATGTCGGCAGCCGGCGCCGGCGCGACGCCGCGCGCCTGCTCCGGGGCCACGTACGCCATCGTGCCGACGATGACCCCCGGGGTCGTCACGCGCGCGGAGTCCGTCAGATACGCGATGCCGAAGTCGCCCAGCTTCGCGCGCCATTCCCACCCCGGGCGAGGGGATGCCGCCAGCAGCACGTTCGACGGCTTGATGTCGCGGTGGACCACTCCGTGGTCGTGCGCGACGTGCAGCCCCTCGGCGATGTCGATGGCGATGGATGCGACGACCCGCGGATCGACCGGTCCGCGGTCGATCAGGTCCCGCAGCGTGATGCCCTTGACGTGCTCCATCACCAGGTAGCTCACGGCGCCCTGGCCGATGCGGGCGTCGAACACCGTGACGAGGGCATGATGGCTGAGCGATGCGAGCAGCGTCGTCTCCGACAAGGCGCGCTCGATCGAGTCGATGCCGTCGGTGGGTTCGCGGAACACCTTCACCGCGACCGAGCGGTGCAGATGCATGTCGTCGGCGCGGTACACCCTCGCCATGCCGCCTTCGCCGATCCGCTCCCGCAGCAGATACCGGTCGTCGAGCAGCTCACCGGTCGACAGGTCCGCCGACTCGCGCAAGTCCGTCATGATCCTCCCCGCCCAGGCGAGAGCGGGGTTCGCCTGAACCCCTCCACCGTAGGTCCGAGGGGTCGTACGGTCAGGGGCCTTGACGTGAGCCGCGACGTGAGGCATGCGGGGCGACCTCCCAGGCTGCGACGAGCGGTGTACGGCATGCTGGAAGCATGACGGGGGACGACGCGCGAGAGAGGGATGCCGCAGCTCAGGGCGCCGCCCCGCAGCTGCCGCCGCTTCCCGATGTGCCGGCATCCGAGGCGGCTGCCGCCGCTCCCGCGCCCGGCCCTGGGCCGACCACCGACACCATCACCGTCCAGGCGCAGAGCCGCCGCAACTGGAACCGTGTGATCGGCGGGTTCGCGGCATCCCTCGTCGTCCTCACCGGGGTCGGGTTCGCGGTCGCGACCATCAACGAGCGCTTCCACCTCTCGCCGGAGGCGGCCGCTCTCGCACAGGTTGACGACGCGGCAGACGCCGCCTCCGCGACGGTCAAGGTCGTCGGCGGCGGCATCGCGACTGCGCGATGGTCGGCGGATGCCGGACTGCTCGTCCTGACCACGCAGCGGCTCCCCGAGCTCGATGACGCGCAGACGCTCGCCGCGTGGATCGTGCGCGACGGCGACCCCGTCGAAGCCGGCACGTTCGGCGTCGACGCCGCAGGCTCGGCCACCCTCGTGGTCGTCGACTGGAAGCCGGCGGAGGCGCTCATCGTGACGGTGGAGCGGGCCGACGACATGGCTGACCGGCCTCTCGGCGACACGGTCGCAAGCATCCCGACGCAGTGACGCTTCGGTAGCCTGTGGGGGTGGCATCCGCCCCGCAGAAGACCGCACCCGCGCAGACGACGCAGACGCTCGCGCACCTGCGTCGCGCCCGCGACCTCATGGACCGCGACTACGCGGAACCGCTCGACGTGCCCACCATGGCCGCGAAGGCGCTGATGTCGCCCGCTCACTTCTCTCGCGAGTTCAAGGCCGCCTACGGCGAGACGCCGTACGCCTACCTCATGACCCGCCGCATCGAGCGCGCGATGGCGCTGCTGCGCGACGGCGCGTCGGTGACCGACGCGTGCACGGCGGTCGGCGCGACGTCGCTCGGGTCGTTCAGCTCGACCTTCACCGAGATCGTGGGCGAGACGCCGTCGTCGTACAGGGCGCGCCCGCACGACGCGGCCGAGGCCATGCCGCTGTGCGTGGCGAAGATCCTCACGCGTCCGACGCGCTACGTCTGAACCGAGCAGGATCGGAGAAGCGCGCGTCTGCCCGTGTCCGTAGCGTGGCAGCATGACGAACATCGCACTGGCATACAGCCCCATCACCGTCGACGACGTCGACGCCGCCATCCCGTTCTACCGCGACGGCCTCGGCCTCGAGGTCGTCAACGACGTCGCCTACGACGGCCACCGCTGGGTCAGCTTCGGATTCCCCGGGCAGCCCGGACTGTCGCTCGTCGTGTCGGACCCCACGGCCGGGCGCTCGCCCGAGGACGGCGACGCCCTGCAGCGACTCGTGGTCAAAGGATCGGGTCCTGGACCCTACGTGTTCACCACCACCGACCTCGACGCCACGTTCGAGAAGCTGCGCGCATTCGGCGCCGAGGTGCTGCAGGAGCCGAAGGAGCAGGGCTGGGGACCGCGCGACGCCGCGTTCCGCGACCCGGCGGGCAACCACATCCGCATCAACCAGGTCTGATCGGGCACGCACATGTGCCTGCCGTGGATCGCCGCGATGCAGGGCGCGGACGCGCCGGAGCCCGAGCGGGTGCTCGTGGCGGCGGGTAGCCTGGACGGGATGAGCGATTCGTCCCGTGAGTTCCACAAACCCGTCCGCCGGCCCGCAGAACTCTTCGACCGGACGTTCTCTGCCGAGGACCCGGCCGAGGTCTCGCGCGTCGCCCACACCACCGCCCACGCTCTGCTGGCGCGCGTGCGCGCCGACCCCGACGCGGGGACCATCGACCGCCTCGTGGCGTTCACCGACGAGCACGGCATCGACGACCTCGCCGAGCTGTGGTCGCGCTCGCCGTCGCGGAGCCTCCCGGGCGCGCTGTGGCGGCTCTACCTCGTGCAGCTCATGATCCACGACGACCCGCGCACGGCCGCGCTCCTCTACGAGCGCGGCCGTGCCGAACTCGCCTCGGCCGACGACGTCGTGGCGGGCGCTCCGTCGCCTGCCGGCCCCGAGGAGCTCGTCGCCCTCGTCGACACCATCCTGCGCGGCCTGTTCGAGGGCGACTTCGCCGTCGCGCTCGACCGCGCCGCCGCGTTCTGCCGCGTGCAGGCGTCGGGCGCCACGCACGTCGCCGACGACTACGAGAACACCGAGCCCGAGCGCGCATCCGCGTTCACGACGCGCGCCCTGCGCCTGTCGGACTACGCCTCGGACCTCTCGGCGTGCGCCGCCCTGTGGCGCCGCGACGCCCTGACCTGAGGCGTCGGTCCCCGCGTCGTCCAGGACTGCGGGAGCCCGGTGCTGGGAGCCCGGGGTGCTGGGAGCCCGGGGTGCTGGAAGCCTCCGGTTCTGCGGCACGGCCCGCGGCTGACCGCAGAATCGGATCCGCGCAAGCGGTGGCTCCGCATGACTCGCCGGGTCGACGGCATCCCGACCCGGCGTGTCGCGCGTGAGCTCCGCCTGAGCGGATCCGAGGATGCAGCGTCCTTCCTCCCCAGGCATCGCCGTTGATGACTTGTGCACGGATTGCGGCAACGGAGCCGGGAAGGGATGCCGGCGGCCGCAGTCTGAACCCATGTGCAGTGTCGACCAACCCGCCGTCGTGGCGTTCCGTGAGCTGATCGCAGGGGGCAGTACCGCCCGTGCGGTGAAGCAGGAGGTGGCGTCGGGATCACTGCGCGTGCTCCGCCGTGGTGTGTACGCCCGGGTCGGAGCGTGCGCCGCCGTCGCCGGCGCGGGCGCGCACGGCGGCGCACTGGCGTGCGTTTCGGCTGCGGCGCACCTCGGGCTCTGGGTGCTCGAGCACGAGGAATCGGTGCACGTGTGGGTGCGGGCGCACGGGCGTTCCTACCCGCATCTCGACTGCCACTGCACTCCGCACTGGGATGACGGCACCAGCGCGGATGCCTTCGGGATGCCGAGTGTTCCGCGGATTCTGCGGCAGATCCTCCTGTGCCGTGGCCTCGAGGAGTTCTTCGTGACTCTGGAGTCGGCACGCCGCAAGAGCGTCATCGACGCGGCCGGGCTGACGTGGCTGCGCCAGGCCGTCGGCCCGGCGGCACGTGACGCCATCGACTTCTCGCGCGATGATGCCGACAGCGGCCTGGAGTCGCTCTTCCGGTGGCGGCTCCGACCGCACGGGCTGTCGGTGCGCACGCAGGTCAGGGTCACGTCGGTCGGCCGAGTCGACTTCATCATCGGCGATCTTCTGATCGTCGAGGTCGATGGCGTGCCGAACCACGACGACGAGTCGCATCGCCACAAGGACCTGGTCCGCGACGCGAACGCAGCAGCGTGGGGATACGTCACGCTGCGGTTCGACTACCCTCTCGTCGTCCACGACTGGGAGACGGTCGAGATGGCCGTCCTCGCCTATATCGACCGGGGCTTGCACGTCGCTCGGTGATCGCGACCTTCGCCGACGCGACTGGGGACCCGTCGGGAACTCACCCCGATCGCAGAATCGGATCCGCGTGAGCGGACGTCCCTCCCGAAACGCCGGGCTGAGGCATCCACACACGGCGTGTCGCGCTGACGGTCCGCAGGAGCGGATCCGCGTGAAGCGATCGAGCTGCGAGACCGGGCGCCCCGAGCCGCGCCCGGAACTCCCGGTGCGAAAGCGGTCGGGCCGCAGAACGCTGCGGTGCCTGTTCGCTTCGCGTGAGCGGCGCACTCGGCACCCGGGCATGAAAGTGCCGGGCCGCAGAACGCCTCTCGGCGCAAGGCCGCTCGCAGCGGCAGAAGATGGAGCCCGGGGTTACTGCGGCCCGGCCGATCCAGTGTAACCGAGTCCGGGGGCCTGGCATTCCCGACGGCTTAGGCTCGGGGCATGGCATTGCGTTTCGCGCTCGTGATCGAGCCCGTCGGACCCGAGGATGAGGGGCCGGACTTCGCCGGAACCTTCCGCACGATCGATCCCTCGGCGCCGGCGCTGAGTGTCGGCGAGCTCAGCACGCAGCGCGGCGACGGGATCTTCGAGTCGATCGGCGTCGTCGACGGGCACCCCCAGGAGACGCAGGCGCACCTGGAGCGGCTCGCTCACTCGGCCGGCATCTGCGACCTCCCGGCGCCGAACCTGGAGCAGTGGCGGCAGGCGGTGACCATCGCCGCGACCCATGCGCCGCAGCAGGGGGAGGGTGTCATCAAGCTCATCCTCAGCCGCGGCGTCGAGCACGGTCCCGCCCCGACCGCGTGGGTCACGGTCGCCGCCGCGGCCGACAACACGAGCGCCCGAGAGCGCGGCGTGCGGGTCGTGACGCTCGACCGCGGCTACGGGATCGACACGCCCGCCACGGCGCCGTGGCTCCTGCTCGGTGCCAAGACCCTCTCGTACGCAGTCAACATGGCCGCCCTTCGCGAAGCGCGGCGTCGAGGGGCCGACGACGCCGTCTTCGTGACGTCGGACGGCTTCGTGCTCGAAGCTCCAACGGCGTCGCTCATCGCCCGCATCGACGGCCGCTTCGTGACACCGGCCCCGAACGGCGGCATCCTCCACGGCACGACGCAGCTGAGCCTGTTCGCGCACCTCGAGTCCGAGGGCTTCGAGACCGGCTACGCCACGCTGCCGACGCGATCCCTCAGAGAAGCGGATGCCGCATGGCTGGTGTCGAGCGTGCGCCTGGCGGCCCCGATCACGGCGATCGACGACTTCGAGCTCGCGGTCGACGCCGGGCTGACGGCATCCTTCAATCGATACCTGCTGAGCCCGCGCGACTGACCGCGCGCGATCACCCGAAGCGGCCGGAGACGTAGTCCTCGGTCGCCTGCACGGACGGCGTCGTGAAGATCGTGGACGTGTCGTCGTACTCGATGAGGTTGCCGGGCTTGCCCGTGCCGGCGATGTTGAAGAACGCGGTCTTGTCGCTCACGCGCGACGCCTGCTGCATGTTGTGGGTCACGATGACGACGGTGTAGTCGTTCTTCAGTTCGCCGATGAGCTCTTCGATCGCGTACGTCGAGATCGGGTCGAGCGCCGAGCACGGCTCGTCCATCAGGATCACCTCGGGCGACACCGCGATGGCGCGGGCGATGCACAGACGCTGCTGCTGGCCGCCCGACAGACCGGCGCCGGGCTTGTCGAGGCGGTCCTTGACCTCGTTCCAGAGGTTCGCGCCCCGCAGCGACTGCTCGACGAGGGCATCGGCGTCGGACTTGGAGATGCGCTTGTTGTTCAGTCGCACACCGGCCAGCACGTTCTCTTTGATCGACATCGTGGGGAACGGGTTCGGGCGCTGGAACACCATTCCCACCTGCCGGCGCACGAGCACGGGGTCGATGTTCGCGCCGTACAGGTCGGTGCCGTCGATGAGGACCTGGCCCTCGACGCGGCCGCCGGGGATGACCTCGTGCATGCGGTTGAGGGTGCGCAGGAACGTGGACTTGCCGCAGCCGGAAGGGCCGATGAACGCGGTGACGCTGCGCGGCTCGACGTAGAGCGAGACGCCCTCGACGGCGAGGAAGTCGCCGTAGTAGACGTTCAGGTCGTTGACTTCGATGCTTTTGGACACCTGGGGTGGCCTTTCGGGCTAGCGGGTCTTCGGCGCGAACAGCTTCGCGACGAGGCGGGCGATGAGGTTGAAGATGACGACGAGGATCACCAGCAGCAGGGCGGCGCCCCACGCTTGGGCCTGCGACGCGTCGATGTCCTTCGAGGGGAAGCTGTACGACGTGTACGCCATCACCGGCAGGGTCTGCATGGGACCCGAGAACGGGTTGGCGTTGAAGTTGTCGGTGAAGCTCGCTGCGATGAAGATCGGCGCCGTCTCGCCGACCACGCGGGCGATCGCCAGAACGACACCGGTGACGATGCCGCTGGCGGCGGTGCGCAGCACGACCTTGAGGATCGTGGCCGACTTGGGGACGCCGAGCGCCAGGGAGGCCTCGCGCAGGTCCTGCGGCACGAGGCGGATCATCTCCTCGGTGGAGCGCACGACGATCGGGATCATGAGCACGCACAGGGCGATCGACGCCGAGAACCCGCTGAACGCCTTCGGGCCGACGATGAGGCTGAACAGCGAGAACGCGAACAGGCCCGCGACGATCGAGGGGATGCCGGTCATGACGTCGACCAGGAACGTGATCGTGCGGCGCAGCGGGTTGCTGGGCAGGGCGTACTCGGTGAGGTAGACGGCCGTGAGGATGCCGATCGGCACCGAGATGAGCGCCGCGATGCCGGTGATGATCAGCGTGCCGACGATCGCCTGCAGCGCGCCGGGCGTGCTGGTCACCTCGAGCGTGGCGGGATCGAACGTGGATGCCGCGACCGAGGTGATGAACTGCCAGTCCACGATCTGGGCGCCCTGCGCGATGACGGTCCACAGGGTCGAGATGAGCGGGGCGACCGCCAGGACGAAGAACGCGGTGACCACGCCGCGCACGACGCGGTCCATCGCCTTGCGGCGGCTCTCGACGATCGACGCCGCGATGGCGATGCCGATCAGGTACAGCACCGCGGTGATCACGAGCCAGACGGCGATGTTGAGCGTCTGGGTGAGGACGAACATCACGAGGGCGACGAGGACCGCCACGCCGGCGAGCAGCATGGGCTCGATGAAGCGGGGAAGGTGCCCGGCGGTGAGCTGAACGGGCTGGCGCACCTTGGGAGTCGAGGGGGTCATGGTCGCGGTCATGCGCCCTTTCCTTCCTTGCGGCGGCGCTTGCTGCCCGTCTTCGGCCCCTGCGCGCCGATGATGAAGCGCGCGAGCATGTTCACCGCGAACGAGATCACGAACAGCATCAGACCGGTGCCGATCAGCGCCGAGCGCTGGATCTCGGTGGCCACGGGGAAGTTCAGTGCGATGTTGGCGGCGATGGTCTGCGAGTTGTAGCCGTCGGTGAGGATCAGCAGCGAGTACAGCACGGACGGCGACATGATCAGGGCGATGGCCATCGTCTCGCCGAGCGCCCGCCCCATCCCGAGCAGGGTCGCCGAGATCATGCCGCTGCGGGCGTACGGCAGCACGGCCAGGCGGATCATCTCCCATCGCGTGGCGCCGAGCGCCAGCGCGGCCTCCTCGTTCAGGCGCGGCGTCTGGAGGAAGATCTCGCGGGTGATGGAGGTCACGATCGGGAGGATCATGACCGCCAGCACGACGCCACCGGCGAGCATGGTGGATCCCGTGCTCGACACGGGGCCGGCGAAGAACGGGATCCAGCCGAAGTACTGGTTGAGGAAGTCCGAGAGCGGCAGCAGGAACGGGCGCATGACGGCGATGCCCCACAGGCCGAACACGATCGAGGGGACGGCCGCCAGCAGGTCGACGATGTAGCCGAGCGCGCCCGCGATGCGGCGCGGGGCGTAGTGCGAGATGAACAGGGCGATGCCGATCGCGACCGGCGCGCCGAGCACCATCGCGATGAGCGCCGAGAAGACGCTGCCCCACAGCAGCGGGCCGACGTACTCCCAGAAGCTCGTCCACGGCACCTGGGCGGGGTTCTGGATCGAGCTCAGGTCCTTGTTGTCGGCCCAGTTCGCCGTGATCGCCGGAAGCCCCTGGATGATGAGGAAGATCGCGACGCCGGCCAGGATGACCATGATCGAGACGGCGGAGGTGGCCGACAGTCCGAGGAACACGGTGTCGGAGACACGGCGGGTGGATCGTCTGCGGGACGCGGCGGGCGCGGGCGGGCTGATCGTGTCAGCCATGACGGGTCCGTCGGTGTCGCATTGGAGGAGCTCCTGTCGGGTTCCGGGTGCTTCGGGCTGGCTGTCGGATTACGGCTCAATTCCGCCGCCGGTCGTGCCGGAGACGGAATTCAGCCCGTCCGCCCAGGAGTCCCTGGGCGGACGGACCGACGTGGATCACTTGATGGCGTCGATGGTCTTCTGCGCCTCTTCGAGGATCGAGTCCGGCAGCGGAGCCGAACCGGCGTTCTTCGCCGCGACCTGCTGGCCGAGCGTCGACGCGACGAAGCCGAGGTACGACTTCACCAGCGTGGCCTGCTCCTCATCCGCGAACGTCGTGCACGTGATGGCGTACGAGACGAGCGGGATCGGGTAGGTCTCGGTGGTGAGCTTCGAGTAGTCGAACTGCTTGGAGAGGTCGCCCTCGACGCCGTTCGAGGCGTCGGTGGCCGCGACCTCGAACGTCTTGGCGACGGCCTCCGGGCTGAACGGGATCGCGGTGCCGTCGACGACGATGTCCGCCGCGTTCAGGTCGCCGATCGCCGAGTGGTCGGCGTAGCCGATGGTGCCGGTGCCGGCCTTGACGGTGTCGACGACGCCCGAGCCGCCCTTCTGGAGCGACACGTTGCCGGCGACGGGCCAGTTCTTGCCCGCCTCGTACGGCCACGCCTCGGCCTGCGTGGCCGAGAGGTAGTTCGTGAAGTTGGCGGTCGTGCCCGAGCCGTCTGAGCGGGCGACCGTGGTGATCGGTCCGGCCGGCAGCGCCGTGCCGTTGTCGGCGGTGATCGCCGGGTCGGACCAGTCGGTGATCTGCAGGTTGAAGATCTTCGCGATCGTCTCGCCGCTCAGCTTGAGGCTGTCGACGCCGTCGATGTTGAAGATGATGGCGACGCCGTCGAGGTAGACGGGGATGTTGACGCCGCCCTCGGTGCACAGCGCCTCCGAGCTCGCGGTCTCTTCGTCCGAGAGGGGCGAGTCCGAGCCGGCGAAGTCGTACGCGCCGCTGAGGAAGTTGGTCACGCCGCCGCCAGAGCCCTGCGACTTGTCGTAGTTGATGGTGACGCCGCTGACGGTGGCGTTGTAGGCGGTGGTCCACGCGGCCTGGGCGTTGGCCTGAGCGCTGGAGCCGCCCGCCGTGATGGTGCCGGTCAGACTCGAGTCGAGCTCGACCGCGACGCCCGACTCCGAGGGAGTGGGCGTGCTGCCGCCGTCAGAGCCGCTGTCGGACGGCGTCGACGAGCAGCCTGCGAGGGCGAGGACCGCGATCGCGGCGACGGCGCCCACCTGGGCGAGGCGAGAGATCTTCACTGTGTGAATCCTTCACGTGTCAGGGATATGAGGCCTGGTGCAGGCCTGCGGGTACGAATCCCGGTGCGGGGTTCGCTCTGAAACGTAGGCTCGGACTCTTAAGAGACTGCGCTGCGCGGGTGAACGGAAGGTGAACGGGAAGAGGTGCGCTGGGGGTGCCGTCAGACCTTGGGCACGTGCGTCTCGATCGTGACGATGCCCGATCCGGGGCTGTCGACCGACAGGTGCACGGCCGAGAATGCCCCGAACTCGAGCGCTGAGGCGCTGCCCAGGTACGAGCCGCGCAGCGTGCCGGTGGCGAGCGCCAGCTCGCTGAGGATGTCGGGGAGCACCGGACCGTGGCTGCACAGCACGGCGGGTTTGCGCGAGCGCACGCGCTCCCCGATGACGGTGCGGGCGTCCGACCGGCCGTCCTCCCACGCGTTCTGGCTGATGAGCTTGGTCGTGTCGATCTTGCGGCCGACGGCTTCGGCCAGCGGGGCGACGGTCTTCACGCACCGCACGGCCGGGCTCGACACGATGCGGCGCACGCCGAACGCGCGCAGCGGCCCGACGATGGCCCGCGCCTGCTTGCGGCCTCGCGCAGTCAGCGGGCGGGCGGCATCCTTCCCCTCCCATTCCTCGCGCGCGACGGCCTTCGCGTGACGCAGGACGACGATCGGGAACGTGCGCAGCACGCCCTCGTCGACCAGACGCAGGAAGTTCTCGATGATCTCGACGTCGACCGGGTAGCTCAGGCGTGAGATCGCCTTCTTGGGCGTGACCCATTCGAGCGCCGCGATCTCTTTGTTCGGCACGAAGTCGCTGGCACGGATCGCGGCGTCGGTGGCCTCCGCCGCCCAGTAGTGGACGATCTTGGTGCGCTTGCTGGGCAGCCGGTAGCGCGAGACGCCGACGGGGACGCCGAGTGAGACGCGGATGCCGGTCTCTTCGTGGATCTCGCGCACGGCCGTCTCGGCGAGCATCTCGCCGGGGTCGACCTTGCCCTTGGGCAGCGTGACGTCGCGGTACTTCGTGCGGTGGATGAGGAGCACGCGCAGCTTGTCGTCGACGATGCGCCAGACCACGCCTCCCGCCGCGTACACCGCGGTCTCTGTCATCGCACCGCCCGTGCCCGCCGGCGGCGCTGCACGTTGGTCATGGTGCGGTCCTGGAGATCGAGCAGCGGCCTGCCGTCGGCGTCCTGGTGGTGCCGGACCCACTCGCCCTCGGGCCCGAGGTGCCACGAGCTCGTCGTGTCGCTCATGGCGAGGGTGAAGAGGTCGTCGAGCTCCTTCACGTGTGCCGGCGACGAGACGCGCACGAGGGCCTCGACGCGGCGGTCGAGGTTGCGGTGCATCATGTCTGCGCTGCCGATGTAGACGACGGGCTCGCCGTCGCCGCCGAACGCGAAGATGCGCGAGTGCTCGAGGTAGCGGCCCAGGATCGAGCGCACCGTGATGTTCTCGCTCATGCCTTCGACGCCGGGCTTGAGCGCGCAGATGCCGCGCACCCACACCTCGACCTTCACACCGGCCTGGCTGGCGCGGTACAGGGCGTCGATGATCTGCTCATCGACCATGGAGTTGACCTTGATGCGCACGCTCGCCGGCTTTCCGGCCAGGGCGTAGCGGCGCTCCTTCTCGATGAGCCGCAGCAGCCCCTTGCGCAGGTGCAGCGGGGCGACAAGGAGGCGCTTGAACTTCTTCTCGATCGCGTAGCCGCTCAGCTCGTTGAACAGGCGCGTGAGATCGCGGCCGACCTGGTCGTCGGCGGTGAACAGGCCGAAGTCCTCGTAGATGCGGCTCGTCTTGGGGTTGTAGTTGCCCGTGCCCACGTGGCTGTAGCTGCGCAGCACGCCGCCTTCCTCGCGGATGACCAGGGCCAGCTTGCAGTGGGTCTTCAGGCCGACGAGGCCGTACACGACATGCACGCCGGCCTTCTCGAGCTTGCGCGCCCACACGATGTTGTTCGCCTCGTCGAACCGGGCCTTGATCTCGACCAGCGCGAGCACCTGCTTGCCGGCCTCGGCGGCGTTGATCAGCGCCTCCACGATGGGACTGTCGCCGGAGGTGCGGTAGAGCGTCTGCTTGATGGCCAGCACGTGCGGGTCTTTGGCGGCCTGCTCGAGGAAGGCCTGCACGCTGGTCGCGAACGACTCGTACGGGTGGTGCACGAGCACGTCGCCCTTGCGGATCGCAGCGAAGATGTCGGCGCGCTCGTTGTTGTCGCCCGGCTGGAACGCCAGCGCCGTCGTGGGCAGGTGCGGCTTGAAATGCAGATCGGGACGGTCGATGCGGGACAGGTCGAACAGCCCGCGGAGGTCCAGCGGTCCGGGCAGGCGGTAGACCTCCTGCTCGGTGATGTCGAGCTCCTTGATGAGCAGGTCGAGCGTCACGCCGTCCATGTCGTCGGTGATCTCGAGGCGGATCGGCGGGCCGAAGCGGCGGCGCAGCAGCTCGGCCTCGAGCGCCTGGATGAGGTTCTCGGTCTCGTCCTCTTCGATGACCATGTCTTCGTTGCGGGTGAGGCGGAAGGCGTGGTGGTCGAGGACCTCCATCCCGGGGAAGAGGTCATCGAGATGGTTCGAGATGAGGTCTTCGAGCGGCAGGTAGCGCACCGTGCCTCCGACCGGCGGCAGCGCGACGACGCGGGGGAGCATGGGCGGCACCTTGAGGCGGGCGAACTCCTGCCGGCCCGTGCGCGCGTTGCGGATGCGGATGGCCAGGTTGAGCGAGAGGCCCGAGATGTACGGGAACGGGTGGGCCGGGTCGACCGCGAGCGGCATCAGGACGGGGAACACCTGCGCCTGGAAGTAGTCGTACAGCTGCGCGCGCTCGGCCTCGTCGAGGGAGTCGTACGAGACCACCTGTATGCCGGCGTCCGCGAGGGCGGGCATCACGAGGTTCATCCACGCGTTCGCGTGGCGCAGCTGCAGGCGGTGCGCCTCGGCCGAGATCTCTGCCAGCACGTCGCCCGGCGAGGTGCCGATGTTCGTCGGAACGGCGAGTCCCGTCATGATGCGGCGCTTGAGTCCCGCGACCCGCACCATGAAGAACTCGTCCAGGTTGCTGGCGAAGATCGCGAGGAAGTTGGCGCGCTCCAGCACGGGCAGGTTCGGGTCTTCGGCGAGCTCGAGGACGCGCTGGTTGAAGGCGAGCCAGCTGAGCTCGCGGTCCAGGTAGCGGTGGTCCGGCAGCTGGGAGTCGAACTCCTCCGACAGGTCGAAGTCGTCGTCGTCCGCATCTCCCAGCCCGGTGTCGAGCACCTCGGGTTCGATCATCCCCTCATCATTGCAGGGTCGTGTGACCGGAGGGTTAACCGAGTGGATGCCGGGCGCCCGGCATCCACTCTCCGCAGCCGGAGGGCGTCAGGCGTCGGTCTTCTCGCGCGGGGCGGGTTCGGGCTCGTCCTCGTAAACGTTGAAGCGGTACCCGACGTTGCGCACGGTGCCGATGAGCTGCTCGAGGTCGCCCAGCTTGGCGCGCAGGCGCCGGACGTGGACGTCGACGGTGCGCGTGCCGCCGAAGTAGTCGTAGCCCCACACCTCGCTGAGCAGCTGCTCGCGCGTGAAGACGCGGGACGGGTGGGTGGCGAAGAAGTGGAGCAGCTGGAACTCCTTGTAGGTGAGGTCCAGCGGCTTGCCGTGCACCTTCGCGGAGTACGACGACTCGTCGATCGTGATGCCCGACGTCTGCACGCGAGTCGAGACCTGCTCGGCGGACTGCCGCCCGACGGCGAGGCGGATGCGCGCGTCGACCTCGGCGGGTCCGGCGGTCATGAGGATGACGTCGTCGACGCCCCAGTCCGGCGACACGGCGGTCAGCCCACCCTCGGTGACGACCAGCAGGAGGGGCGCGTCGAGGCCGGTCGTGTTGAGGATCTTGCACAGCGACTTGGCGCCGACGAGGTCGACACGGGCATCGACCATGATGATGTCGGCGCTCGGCGCGTTGACCAGCTGCGCGGGCTCGGCGGGGATCTGGCGCACGCGGTGGCTCAGCAGTTCGAGCGAGGGCAGGACGGGACCGCCGCCGTGTGTGGAACTGAGAACCAGGAGCTGAGCCAAAGGAACGCCTTCCCGGCGCGCGGGGGCACGCCGCGAACCCCAGTGTAGAGCGCGCGGCGCGCCTCGTTTCGCCGAGGGTCGTCGCACCGGCCCGCGAGGCGGCGTGCGCGAGCCGTCTGGTGCGCCGGTGCGGGGGATGGGGGATGATGGCCTGGTGGCCGTGCCAGAACTCGCTCCTCGCCGCACCTTCGGCGGCATCGTCGCCGTGTGGGTCCTCGCGGCGCTGATCGCGATCGCCGTGGGCATCTTCTCGGCGCCCGACTGGCGCGCCGCGTGGCTGGGCGTGGGACTGGGCGGATGCCTCATCGCGGCGTTCGCCGTGCAGCTGTGGACGGGGCGCGCGGCGGGGTTCACCGAACGGGTCGCGGCGGGCGTCCTCGGCGCCGCGCTCGTGATGGGCGTCATCAGCCTCGGCTTCGGGCTGGCCGCGCTCGTGCCCGGATGAGTGCGCGTCGCGACTAGACTTCCCCTCATGGATACCGTCGCGCTCGAACTGTTCTTCGTGGGCCTGCTCGGACTCGCATCGCTGTCGATCGTGTTCGTCTCCGTGGTGGTCGTCAAGAACCTGTACCGCGGCCAGCGCTGACGGGTCGCGTCGTGCTCGAGATCCCGACCGACCTGCCTGCGGAGCTGGTTCCGCTGTCGTGGCTCCTCGGCGTGTGGGAGGGCACCGGCGTCATCGACTACGGCGACCACGCCTACACGGGAGAGTTCACGCACCGCGTGAGCTTCAGCCATGACGGCGGCGACTATCTGAACTACTCCGCCGAGGCCTGGATCGACGACCCGGCCGACCCCGAGAAGCGCACGCGGCTGGTCGCCGAGCTCGGCTTCTGGCGGCTCGCCCGCACGGCGACCGACGCCGACGCGGGACCGGGGCTGCTGCCGCCGCTGGCGCCCCCCGTGGTCCGCACCGCCGATGACATCGAGGCCCTGCGCAACGCGGACGGCGGATTCGATCTCGAGGTCGCGCTCGTGCACGCCGATGGCGTGAGCGAGCTGTACCTCGGCCAGATCAAGGGCCCGCGCATCGACATCGCCACCGATGCGGTGGTGCGTCCGGCGGGCGCGAAGGCCTACGCGGCGGCGACGCGCATGTACGGTCTCGTCGACAACCACCTGCTGTGGGCCTGGGACATCGCCGCGATGGGCTTCGAGCTCGGCGCCCACGCGTCGGCGCGCCTGGCGAAGGCCGACTGATGGCCGGCGTGTTCGCGGCCGTGCCCGGCGCCGTCGTCGACGAGGCGGGGCTGCAGCACCTCGGCAGCCCGCTCGCCGAGCAGCGGCGGCTCGCCGCCGGCAGCGCCGTGGCGCCGCGCGCAGACCGCGCCGTCATCGCCGTTCCCGGGGAGGACCGCCTCACGTGGCTGGACTCCCTGTCGTCGCAGGCACTGGCGCGCCTGCAGCCCGGCGTCGGCACCGAGCTGCTGATCCTCGATCCGCAGGGGCACGTCGAGCATGCGGCATCCGTCCTCGACGACGGCGAGACGACGTGGCTGATCGCCGATCGCGCCGACGCCGAGGGGCTCTACGACTGGCTGCGCAAGATGCGGTTCCGCCTGCGCGTCGACCCGCGGATCGCCGACGAGTACGCGGTGATCGGCGGCACCGCGGCTGCGCTCGCGGCCTCCGTGGCGGCTGCCGCGCCCGCGGGGCTGCCGCTGGTGTGGCGTGACCCCTGGCCCGACGTGACGCCCGGCGGCTGGGCGTACGCACCCGTCGACCCGCACCCCGGCTCCGATCGCGATTGGTCCGAGGCGATCGTGACGCGCGACGAAGAGGCCCGGATCGCGGATGCCGCCGCTCGCGGCGAGCTGTCGCTCGCGGGTCTGGCGGCCGTGGACGCGCTGCGTGTGGCGGCGTGGCGCCCGCGCTGGTCTGCCGACGTCGACGAGCGCGCGCTGCCGCACGAGCTGGACTGGCTGCGCACCGCGGTGCACCTCGACAAGGGCTGCTACCGCGGTCAGGAGACCATCGCCAAGGTGCACAACCTCGGGCACCCGCCCCGTCGCCTCGTGGCCTTGCAGCTCGACGGCTCGGGGAGCGTGCTGCCCGAGCCTGGCGCGGCCGTCCGCGTCGGCGACGACGAGGTCGGGCGTGTGACGTCTGCCGCCCTGCACTTCGAGGAGGGGCCCATCGCGCTGGCGATCGTGCGCCGGACGACCCCGGTCGAGGCGGCGCTGACGGTCGACACGGCCGACGGACCGGTCGCCGCGGCCCAGGAGGTCGTCGTTCCGCCGAATGCCGGGGCCACCGCGAACGTGCCGCGCATTCCGCGGCTCGGCCGCCGCCAGGCGGCGCAATAGGCCCGTCGTGAGCGGCGACGGCGCGACCACCCCGATCACGCAGGCGGTGCCGACCGGCTGGCGCGCACGCCTCGACCTGCGTCCCCAGCTGGCACGCGTGCGGGGATCGGCCATCGCGATCGTGCAGATCGTGGTCGCGGCGACGGCGGCGTGGGCGTTCGCGCACTATCTCATCGGGCATCCCGCGCCGCTGCTGGCGGCCACCGTCACGATCTCCAGCCTCGGACTCGTGCGCGATGCGCGTCCCCGGCGCGTGCTCGAGACCGTGGTGGGCATGCTCGTCGGCATCCTCGTCGCCGAGGGCTTCGTCGTGGTGGTGGGGCCCGGCTGGTGGCAGCTCGCGCTGGCGCTCGCCGCGACGCTGTTCGTCGCGCGCTTCCTGTCGCCGTACCCGCCGTTCGCGATCATGGCCGGCATCCAGGCCTGCATCGTGATGTCGCTGCCCGCGTCGCAGCCCTTCTCTCGCCTCGTCGACGGCATCGTCGGCGGGATCGCGGCGCTCGTGGTGACCGCGCTCATCCCGCGCAACCCGCGCCGGGAGGAGGCGCGTGACGGTCACGCGGTGTTCGCGGCGGCCGACGACGCCGCCCGGACAATCGTGCAGGCGCTGCGCCGCGGAGACGCGATGCGGGCCACGCGCGGGCTCGAGAAGGCGCGGGGCATCGCGCCACGGATCGACGAGTGGCGGGCGTCGCTGGATTCCGGGCTCGCCGTGGCGGGGTTCTCGCCGTGGCTGCGGCCCCAGCGGGCGGAGCTGCGGCGCCATCACACCGTGCTGACGTCGATGGACTTCGCCACGCGCAACCTGCGCGTCGTCGCCCGCCGTGCGGTCTACCTCTGCGACGACGGCGAGCGGCGCCCCGTGCCGGCCGAACTGCTCGCCGAGCTGATGCGCGCCGCCGCCCTCGTCGGCGAGAGCCTCGACGACATCGCGATGCAGCCCGTCGCCCGCGAGGCGGTCCGGGCGGTGGCGGCGCGCCTCGACCCAGCGGCCATCCTCCCCGACGGCACCCAGAGCGAGCTCAACCTCGTGACGGCGCTGCGCCCCCTCGCCGTCGACCTGCTGACCGCGACCGGCATGCCCGGCGACGAAGCACGCGCGGTCCTGCCGCGTGTGTAGTCGGTGGTCTCACACGGTGTGAGGGCCGCGGCATCCCGAATTCCGATGCCACCACTTCGCCGGATCAGGAGATCTCGCCGACGCAGGTCGCTCTGGGCAGAATCCTCCTGTCTGCGCGAGATCTCCTGATCTCAGCGAGCGGCGGGCGCCGCCCGTGGGGATCAGCGCGGGGCGACGGCGCTCCACGGCACGGTGACTTCGCCCAGGCGCCAGCGCGCCCGCTCCTGGAGCGGCCAGCCCGCTGCCTGCACGGCGGCCAGTGCGGTCCGCCAGCGATGGACGGCGCCGAACGGCGAGACGCTCGCGGCGCGGCCCCATTCCGTGTCGAGCGCGGCGAGGAACGCGTGCACACGCTCGCCCGGAACGTTGCGGTGGATGAGCGCCTTGGGCAGGCGCTCGGCCGCGATGGAGGGGTGCTCCAGTCCCGCGAGGCGCAGCGACAACGTGAGCGACCGGGGTTCCGCGTCCGGCGTGATCGCGACCCACGTGGCGATGCGCCCGATCTCGTCGCACGTGCCCTCCACCAGCAGCCCGCCCGGCGCGAGCCTGCCCGCCATCGCGGCCCACGCGGCGCCCACCTCGGACTCGTCGTACTGCCGCAGCACGTTCATCGCCCGCACGATCGCGGGCCGCCGGCCGCCCGGCACGGGCACCTCGAACCCGCCGCGCGCGAACGACACGCGCGAATCCGCGGCGAACGGCGTGGCACCGGCCCGCACGTCGTCCAGCTGCGCGCGTGCCCTGACGACGCGCGCGGGGTCGATCTCCAGTCCGAGCACCTCGACGTCGGGGCGGGCCCGCGACAGGCGCGCGAACAGCTCGAACGCGGTGACGCCGCTCGCGCCGTAGCCGAGGTCCACCACGAGGGGATCGTCGGCGCGTCGCAGCGCCGGGTGCCGGGCGATCCACCGGTCGATGCGGCGCAGCCGGTTGGTGCCGGTGGTGCCGCGCGTGATCTGCCCGACCGGTCCGCGCGCCATGTCTCCATGATGCCAGCAGGCCGCCGTCACAGCCCCGGTGGCCGGTGGGAGGCGCCGATAACATGGAAGCCATGACCGCGCCCTATACGCTCATCCTCCTCCGACACGGCCAGAGCGAGTGGAACAAGACCAACCAGTTCACCGGATGGGTCGACGTCCGCCTCACCGAGCAGGGCAAGGCCGAGGCCCAGCGCGGCGGCGAGCTGCTCGCCGAGTCCGGCATCCTGCCCGACGTCCTGCACACCTCGGTGCTCAGCCGTGCGATCCAGACGGCGAACATCGCCCTCGACGCCGCCGACCGCCTGTGGATCCCGGTCAAGCGGTCGTGGCGCCTCAACGAGCGCCACTACGGCGCCCTCCAGGGCAAGGACAAGGCGCAGACCCTCGAAGAGTTCGGCAACGAGCAGTTCATGCTGTGGCGCCGCTCGTTCGACGTCCCGCCGCCCCCGCTCCCGGCCGACGACGAGTACAGCCAGGTCGGCGACCCGCGGTACGTCGGCATCGACGGCGAGGTGCCCGACACCGAGTCGCTCAAGATCGTCATCGACCGCATGCTGCCGTACTGGCACAGCGACATCGTCCCCGACCTGAAGGCCGGCAAGACGGTGCTCGTGACCGCCCACGGCAACTCGCTGCGCGGCCTCGTGAAGCACCTCGACGGCATCAGTGACGCCGACATCGCCGAGCTCAACATCCCGACCGGCATCCCGCTGGTCTACCGTCTGGACGAGAACCTGCAGCCCCTCGGCCCGGGCGAGTACCTCGACCCCGAGGCCGCCGCCGCCGGTGCGGCCGCCGTGGCGAACCAGGGCAAGGCCTGACGTCAGACAAGAAAGAAGAGTGGATGCCTCGCACGAGGCATCCACTCTTCCTTTTGCTGTCGCCGCCTAAAGCTGGTCCGGCGAGACGATCGTGATCGTGTCGGTGGTCGTGGTCCAGTCGCCGGTGGAGAGGTACAGCACCTTCTTGGCGACCGACACCGCGTGGTCGGCGAAGCGCTCGTGGTAGCGGCTGGCAAGGGTGGCGTCGACGGTGGCGGCGGCCTCGCCCTGCCAGCTGTCGCTCAGCACCTTCTCGAACACCGACAGGTGCAGCGCGTCGAGCCGGTCGTCGGCGTTGCGGATCGCCTCGATGAGCGACTCGTCCTGCGTGCGCAGCAGCTCGGTGAGCTGACGCGCGACCTCGACGTCGAGCTCGCCCATCTTGAGGAACGTCGACTTGAGGCCCTTGGGGATGGCGCGCTCGGGGAACCGCATGCGCGTCAGCTGCGCGATGTGCTCGGCGATGTCGCCCATGCGCTCCAGTGACGCGCTCATCCGCAGTGCGCTCACGACGATGCGCAGATCGCGCGCGACGGGCTGCTGCCGGGCGAGGATCTCGATCGCGAGCTCGTCGAGCTCGACGGCTCGCTCGTCGATCACCGCGTCGTCCTCGATGACCTCCTCGGCCAGCGCCACGTCACTCGTGCCGAATGCCCGCGTCGCCTTGTCGATCGCCACCGTGACGAGCTCGGCGATCTCGACGAGACGCCCCTGCACGTCCTCGAGGGACTGGTGGAAGACTTCGCGCATTCCGATGCACCTTTCGTGGTTCGGGCAGGCGTCCGCCCGCGGCCCCGGCGATTCTCGTCAGAGAAGGTTAACGGACGGTGCCGCATCGGTGAACACTGCCGGCCACGCGGCGCACCGGGGCCCTCACGGCGAAGAGGCGCCCGGAGGTGCCCCTACGCTGGGGGACATGGACTCCACGCAGCTCGCGCTGCTCGCCCTTCTCGTGGGGGTCATCGTCGGCGGATCGGTCGCCGCCGTCATCTTCGCCGCCCTGCGCGCGCGCGATCGCGCACGGGTCGAGATGTCCGCGGACGTGCCGGACGGCGTGCGCGAAGTGCTCCACGGCATGGACGACGCGGTCGTCGTCGTGGACTCGTCGTTCACGGTGCTCGCCGCATCGGCCGCCGCCGCGCCGTTCGAGCTCGTCGAGGGCGGGACGTTCCCCACCGAGGAGCTGCGTGCGCTCGCCCGGCGGGTGCGCACGAGCGGCACCGACACCGGGCTCACCACGGCGACCGAGACCATGCGGCTGCGCCGCGGGGCGCTGCCGGCGGAGCCCCGCCTGGTCGCGGTGCGCGCGACGCGCATCTCTCCCCGGCTCACGCTCCTCGTGCTGCGCGACATCACCGAGCGCGAGCGGGTCGAAGAGATGCGACGCGACTTCGTCGCCAACACGAGCCATGAGCTCAAGACGCCGGTGGGTGCGGTGAGCCTCCTCGCCGAGGCCATCGAGTCCGCCGCCGACGACCCGCCGCAGGTGCGCATCTTCACCGCGCGACTCCAGGCCGAGGCATCCCGTCTCGCACTGCTGACGTCGCGCATCATGAACCTCTCGCGCCTGCAGGCGTCGGACGAGCTGCCGCAGCGCGACGTGTCGATCGACGAGGTCGTGGCCTCGGCGCTGGACGCGCACGCGATCCAGGCCGACTCCGCCGGCGTCGAGGTCGTGCGCGGCGGCATCCGCGGCCTGTACGTGCAGGGTGATGCACAGGTGCTGAGCGAGGCGGTGGGCAACCTCATCGCCAACGCGATCGCGTACTCGCCCCGCGGGTCGAGCGTCGGCGTGGGCGTCAAGTCGGTCGACGGGGTCGTCGAGATCGCCGTGACCGACCGGGGCATCGGCATCGCCGAGGGCGAGCAGGACCGCGTGTTCGAGCGGTTCTACCGCGCCGACCCCGCACGGGCGCGCCGCACCGGCGGCAGCGGACTCGGACTGTCGATCGTGAAGCACGCCGTGCAGCGCCACGGCGGCGAGGTCCGGCTGTGGTCGCGCCCCGGGCGGGGCTCGACGTTCACGATCCGCCTGCCCGAGTCGGCGGCCCCTGCGGCCGAACCCGCTCCCAAACGGGGCCGCAAGAAGAAGCGCCCTGCCACCCCGCCGCCGCCCAGGCCCACGACCCCGGCCCCTGCGCCGGCCGCCGAACCCGCTGCGAATGGAGAACCCGCATGACCCGCGTCCTGATCGTCGAGGACGAGCCGGACCTCGCCGACCCGCTCGCCTACCTCCTTCGCCGCGAGGGCTACGAGGTC
Source organism: Microbacterium jejuense (assembly GCF_019511665.1). GTDB lineage: Bacteria > Actinomycetota > Actinomycetes > Actinomycetales > Microbacteriaceae > Microbacterium > Microbacterium jejuense_A. The sequence continues at coordinate 23,458 of NZ_JAEUAW010000004.1, forward strand.
GAGATCGCCGAGGACGGCCCTGCCGCGCTCGGCGCCTTCCGCGACCGCGGAGCAGACATCGTGCTGCTCGACCTCATGCTCCCGGGCATGCCGGGCACGGAGGTCTGCCGTCAGATCCGCACGACGTCCGCCGTGCCGATCATCATGCTCACCGCGAAGGACTCCGAGGTCGACATCGTCGTCGGGCTCGAGCTCGGCGCCGACGACTACGTGACGAAGCCCTACTCGGCGCGCGAGCTGCTCGCCCGCATGCGCGCGGTGCTGCGGCGCTTCTCGCAGATCGACGCCGACCTCGAGGACCGCGTCCTCGAAGGCGGGCGCGTCGTGCTCGACATCGACCGCCACACCGTCGCTGTCGACGGCGACGAGATCAACATGCCGCTCAAGGAATTCGAGCTGCTCGAGGTGCTGATGCGCAACGCCGGCCGCGTGCTCACGCGCGGCCAGCTCATCGACCGGGTCTGGGGGAGCGACTACTTCGGCGACACCAAGACGCTGGACGTGCACATCAAGCGCATCCGCTCGCGTATCGAGCAGAACCCCGGCTCTCCCGAGATGCTCGTGACGGTGCGCGGCCTCGGGTACCGCTTCGAGGGCTGAACGCAAAGACGGAGCGGGGCGCGTCGTCGGACGCGCCCCGCTCCGTCTTTCGCGATGAGGATGCCGGCACGCTGCCGGTCCCTCACCGCGGTGTCAGGGGGCCAGTGCCGTCAGGTAGTCGAGCGAGCCGTCGAGCACGGGGATGGCGATGAGCGCGCCGTCGCTGTCGCCCGACTGGAAGAACGTGTCGACGTCGGTGCCGGGCAGGCCCTCGAAGTCCTCGATCTCGAGCGGCTCGTCCTCGTCGGAGCCGAGGCTCACCGTGGTGTTCGCCGGCACGCGGACGGTGAGGGTCGGGCCGCCCTCGCCGATCTCGACGTTCAGTGTGTGCGAGTCCTCGGTCTGGTTGACGATCGCGGCGACGAAGTTGCCGGCCGTGCCGTCCTCGTTGGCCACGATGAACGCGTTGCGCACCTCGAGAGGGCCGGAATCGTGGACGTTGACGCCCTCGGCGGCCGAGTAGGGGATCGTGGTCGCCTGCGGCGAGATCATGCTGCAGCCGGTGGTCGTGAGCACGAGAGCGGCCCCGACGGCCAGTGACGCGATGAGGCGGCGGTTCACAGATCCTCCCAGGACATGTCGGTACCCCGCCAGTCTAGGGGTTCGCGCTGACTCGCGTTGAGCACGACGGTGCCGCGAACGCCGTGCCCGCCCCCGGGGGCGGAGAACCTTAGCGTATTTCGCCTGTGGTATCCTGGAGGTTGCCGAAAGGACATAACTCCATGCTTTTTGAGGTTGGCGAGACGGTCGTCTACCCCCACCACGGGGCGGCAACGATCATCGAGGTCAAAGACCGGATCATCAAGGGCGAGACGAAGAAGTACCTGAAGCTCAACGTCACGCAGGGTGATCTCATCATCGAAGTACCCGCAGAGAACGTCGATCTCGTCGGGGTTCGCGACGTCATCGGCAAGGAGGGCCTCGACAGGGTCTTCGAGGTGCTGCGCGCGCCGTTCACGGAAGAGCCGACGAACTGGTCCCGCCGTTACAAGGCGAACCTGGAGAAGCTCGCCTCCGGTGACGTCATCAAGGTCAGCGAGGTCGTGCGCGACCTGTGGCGCCGCGATCAGGACCGCGGCCTGTCGGCGGGTGAGAAGCGCATGCTGGCGAAGGCCAAGCAGATCCTCGTCTCCGAGCTGGCGCTCGCTGAGAAGACCGACGAGGAGCAGGCCAGCGTCATCCTCGACGAGGTCCTCGCAAGCTGAGACTTCTGGAACGGCGTCCCCGGCAGGGGGCGCCGTTTCACTGTGTCCGGACGCGGGCTCTCGGCGCCGCTCGCGGTAGCGTGAACGGGTGAGCATCCTCCCCGTCCCGCGTGTCGGAATCGTCGTCGTGGCGGCCGGATCGGGCACCCGCCTCGGTGCCGGGGGGCCCAAGGCCTTCGTCGGGATCGACCGGCACAGCATCCTGCGCCACGCCCTCGACGGCGTCTTCTCCGCACCGTCTGCGCAGGTCGTCGTCGTCGCGCCCGCCGGACGCGAGGGCGACGCCCGGACGGAGGCGATCGAGGCAGCGGGCGACCGCGCCGACCTCGTCACGGTCGTGACGGGCGGCACCACGCGTCAGGAATCGGTGGCGGCGGGGCTCGCCGCGCTCTGGGGCGACGTCGAGGTCGTGCTCGTCCACGACGCTGCTCGCGCGCTCACTCCGCCCGAGGTGTTCTCCCGCGTGATCGGCGCGATCGACGCCGGGGCCGCCGGGGCGATCCCGGTGCTGCCGGTCATCGACACGATCAAGCGCGTCTCGGGCGACGAGATCCTCGCCGCGGTGGATCGCTCAGAGCTCGCGGCCGCGCAGACGCCGCAGGGATTCCGCCGTGATGTGCTCGACGCGGCATACGCCGCGGCGATCGACGACTTCACCGACGACGCGGCGCTGGTCGCCCAAGCCGGGCATGCCGTGTCGGCCGTGCCGGGGCATCCCCTCGCCTTCAAGATCACGACCGGGGCGGACCTCGACCGTGCGCGGCACCTGGTCGGCGCCGACACGGCGGCGGTCGCACTGCCGCGCGTGGGCATCGGCACCGACGTGCACGCGTTCGGCGGAGACGGCGTCCTGCGGCTGGCGGGCCTGGAGTGGCCGGGTGAGCGGGCCCTGTCGGGGCATTCCGACGGGGATGCCGTCGCCCACGCGATCGTCGACGCCCTGCTGTCGGCGGCCGGGCTGGGCGACATCGGCACGCACTTCGGCACCAATCAGCCCGAGTACGCCGGCGCGCACGCCGAGGCGTTCCTCCGCCGCACGGCGGAGATCCTTCGCGCGGCGGGGTGGCGCGCGGGCAACGTGTCGGTGCAGGTGCAGGCGAACCGGCCGCGCTTCGCCGCGCGGCGCGTGGAGGCCGAGCAGGTGCTGTCGGACGCGCTCGGGGGAGTGCCGGTGTCGGTGTCGGCCACGACCACCGACGGCCTGGGCTTCACGGGCCGCACCGAGGGTGTGTCCGCCCTCGCCGTGGCGATCGTCATCCCCGCCTGACCGTCGCGCGGACGGCGTCTCTGCGACCTGACATCCCGTTCACTTGCGCTGTTCGTACGCGAAGACCCCGTTCGGCCGTGCGTCCAGCGCATGTGAACCGATTCAGAGCGTCAGGGTCATGAAGCGGGAGTGCGGATCGGGCCGATAGCCCTCGAACGCCTCGCAGTCGACGAACCCCGCGCTCTCGTACAGACGGTGTGCCGGGGCGAAGTCCTCCGTGGTGCCGGTCTCGAGCCACAGGCTCGTCATGCCGCGCTCGCGGGCCGAGCGGACGACGTGCTCCAGCAGCGCGCGACCCACGCCCGCCCCGCGGAAGCCGTCGTCGACCCGCATCGACTTGATCTCTCCGCGATCGGCCGCGAGTTCCCGCAGCGCTGCGATCCCGGCGATCCGATCCTCGGCCCACGCCGACCACACCGAGATGCCCGGACGGCGCAGCGCGTCGACGTCGAGCGCATGCACGCTCTCGGGCGGGGCGGTCCCCCTCAACGCCGCGAGGTGGAAGGCGACGAGGCGACGGGTGGCGTCGCCGCTCAGGTCGTCGGAACGGATCTCGATGGTGCTCTGCATGACGCGCCCAGTGTGCCACGCGCGTATTGCCGCGCTGTTTCGCGCGTCAGGCCTCGACGGCGAACGGCTCGGGGTCGCGGGGCGCCCGCGATCCCCACGCCAGCAGCGCGAGGCCCGCGGCGAGCACGACGAGACCGGCGATCGCGAGCGGTGAGAGCCGTTCGCCCAGCACCACGATCCCCAGGATGCCGGCGGTCAGCGGCTCGCCGAGCGTCAGTGTCGCGGCCGTGGCCGCCGTCAGCCCGCTGAGGCCCCACGTGAACAGCACGTAGGCGATCGCGATCGTGCCGATGCCGAGCCACAGCGCCATCGTGAGCCCGCGGGGCGTGCCGAGCCATGAGAGGTCGACGAACGGCACCGCGACGGCGCACAGCACGGCCGAGCCGGCACCCATGGCGCCCACGACCGTGAAGGGGTCCCAGCCGTCGTCGAGCAGGCGCCGCTGCGCGTTCGCGATGACCGCGAACGACGCGCCCGCCCCGATCGAGCCGAGGAGGCCCACGGCGTCGGTGCCGCCGCCGGAGCCGGCCTCGCCGCCGAACCCCAGCAGCACGACGCCGAGCGTCGCGAGGGCGGTCGCGCCCATCCACGTCGGGCTCGGCATCCTTCTGGTCAGCCCCCATTCGAGCAGTCCCGCGAGGATCGGGGCCGAGCCGAGTGCGACGACCGTCCCGACGGCGACGCCGTTGCGCTCGGTGCCCACGAAGAACAGCGGCTGGTAGAGCGCCAGGCACGCACCGGTCAGCGCCATGAGCGCGAGCGGTCGCGCGCTCAGCCGCGGGCGGACCGCACCGGAGTGACGCCGCGCGTGACGTGCGGCGAGCGTGAAGGCGATGAGCGCGAGCCCCGTGCCCCCGATCACCATGCGCATGACGCCGATCGACAGGGGCGTGGTGCCCTCGGGACCGAGCGCCTGCGAGGTTCCGGTGGTGCCGAACAGCAGCGCGGCGGCGAGGACGGCGAGGACGTGCAGCACGGTCAAGTTCTACCAGGCGCACCGGCCGTCGCGACCCGCTGCTTCCCAGGGGCGCGCCGGTAGGCTGGTGCAGTGACGGTTCAGCTCTATGACACCAAGGCGCAGGCCCTGCGCGACTTCGTGCCGCTCGACCCCGGGAACGTCACGATCTACGTGTGCGGGCCGACCGTCCAGTCCGGACCCCACATCGGGCACCTGCGCGGCGCACTGAGCTTCGACATCCTCCGTCGCTGGCTCGCGCATCGGTACGGCCGCGTGACGTTCGTGCGCAACGTCACCGACATCGACGACAAGGTGCTCGCCAATGCCACCGACGGTGAGCCGTGGTGGGCGCTCGCGTACCGCATGGAGCAGGAGTTCACCCGCGCGTACGCCGCGATCGGCATCCTCGCGCCGACGTACGAGCCGCGGGCGACGGCATCCATCCCGCAGATGCAGGAGCTGATCCAGCGGCTGATCGACGCCGGGCACGCGTACCCCGCCGACCCCGCCTCGGACGCCGCCGGCGACGTGTACTTCGACGTGCGCTCGTGGTCCGCCTACGGATCGCTCACCAACCAGTCGCTCGACGCGATGGAGCCCGCCTCGGACGCCGATCCGCGCGGCAAGCGCGACCCGCGCGACTTCGCGCTGTGGAAGGGCGGCAAGACCGACGAGCCCGCCTCGGCGAGCTGGGAGTCGCCGTGGGGCGCCGGCCGTCCGGGCTGGCACATCGAGTGCTCGGCGATGTCTCGGCGCTACCTCGGCGACGAGTTCGACATCCACGGCGGCGGGCTCGACCTGCGCTTCCCGCACCACGAGAACGAGCTCGCCCAGTCCACGGCGGCCGGGGACGCGTTCGCGCGGTACTGGGTGCACAACGGCCTCGTCACGGTCGCCGGGCAGAAGATGTCGAAGTCGCTCTTCAACTTCATCCTCGCCGAGGACGTGCTGCGCGAACGCGACCCGCTCGTCGTGCGCTACGCGCTCGCCGCCGCACACTACCGTTCCAGCCTCGACATCACCGCCTCGACCTTCGACGAGGCAGAGGCCGCGATCGACCGCATCCGGACGTTCCTCGAGCGCGCCGTGCGCACGCTGCGCGACGACGCCGACGACGTGATCGTGGATGCCGTCGTCCCTGCGCGCTTCGCGGCCGCCCTCGACGACGATCTGGGCGTGCCCCAGGCGCTCGCCGTGCTGCACGAGACGGTGCGCGAGGGCAACACGGCGCTCGACGCGGGCGATCGGGATGCCGCCCTTCGTGCCTTCGCGGATGTCGCGGTGATGACCGGCATCCTCGGGATCGACCCCCTCGATCCGCAGTGGCGGGCGGCGGACGCGTCGGCGGCGGCATCCGCGCTCGACACGCTCGTGAAGACGATGATCGCCCAGCGCGCCGATGCGCGCGCGGCGAAGGACTGGGCGGCGGCCGACCGCATCCGCGACGCGATCGCGGCGGCGGGCATCGTCCTCGAAGATTCAGCAGACGGAACACACTGGAGTTACAGCGATGGCTAAGCCAGGCCGCCCCGGAGCGGGCAACAGCAAGAAGAAGGGCGCCCAGAAGGGCACCGGCGGGCACAGCCGCAAGGCGCTGGAGGGGCGCGGCCCGACCCCGAAGGCCGAGGACCGCGCCTGGCACGTCGCCGGCAAGCGGAAGGCCGCGGCCGAGCGCTACGCCGCCGCAGGCGGCAAGGGCAAGCCCGGCCAGAAGCCCCAGGGGTCGAACCCGAACCGGTCGGGCAAGTCGAAGGCCGGTGACGACACCGAGACCGTCACTGGGCGCAACTCGGTGCTCGAGGCGCTGCGCGCGAAGATCCCGGCCACGGCGTTCTACATCGCGCAGCGGGTCGAGATGGACGACCGCGTGAAAGAGATGCTGTCGATCGCGACCCACCGCGGCATCCCCGTGCTCGAGGTCACCCGCCCCGAGCTCGACCGCATGGCGGGCTTCGACGGCGTCCACCAGGGCGTCGCGCTCAAGGTGCCGCCGTACGAGTACGCGCACCCTCAGGACCTGCTCGAAGAGATCATCGACGGCGGCGCCGTGCCGCTGCTGATCGCTCTCGACGGCGTCACGGATCCCCGCAACCTCGGCGCCATCATCCGCTCCACCGCGGCGTTCGGCGGTCAGGGAGTGATCGTGCCCCAGCGCCGTTCGGCGGGCGTCAACTCGGCCGCGTGGAAGACCAGCGCCGGTGCGGCCGCGCGCATCCCGGTCGCCGTCGCACCGAACCTGACGACGACGCTCAAGGAGTTCAAGAAGCAGGGCGTGTTCGTGCTCGGCCTCGACGGCGGCGGCGACGTGTCGCTTCCGGCGCTGCAGCTCGCAGACCGGCCGGTCGTGATCGTCGTGGGCTCCGAGGGCAAGGGGCTCTCGCGCCTGGTCACCGAGACGTGCGACCAGATCGTGTCGATCCCGATCTCGTCGGCCACCGAATCGCTGAACGCCGGCATCGCGGCGTCCGTCGCCCTGTACCAGGTGTCGTCGCTGCGCAGCGGCCAGCTGGCCTGATCCACCACACCGAAAGGCTCACGCAATGGCTCGCATCGCCGTCATCGGAGGCTCCGGCTACGCCGGCCGTCACATCGTCGCCGAGGCGGTGAGCCGCGGGCACACCGTGCTGTCGATCGCGCGGCGCATCCCGAGCGAGCGCCAGCCCGGTGCCATGTACATCGAGGGGTCGTTGACCGACGTCCCCTCGCTGCTCGCACAGCTCCAGGGTGTGGACGTCGTCGTCTCGGCGGTCGCCCCGCGCGGCGACATGGCGGGGCTCGTGCGCCCGAACATCGCGGCGCTCGTGTCGGCCCTGCCCGAGGGCGTGCGTATCGGCGTGATCGGCGGTGCGGGCGGCAGCCTCGTGACGGAGGGCGGCCAGCGCCTGGTGGACCTGCCGACCTTCTCGGAGGACTACAAGCCCGAGGCGCTCGAAGCGCTCGGCGTGCTCGAGGACCTGCAGTCGCTGTCGCCGGACGCTGCCGACTGGTTCTACATCCACCCGGCCGGCGGCTTCGGCGCGTGGAACCCGGGGGAGCGCACCGGCGAGTACCGCACGGGCGGCGACGTCGTCGTCACCGACGCGGAGGGCGAGTCGTACATCTCGGGGCCCGACCTCGCCGTCGCCATCGTCGACGAGATCGAGAACCCGCGGCACTCGCGCCGCCGCTTCACCGTCGGCTACTGACGGCGGGTCTCCGGTCAGACGAGGTCGCGCCAGTCGATGTCGTCGTCCTCGTCGTCATCGACGATGGGGCTCGATGACGTGATGACCGGCAGCGAGACCGTCTCGGTCGGCGGACCCATGAGGGTCGCCTCGTCACGACGGTGGCGCAGGACGTTGTCGATGTAGCTCGACAGCGCCTCTGCGAGCGGCACCGACTTGCCCTTCGCCTGCGACAGGTACCAGCGGTGCTCGAGCAGCTGATGGAAGACCTCGGCAGGCTCCAGCTTCGCGCGCAGGTCCCACGGGATCGCCTTGACGACCGGCTCGAACACCCGCGTCAGCCATTCGTGCGCGGCCATCTCCTCGTCGTCTCCGAGCCTCGAGACGCGCACCCGGAACTCGTCCAGATCGTTCAGCAGGCGGCGCGCCTGGTTCTCTTCGACGTCGAGACCGGTCAGCCGCAGCAGACGGCGCTGGTGGTGCCCGGCATCCACCACCTTCGGCTGGATCGAGACACGCGTGCCGTCCGCGGTCGTCTGGATCGACATCTCGCCGATGTCGAAGCCGAGGTCGTTCAGGCGCTGGACGCGCTGCGTGAGACGCCAGGCCTCGTCGGCGCGGAACGACTCCTCGTCGGTGAGGGCGGCCCACAGCGAATGGTACGACGACACGATGCCGTCGGCGATCGCGACGGCGTCGACGCCGCCTTCGAGGCGCCCACCGGCCTCGAGGTCCATGATCTCGCCCGCGATGTTGGTGCGGGCGACGTCGAGGTCGTGCGCGCGCTGGCCGGGTGTGAGGCCGCTCTCGTGCAGCTCGCCGGTCTCGGCGTCGACGAGGTACGCGGCGAAGGCGCCGGCGTCGCGGCGGAACAGCGTGTTGGACAGCGACACGTCGCCCCAGAAGAAGCCGACGTTGTGCAGGCGCACGAGCAGCAGCGCCAGGGCGTCCACGAGCCGCGTGGCGGTGTCGGGGCGCAGCACCTGGGTGAACAGCGCGCGGTAGGGGAGCGAGAACTTCAGATGCGCCGTGACGAGCGCCGCCGGGAGCGGTGTGCCGTCGGCATCCTTCCGTCCCGCGATGACGGCGACCCGTTCGACGCACGGGACGTCGAGACGGGCGAGGTTGCCGAGCATGTCGTACTCGCGCCGCGCCATCGCCCCGGTCGTCTCTTTGATCGCGACGACGCGGCCCGACAGGTTCGCGAAACGGACGAGGTGGCGTGAGATGCCCTTGGGGAGGAAGACGATGTGGTTCGAGGGCCACTCGCCGAGCGGTGTCGACCACGGCAGGGTGAGCAGGCCGGGATCGACACTGCTCGCGGTGATGCTCAACGCGTCGGACAACGCGCCTCCTCGTCGTCAGGTTCGGCGGGAACAGCGCGACGGCGCGGGGGGAGTGACTCCCGCCCGCGCCGTCGCGAAGGAACTGCTTACGCCGAAGCGATGGCCTTGTCGGTGAGGCGCTCGCCCGACTCGATGTCGAAGACGTGCACGTGACCGGGGACCGGAGCCAGCGTGACCTTGTCGCCCGCGTTCGGGTGACGACGGCCGTCGACGCGCGCGACGATGTCGGTGCGCTTGCCGTCGACGTCGGCGTGGCCGTACAGGTAGCCGTCCGCGCCGAGCTCCTCGACGAGGTCGACCGTGACCGTGAGGCCCTTGCCGTCCTCGGGAGCGACCTGGATGTCCTCGGGGCGCACACCGATGGTGACATCCGAGCCGTGCGCCTTGCCGAGCGTGTCGGCCTCGACGCCGACGACCTTGTCGCCGAACTGGACGCCGCCCTCGGCGATGCTCGCCGGGAACAGGTTCATGGCGGGCGAGCCGATGAAGCCGGCGACGAACACGTTGTTCGGCTTCTCGTAGAGGTCGCGCGGGGTGCCGACCTGCTGCAGGAGGCCGTCCTTGAGGACCGCGATGCGGTCACCCATGGTGAGGGCCTCGGTCTGGTCGTGCGTGACGTAGACGGTCGTGACGCCGAGGCGGCGCTGCAGCGACGCGATCTGCGTGCGGGTCTGGACGCGGAGCTTGGCGTCGAGGTTCGACAGCGGCTCGTCCATGAGGAACACCTGCGGCTGACGGACGATCGCGCGGCCCATCGCGACACGCTGACGCTGACCACCCGAGAGGGCCTTCGGCTTGCGGGTCAGGTACTCCTCGAGGTCGAGGAGCTTCGCGGCCTCGAGGACGCGGGCGGCGCGCTCCTCCTTGCCGACGCCGGCGATCTTCAGGGCGAAGCCCATGTTCTCGGCGACGGTCATGTGCGGGTACAGCGCGTAGTTCTGGAACACCATCGCGATGTCGCGGTCCTTCGGCGGGACGTCGGTGACGTCGCGGTCGCCGATGAGGATGCGGCCCGAGTTGACCTCTTCGAGGCCGGCCAGCATGCGCAGCGAGGTGGACTTGCCACAGCCCGACGGGCCGACGAGAACCAGGAACTCGCCGTCGGCGACCTCGAGGTTCAACTTGTCGACCGCGGGGCGCGTGCCCCCGGGGTAAAGGCGGGTTGCGTTGTCAAACGTGACGGACGCCATGTTCTCTTCTCCTTCACCGGCAGGTACGTGCCGGACGATCCGTAGTGATGGAATGAGCGGGGGCTTTCCCGCACGCCCGTCATCGGGCGCTCGCATCAGTATGCCACGCGCCATGACACACCGCGCACGGAGGTTGCGTCTGGGCATTTCCCAGGGTGGCTGGCTAGCATCGTGGACGGCCGCTTTCCCGTGTGGCCCCGCGCAGTTTCTCCGCCCCGCAGCCCGCGAGACGGCTTCGCCACGAGAGGTTCCATGTCGAGCGACGAGTCAACGAACGCCGCGTCCAGCGAGCGCCGAGACGCCGTGCGCGAGAAGGCGCAGCAGGTGAAGGCGCGCCAGTCGCGTGCCCGGGCCATCCGCCGGACGACGCTGGTCACCCTGGGTGTCGCCGTGATCGCTGCGGTGGCCGTCGTGGTGACGTGGACCGTCTCTTCGAGCGCCTCCAAGCCGATGGCCGATCCGTCGAACGTGGCGGGCGGCTTCGTGGTCACCGGCGTGACGGGCACCGGCGTGCCGACGACCGAGAACGGTGCCGGCGCGGCCGAGGCGACGCCCGCCCCGACAGGCGACGCGGCAGCGACGGCGGCGGAGCCGACCCCGACGGCGACGCCGACAGAGGCCCCGGCCGTCGACATCCGCGTCTACGTCGACTACCTGTCGAGCGGATCCCGCGACTTCCAGGTCGCCAACGTCAAGCAGCTGTCGCAGTGGGTGGACTCGGGTGCGGCGACGCTGACCTACTACCCGGTGGCGATGCTCACGGCGAAGTCCAACGGCACGAAGTACTCGCTCCGCGCCGCCGGCGCCGCCGCGTGCGTCGCACAGAACTCGCCGGACTACTTCTTCGCGTTCAACAACGCGCTGCTCACGCAGCAGCCGAGCGTCGACTCCGACGGGCTCAGCGACTCGGAGCTGGCCGACCTCGCGCAGGCGGTGGGCGTCGACGGGCCCAAGGTGGTGCGCAGCTGCATCGAGTCGCAGTCGTACGCGCCGTGGGTCAAGACCGCGACCGAGCAGGCGCTCAAGGAGCTTCCCGATTCGGGCGGCGTCGCCCTCACCGCGACCCCGATGATCCTCGTCAACGGCACGCAGTACGTCGGCAAGATCGACGACCCCAAGGAGTTCGCGCAGTTCGTGCTGACGGTCGCGAGCGACTCGTACTACAAGGCGACGCCCACGCCGACGGTCACCCCCGCACCGTGACCCGCGGCGCCCGTGATGACGGGCGCGGGACGGGCGCCGCTAGACTGGGCGCTCTGCCGGCTTGGCGCAATTGGTAGCGCACCGTACTTGTAATACGGGGGTTGCAGGTTCAAGTCCTGTAGCCGGCACCGACGATGTGGCGCCGAACGCGGCGGTTCAGACCCTGTGCACGCTCAGCAGCTGCCATCCCTCGGGCACCTTCGCCTCCAGGGCGGCCTGGTCTTCGGCCTCGATCTGCTCGACGCCGTCGCGACGCGCGATGGTGGCCGTCGAGGTGAGCAGCTGCGAGCCCTTCGGCATCGCGGCGGGCACGTCGACGACCATCCAGCCGGCGGGCAGCTGCGCGTCCACGGCGGCGCGGAGGGCGGCGAGCGACTCGCCCTGCACCTCGAACGTGCGGGTCTCGACGGGACGGATGCGACCGATCAGCATGCCCTCCACTCTACGAAGAGGGGACGGCGTCCTCGGCGGCGGCGCGGGTCAGTCGGCCGGCACGAACGTGATCGTGACGGGCGTCGCGCCGGTCGCGCGGTCGAACACGATGTTTCCCGTGATCCTCGCGGGGCCGCCCTCCGACGGGCCGATCTGCGCCGTGAACGTCTCGCCGTCGCCGGTCCGGTTGAACTCGCCGAGCTGTGCCGTCAGCGGATCCAGCTGTGCGGCATCCCAGCCGAAGTCCGGGCCGAGCGCACGCAGGTAGTTCAGCGCTCCGCTCCAGTTGCTGGTCACGTCGGGGACGAACGTGATCGATGCCAGCTCGCCGTCGACGCTCGTGGCGGTGAGGCCCGAGATGTCGTCCAGCACGTACAGCTCGTCGCCCGCGGCGACGACGGCGCGCACCGGGCGACGGAACTCCGCGGACTTCTCGCCGTCGGCGGGCAGTCCGAGCTCGGCGGCAGACAGGCCGCCCTCGCCGATGCGCACCTTGAACGTCCCCGAGACGTTGACGTAGTCGAAGCCGGTGTCGGTGAGCATGCTCGATCCGTCCGAGGCCCGCTGATCGTCGGATGCCGCCGGTCGATCCTGTGCCCACCACGAACCCTGGATCGCGAGGGAGGCGACCACGACGCCCGCGATGATCAGCACGAGCACCGTGGCGGGAAGCCACGTGAGGAGTGTTCGGGTTCGCGACGAGACGGGCACGTTCCAGGGTAACTCCCGCGCTCCGAGGCGCGGGAGGCGGCGGGACCCCACGCGACGGCAGGGCATGATTGTTCGGTGACCGAACGCCGCCTGCCCGCCTGGATGGGCCTCGGCGCGGCGGCCGTCATCGGCGTCCTCACGGCGATCCAGGCGCGCATCAACGGCCAGCTCGGCACGCGGCTGGGCGACGGCTTCACCGCTGCCGTCATCTCGTTCGGCTCCGGGCTCGTGGTGCTGATCGTGCTCTCGCTCGTCATCCCGCAGGGCCGCCGCGGCTTCGCGGCGCTGGTGGCCGGACTGCGGCGACGCGAACCGGACGGGCGGCGGGGCATCCCGTTCTGGATGCTGTGCGGCGGGATCGCCGGCGCGCTCTCGGTCGCGACGCAGTCGCTCGCGGTCGGCATCATCGGCGTCGCGCTGTTCACGGTCGGCGTCGTCGCCGGGCAGACGGTGAGCGGACTGCTGCTCGACCGTTCCGGCATCGGGCCCGCCGGCGTCGTCGCGGTGACGCCCGCGCGACTCGTCGGGGGAGCGCTCGCGATGCTCGCCGCCGCCGTGTCGCTCGCGGGCGGCGTGCACGCACCGCCCGTGCTCATCGTGCTGCCGTTCCTCGTCGGCGCGGGCATCGCCTGGCAGTCCGCCGTCAACGGACGCCTGCGCCAGCGCGTCGGCACGCCGCTGACCGCCACGCTCGTCAACTTCATCGGCGGCACGGTCGTCCTCGGCGTCGCGGAGCTCGTGCACTCGTTCACCGTGGCGCCCCCGCCGACGGAGTACCCGGCCGAGCCGTGGCTCTACATCGGCGGCGTCATCGGCGTGACCTACATCTTCCTCGCCGCCGCGCTCGTGCCCTACACCGGCGTGCTGCTGCTCGGGCTCGGCACCGTCGTCGGGCAGGTCGTGACGTCCGTGGTGATCGATGCGCTGTGGCCCACTGCTGCCGCTCCCGCACTGTGGCAGTCGCTGCTGATGTCGTCGCTCGCGATCCTGTCTGTCGTGGTCGCCGCCGTGCCCTGGCGCTGGACGCGCGGCGGGCGCTGAGGCCGCAGCACCGGCTCGGCGGCCCGACGCACCCGGCTCGGGAGCGTGATGGAATGGAGAGGCCCGGCCCGCCGGTACCCCGACCGCGCCACGAGCCGACGAAGAAAGAGTGAGATGTCTGCAGATCCGTACGGCAGCGGCCCCGAGGTCCTCGATCCCGAAGACGACCTGCGCAGCAGGGTCGCTGTGCGTCCCGCCCGCCACCGTCCGGTCGACCCGTCGATCGCCCGTTCGTGGCTGCTGGTGCCCGGGACGCGGACCGACACGTTCGACGACATGGCAGCCTCGCGCGCCGACGCCGTCGTGCTCGACATCGAGGACGCCGTCGACCCCAGCAACAAGCCGCAGGCGCGACAGGACGTCGCCGACTGGCTGCGGGCCGGCGGCCGAGCCTGGGTGCGGGTCAACGACGCCGCGAGTCCGTACTGGTCGGACGACCTCGCCGCGCTCGCCGGCATCCCGACGCTCCTGGGCGTCATGCTGGCCAAGACGGAGTCCGCCGACCAGGTGACGAGCACCTTCGACCGTCTCGGCGGCAGCGTCCCCGTGGTCGCCCTCGTCGAGTCGGCCCTGGGCATGGAGGACGCCGCCCACATCGCCCGCGCCCGCGGCGCCTTCCGGCTCGCTTTCGGCAGCGGCGACTTCCGCCGCGACACCGGCATGAGCGCCGACGCCGAGGCGATGGCCTACCCGCGTGCCCGGCTCGTGGTCGCCAGCCGAGTGGGCAATCTGCCGGGCCCCATCGACGGGCCGACGGTCGGCAACAGCATGCCGACGCTGCGCGAGCAGTCGGGCATCACGGTGTCGATGGGCATGACCGGCAAGCTGTGCCTGGCGGCGGAGCAGGCACCCGTCATCAACGAGGTCATCTGCCCCACCCCGAGCGAGGTGCTGTGGGCGATGGACTTCCTCGCCGATTTCGAAGGTCGCGGCCGCGTCATCCGCGACGGCAGCGACTTGCCGCGCCTCGGCCGCGCGCAGAAGATCGAGAAGCTGGCTCTCGCGTTCGGGGTCCACCCCACCTCGTAGGGGCCACCGCAACCGCATCGACTCGTCGAAAGGAACATCCCATGGGTGACGGCATCCACCTCTCCGCAGGCGACGCCAACCCGGGCTTCGCGCTGCCCGACGCCACCGGCGCCGTCGTGCGCCCCGAGGACTTCGCCGGCCGCAGGCTCGTCGTGTACTTCTACCCGGCTGCCTTCACGCCCGGCTGCACCACGGAGGCGTGCGACTTCCGCGACAACCTCGCGTCGCTGCAGGCCGCGGGCGTCGCCGTCGTCGGCATCTCGCCCGACTCGGTCGAGCGCCTGGCCGAGTGGGCGGAGGCCGAGCAGCTGACGTTCCCGCTGCTGTCGGACGCCGACCACGCCGTCGCCGAGGCCTGGGGCGCGTGGGGCACCAAGGTCGTGAACGGCGAAGAGCGCGTCGGCCTCATCCGCTCGACGTTCGTGCTCGACGCGGACGGCACGATCGAGTCGGCGGAGTACGGCGTCGACCCGAACGGCCACGTCGCCCGCCTGCGCGAGCAGCTCGCCGCCTGAGCTCGGGCGCGGCGGCCGTCAGGGCAGCGGGCTGAGGAACTCCCGCGCGTCGACGGCCTTGCGCCGTTCGGGCCGGGAGTTCTTCGGCTTGCCGCCGACGTACAGCCAGCCGAGGAGTTCCTCGTTCTTCTTGAGCCCGTGCAGCTTGGCGACCGCCTTCGACCGCGTGTAGTGGCCGGTGCGCCAGATGACGCCCCACCCCGCCTCGTCCAGCAGCAGGCTCATCAGGTGGGCCACGCCCGACGCGACGGCCTCCTGCTCCCACCGGGGCACCTTGTGGCTCTTGCGGTAGCTCGCGACCACGGCGATCAGCAGCGGCGCACGCAGCGGCTTCGACGAAGAGCCCTTCTCGCCGTCCGCCTTGTTGATGGCCCGGCCGAGCCGCTCGCGGTCGTCTCCGCGCAGCTCGATGAGCCGCCAGGGGCGCAGCGAGGAGTGGTCGGCCACACGGCCGGCGGCCGCGACGAAGCGCAGCAGCTCGTCGTGCGTGGGAGCCTCGTCGGTGACCTTCGACCACGAGCGGCGGGCGAGCGCCGCGTCCATCGCCGGGCTCACGCGCCCCGCGGGTCCGTGCGATGCGTCAGCGGCGTGTGCAGAGGGCGTCGGGACGGTCATCAGGCCTCGTCGGGCGTGAACTGCAGCGAGAGCGAGTTCATGCAGTAGCGGTCGCCCGTGGGCGTGCCGAAGCCGTCGGGGAACACGTGGCCCAGGTGCGAGCCGCAGTTCGCGCAGCGCACCTCGGTGCGCACCATGCCGTGGCTGGTGTCTTCGATCAGCTCGACGGCCTCGGGGCGCACGGACTCGTAGAAGCTCGGCCAGCCGCAGTGCGAGTCGAACTTGGTGCCGCTCTGGAACAGCTCCGCCCCGCATGCCGCGCACGTGTACAGGCCGGCGCGGCTCTCGTCGAGCAGCTCGCCGGTCCACGGCCGCTCGGTGCCCGCCTCGCGCAGCACCGCGTACTGCTCGGGCGACAGCTCGGCGCGCCACTGCTCGTCGCTCTTGTCAACGGCGTACGTCATGGGTCCTCCTCGGCACGCGTCGGGTTCGTGCACTGCACGTTCCATTCAACCCCAGCGCAGCGGGTCTCGGGCTGCGAGAGGATGACGGGATGGATGCCGCGACCGCCGATGACCCGATGGCCCGAGAACGCGCGGCCGATGAGCGAGAGCGCACGGTGGAGCGCTACGCGCGGTTCGCCCGCGATGAGGCGCCGGGGCGCTCCGCGCTCTATGCCGCGTGGGCGGACGGCGTCGCCGGCGACGCCGAGGTCGCCCGCATCCTCTCGCGCATCCCCGCGACCCGCCGCCAGCCGCCGCTCGTCTTCGCCGTCTCGCGCATGCTCGGGGCGCCCGAAGCCGGCTACGCGGCATGGGCCGCCTGGGTGCGCGCACATGACGAGCAGCTGGTGGCCGAGGCATCCACCCGCCGGCTGCAGACGAATGAGCCGCAGCGCTGCGCGGCGCTGCTGCCCGCTCTCGCCGGCGTCGACGGCCCGGTCGCGCTGCTCGAGGTCGGCGCGAGCGCGGGGCTGTGCCTGTACCCCGACCTCTACTCGTACTGCTACCGGGGGAGTGCCGGGGTCGTCGCGCTCGATCCCGATACGGGTCCGTCGACGGTCGTGCTGGAGTGCGACACGGAGGGTCATCCGCCCCTGCGGCTGCCGCACGTCGTGTGGCGCGCCGGCATCGACCTGCATCCGCTCGACGCGGCCGATCCGGCCGATCGTCGCTTTCTCACGAGTCTCGTGTGGCCGGGCGAGGACGGCCGCGCCGAGCGCATCGGCGCGGCGCTCGAAATCGTCGCGGCCGATCCTCCGATGCTCGTCACGGGTGACGCGACCGAGCCGGAGGTGCTGCGCGGGCTCGCCGCGCGGGCGCCGGAGGGTGCGACCCTCGTCGTCACGACCCCGGGCGTGCTCCCGCACATCGCCCGCGACGGCCGCGAGCGTCTGATCGCGACCATCCGCGACCTCGACGCGGTGTGGATCACGATCGATCCGCCGGCACTGCACGGAGGGCGGCATCCGGGCTCCGAGGACGGCCTCGTGCTCGCTCGGGACGCCGAGCCGCTTGCGACGGTGGATCCGCTCGGCGGATTCGTGCGCTGGCGCGCGTCGGACGACGGATCGGTGGATGCCGCGGGCTAGCGTGGCGGTGTGCCTCTGACCGACCGCGACCGCGCCCTCCTCGACTTCGAGGCCGAATGGCGGCGCCACGCGGGTGCGAAGGAGGAGGCCATCCGCGCCGAACTCGGACTGTCGCCGGCGCGGTACTACCAGCTGCTCGGGCGGCTCATCGACACGACCGACGCGCAGGAGCACGACCCGATGCTGGTCAAGCGTCTGCGCCGCCAGCGCGACGCGCGCGTGCACGAACGCGCCGCGCGCGCCGCCCGCTGACCGGATTGCACGCAGGCCGCACCCGCCGGACAGTCGGACCGGACGCACAGGTGCGGCCGGGTAACATCGACGGGTGCCGACCTCCCGTTACCCCCAGGATCGCTTCGACGACCTGCCGGAGACGGATCGCGTCGGCGCCCACCGGGCCGAGAACCCCCGCATGCGCGGATGGGTGGTGCTGCTGTGGGCCGCGCTCGCGACCGTCGTGCTCATCGCCGCCGGCATCTTCGGCACGCTGATCGCGTCGGGCCGCATCGAACTCGCGCCCACGCCGACCCCGACGAGCACCCCGCTGCCCGAGGTCGCGCCCGTCAAGGACACGACCTACCAGGTGCAGATCCTCAACGCGACGCCCGAGCAGGGCCTCGCCACCCAGCTCAAGGATGACGTCGTCGCGGCCGGCTGGCCCGAGGACGCGGTGACCGCCGGCGAGGCGGGCTCGCAGGACTTCCCCACGACGACCGTCTTCTACAGCACCCCCGCCGACGAGGCCGCCGCGAAGGGCCTCGCCGAGGCGATCGGCGGCGCGGCGACCGAACAGAGCGACGCCTACGTGGCGGCATCGCCGGACGCGAAGCTGCTCACCATCGTGGTGGGTCTCGACCGCACCGCTGCCGGGCAGTCGCCCGCACCCACGCCCTGACGCGCGGCCGCGTGTTTCGCGCCGGTAAACACTTGTGTGCCTGCGTGTCAACAAGTGACGAAAACGCCGCGGTCGCCGGTGCCGTCCTGCATACGATGAAGCCCTGCACCGCCGGCTACAGGAGAAACACGCATGACCCAGGGCACCGTGAAATGGTTCAACGCCGAGAAGGGATTCGGCTTCATCACCGTCGCCGACGGCCAGGATGTCTTCGTCCACTACTCGAACATCGACATGTCGGGCTTCCGCGTGCTCGAAGAGGGCCAGACGGTGGAGTTCACCGTCGGCTCCGGCCAGAAGGGCCCGCAGGCCGAGTCGGTGCGCGTCGTCTGAAGACCACCGTGCGCGCTTCGCGCTGAACGATCCGGAAACGGGATGCCATGGCATCCCGTTTCCGTGCGTTTCGGCGTCCCTCACCACGGCTTGCACTCGATAGGGTCGAGTGCCAGAATGATTTAGCACTCACGTTTGTTGAGTGCTAATACCCAAAGCCAACGTTCCGGAGGGACGACACACACATGGCAAAGATCATCGCTTTCGACGAGGAGGCCCGTCGTGGCCTCGAGCGCGGCCTGAACACCCTGGCCGACGCCGTCAAGGTGACGCTCGGCCCGCGCGGTCGCAACGTCGTGCTCGAGAAGAAGTGGGGCGCCCCCACGATCACGAACGACGGCGTCTCGATCGCCAAGGAGATCGAGCTGGACGACCCGTACGAGAAGATCGGCGCGGAGCTCGTCAAGGAGGTCGCCAAGAAGACCGACGACGTCGCCGGTGACGGCACCACCACCGCGACCGTCCTCGCCCAGGCGCTCGTGCGCGAGGGCCTGCGCAACGTCGCGGCCGGCGCCGACCCCATCTCGCTCAAGAAGGGCATCGAGAAGGCCGTCGCCGCCATCACCGCCGAGCTGCTCGACTCCGCCAAGGAGGTCGAGTCCAAGGAGCAGATCGCCGCGACCGCCTCGATCTCGGCCGCCGACCCCGAGATCGGCGCGCTCATCGCCGAGGCCATCGACAAGGTGGGCAAGGAGGGCGTCGTCACCGTCGAGGAGTCGCAGACCTTCGGCACCGAGCTCGAGCTCACCGAGGGCATGCGCTTCGACAAGGGCTACATCAACCCCTACTTCGTCACGGACCCCGACCGCCAGGAGGCCGTGTTCGAGGACCCGTACATCCTCATCGCGAACCAGAAGATCTCGAACATCAAGGACCTTCTGCCCGTCGTCGACAAGGTGATCCAGGACGGCAAGGAGCTCGTCATCATCGCCGAGGACGTCGAGGGCGAGGCTCTCGCGACGCTCGTGCTCAACAAGATCCGCGGCATCTTCAAGTCGGTCGCCGTCAAGGCCCCCGGCTTCGGCGACCGCCGCAAGGCGCAGCTGCAGGACATCGCGATCCTCACGGGCGGCCAGGTCATCACCGAGGAGGTCGGTCTCAAGCTCGAGAACGCCACCCTCGACCTGCTCGGCCGTGCGCGCAAGGTCATCGTCACCAAGGACGAGACCACGATCGTCGAGGGCGCCGGTGACACCGCGCAGATCGAGGGTCGCGTGACCCAGATCCGCCGCGAGATCGAGAACACCGACAGCGACTACGACCGCGAGAAGCTGCAGGAGCGCCTCGCCAAGCTCGCCGGCGGCGTCGCCGTCATCAAGGCGGGCGCGGCCACCGAGGTCGAGCTCAAGGAGCGCAAGCACCGCATCGAGGACGCCGTCCGCAACGCGAAGGCCGCCGTCGAGGAGGGCATCGTCGCCGGTGGTGGCGTCGCCCTCATCCAGTCCGGCAAGAAGGCCCTCGAGGCCCTCCAGCTGTCGGGCGACGAGGCGACCGGCGCCAACATCGTGCGTGTCGCGATCGAGGCTCCGCTCAAGCAGATCGCCCTGAACGCCGGTCTCGAGCCGGGTGTCGTGGCGAACAAGGTCTCGGAGCTCCCGCTCGGTCACGGCCTCAACGCCGCCACGGGCGAGTACGGCGACCTGTTCCAGCAGGGCATCATCGACCCCGCCAAGGTGACCCGTTCGGCGCTGCAGAACGCCGCGTCGATCGCGGGCCTGTTCCTCACGACCGAGGCCGTCGTCGCCGACAAGCCCGAGAAGGTCGCGGCCCCGGCCGGCGACCCGACGGGTGGCATGGACTTCTGATCCAGCCCACTCGCTGACGCGAATCGCGGATGCCCCGGCCCATTGGGTCGGGGCATCCGTCGTCTGCGCGGCGGACGCCGGGGCTCAGCGGAACAGGCTGGCGGCCGCGAGCTCGGTGTCGGCGTATTGCCGGCCGGCGGCCGCGAGGGCCGCGTTGATGCTCGCGAGCGACTCCTCGACCTGCCGCTGCGTGCCGCGCCACTGCTCGACCACGCCCGCGAACGCGGCCGACGCCGTGCCCGTCCACGAGCCCTGCAACTGCGTCAGCTGAGCGAGCATCGCGTCGGACTCCGCCTGCAGCCGGTCGATCGTGCCGCGCACGGATGCGGTGGAGGTGAGGATGGAATCGCTGTCGACGGTGAAGACGGCCATGAGGGCTCCTGACGTGTCACGCGGCGGCCGGATGCCGAACCCGCTGTGCCCGTCACGCTAGGCGCTGCCGCCGCCGCGGGAGGCGGCATCCCTCGCCGTCGGCCCGTTCTGTGCACAACGGGCGCTGACGGGGGCTCTGGGGAGGAGGCGCCGCGTCAGTCCGCGAGGCCGGGCGGCCGCTTCAGGGGCTGGGTCGGGATCGACGCGTGCTCGGCCGCCTCGCGCGCGTCGGCGAGCGGGAACGAGACGCGGAACGTCGCCCCGCCTCCCGGCGTGTCGATCACCTCGACCGTTCCGTGGAGCGCCTCGACGATGGACGCGACGATCGACAGACCCAGACCGGAGCCGCCGGTCTCGCGGGTGCGCGACGTGTCGGCACGCCAGAAGCGCTGGAAGATCTTCTCCTTGATCTGGTCGGGCACTCCCTCGCCGTGGTCGACGACCTCGATCCAGCCCATGCGGCTCGTCGCGTCGACACCGACGCGCAGGTCGATGGGAGAGTCCTCGGCCGAGTAGCGGCGAGCGTTGCCCAGCAGGTTCGTCACGACCTGGCGGATCCGGTTCTCGTCGCCGAGGACGACGGGAACCAGGGCGCCGGCAGGCGCCGTCGGCTCCTGCTCGGGGACGATGGGCGGAAGCTCCGCAGCGCTGCCGTTCGCCTGCGTCGCGGGGAGCGGCTTGGGTCGCCGGCGCAGCATCGACAGCGTGGCGCCGGCGCGCGAGATCGCCGACGGCGGCGTTCCGCGGCGCTTCGACTCGGGTGCCGCCGTCACCTCGGTCACGCGCGGGGGATCGGGATCGATGAGCGTCGTGTCGAGCACCGTGACGGGGCGCATCGGGGCGGCGGCGCGGACGTCCAGTGCGGCATCCCTCGCCACCGGGCGCAGGTCGACCGGCACGATGACGACGTCGCGGCGCTCGTCGAGGCGTGCGAGGGCGAGGAGGTCCTCGACCAGCACGCCCATGCGGATCGCCTCCTTCTCGATGCGGTCCATCGACTGCGCCACGTCCTCCTCGCCGCGCACGGCGCCCATGCGGTACAGCTCGGCGTAGCCGCGCACCGTCACGAGCGGCGTGCGCAGCTCGTGGCTCGCGTCGCCGATGAAGCGCCGCATCTGCCGCACCGTCGCGTCCCGTTGCGAGATCGCGCCGTCGACCCGGTCGAGCATCGCGTTGATCGCGGTCTTGAGACGGCCGACCTCCGTTGACTTCGGCTCGATGTCGGTCATGCGCTGGGTGAGATCGCCGGCGGCGATGAGGTCGGCGGTCGCCTCGACCTGGCCGAGGCTGCGGAAGGTCAGCGTCACGAGAAACCGCGTCGCGAAGGCCCCGACGATGAGGATCACGAGCGCCAGGATCGAGTAGATGCCGAGGTAGTTGGCGATCGTGCGATTCACACCCGCGAGTGGCATGGCGACGAGTTGCGGATAGTAGAGTCCGCCGTCCGCATACTGCTGATTCGACTTCACGGCGAGGAAGGACGCCTCCCCGTCCTCCGATGTGAGTTCGTAGGGGTCGAGCTCATACGTCTGCGCGTCGGTCAGCGTGAGAGTCTGCGGTACCGCCGGCAGCGGCCCCCCGCCGCGACCGCCGCCGATCGCGAGCAGGTTGTCGTGGTCGCGGGCCGGGTCGTAGATCGCCACGAAGTAGTCGACCGAGACCGGGTTCTCTTTCGAGGTCACGGTGAGCTGGCCGTCCTCGATGGAGAAGTCGAACAGCGGAGCGCCTGCCTCCGTTCGTCCGAGAGCGACGAGCTGCGTCTCGACGCCGTCGATCAGCGAGTTGCGCAGGAACACCGCCGTGCCGACGCCCGCGGCGATCAGCCCGACCGCCAGGAGCGCGACAGTGACCCCGGTGACCTTCGCGCGAAGACTGGTTCCGCGCCACCACCGGGTGATCGCGTCAGGCTTCTGCGCCAGGTCGTCCCCCTGCTCGTCGTGCCGGTGCTCCGGCTAGGCGGTCTTGCCCGCCTTCAGCATGTAGCCGAAGCCGCGCTTGGTCTGGATGAGCGGCTCGGTCGAGTGCGGGTCGATCTTGCGGCGCAGGTAGGAGATGTAGCTCTCGACGATGCCGGCGTCGCCGTTGAAGTCGTACTCCCAGACGTGGTCGAGGATCTGCGCCTTCGACAGCACGCGGTTGGGGTTGAGCATGAGGTAGCGCAGCAGCTTGAACTCGGTGGGGCTCAGGTCGATCGAGACGTCGCCGACCTGCACGTCGTGCGTGTCCTGGTCCATCGTGAGCTCGCCGGCCCGGATCACCGACTCCTCGTCGGCCTGCATCGTGCGGCGCAGGATGGCCTGGATGCGGGCCACGATCTCGTCGAGGCTGAAGGGCTTGGTGACGTAGTCGTCGCCGCCCGCGTTGAGGCCGGTGATCTTGTCTTCGGTCTCGTCCTTCGCGGTGAGGAAGAGGATCGGAGCGGTGTACCCGGCCCCGCGGAGCCGCTTGGTGACACTGAACCCGTTCATGTCGGGCAGCATGACGTCGAGGATGATGAGGTCGGGTTCCTCCTCGAGGACCGCCGAGATCGTCTGGGCGCCGTTCGAGACGGCCCGGACCTGGAACCCGGCGAATCGCAGGCTGGTGATCAGCAGGTCGCGGATGTTCGGTTCGTCGTCCACGACGAGGATGCGCGGTGCGGTCATGGGCCCATTATGTCGGCGTATGCCATGTCGTGCCTGGATATCGGCTACTCCGCCGCGAATTCGCTCAGGGCGCGGATGCGCGGATCTCGACGCAGCAGCGGCCTTCGGCGGGCGCGAGCACAGGCGTGCGCTCGTCGTCGGTGGCGGCGGCGAGCCCGCGCACGAACTCCAGGTTCGCCTCGCAGATCAGGGTCGTGTGCCGGCGTGCGAGCACGTGGAAGGGGCAGTTCTCGAGCACGAGATCCGTGGATGCCGCACCCTCGGGCTGCCCGTCGCGCGGGGCATAGCCGCGCGCGGTGAGAGCGGCTTCGAGCCGGCCGGCTCCCGCGCCGATCGCCGCTCCGGCGGCGAACGCCTCGGACGCGAGCGCGTCGCGGACGGGCACGCCGGTCTCGTCGGCCTTCTCGGCCGCAGCGGCCAGCAGGTCGCCGACGAGCTCGTAGTGGCGCTCGGGGATCGTGGCCGATAGCTCGGTGTCGGTCGCGCGATAGAGCTTCGCCGGACGGCCGGCGCCGGGTCCTGTGCGACCCGAGCGCCGCGCGTACGAGACCGTCAGGAGGCCGGCATCCACGAGCCTGTCGAGGTTGAGGGCGACCGTGCTGCGGGGGATGCCCAGGGCTGTCGCGGCGTCGTCGCGGCTGATGGCGTGGTCGGCGGCCAGCCGGTACAGGTCGCGTCGCTGCGGGTCGGTGAGCGCGGCGACGGCGTCGGCCCGGTTGGGCGTCGGCGAGAGCGGCGATGATGTGCTCACGGAGGGGAGTCTACCTCTAAAAACATAAAGCTTGACAAAAGAATTGACCGGTTCTAGCGTCGGGCTCAGACGCAGTCCCCGGCGGAGGCGAAGGAGCACGACATGTCGACCACGGCGCAGGCGGCCGCACTTCACGCGCTGCCCGATGACGAGGCGCCGGACCGCGAGCGTGCGATGGCCGCAGTCGCTGAACTGCTCGTCGCGCTCGGGCACGATCCCGACGCCGGCGATCTCGCCGAGACCCCGCGCAGAGTCGCCGACGCGTTCCTCGAGCTGCTCACGCCGGAGCCCTTCGAGATGACGACGTTCGCGAACGAGGAGGGCTACGACGAGCCCGTCGTCGTGCGCGGCATCCCGTTCGTCTCGCTGTGCCGGCACCACCTGCTGCCCTTCCGCGGCACCGCGACGGTGGGCTATCTGCCCGGCGATCACGTCGTCGGGCTCTCGAAGCTCGCCCTCGTCGTCTCCCATCACGCGCGCGCCCTGCAGGTGCAGGAGTCGCTCACGATGCAGATCGCACGAACGCTCGAGGGCGCCCTGGCCCCGCGCGGCGTCGGGGTGGTCATCGAGGCCGAGCACCTGTGCATGTCGGTGCGCGGTGTGCGCGCAGACACTGCGCTGACGACGACCACCTGCTTCCGCGGCGAGTTCGCGGACGCACCCGCCCTGCAGGCGCGCTTCACCGGGGCGTGACCGCCGCAGCCACGAGAGAGGAGTCGTGATGACGCACATGCTGATCATCGGCGGAGGGCTCGCCGGCGGCACCGCCGCCGAAGCGCTGCGCGACGAAGGCTTCGACGGCGACCTCACGGTCGTCGCGGCAGAGGCGCATCCGCCGTACCAGCGGCCGCCCCTCTCGAAGGGCTACCTCGCGGGCGACGAAGGGTTGGATGCCGTCATCCTGCATCCCGCCGAGTGGTATGCCGATCGCGGCATCCGTCTTGTGACGGGCGTGTCGGCGACGTCGCTCGACCCCGGCGCCCACACTGTCGAGCTCGAGGACGGTGAACGCCTCGCGTACGACGCGGTGCTGCTCGCCACCGGCGCGACGCCGCGCATGCTCCGGCTGGACGGCCACGACCTGCCCGGCGTCGTGACCCTCCGCCGGCTCGACGACTCCGACGCGCTCGCCGCGCAGCTGCGCGAGGGCGGCACGAAGCTCGTGGTGATCGGCGGGGGCTGGATCGGCATGGAGGTCGCGGCCACCGCCCGCGGGTTCGGCAACGCCGTGACGATCCTCGAGCGCGACCCGGTGCCGCTCGCCGCGGCGCTCGGCGCCGAGATGGGCGAGGTGTTCCGCCGCCTCCATGTCGAGCACGGCGTGGACCTGCGCACCTCGGTGGGCATCGACCGCATCGTGGGCGATGGGCGCGCTCAGGGCGTCGTGGTCGACGGAGAGACGGTCCCGGCCGACCTCGTGCTCGTCGGCGTCGGAGCGGCTCCCGACACCGCGCTCGCCGAGGCGGCGGGTCTGCGGCTGAACAACGGGATCCTCGTCGATTCCGCGCTGCGCACGAGCGCCCCCGACGTCTACGCGGCGGGCGACGTGGCGAACGCCTTCCACCCGGTGCTGCAGCGCCACCTGCGCAGCGAGCACTGGGCCAATGCCCTGAGCGCGGGCAAGGTCGCCGCACGGTCGATGCTCGGGCTGCCGGCATCCCTCGACGACATCCCGTACTTCTACACCGATCAGTACGACCTCGGCATGGAGCTGTCGGGCTACGCGCCGCTCATGACGGATGCCGCGCTCGTCGTGCGCGGAGACCTCGAGGCGCGCGAGTTCATCGCCTTCTGGACCGACGCCATCTCGTCGGGAGAAGAGGGGCGGGTGGTCGCCGGCATGAACGTCAACGTGTGGGACGTGAACGAGCAGGTGCAGGAGCTGATCCGCTCGGGCGTGCGCATCGACCCGGCACGGCTGAAGGACCCCGAAGTGCCGCTGGAGGACCTGCTGCCGTGACTGTGCTGACGGATTGCGTGCTCGACGTGCCGGGCGGGGCGCTCGACCTGTCGCAGCACGTCGCGGTCATGGCGATCGTGAACCGCACGCCCGACTCGTTCTACGACCGCGGCGCGACGTTCGCGCTCGATGCGGCCGTGGCCGCCGGGGTGGCGGCGGTCGAGGCGGGCGCCGAGATCGTCGACGTCGGCGGAGTGAAGTTCGCGCCGGGACCACCCGTGCCCGTCGAGGACGAGATCGCCCGGGTCGTGCCGGTCGTCCGGGAGCTCGCCCCGCTCACGCGCGTGAGCGTCGACACCTTCCACCCCGGTGTGGCTGCCGCGGCGATCGACGCGGGCGCCGCGATCATCAACGACACGACAGGCCTCCACGATCCGGCGATGGCCGACGTGATCGCCGCCGGCGGGGCCGGGGTCGTGATCGCCCACAGCCTCGCGGCGCCGCGCACGCAGCATCCTCTTCCGCACTACGACGACGTCATCGGCGACGTCGCCGCGTTCCTCGCCACGCGTCGCGACCTGGCGCTGGAGCGAGGCGTGCCGCTGGAGCGCATCGTGCTCGACCCGGGGCACGACCTCAACAAGAACACGCGGCAGTCGCTCGAGCTCACGCGGCGACTGGGCGAGCTGGCGGGGATGGGATCCCCGCTGCTGGTCGCGCTGTCGAACAAGGACTTCGTCGGCGAGACGCTCGACCGCGAGCGCGGCGACCGGCTGCCCGGCTCGCTCGCCGCCGCGGTGTACTGCGCGCTGCACGGCGCGCGGATCATCCGCGCGCACAACGTGCGCGAGACCGTCGACGCGATGCGCATGGTCGAGGCGATCCTCGGCTGGCGCGACCCCGCCTACGAGCTGCACAACACGCGCCCCGAGGGGAACGACTGACATGCCCACGCGCTCCGAGCTGTTCGACGCATACGCCCTGCACGGACGCGACGGCACGCGCGTGCGCATGAACTTCGTGTCGTCGGCCGACGGCGCGGTGACCCTCGGCGGTCGCAGCGGTGCCCTCGGCGGCGGCACCGACCGTGCGCTGATGCAGGTGCTGCGGGCGATGGCGGACGTCGTGCTCGTCGGGGCGGGCACGGTGCGGGCAGAGGGGTACGGCGGGGTGCGCGTGCGCGACGGCGACCTCGAATGGCGCCGTTCGCGAGGGCTGGAGGATCAGCCGGCGCTCGCGGTGGTCAGCGGCGAGCTGCGTCTCGAGCCCGGTGATCCCGTGTTCGCGGAGGCGGTGCGGCGGCCGGTTCTGGTCACGACGGATGCCGCGGCCGACGCGCGTGGGTCGCTCTTCGAGCCGGTGGCCACGGTGATCGCGTGCGGCGGCGACGCG
The DNA here is from genome assembly GCF_019511665.1 of Microbacterium jejuense. GTDB lineage: Bacteria > Actinomycetota > Actinomycetes > Actinomycetales > Microbacteriaceae > Microbacterium > Microbacterium jejuense_A. Next base: position 50,928 of record NZ_JAEUAW010000004.1, read on the forward strand.
GTCGACCTCGGCATGATGCTCGACGCGTTCGTCCGCCGCGGCTGGACGCAGGTGCTGTGCGAGGGCGGGCCGCACCTGTTCGGCGCGCTGCTGGCCGATGGCCTCGTCGACGAGGTGTGCGTGACCGTGGCGCCGCGCTTCGTCGGCGGCGAGGCGGGCCGCATCGTGCAGGGCGTGGCGGAGGGTGACCGCCGGTTCGCGCTCGCGGGCGTCGTCACCGATGACGAGGGCTTCGCCTTCCTGCGGTACGCGCGCTGACGCGGCCGAAGCGAGCGAGTCCGCCCGGTTCCGGGTCGTCAGCGCGGATCGAGGGCCGAGCGCACGACGAGCTCGACGGTCGGGCGGATCGGCAGGTCGGGCGCGACGGTGAGCCGGTTCACGATGATCCCGGCGCACGTGGCGAGCAGCGACCGTGCGGCGAGGTCGGGCGCCGGTGCGCCGAGGAGTCGCAGTCGGTCGCGCGTCCACTCCTCGAACATCGACCGCTGTGTCGTGACCGCCGGCTGGGCGCCAGGAGCGGCTGTCGTCTCGAGGAAGAGCGCGTACCGGGCGCGTGTGCGGACCGCGTTGCGCCCCGTGGCGTCTTCCAACAGGAGCGTCAGCACGTCGATGACCTCGTCCGGCGTGGCCGCCGGTGCCATCGCCGTGGTCAGATCCGCGCGCTCCTGCTCCGCGATCCACACTACGACGCCGGCGACGAGGGCGTCCCGGGTGCGGAACCAGTTCGACGTCGAGCCACGGGGAAGATCGGCGTCGGCGTCCACACGAGCGTGGGTGAGTGCGCGGACCCCCTGTTCGCCGACGAGCCGCACGGCGGCTTCGAGGGCCCTGTCGCGTGTCGTCGCCATGAGCACGACCTTAGCAGGAGTTACTACGAATATAGTGACAGCTCACTACGAACGTAGTATCTTGTGCGCATGGGGTATATCGTGCTCGTCGCCGGACTCGTCCAAGCGGCGGTCGGTGTCGCTCTCCTGCTGTCGTGGGCGCGACATGCCCGCGGGCGCGACGCCGGGCTGATCGTCACCCATGTCGTGGCGATGCTGGGGTTCTTCGTGCCGTGGGCGCTCTTCATCGCGACGGGTGAGCCGCTGTGGGCATGGGCGGGCTTCGCCGTTCTGGTCCTGTTCATCGGCTTCGGCGACACCGAGGTGGTCCGCCGCACGAGCCGCGACCGCGGTGTGACGAAGCCGCGACTGCGGGACTACTGGCGATCCATGATCGCCGTCTGCGCCGGACGGTACGGGCACGCCCTGCAGTTCCACACGCTCTTCAGCGCCGCCGTGTTCTTCCCCGCCCTGGGCGTGGCGATCGCCGCGACGGCAGGGGTGTGACCTGCGGCGCGCAGACATCGAGTCCGAGATCGGCGACAGAGAAGGGACGATCATCATGAGTCAGACAGAAGAGGGCAGCGCTCTCGCAGTGCGGGCGCAGCGTGAGCTGCGAGCGACGGCGGACGACGTGTTCGACGCGCTGGTCGATCCCGAGAAGCAGAAGAGATGGCTGTCTCCGCTCGGCGCAGACGAAGGCGGTGTCGAGACGTCGGTCGACCTGCGCGTCGGCGGTGCGTGGGAGGCCAGCTTCCGCCCCGATCCTGAGACGCAGGTGCACGACGTGCAGACGTACGTCCGGATCGACCGGCCGCATCGGCTGGTCACGGACGTCGTCTCGGAGTCGGTCATCGGCGGTCAGCCGATGCCCACGCTGAGGTCGCGCATCGACATCACACTCACGCCGACGGAGGCGGGCACGATGATGACCGCCGAGCAGACGGGCTTCCCGAGCGCGCAGATGAGGGACTTCTTCGAGGCCGCGGTCTGGCCGTCCGCGTTCGACCGCATCGAGGGCTATCTCGGGAGCCGGTGATCGGCGTCTCCCCGTGCAGCGGGGGAATGCCGCGACCTCCTGCGGGGGCAGGTGGCGGCATCCCGCATCCGACCGGCGCTACGCCGCGAGGGAGTGGGCGTCGAGGATCGTGTAGGCGTAGCCCTGCTCGGCGAGGAAGCGCTGGCGGTTCTGCGCGAAGTCCTGGTCGACGGTGTCGCGGGCGATGAGCGTGTAGAAGCTCGCCGTGTGGTTGGACTGCTTGGGGCGCAGCAGGCGCCCGAGACGCTGGGCCTCCTCCTGGCGCGACCCGAAGGATCCCGACACCTGGATGGCGACGGATGCCTCGGGCAGATCGATCGAGAAGTTCGCGACCTTCGACACCACGAGCACCGAGATGTCGCCCACGCGGAACGCCTGGTAGAGCTCTTCGCGCTCGTCGACGGGGGTCTGACCCGTGATCTTCGGGGCGTCGAGCGCCTCGGCGAGCACGTCGATCTGGTCGAGGTACTGGCCGATGATGAGGATGCGCTCGCCCTCGTGCCGCTCGACGAGCTGCTTCACGACGCCGATCTTGGCCGGTGCCGTCGCCGCGAGGCGGTAGCGCTCGTCGTCGGCGGCGGCCGCGTACTCCAGGCGGTCGTAGGCGGGGAGGTCGACACGCACCTCGTAGCAGACGGCGGGGGAGATGAAGCCCTGGGCCTCGATCTCCTTCCACGGCGCGTCGAACCGCTTGGGTCCGATGAGGCTGAACACGTCACCCTCGCGGCCGTCCTCGCGCACGAGCGTCGCGGTGAGGCCCAGGCGGCGACGCGCCTGCAGGTCTGCGGTGAGCTTGAACACCGGCGCCGGCAGCAGGTGCACCTCGTCGTACACGATGAGGCCCCAGTCCAGTGCGTCCAGCAGCGCGAGGTGGGCATACTGGCCCTTCCGCTTCGCCGTGAGGATCTGGTACGTCGCGATCGTGACGGGCTTGATCTCCTTGGTCTGCCCCGAGTACTCGCCGATCTCCTCGGGTGTGAGCGACGTGCGCTTGAGCAGCTCGTCGCGCCACTGCCGTGCGCTCACCGTGTTGGTGACGAGGATGAGGGTCGTCGTCTTTGTCTCGGCCATCGCGGCCGCACCGACGAGGGTCTTGCCGGCGCCGCAGGGCAGCACCACGACGCCCGAGCCGCCGTCGGTGAAGATGTCGACGGCCTTGCGCTGGTACGGCCTCAGGTTCCATCCGTCCTCTTCGAGGTCGATGGGATGCGGGGTGCCCGGCGTGTAGCCGGCGAGGTCCTCCGCGGGCCAGCCGATCTTGAGCAGCTCCTGCTTGATGTGCCCGCGCGCCCACGCGTCGATCACGAACGCGTCGGGGGAGGGGCGGCCGATCAGCAGCGGCTGGATGCGCTTGTTCTTCGACACCTCGGCGAGGACGGCGGCGTCCGTCGACCGCAGGATGAGCTCGCCGCCCGACCCGTCCTCGGCGACAGAGGCGCGCTCGATGACGAGGCGGCCGTAGCGGCCCACCGTCTCGGCGATGTCGATCGACACCGAGGGCGGCACCGGGAACCGCGACCACCTGTCGAGCGTCGCCAGCATGTCGTCGGCGTCGTGACCGGCTGCGCGGGCGTTCCACAGCCCGAGACGCGTGATCCGGTACGTGTGGATGTGCTCGGGCGCGCGCTCCAGCTCCGCGAAGATGGCGAGCTCGTGCCGCGCGCTCTCGGCATCCGGATGCGCGACTTCGAGCAGCACCGTGCGGTCGCTCTGGACGATGAGGGGTCCGTCAGCCATAACGAGCCAGTCTACCGGCGGACTCGGCGAGGGGGACCGGGATGCCGCGGCCTCACGCCGCCTGGACGCTCACGATGCTCGACACCGGGAGGGTGCGCTCGATGTCGGCGGCGCGGTCGCGGCCGCGCAGCCGCCCACCGCCCAGCCCCGAGGCCTCCAGCGTGAAGGCGCGTTCGGCGCCGTCGGGCATGCGGACGACCACGACGATCTCGGCCCGTGCGCGTACGGCCTGCTCGAGCTCGCGCTCGAGCCATCCGGCATCGCCGCCGGCCGTGTGGCTGAGCCGCAGCGTCGTCAGCAGCCGCTCGTACGTCTGCGCGGGCGTGAGCGCGGGCTCGGACGGCGTCGCGGCGGAGCGGCGGTGGACGGGTTCGGGCTTCCCGGCGGCGTCGACCGCGATCACGGGATAGCGGGCGTCGGCGAGGGTCCAGTAGACCGCGTCCCGCGCGACGCGCGACGTGAGGCCGTCGCCGTCGCCCACGAGGCCGAGGGGGCGCAGGGCCTGGTCGACGGCGATCGTGTCGAGCAGGCCCGTATCGGCGCTGTCGACGCGGGTGCGTCCCGAGGCGGCGTCGGCGCGGACGCGCACGAGTCCGTGCCGTGACGCCGTGCTCTCGATGAGGTACTCCAGCGGCTGCGGGATGCCGGTGAGCGAGAGCTCGGCGAGGAACTCCCGCATCGACGACGCCGTCTCGCCCTCGCCCATGCCCGCTCCGAGCGACTCGGCCGTGAACCGGTAGGTCGACGCCTGCGCACGCGACTCGCGCAGCGCGAGCGACCGCAGCCGCAGGTCGAGCGCGGGCGCCAGCGGACCGGGGGCGATCGCGGTGAGATCGGCCTGCAGATAGACGCGGTCGATCTCGGCGGGCAGGTACGGGGCCATGGTGGCGGCATCTGCTCGCTCGCCCTCGCGCAACCGTGCGGTCCACGGGTACTCGGCGGACGACGAGCCGTCGGAGTCGAACACGCCCCACCGCGCGCCGATGCGACGGAGGCGGTCGGCGCGCCCGGGCCACTCGTCGTCGAGCGGATACGCGTCGTGCCACGACGCGGGGGCCGTGAACCCGCCGGCGGCGGTGCGGATGCCGCGGGGCAGGCTCGCGCGGAAGCCCTCGGCGATCGCCTCCCAGCGCTGCGGCGTGGGGGTCTGCAGCCAGGCCTCGCCGGCATCCGTCACGACCCATTCGCGGTCGCGCGCGACGGCGAGCCCGGCGTCGGCCGCCGACGTCAGCAGGTCTTCGAGGTGGTCGGGTGCCGCGATGGCGCCGGCATCCGTCAGCCGTCGGCGGTCGACGGCGCTGACGGCTCCCGCGCCGGTGCGGGCGAGCGGCGTGTGCAGGCACGCCAGCAGCACGTCGGCGAGCGACCCCGCGGTCGTGAACGCGCGCTCCGCTGCCGCGGCGGCGGAACGCGCGTCGGCCGGCGTCGGCGCAGCGGCCGGCGCCGCGGGTGCGAAGGCGTCGGGACGGGATGCCGCAGCCGCCGCGATCCGGTCGGCCACGGCGTCGTACGGGGCTCCGTCGGCGTCGGTCAGCGCCAGCAGGTCGGCGTCGCCGCCCGCGAGAGCGCGGCCGGCGGCCAGGGCGATCAGCTCGGAGCGGTCCAGCCGCGTGAGCGCGCGGTCGAGCTGCACCGGATCGAGCAGGGCCTCGGCCGCATCGAAGAAGTCGTGCCAGGCGACATGTGGTGAGACGCCCCGGGCCGCGAGCGTCTCGGCGAGCGCGGCGTCGTCCAGATCGGCGAGCCGCGTCGCGAGTGCGCGCGCGTCGGAGCCCACCCGGTCAGCCTCCTCGGTTCGCCCGAGCCCTCCGCACGAAGCTCATGATGAGCACGGCGAGCAGCATCGCGAAGGCGACGATGGGGGCGAAGTACACCAGCACGCCGACGACGGGCCACACGCCGGTGTCCATCTTCGCGCCCGCGGACGAGGCGATCATGATCGCGAAGAAGCACACGATCGACAGTGCCAGCAGACCCAGCGACATGAAGGCCAGGATCCGGTCGATGCGGCGGACGGGGACGTCGCCGTCGGGTTTCGTGCTCATCCGCTCCAGCCTACCCGTCGGGGTGCGACTAGGCTGTTCTGGTGGGGGTTTCGCCGCCCCCGCATTCGTCATGCACTGTTTCGCCGCGGCTTTTCGCGCGGCGCCCGATTCAGCGAGGTTCTCGATGCCCACCGGCAAGGTCAGGTTCTACGACGAGGAGAAGGGGTTCGGCTTCATCTCCTCCGACGACGGCCAGGACGTCTTCCTGCACGCCACCGCCCTGCCCGCCGGCACGCCCGCGCCCAAGACGGGCACGCGACTCGAGTTCGGCGTCGCCGACGGCAAGCGCGGTCCGCAGGCGCTCTCGGTGCGCGTGCTCGATGCGCCCGTGAGCCTCGCCAAGCGCTCGCGCAAGCCGGCTGACGACATGGCGATCATCATCGAGGATCTCGTCAAGCTCCTCGACAGCGTCGGTGGCGACCTGCGCCGCGGCCGCTACCCCAGCGGCGCGCACGCGAGCAAGGTCGCGGCCGTCCTGCGCAAGGTGGCCGATGAGCTCGACGCCTGATCCGAACGCCGACGCCGTCTCGGACGGCGATGACGAGTCCGTCGCCGCGGAAGAGACCGTGGATGCCGCGCCCGAGGCCGAACAGACGCCCGAAGCCGACGAGGTCCTGGTGACCGAGGTCGAGGTCGTCGAGGTCGAGACGGGCGTGCTCGACGCGCTGCTGGTCGGCCTCGTGGAGGATGCCGTCGAGGCGGAGACCGAGGCGGAGACCGAGGCGGAGACCGAGGTCGTCGTGGTCGAACCGGATCCGTCGCTGTTCGAGGCGCACGATCTCGCGCTCGCGGCGCTGCGCGAGATCACGAGCGAGGCCTCGATCGGCGAGCCCGCCGACTACCGCGTCGAGCCCGACGGTGTCGTGTCGCTGCGATTCGCCAACCGGCTTCCCGGGTACCCCGGCTGGTTCTGGACGGTCAGTCTCGCCCGTGTCGAGGGCTCGGAGCCGACGGTGCTCGAGGTCGAGCTGCTCCCGGGCGACGGCGCACTGCTGGCCCCCGACTGGGTGCCGTGGGCCGTCCGCCTCGCCGAGTACCACGCGGCTCAGGCCGCGCTCGCCGAGGCCGCGCACGCTGACGAGGACGAGGACGCGGACGAGGACGACTCCGACGACGAGCTCGACGACGTCGACGACCTGGACGCCGCGGATTTCGACGACGACGGCTCGCCGATCCTCCACGCGGGCGACGTCGACGGCGTCGACATCGACGTGCTCGACCCCTCTGCCGAGGACGACGAGTCCGACGATGACGAGTCCGACGATGACGAGGACTCCGACGAGGATGAGTCCGACGAGGATGAGTCCGACGATGACGACGAGTCCGACGATGACGAGTCCGACAATGACGAGGATGACGACGAGCGCTGAATGCCGCTCGTCCCGTCGAGGCGTTTCGTCTCGCTCGTTCCTCGCTCGCTCAACGAGCGGGTCGGTGGGCGCTGGGTGTCGCCCGTTCGACCACCGGTCGTTGAGCGGAGGGCGCTCTGGCGCCCGCAGACGAAACGGCTCGGCGGCATGCCGAAAGGGCGGCCCTCCGCGCCCGCAGCGCACGGAGGACCGCCCTTCGCCGACCCGTCAGGAGTGCGACGAGACCTGGGAGGTCGGCATCGTCACGCGGAATCCGGCGCCCAGCAGCACCTCGTCGCGTGAAGACGGTCCCACGAGCAGTTCGAACTCACCGGGTTCCACGATGCGCCGGCCGCCGGCATCCACGATCGTGCATTCCGCGACCGGAACCGACAGCTCGACCGTCACGATCTGCCCCGGGTCGATGTCGACGTGCCGGAACGCCTTGAGCTCCTTGTCGGCCCAGCTGACCGACGTGACGGTGTCGCGGACGTACACCTGCACGATCTCGTGCGCCGGGCGGGTGCCGGTGTTGCGCAGCTCGACCGTCGCGCGCACGGTGTCGCCGGGCGCGAGCTCGGTGTCGACGATGCGCAGGCGGTCGTACTCGACGGTCGTGTACGACAGGCCGTCGCCGAACGCCCACGCGGGGGCCTGGGTGAGGTCGGCGTAGCGGTCGCCGTGCTGACCGCGGATCTGGTTGTAATAGATCGGCAGCTGGCCGGCGTGACGGGCGAACGAGATGGGCAGGCGCCCCGCAGGCTCGATGAGCCCGAGGGCGAGCTCGGCGATCGCGCGGCCGCCCTCCATGCCGGGGGACGCTGCCCAGATGACGGCCGCCGCGCGCTGGGCCGACGGCGGCAGCACGAGCGGCTTGGACGCCATCAGCACCAGGACGAACGGCGTGCCGGTGTCGGCGAGCGCGTCGATCAGCGCGATCTGCCCGCCGATGAGGTCGAGGGTCGCCGTCGAGCGTCCCTCGCCCACGAGCTCGATGACGTCGCCCACCACGACGACGGCCACGTCGGCAGCCTGCGCGGCGGCGACGGCTTCGGCGATCAGCTCGTCGTCCGCCGGCGAGGGCACCACGATCTGCGGTCGCGGCTGGCCGTCGGGGAAGAAGGCTCCGGCCGGATCCTCTTCGAGCGTCAGGACGTCGGCGCCGCGCGCGTGCGTGATCGTCCAGTCGGCCGGCGCGAACGAGCGGAACCCGTCCAGCACCGTCGTGATCATGTCGCGCGGCTGGCCGTCGAGCCAGCCCGCCTGGCCCGAGCCGCCCGCCCAGTCGCCCAGCTGCGTCTGAGCGTCATCGGCGAGCGGGCCGATCACCGCGACCCGTCGCGCACCCGCGGCACCCGGGACGGCGCGGCCGCCGGCATCCGCCTCGAATCCGCCGTCCAGCGGCAGCAGGCCGTCGTTGCGCAGCAGCACGAGCGAGCGGCGCGTGAGCTCGAGGTTCAGGGCGCGGTGCTCGAGCGTGGCGATCTCGGTCGCGATGCGAGCCTCGTCCGGGAGGCGCGGGTCGGCGAACAGGCCGAACTCGAACTTCAGCAGCAGGATGCGCGCCACCGCGCGGTCCAGGGCCTCCTCGGTCAGCAGTCCCTGCTCCAGCGCGTCGAGTGCTCCCTGGAAGAACCCGGGCGTCGTCATGATCATGTCGTTGCCGGCGTTCACGGCAGCCGCCGCGGCATGCGCGTAGTCGGGCTGCACGTGCTGCTCCCACACCATGCGGCCGACGTTGTCCCAGTCCGTGATGAGGGTGCCCGTGTAGCCCCACTCGCCGCGCAGCACGTCGTTCAGCAGCCAGTCGTTGATCGTGATCGGCACGCCGTCGGTCGTCTGGTAGCCGAGCATGAAGGTGCGGCATCCCTCCTTCGCGACCCGCTCGAACGGCGGCAGGAACCACGAGCGCAGCTTGCGGCGCGAGATGTCGGCCTCGCTGGCGTCGCGGCCGCCCTGCGTCTCGGAGTATCCGGCGAAGTGCTTCGCCGTCGCGAGGATCGCCGTCGGGTCCGAGAGCCCGTCGCCCTGATAGCCGCGCACCATCGCCGAGGCGAGCTCGCCGATGAGGAACGGGTCCTCGCCGAACGTCTCGTCGACGCGCCCCCAGCGCAGATCGCGTGCGATGCACAGGACCGGAGAGAACGTCCAGTGGATGCCGGTGGCCGCGACCTCGACGGCGGTCGCGCGCGCCGCGCGCTCGACGAGCCCGGCATCCCACGACCCGGCCATGCCCAGCTGCGTCGGGAAGATCGTGGCGCCCTCCCAGAACGAGTGACCGTGGATGCAGTCCTCGCCGACCAGCAGCGGGATCTGCAGACGGGTCTGCAGCGTCAGCTCGCGGGCGCGGAGCACGCGCTCCGGCGAGGTGTGCAGGATCGATCCCACGTGCTTGCGCAGCACGTGGTCGTCGAGGTCGTCGCGCGCGTCGAGCTGCATCATCTGCCCGACCTTCTCTTCGACCGTCATGCGGCGGAGGAGGTCTGCGATGCGGTCTGCGACCGGCAGCGTCTCGTCGAGGTAGTCCGGGATCGTCGCCGTGGTCACGCGTTCTCCTGCGTCTTGGTGTCGGTGCTCTTGGTGTTCGTGCGCACGACCGTGACGGTGTCGTTCACGTTCATGCCCTTCTTCTTCATGGCGCGGGCGCGCTCGCCGGCGGACCGCAGGCGCGGGTTGACGTACTCGTCGATGCCGAAGTTGATGAGCGACAGGGCGACGCCGATCGCGGCGATGCACAGGCCCGGGGGGAGGAACCACCACCACTGGCCCTGGCGGAAGGCCCCCTGCGCGCTCGCCCAGTTGAGGATGGTGCCCCAGTTGTAGGTCGTGACCGGGATGATGCCGATGTACGAGAGCGTCGTCAGCCCGATGATCGCCGCCGTCACGGTTCCCACGAAGCTCGCGGCGATGAGCGCCATGAGGTTCGGGAGCATCTCGACGGTGATGATCCGCCGCAGCGGTTCGCCGTTGGCCCGAGCCGCCTGGATGAAGTCCCGGCTGCGCAGCGACATCGTCTGGGCGCGCAGCACGCGCGCCCCCCACGCCCAGCCGATGAGGCCCAGCACGCCCGCGACGAGGATGAGCGGCGGATCCTCGAACATCGACGCGACGATGATGATCAGGGGGATGCCGGGGATCACGAGGAACACGTTCGTGAGGGCGGACAGGCCCTCGCTGCGCCACCCGCGGAGGTAGCCCGACAGCACGCCGACGGTGATCGCGATGATCGTCGCGATGAATGCCGCGAGGAAGCCCACCACGATCACGCCGCGCGTGCCGTGGATGACCTGGCTCAGCACGTCCTCGCCGATGTGGGTCGTGCCGAGCCAATGCTGCGCCGACGGCGGCTGGAACCGCGCCGTGTTGTCGACTTTCGTGGGCGAGTACGGGGCCAGCACGTCGGCGAAGATCGCGACGAGCACGAAGAACCCGAGGATCGACAGCCCCGTGATCGACTTCTTGTTGCGGAACATCGCGAAGGCGGCGCCGAGCTTCGACCAGAAGCCCGGCTTCTTGGGTGCCTTGCCGGCGGCGGCGGGATTGCGCACGGTCGCGGTCGCCGGTGCGTTCGCCGAGCGGCCAGTCGCCGTGTCGTTGACGATCGTGTTCATGCTCAGGCCTCCGTCTGGCGAGTGCGCGGGTCGAGGAACGCGTAGGCGACGTCGGCGAGGAGGTTCGCCAGGAGCACCGAGATCGTGATCACGAGGAACACCCCCTGCATGAGGGCGTAGTCCTTCGCGTTGGTGGCGTCGAGCAGGAGCTTGCCGACGCCGGGGTAGCTGAACACCACCTCCATCACGATGGTGCCGCCGACGATGAAGCCGAGCGCGAGCGCGAAGCTCTGGATCTGCGGGAGCACGGCGTTGCGGGCGGCGTACCGCCAGAGCACCCGGTCGTTCGGCATGCCCTTCGCCTGCGCGACGGTGACGTAGTCCTCGTCGAGCACCGTCAGCATCATGTTGCGCATGCCCAGCATCCAGCCGCCGAGCGACGCGACGACGATCGTCGCCGCGGGAAGGAAGCCGTGGTGGATCACGTCGCCGATGAACTCCCACGACCACTCCGGCACCACACCCACGCCGTACGCCTTGCCGATCGGGAACCATCCGAGGGCGACCGAGAAGATCGAGATCGCCAGGAGGCCCAGCCAGAAGTAGGGGATGGTGCTGAAGAACGTGGTGATCGGGATGAGCACGTCCAGCCGGCTGCCTCGGCGCCAGCCGACGATCGCACCGCCGACGGTGCCGACCGCGAAGGCGATGAGGGTCGCGAAGCCCACGAGGGCGACGGTCCAGATGAGCGACTGGCCGACGACCTCGGTCACGGGCCGCATGCCGTGCAGCAGCGAGATGCCGAGGTCGCCGCGCAGCAGGTGCGCCCAGTAGTCGATGTACTGCTGCCAGAGCGAGGAGTCGGTGTCGAGGCCCAGCAGCGCACGCAGTGCCTCGGCCGCCTCGGGCGTCACGTTGCGGTTGCGGGCCAGGTAGGCGCTCACCGCGTCGCCCTTCATCAGGCGCGGCAGGAAGAAGTTGATCGTGATGGCCGCCCACAGCGTGAACAGATAGAACAGGGCCCGGTTGCCGAGGAACCGCCACGGGATCCGTGCGCGGCCCTTGACGGCGCCCGTTGCCGTCGTTCCCGCCTCGATCGCGTCGAAGTCGGGGGCAGGGAGCTGGGGAGCCACGGCGCTCATCTGTCACCTCCGAGGATGCCGGCTGCGTGCGCGAAGTAGGTGTCGGGATCGGGGGATGCCGCCCGCAGCTCTTGGGTGTAGGGGTTCTGGGGGTTAAGGATCACGTCGTCCGCGGGGCCGCGTTCGACCACCCGCCCGTGGTTGAGCACGAGGATCTCGTCGCTGAAATGGCGCGCGGTCGCGAGATCGTGCGTGATGTACAGGACGCCGAGGCCGTGTTCGCGCTGCAGGTCGGCGAGGAGATTGAGCACCCCGAGGCGGATCGACACGTCGAGCATCGACACGGGCTCGTCGGCGACGAGCAGCTTCGGCCGGGACGCGAGGGCGCGCGCGATCGCCACGCGCTGGCGCTGGCCGCCCGAGAGCTCGTGCGGGCGACGGTCGATGACGGCATTGGCGTCCAATCGGACGCGACCGAGCAGGCGACGGACCTCGTCCTCGAGCTGATCCTTGGGCACGACCTTGTCGAGCTCGAGGGGCCGCTGGATGGCGTAGCGGATGGAGTGGTACGGATTCAGGGACGCGAAGGGGTCCTGGAAGACCATGCGCAGCTGCTGGCGGTATGCGCGCAGCCCCTTGCCGCGCCGAGGGATCGGCTGGCCGTCCATGCGGACCTCGCCGCTCGTGGGCGACTCGAGCTGGGTGAGGATCTTCGCGATCGTGGACTTGCCGCTGCCGGACTGGCCGACGAGGCCGATCGTCTGGCCCGAGCGGAGCGTGAAGCTCACGTCGTCGAGGGCCTTCATCTGGCCGGCGCCGCGCACGGAGTACACCTTGGTGACGGCGTCGAATTCGAGGACGGTCATCGGTGGACCACCCCTCTCTCTCCGGTGAGTCTGGGGAAGGATGCCAGCAGCGTCCGCGTGTACTCGTCCTGCGGGTCGGTCCAGACCCGCTCGGCGGTGTCGAGCTCGACGATCTCGCCCTCGCGCATGACCGCGATGCGGTCGCTGATCTCGAGCAGAAGGGGCAGGTCGTGGGTGATGAAGATCACCGAGAAGCCGAACTCGTGGCGCAGATGCGAGATCTGGCGCAGGATCTCGCGCTGCACGAGCACGTCGAGCGCGGTCGTCGGCTCGTCCATCACCATGAGCTGCGGCCGCAGCGCGAGGGCCATGGCGATCATGACGCGCTGGCGCATGCCGCCCGACAGCTCATGGGGATACGAGCGGTAGCGCTGCGCACCGACCTTGACGATCTCGAGCAGGTCGATGACCTCGGCGCGCCGCTGCGACCGCGTGAGTGCGGGGCGGTGCACCTCGAAGACGTCCTCGAGCTGGGAGCCGATGGTGGCCACCGGGTTGAGCGAGTTCATCGCCCCCTGGAACACCATCGAGATCTTGTCCCATCGGAAGCGGCGCATCTCTTCGGGCTCGAGGCCGTTGACGTCGATGTCCTCGCCGTTCGCGTCGTGGAAGACGACCGAGCCGCTGGTGATGACCGCCGGTGGTTTGAGGAGGCGCTGCACGCCGTAGGCGAGCGTGGTCTTGCCGCACCCGCTCTCGCCGGCGAGTCCGAGGATCTCACCGCGCTGGAGTTCGAGGGTGACGTTCTTGACGGCCCTGACGGGGGGATCGACGTCGTAGACGATCGAGAAATCGTGGACGGAGAGCAGGGGATCTCTCATGGATGCTGGGTCGCTTTCGTGAGGGTGACGTGGCGGCGGGGCGGATGCGCACGGCATCCGCCCCGCCGCGATGTGTCATTCGGCGGGCTGCAGCTTGGTCAGGATCTGCACGATCGCCGGCTGCGTCGGGTCCGCAGAGGCGTACTGGTCGTCCTCGGACGGCCATCCGACGTAGTTGCGGGTGTTGAACTCGCCCAGCAGCGGGTGCGCACCCAGCGGGATGACAGGGACGTTGTCGACGAACGCCTTCTCGATGACCGCGAGGGCGGCCTCACGGTCGGCGTCGGACGACGCGTTCGCGTAGGTGTTCAGCGCCTCGGTGACGGCCGGGTCGTCGAAGCGACCGAAGTTGAACGCCGCCTTGCCGTCGACGATCCACTTCGGGTCCATCGCGGACGTGTACAGGCCGTACGCGTTGCCGGTGTCCTCGAGCCAGTGGATGATCGCCTGGAACGTGCCCTCCTGGCGGGCGGCATCCCAGCCGCCCCAGTCCGGCTGGTCGACCTTGACCTCGATGCCGAGGCCCTCCTTGAGCTCTTCGGCCAGGAGCGCCTGCTCGGTGTTCCAGTCGCTCCAGCCCGCGGGGACCGAGATCGAGAACGTGACCGCCTCGCCGTCGGGGTCGATGAGGTTCTCGCCCTCCCACGTGTACCCGGCGTCTGTGAGGATCTGGCGCGCCTTGTCGATGTCGACCTCATAGTTCTGGTCGGCGTACTCGGGGATGATCTCGTCCTGGAGCAGCGCGCCGAGACCGGTCACGTTCCAGATCGCCTCGCTCGCGCCTTCGCGGGCGATGTCGACGTAGGCCTGACGGTCGATCGTCCAGGCGAGCGCCTGGCGGAGTGCCGGGTCGTTGAACGGCTTCGTCTGCAGGTTCATGAACAGCGTGCCCGCGCCGGCCGTGGGGGAGGCGAGGAACTTGTTGTCGGGGTCGGCCGACAGGTAGCTGTCCTCGATCTGCGGGATGAACGCCTGCGCCCAGTCGGCCTCGCCCGTCGCCAGTGCGGTCGTCAGGGCCGCGTTGTCGCCGTACGAGACGTAGTGGAGCTCGGGGACCGCCAGCTCTCCGCCCCAGTAGTCGGGGTTCGCGGTGAGGGTGACCGCCTCGGTCGTCCACGAGTCGAGGACGTAGGGACCGGTGCCGACGGCCTGGCCTTCGCCGGTGACCGGGTCGGTGTTGGGGTCGTCGATGTCCTTCCAGATGTGCTCGGGCACGATCTGGAAGTGCAGCACGCGCGCCTGCTGCGTGTACTTCGAGCTGTTGAAGTCGATCGTGACGGTGTCGCCGTCGACGGCGACGCTCTTGAGGTCGAGCGCGTTGGTGTCGTTGAGCTTGCCGTCGAGGACCTGGTTGAACGAGAACGCGATGTCGTCGGCCGTGAAGTCCTCGCCGTCGCTCCACTTGACGCCGCTGCGGGCCACGGCGGTCAGCTGCGTGTAGTCGTCGTTCCACGTCACCGACTCCGCGAGCCACGGGGTCGTTCCGAGGTCGCCGGTCGGGTTGACGAGGGCGAGCGACTCGAAGATGACCTTGCCGTAGCCGTACTTGGAGGCGGACGAGTCGCCCAGGTAGGGGTTGTTCGACTCGGTGGTGATCGCACCGTCCGGCTTGGCGATGGTGAGCGCCGCGCCCGACGAGTCGCCGTTGTTGTCGCCGCTGCCACCGGCGCAGCCGGTGAGCACCAGCGCGGCGGCGACGCCGACAGCTGCGAGGGTTGTTCTGAGCCTCATTGCTTCTCCTTGGGTGTGTGCACGACATCGTGCCTCCGGGAGGGTAGACGACGATGTCCGAGTGATTGCCGCATCAACTTACAATCAAGTAAGTAATCTTTGCAAGTAGGCTTCATCCGCGACGCGGCGGATGCCGCCGATAAACTCGCACACGCCGGTTCATGCGCCCGGAAACGCGGATGAGAAGGGGGCTTGACGATGGCTGCTCAGCGACGCCAGCCGCGCTCACGACCCGAGACACTCGCCCGCCGGCGCGACATCCTCGACGCCGCGGTCGAGATCTTCGGCAGCAAGGGATTCGCCGGCGGGACGCTGCAAGAGATCGCGGACCAGGTGGGCATGACCCACGCCGGGATCCTCCACCACTTCGGATCGAAGGACCAGCTGCTCATCGAGGTCCTGCAGCACCGCGACGACACCGATGTCGCGGACCTGGAGGGTCAGCACATCCCCGACGGCATGCCGCTGTTCCGCCATCTGGTTCGGACGGCGTTCGTCAACGCCCACCGCGCCGGCATCGTGCAGGCGTACGCCGTTCTCTCGGCGGAGTCGGTGACGGACGACCACCCCGGTCGCGCCTTCTTCGAGAAGCGCTACCGCACGCTGCGGGCCGAGGTCGCGCACGCCTTCGAGGTCGTGTGCGCCGAGCGGGGCGTCACCGAGCCCGCGACCGTCGGCGTGGCATCGGCCAGCATCCTCGCCGTCATGGACGGCCTGCAGGTGCAGTGGCTGCTCGACCCCTCCGCGGTCGACCTCGCCCGGGCGTCCGAGTTCGCGATCGAGGCGATCGTGTCGGCCGTGCTCACACCGCAGCCATCGCCGCTGGCCGAGTCGGCCCCGAGCGCGCAGACATAGAGAGAGTGGATGCCGGGCGCCCGGCATCCACTCTCTCGAGGCTTGTCAGCCCAGGCGCTCGACGGTGTAGTCGATGCAGCGGATCAGCTGGCGCACGTCGTCGGGCTCGACCGAGACGAACGTCGCGATGCGCAGCTGGTTGCGGCCGAGCTTGCGGTACGGCTCGGTGTCGACGATGCCGTTGGCGCGCAGGCTCTTCGCGACCGCGGCGGCGTCGATCGACTCGTCGAAGTCGATCGTGACGACGACGGGGGAGCGGTCGGCTGCGTCGGCGACGAACGGCGTCGCGAACGAGGATGCCTCGGCCCAGTCGTACAGCGCCTGCGAGGACTCGCGGGTGCGGGCGTCGGCCCACTGGAGGCCGCCGCTGCGGTTGATCCACGACACCTGCTCGTTCAGCAGGAACAGCGTCGCGAGCGCCGGGGTGTTGAGCGTCTGGTTCAGGCGCGAGTTGTCGACGGCCTGCTTGAGGCTCAGGAACTCGGGGATGTAGCGACCCGAGGCGGCGATGCGCTCGATGCGCTCGATCGCGGCCGGCGAGACGACGGCGAACCACAGGCCGCCGTCGGAGCCGAGGTTCTTCTGGGGCGCGAAGTAGTAGACGTCGGCCTCGTGCACCGAGAAGTCGATGCCGCCGGCGGCGCTCGTGGCGTCGATCACGGTGAGGGCGCCCTCGTCGCCGTGCACGCGCTGCACCGGGGCCGAGACACCGGTCGAGGTCTCGTTGTGCGGCCAGGCGTAGACGTCGACGCCCTCGACGGGCTCGGGGGCGGTGCGGGTGCCGGCGGGCACCTCGCGCACATCCGGGGCCTCGAGCCACGGCGCACCGGCGGCCTTGGCGAACTTGCCGCCGAACTCGCCGAACACCAGGTTCTGCGCGCGCCTGTCGATGAGGCCGAACGACGCGGCATCCCAGAACGCGGTCGACCCGCCGTTGCCGAGGATGACCTCGTACCCGTTCGGCACGCGGAAGAGCTCGCGCAGGCCGGCGCGGACGCTGCCGACGAGATCCTTGACGGGCGCCTGGCGGTGCGAGGTGCCCATGAGCGCCGCGCCGCGCCCGGCCAGGGCGTCGAGGTGGGCGGGGATGATCTTCGACGGGCCGCACCCGAAGCGTCCGTCGGCGGGCAGGATCTCTCGGGGAAGCTCGATGTGCGCCATGGATCGATTCTAGAGACGCCCCCGCGCCCCGCCCGACCGCGTGACGGCCCGGCAGCGCGGGCGTACGGCCTCGGTGTCGGGTGCGGAGGATAGGCTGTCCTTTGCCCCTTGAGAACTGAGGACACCGCGATGACAGACCTGATCGACACCACCGAGATGTACCTGCGTACGATCCTCGAGCTCGAAGAGGAGAACATCGTTCCGCTGCGCGCGCGCATCTCGGAGCGCCTGGGCCACTCGGGGCCGACGGTGTCGCAGACGATCGGGCGCATGGAGCGCGACGGCCTCGTCGTCGTGTCGGAGGACCGCAGCCTCGAGCTCACCGACGCCGGCCGTCAGAAGGCCGTCGACGTCATGCGCAAGCACCGCCTCGCCGAGCGCCTGCTGTCGGATGTCATCGGGCTGGACTGGGCGTACGTGCACGAAGAGGCGTGCCGGTGGGAGCACGTCATGAGCGAGCAGGTGGAGCGCCGCCTCGTCGAGCTGCTCGGGCACCCCACCGAGTCGCCGTACGGCAACCCGATCCCCGGGCTCGACCAGCTGGGCGACGTGCCGGCGACGGAGTTCGAGCAGGGTGTGGTCGGACTCGTCCGCCGTCTCAACGACGCCGGCGAGCCGATCACCGGCACGGTGCGCCGCCTTGCCGAGCCCGCGCAGGTCGATCCCGAGCTGCTGCAGCAGCTCAAGGGCGCCGGTGTCGTGCCGGGCGCCGTCGGCGACTACCGCTACAACGAGGGCTACGTCCTGGTGCAGATGCGCGGCAGCGACGAGGGTCTCGAGCTCCCGGTCGAGCTCGCATCGCACATCTTCCTGGTCGACGACGTCCACTGAGATCGGGATGCCGCCACCCGCGGTGATGGCCATCCAGAGGTTTGCCAGGCGCGTAGCGTGACAGAATCGTGACCTTCGGGTAGCCTCGAACAGTCCACCAGGCGAGAAGCCCGCCGACCGGACCCCGCGTGGATCGCCTCTCCGGCTCGTCGTCCACGCGGTGCACAGTTGCGTCCGTGTCCCGACACGTGCGCCCTCACGCAACCCGACGAGCCAGGCGCTCCGGCGCAGAGGCGCCGGAGGACAGTTTGGCTGAACAGATCGAGTCGCCCGCGAACGGACCCGAGCACGACGCGACCCATCAGAGCCGTCGTGCGCGCACGCGCCAGGCCGCTCCCGCGAGACGCTCGCGCGGCACGGTGGCGCCCGCGAAGTCCGCACCCACGACGGTCTCCGCATCGACGCGCCCCCCTGCGAAGAAGGGGCGCATCACGAAGTCGCTGCGCAGCGTCGTCATCCTCAGCATGGTCGGCGGCCTCGTCGCGACCGTCGCACTGCCGGCCTTCGCCGCCGGCGCCGCCAAGAGCGGCGAGGAGTCGATGACCCTGCAGCAGATGGCGATGGACGACGCGCAGACGTTCGTGGCGGCATCCGATTCGACGAGCGCCGAGCTCGCACGCGACAGCTACTCGGCCACGACGTCGGAAGAGATCGAGAAGAAGAAGGCGGCCGAAGCCGCTGCCGAGCGCGCCCGCGAGGCGGCGAAGCGTGCGTCGGCGGCATCCGCCTCCGTCGGCACGAACATCGCGCTCATCTCGCCCGGATCCGGCGAGGTGCGCTGGCCGCTCCTCAACTTCACGAAGGGCCGCGGCCTGTGGGACTCGGGCTACCACCAGGGCGTCGACCTGCTGACGTCGTGCGGAACGCCCATCTATGCGACGGCCGCGGGCGTCGTCAAGGTCTCGCAGGAGAGCTACGGCGGCTACGGCGTGGCGGTCTCGATCGACCACGTCCTGGGCGGCCAGCGGGTCAACTCGCTCTACGGCCACATGACGTACGGCTCGCGGCAGGTCGCGGTGGGTCAGACGGTCGAGGCCGGGCAGCTCATCGGGCTGGTCGGCAGCACCGGCAGCTCGACCGCATGCCACCTGCACTTCGAGGTCCACATCAACGGGTCCGTCGTCGACCCCTGGGCCTGGCTGCAGGCGAACGCCGGCTGAGTCTCCACGATCTGCAACACAGCAGGGATGCCCCGCGCCGATGGCGCGGGGCATCGTTCTTCGACACGCCACGCGACGTTCACGATGCGCATCGCCCTCGGTGTCTGCAGCGTGCGTTACCCTGATTCCGACGCTGAGAGAGCGGAGGGAGCCGATGGGCTGCACACCACGCATCCGAACCACGGATGCTCTGGGACGCCTCGTCCTTCGGCATTGCATGAGCGGATGCCGCGGCATTGCCGTGGCGCCAGGGCGCTGTCTGTGAGACAGCGCCTTTTTTCATGCCCCTGAGCCCTTGATCGTCATGTGATTCGAATCACCGGAAAGCCGTTCCGGCCGTTCGAGAGGATGATCGATGCGCACACTGGTGCTGAATGCAGGTTACGAGCCGCTCGCGGTCGTGTCGTTCAAACGGGCCCTCGTGCTCGTGATGAACGAGAAGGCGACGGTGGTCGAGCACACCGAGACGGATCCGGTGTGGGGGACCAGACGCTCGTACGAACGACCGGCGGTGATCATCCTGACCCGCTACGTGCGGGTGCCGGGCGGGCGCCATGTGCCGGTGACGCGGCGGGGCGTGCTGCGGCGCGACAACCACCACTGCGCGTACTGCGGAAAGTCCGCCTCGACCATCGATCACGTCCTGCCGCGTTCGCGCGGCGGCGCGGACTCGTGGGAGAACCTGGTCGCGTGCTGCCTGCGCTGCAACAACGTCAAGGGCGATCGCACCCCGCAGGAGATGGACTGGGAGCTGCGCTTCACGCCGCGCCCGCCGCGCGGCGCGCAGTGGACGGTGCGGGGCACCGAGCGCACCGACCCGCGCTGGGAGCCGTACCTGACGCTCGCCGCCTGACGCGTCGCGCCCGGTCGGTCAGTCGCCGTCCAGCACGCGCAGCCAGCGGGTGAGCAGCGGTTCGAGGGCTCGTGTGTCGTCCTCGCCGAGCTCGGCGAGGATCCGGTGCTCGTTCTGCAGGTGCGCGGCGATGGCGCGGTCGATGAGCTCCCGTCCGCTCGGGGTGAGGCGCACCAGGCGCTTGCGAGCGTCGGATGCCTCGGCCCGGCGCTCGACGAGCCCCCGGGCTTCCAGGCGGTCGACGCGCTTGGTGAGGCCTCCGGTGGTCACGAGCGTGTGGTCGGCGAGCTCGCCGGCAGCGCGTTCGTACGGCGCGCCCGCGCGCCGCAGGGTGGCGAGCACATCGAACTCGCCCTCGCTGAGTCCGAAGTCCGCGTAGACGGCGACCAGGCGCTCGGTCAGGATCAGCGCGATGCGGTGCAGGCGTCCGATGACGCCCTGGGGGCCAGGGTCGAGGTCCGGGCGCTCGCGCCGCCACTCCTGCTGGATCTGGGCGACCCTGTCGTCGGGGAGGTCGGGCGAGGGCGTCTGACGGGCCATCGCGCCAGTTTACCTTCCTGGTAAGATAAAATGTCTTCCGTGGAAGATAAGCGCTGGTTCTGGGTGCTCGTGACAGCGATCGCGCCGATCGCGTGGGGGAGCGGCTATGTCGTGACGAGGCACCTGCTGCCCGCGGACGCGCCCCTGTGGGGCGGTGTGCTGCGGGCGCTGCCCGCGGGGCTGGTCGTGCTGCTGCTCGCGCGCCGGCTGCCGCAGGGCTCGTGGTGGTGGCGTTCGCTCGTGCTCGGCACGCTGAACGTGGGCGGGTTCTTCGTGCTCGTGTACGTGGCGGGGCAGCGCCTGCCGTCGAGTCTGGCTGCCACGCTGATGTCGGCGTCCGCCGCCTGCATGCTGCTGTTCGCGTGGCTGCTGCTGCACCGCAGGCCACGGCTCGCCGCAGCGGTGGGGGCGGCGGTGGGGCTCGCCGGTGTCGTCGTGATGCTGGGGTTCGACGCCGGCGGCGCGGACGTGTGGGGCGTCGTCGCGTCGCTCGGCGCGATGGTGGCCTCGTCCGTCGGGTTCGTGCTCACATCGCGCTGGGGAGCTGACGTGCCGGCGCTGCCGATGACGGCGTGGCAGCTGCTGGGCGGATCGATCGTGCTGCTGCCGGTGGCCGTGCTGATCGAGGGGGCTCCGCCGGCGCTCACGGCTCCGTCGGCACTCGGGTTCGCGTACCTCACCCTCGTGGCCACGGCGCTGGCCTACGTCGCCTGGTTCTCGGGGCTGCGCCGCCTGTCGCCGGGCGTGGTGGGGGTCGTCGGTCTTCTCAATCCCGTCACGGGGGTGGTACTGGGCGTCCTGGTCGCCGGAGAGGCGTTCGGTGTTCCCCAGGCCATCGGGGTGGCGCTCGTGCTGTCGGGGATCATGCTCGGCGCGGCACAGCCACGACCTGCCGAGCGATCCGCGATCGCTCCGCCGGTCGCGCAGTCTCGAACATAATTGTCGGAAGCGCGAGGTATGGTCGTTCCCATCGATTGAAGTGCTAGAACATTTGTTCTAGCCTTGAGAGATGGGGGCGACCGTGCAGCTCACTGCTCAGCGTTCTGTCCGGAGCGTGCAGGAGGCGGATTCCGAGAGGGATCCCGCCGTCGCCGTCGCGTCGCTGCGCGCCCAGCTCGAACGTGTGCAGGGCCGCCGACTGGACGCCCCCGTGCTGCCCGTGCTCCCGGCGCTGGCCTCTCTGCTGCCCGGCGGCGGGCTCCGCCCCGGTGCCGCGTACTCCCTTCCGCGCTCGACGTCGGTGCTCCTGGCGCTGCTCGCCCAGCCGTCGCAGTCCGGCTCGTGGTGCGGCGTGATCGGCATGCCGCGGCTCGGTGCCGAGGCCGCCGAGGGGCTGGGGGTCGATCTGTCGCGCCTCGTGCTCATTCCCGACCCAGGTGCCCGCTGGCTCGCGGTCACCGCGACGATCGCCGAGGTGCTGCCGGTGGTCGCCGTGCGGCCGTCGGGGCGCGCCGCCGACGGCGAGATCGCGCGTCTCGCCGCCCGGCTGCGCCATCGCGGCGCCGTGCTCCTCGTGCAGGGGCCGTGGCCGCAGGCCGAGGCGGTGCTCGAGGTCGGCGAGCCGGCGTGGCAGGGCGTGGGGCGCGGCCACGGGTATCTCTCCGGCCGCGAGGTGACGATCACCTCGTCGAGCCGGCGCTGGCCGCGGTCTCGACGGACGCGGGTGATGCTTCCGGATGCCTCGGGGCAGGTGTCCGCCGTCGCGGAGCGGATGCGGGCGGTCGAGCCCCTGCGCCGCGTCTCGGACGACGCCGTGCTCGCCAGGGCGGTGGGGACATGACATCCCCGGTGCCCGTCCGGAGCCTCGTCCTGTGGTTCCCGGACTGGCCGGTCACCGCGATCGCCCGCGAGGCCGGCGCAGCGGGGACGCAGGGTGCGGCGGGGGTGCGGCATCCCATCGCCGTCGTCGAGCGCAATCTCGTCGTCGCGTGCTCGGCATCGGCGCGCGTCGAGGGGGTGCGGCGGGGGCAGCGCCGGCGCGATGCCCAGGCGCGCTGCCCGGGGCTCACGGTCGTCGCGGCCGATGCGGCACGCGATCAGCGGGCGTTCGCGCCGGTGGTGGCGCTGATCGAAGAGCGCGCACCGGGGGTGCAGCTGGTGCGGCCCGGGCTGTGCGCGCTGCGCGCACGCGGCCCCGCCCGCTACTACGGCGGCGAGGCCGAGGCGGCGCGCATGCTGCTCGGAGCGCTGCGCGATCAGGGGCTCGAGGGAGTGCGGGCGGGGATCGCCGACGGTCCCTTCACCGCGGAGCAGGCGGCGCGCGCCGGCACGAGCGCCGACGAGCCGGTGTTCGTGGTGCCGGCCGGGGGAGCGGCGGGATTCCTCGCGCCGCTGTCGATCGCGGTGCTCGACGCGGCGGCCGGCGGCGCGTCGGGCAAGGACGGCGCTGCCGATCTCGTGGGGCTGCTCGCGCGGCTGGGTGTGCAGACACTGGGCGGATTCGCCGAGATGCCTCCCGAACGCGTGCGCGAGCGGTTCGGCGAGCGGGGAGTGAGGCTTCGTGCGCTGGCCGCCGGACAGGATTCGCGACCCGTCGAGCCGCGCACGCCGCCGCCAGAGCTGCAGCGCGAGGTCGCGTTCGAGCCGCCGCTCGAGATCGCCGATCAGGTGGCGTTCGCGATGCGCGTCACCGCCGACGACTTCGTCGCAGGCCTCGGCGCCATCGACCTCGTGTGCACCGAGCTGCGGGTCGAGCTCGTCGGCGACCGGGGCGAGCGCAGTGAGCGGGTGTGGCTGCATCCCGGCTCCTTCGACGCGCCGGCGATCGTCGACCGCGTGCGCTGGCAGCTCGCCGAGGACGTGGGAGCGGGGGATGCCGGCGGCTCCGGCGGCTCCGCGACCGGCGGGCTGCGCAGCGGTGTGGCGCTGGTGCGGATCTCTCCCGAGGCGGTGGAGGCGGCATCCCATCACGCTCCGGCGCTGTTCGGCGGCGGTCCCGAGCAGCGCGTGCACCATGCGCTGTCGCGCGTGCAGGCGATGCTGGGGCATCGCGGAGTGCTCACGCCCGTGATCGGCGGCGGCCGGTGGCTGGCCGAGCGGCAGGTGCTCGTGCCGTGGGGCGACAAGGACGCGCGCGATCGGCGGTCCGGCGCGCGCGGTCCCGGTGTCACGGGTGCGGGCGGTCTTGCGGCGCAGCGCGCACGGCCGTGGCCCGGGAGCCTGCCCGATCCGCTGCCGACGACGGTGTTCGCCGACCCGGTGCCGGTCGACGTGCGGGCGCTCGGCGGCGAGCTGGTCGACGTCGACGAGCGGGGCATCGTGTCGGCGGTGCCCGCGTTCCTCGTCGAGAGCGGGCGGCGCCGGGCGATCGAGGCGTGGGCCGGGCCGTGGCCGGTGGTCGAGCGGGGATGGGATGCCGCACGCGCGCGTCGCGCGCATCGGTTCCAGGTCGTCGACGCCGATGGGGAAGCCTGGCTGCTCGTGTGCGAGGGCGACGCCTGGACCGCGGAGGCGACGTATGACTAGGGGGCGCTTCCGGTCGTCGAGCGAGCGACCGACTCCCGAGACGAAACGCCTCGGGCTGACGGACGACGGCGGTGATTCCTGATGGGCTTCAACAACCCCGGGGTGTCGTGGTCCGAGATGGAGCGCGTGCTGTCGGGCCGTCGCCGGCCGGGCGGCCCGCCGGTGGGCGCGGACGGCGGTGACAGCCCGGCGTGGTCGCACAAGCGGGGGCCGTACGTGGCGCCGCCGATCGAGCGGCCGGTCGACGCCATCCCGTACGCCGAGCTGCACGCGCATTCGTCGTACTCGTTCCTCGACGGGGCGTCGTCGCCCGAAGAGCTGGCGGAGGAGGCCGAGCGCCTGGGGCTGCACGCCCTGGCGGTGACCGACCACGACGGCTTCTACGGCATCGTGCGGTTCGCCGAGGCGGCCGAGGCGCTGCAGCTGAACACCGTGTTCGGAGCGGAGCTGTCGCTCGAGCTGCCGAAGCCCCAGAACGGCGAGGCCGATCCGGTGGGCGCGCACCTGCTGGTGCTCGCGCGCGGCGAGGAGGGGTACCACCGGCTGGCCGGCGCGATCACGCACGCGCAGCTGCAGGGCGCCGAGAAGGGACGCCCGGTGTACGACCTCGACGAGCTGGCCGCGCAGGCGGACGGCCAGTGGGCGGTGCTCACCGGGTGCCGCAAGGGAGCGGTGCGGCGTGCGCTCGCGTCGGCGTCGGGAACGGCGGGGGCGGATGCCGCGGCCGCCGAGCTCGACCGGCTCGTGGCGCTGTTCGGCCGCGACAACGTGCACGTCGAGCTCATCGATCACGGCAATCCGCTCGACACGCGCGACAACGACGTGCTGGCGGGGCTCGCGCGAGAGCGGGGGCTGCCGCTGCTCGCGACGAACAACGTGCACTATGCCGCGCCGAAACGGCAGCTGCTGGCCGCGGCGGTCGCCGCCGTGCGCGCGAACCGAGGCCTCGACGAGCTCGACGGCTGGCTCCCCTCCCACGCCGGCGCGCATCTGCGGTCGGGCGCCGAGATGGCGGAGCGGTTCGTGCGGTTCCCCGACGCCGTGGCGCGCACCGTGACGCTCGCCGATGAGCTCGCGTTCCCGCTGCGCAAGGCGAAGCCGGCGCTGCCGAAGCAGAAGGTGTCCGAGGGGCATACGCCGATGTCGTGGCTGCGCAAGCTCGTGTGGGACGCGGTGCCGCGCAAGTACCCGAACCTTCGGCCGGACGACCGCGACCGCATCGAACGCGAGCTCAGCGTCATCGAGATGAAGGACTTCCCTGGCTACTTCCTGATCGTCCACGGCATCGTGCAGTTCGCCCGCAGCCAGGGCATCCTCTGCCAGGGGCGCGGGTCGGCCGCCAACAGCGCCGTCTGCTACCTGCTCGACATCACGGCGGTCGATGCGATCGGCTACAAGCTGCCGTTCGAGCGGTTCCTGTCGAGCCTGCGCGAGGAGGAGCCCGACATCGACGTCGACTTCGACTCGGATCGCCGCGAAGAGGTCATCCAGTGGGTGTACCGGGAGTACGGGCGCGACCGGGCGGCGCAGGTCGCGAACGTGATCCAGTACCGGCCGAAGAACGCCGTGCGCGACATGGCGAAGGCGCTCGGCCACTCGCCGGGGCAGCAGGACGCGTGGTCGAAGCAGATAGAGGGCTGGGGTGCGCTGCTCGAGACCGGCGCCGGGCACGACATCCCCGACCAGGTGCTGGAGTTCGCCGGCGAGCTGCTGAAGGCGCCTCGGCATCTCGGCATCCATTCCGGCGGCATGGTGCTGACCGACAGGCCGGTGGGAGAGGTCGTGCCGATCGAGCACGCCCGCATGGAGAACCGCACCGTGATCCAGTGGGACAAGGACGACGCCGCCTGGATGGGGCTGGTCAAGTTCGATCTGCTGGGACTCGGGATGCTGGCGGCCCTGCAGTACTGCTTCGACATGATCCGCGCCTCGACGGGCGAGGACTGGGAGCTGTCGACGATCCCCAAAGAAGAGAAGGCGGTCTACGACATGCTGTGCCGCGCGGATGCGGTGGGCGTGTTCCAGGTGGAGTCGCGGGCGCAGATGGGGCTGCTGCCGCGTCTGCAGCCGCGCGAGTTCTACGACCTCGCGATCGAGATCGCGCTCATCCGCCCGGGGCCGATCCAGGGCGGCGCGGTGCACCCGTTCGTGCGCCGCAAGCTCGGCCAGGACCCGGTCACGTATCCGCACGAGAAGCTCAAGCCGGTGCTGGAGCGCACGCTCGGCATCCCGGTGTTCCAGGAGCAGCTCATGCAGATGGGCATGGTCATCGGCGGGCTGAACGGCGAGGACGCCGACCTGCTGCGACGGGCGATGGGCTCCAAGCGCGGGGTCGAGCGCATCGAGTCGCTGCGCGAGAAGCTCTACGACGGCATGGCAGAGAACGGTCTGGTCGGCGAGGAGGCCGACGCGATCTACGCCAAGATCCAGGCGTTCGCGAACTTCGGGTTCGCCGAGTCGCATTCGCTGTCGTTCGCGCTGCTCGTGTACGCGAGCTCGTGGATCAAGCTGCACTATCCGGGCGCGTTCCTCGCGGGGCTTCTGCGGGCGCAGCCGATGGGCTTCTACTCGCCGGCGACCCTCGTCGCCGACGCGCGCCGCCACGGCGTCGACGTGCGCCGCCCGGATCTGCACGCCTCGGGTGTCGAGGCGGTGCTGGAGCCCATCCGGTCGTTGAACGAGCGAGGAACGCGGTCGTTGAGCGAGCGAGGAACGCGGTCGTTGAGCGAGCCTGCGAGTCGAAACGCAGAGACGAAACGCGCCGAGCGCACGAACGGCCTCGGGTCGAGGTCTGCGGACGCCCACGGCGTTTCGTCTGCGGGCGCTGGAGCGCCCTCCGCTCAACGACCGGTTGCCGGGCTCGACTCATGCCTGCAGCGCGAGCAGCCGCCGGTCGGGACGTTCGACATCACCGAGCCGGACGAGTCGGCGGCGCACCGTCGCGACGGCGGGTTCGCGGTGCGGCTGGGGCTGGCGGGCGTCAAGGGCATCGGCGCGGGAGTGGCGCAGCGCATCGTGGCTGCGCGCGACGCCGGCGGGGAGTTCCGTGATCTGCGCGACCTCGTGCGCCGTACTAGCATCACCGCCGCGCAGGTCGAGGCGCTCGCGACCGCGGGGGCGTTCGAGTGCCTCGGCATCAGCCGGCGCGAGGCGATCTGGCTGGCGGGATCGGCGGCGCAGGATCGCCCCGAATTCCTGCCCGACTCGCTCATCGCGGTGCAGCCGCCGCTGTTCCCCGACCCCACGAGCTACGAGCGGCTCGCCGCCGATCTGTGGGCGACGGGCATCTCGACCGACGACCATCCGCTGACCCACTACCGTTCCGGACTCGACGCCCGGGGAGTGCTGACCTCGCGCGAGCTGCGCACGTACGAGACCGGTCGCCGAGTCGAGGTGGCGGGGCTCGTGACGCACCGGCAGCGTCCGGCGACGGCATCCGGCATCACCTTCATCAACCTCGAAGACGAGCACGGTCTCGTCAACATCGTGTGCTCGATCGGCGTCTGGAACCGCTACCGACGCGTCGTCCGGGACTCTCCGGCGCTCATCGTCCGCGGCATCCTGGAGCGATCGGTCGAAGGGGTGACCAACCTGGTCGCCGACGCCTTCGAAGATCTCCGCGTCGAGGTGCAGCATCGGGCGCGGGACTTCCGATGAGCCCGTCGCCGCTCAGCCCGCCGACGGCTCCTGCTCGTCGGTGATCGCGCCGGTCGGCTCCGCATCCTCGACGACATGGTGCACGCCGAGGTCGTCGGCGACCCGGCGGCCGGCATCCACGGCCTCCTCCCTGCTCGCGAAGCTCTGCGAGAGCTCGGGATGCCCCTCGACATGGTTCTCCCATTGCCCGCGGTTGGAGCGGGTCACGACGGGTGCCGTATCGGCGGTCATGTGTCCTCCTTCGTCGTGGAGCGCAGGCTCAGAGATCGCCGTCCCAGGGGGACGGATCGGCGGGTTCGACGTCGAACGCCGCGGTCGGATGAAGGCGGCGCTGGATCGCGTTCAGCCGCGAGACGGCGGGGGCGTCGATCACCTCCTCGGCATCGGTCACGATCTGATGCGCCATCATCTGGCTCGCCGGACCGATCAGCAGCAGCACGCCGCCCACCGAGCCGTCGGCGTTCAGAGTCGGGATCGACACCGTCTCGGCTTCACCGACCTCGGCGAGCGCCTGGCACGTGGCCAACAGTGCAGCGGCGATATCGTCCCCGGTCACGAATTCGCTTCCTGCGTAGATCACCCTCTTCACGTGGCCCTTTCTACCCGCGCCACCCCCATCTGCGCCTTGGGGTTGCGGTCGCCGGACGAAGAAGGTACACCCCGAGTCGACGCTGCTACCGTCGCTGACGTGATCCTCGACCCGACCGCGTCCGCAGCGACCTTGAAGCGATACACGGAACCGTCGCCCGCGACGCCGTGGGCGGCGGTGACGTCGCTGTACTGCGAGGTCTTCACGGCTGAACCCTACGGTGAGGACCCGCAGGATCTCGCCGAGATCTCGACGTGGGGGCCCGGCTTCCTCGCGACACCCGGCAGCGCCCTGGTCACCGCGAGCGACGCGGAGGGGCTGGTGGCCTTCGCGCTCGGCCGTCCGCTGTCATCGGACGAGGGGTGGCAACGGCTGCTCCGGCGAGCCCAGACCCCCGCGGCCGACGCGCTCGCCGACACGCACGGACCCGTCTTCATCGTGCAGGAGCTGGCGACGTCACCCCGCGCTCGCCGTCGCGGGATCGCCCGGGCGTGCCTCGAGCGGCTCGTGCCGCGGGAGGACGGGCTGCGCGCGGTGCTCGGAGTGTTCGCCGTCGCGACGGACGCGCTGGCCTTCTACGAGCGCCTGGGCTTCGGTTCCGTCGGCGGCGTCACGGTGGCCGACGGACGTCGGCTGGAGCTGCTCGCTGCAGCAAGTGCGACTGCGGAGTTTCTTGTGGCATGACACTCTCCGCCCCCGCTAGCGTGTGGCGCGGGGGACACCGAGAGACCGGGGGATGCGATGGCGCACGTGGTGGCGACAGGTGCAGGCAAGGCGATGATGGAGCGCCGGAACGATCCGACGCACGAGTACATCCTGAGATTGACCGGCAAGGAGCGTCCTCGGGTGCTGTTCGTCGGCACGGCGACCGGCGACGACGCCGCGTACGTCGTCAGCTTCTACACGACCTACGACTCCGACAGGTGTGCACCGCATCACCTTCCGCTCTTCCACCGGGCGGTCGACGACCTCGCGGCGTATGTGAAGGGGTTCGACGTCATCCACGTGGGCGGCGGCAACACCGCGAACATGCTCGACGTCTGGAAGCGCCAGGGCCTCGACCGCATCATGCGCGAGATGTGGGAGGACCCTGCCTCGAACGTCGTCTTCACCGGTGGCAGCGCCGGTGGGATCTGCTGGTTCGAGGGCGGCACCACCGACAGCTACGGTCCCACGCTGCAGGTGCTCCCCGAGGGCCTCGGCTTCCTGTCGGGGAGCTTCTGCCCGCACTACGACGCCGAAGACCAGCGGCAGCCACTGTTCCATGCGGCGCTGCTGAGCGGCGAACTGTCGACGGGGTATGCCGTCGGCAACCTGCAGTCGCTGCACTTCGAGGGCTCCGAGTTCGTCACGGCGGTGAGCCCGGTCGAAGATCCGCTGGCCTTGAAGGTCGAGGCCGTGGACGGCCGGATCGTCGAGACGCCGCTGCCCGCGCAGGTGCTCGCCGGAACCGGCCCGATCGTGAAGGGGCCGTCGTCGTGAACGACAACGTGTGGATCCTCATCGCCGAGCTGCTGGTCGTCATCGCGGCGATCTACATGGGCACCCGCACGAGCGGGATCGGCCTGGGCGTCTGGGGGCTCGTCGGCGTCGCCGTGCTGGTGTTCGTGTTCGGCGAGGCGCCGGGCAGCGCGCCCGTCGACGCCGTCTTCATCGTCATCACCGTGATCACCGCGGCCTCGACCATGCAGGCGGCGGGCGGCATCGACTGGATGGTGTCGGTGGCGGCGAAGGTGATCCGCCGCCGGCCCAAGTCGGTGGTCTTCCTCGCGCCCGCCATGTCGTTCCTCTTCACGGTCGGCGCAGGGACGGGCAACATCTTCTACCCCCTGCTGCCGGTGATCTACGACGTGTCGTACCAGCAGAAGATCCGCCCCGAGCGTGCACTGTCGGTATCGGCCGTCGCGTCGCAGGTCGGCATCCTCTGCTCTCCGGTCTCGGCGGCGACCGCGTCGATGGTCGTCCTCCTCGCCCCGGAGGGCGTCGACCTCGGCGGACTGCTGCTCATCATGTGGCCGGCGTCGATCCTCGGCCTGTTCGTGGCGGCGCTCGTCATGATGCGTCACGGCCGCGAGCTGGAGGACGACCCCGTGTTCCAGAAACGTCTCGCCGACCACCAGATCAAGCCGCCCACCGAGGACGCGCACGAGCAGAAGCTGCCGCGCACGGCCGTGCTGTCGGCATCCATCTTCCTCATCGGCGTCGCGGTGATCGTGATGTTCGGCCTGTTCGAGGGACTGCGTCCGATCATCGGCACCGACGACAGCGGCGACCCGGTGCGCGTGAGCGTCACGGTCATCATCGAGGTCACGATGGGCGTCATCGCGGCGCTGATCTTCCTGCTCTGCAAGGTCAAGGCGGCCGACGTGCCCAAGCAGTCGACGTTCCCCGCCGGCATGGTCGGCGCGATCGCGCTGTTCGGCATCGCGTGGCTGGCCAACACCTTCGTCGCCGCCAACCAGCAGCTGATCGTCGACGGGCTCGGCTCGGTGGTCGCCGGGTCGTCCGCGTTCCTCGGGGCGCTGCTGTTCGCGCTCGCCCTGTTCGTCGTGGCGATGCTCACCACCAGTCAGTCCAGCGCCACGAACGCCATCGTGCCGATCGGCATCACGATCGGGCTCCCGGCCTCACTGCTCGTGGGGCTCTGGCCCGCCGCGATGGGCATCTACACGCTGCCCGCCAACGGCAGTCAGGTCGCCACCGTCGCGTTCGACCAGACCGGCACCACCAAGATGGGCAGGTTCGTCTTCGACCACTCGTTCCAGCTGCCGAACCTGGTGTACATCGGGGTCGCGATCGTCGCCGGCGTCGCGCTGTCGTTCGTCTTCGTCTGACATGACGGATGCCGCCGACCCGGCCGTTCTCAGCAGGTTCCTGCTCGGGCTCGCCGAGGGGCTGACCGCTTCGGGCGAGTCCGTCGATCGCATCCGCGACACGATGGCGCAGATCGCGAAGGCGTACGGGCGCGAGGGCGCCCAGTTTGTCGTGCTGCCGACGCTCACCCTCGTCGAGACCGGTGAGCACGGCGGCCCAGTAGCGCTGCGATCCACGACGCGCACCCAGTTCCGGTTCGACCAGATCGCCGAGCTGTACCGCTTGATCGAAGCGGCCAGGCGCGGCGGGGTGGAGCCGGAAGACGGCATCCATCGACTCAACGAGATCGGGGCCATGCGCCCACGGTTCGGGTGGATCGTGCGCACGCTGGGTCATGCCGTGCTGACGCTCGGCCTCGCTCTGCTGCTCGAGCCGACGTGGCAGGGCGCGCTCATCGCCCTGGGCCTCGGCGCGGGCATCGGCCTGCTCAAGCTCGTGCGGTCGCCCACGCTGCAGCTGATCATGCCGATCGTCGCCGCCTTCGTGTGCGCGGTGGCGGTGTTCCTGCTCGCCGAAGTCGTGCCGATCGGCGATCCGCTGCACCTGCTCATCGCGCCGCTGGCGACGTTCCTCCCGGGCGGCGTGCTGACGACCGCGACCATGGAGCTGGCCGCGCGGCAGATGCTCGCCGGTGCGGCGCGCCTCGTCTACGGACTGGTCCAGCTCGCGCTGCTCTCGTTCGGCATTCTCACGGCAGGGGTGGTGGCGGGCGTGGACTCGAGTGCGTACGAGCCGCTGGCGTCCGCCGCGGCGCTGCCGTGGTGGGTCGCGCTCGTCGGCGTCGTCGTGATCGCGGTCGGCGACTACCTGCACTTCTCCGCGCCGTCGGCGACGTTCGGCTGGGTGCTGCTGGTGCTCGCGGTCGCGTACGCCGCGCAGAAGCTCGGAGCGACGCTGATCGACCCCGCGGTGGGCGGCCTCATCGGCGCGCTCGCGATGACGCCGCTCGTGCTGTGGATCGCGGATCTGCGCCACGGCGCCCCATCGCAGCTGACGTTCCTTCCCGGATTCTGGCTGCTCGTGCCGGGTGCGGCGGGGCTCGTGGGCCTGACGGAGTCGGTGGCGACCGACGGCGGTCTGGCCGACTTCGCCGCGGCGCTCACCGCCGTGATGTCGATCGCGCTGGGCGTGCTGATCGGCACGGCCGTGTACCGCGCCGTGCATCACGGTGCCGAAGAGATCGTGCAGTTCGCCGTGGCGCTTCCGCCCCAGCCCGACGCCCCTGTGCCGACCACGCTGGGTCAGCGCATGCGGCAGTGGTGGGGCTCGGTGCGCAAGCGCCCGTAGGGTCGCCGAACCAGGAGCGGGGCGCGATGTGACGTCGGCTTTTTGAGGCCGACGTCACGTATAGGTTAGGCTTCCCTAACGTGACCCCCGATGCGAGCCTTGAGCGTCCCACCGACGAGTTGCGCGGCGAAGCGCTCGCGCTGAGCTACGGCCGCACGCGGGTCGTCCACGATGTGTCGCTGCACCTCCGTTCCGGCGTCGTCACGGCGCTGATCGGTCCCAACGGCAGCGGCAAGTCGACCGCGCTTCGGGCCCTCGCGCGCCTGCACCGCATCGACGCCGGATCCGTGCACATCGACGGCACGACCGGACGGCGGGATGCGGCATCCCTCACGGCGAAGGAGTTCGCGCGCACCGTCGCGATGCTGTCGCAGTCGCGCCCTCATCCGTCGGGCCTCGAAGTGCGCGACGTCGTCGCCTACGGACGGCACCCGCACCGGGGCCGGTTCTCGGGGCTCACCGACACCGACCGCGACGCCATCGACCGCGCGCTCGCGCTCACCGGGCTGACCGCGATGGCGCACCGGCCCGTCGACGAGCTGTCGGGCGGCGAGCTGCAGCGCGTGTGGCTCGCGACGTCGCTCGCGCAGAGCACCGGCATCCTGCTGCTCGACGAGCCGACCAACCACCTCGACCTGCGGTACCAGATCGAGACGCTCGACCTCGTGTGCGACCTCGCCGACCGCGGCACCGCCGTGGGCGTCGTGCTGCACGACCTCGACCACGCGGCGGCCGTCGCCGACGAGGTCGTCCTCATGCGCAGCGGCCGGGTGCACGCCGCCGGCGCGCCCGCCGAGGTGCTGACGGCCGACAACCTCACCGACGTGTACGGGTTCCGCATCGACACCGACGTCGACGACGCCACCGGCCGGGTGCGGGTGATCCCGCGCGGCCGCCACCACGAGCGCCTCCGCCGGTCCGCAGCCGTTCCCGTCTGACCCTTCCTGTCCGCACAACCCTCTGGAGCCCTCCCGATGACCAAGCCCCTTGCCGCCCTCGCCGTTCTCGGCGCCCTCACCCTGGCGCTCACCGCGTGCGGGACGACCCAGGTGCCCGCGTCCGCCGACGCCGACGCCGCCACCACGACATCGACGAGCGCCGGCTGCGCGGACGACACGACGGCGACCTCGACCGACCCGGTCGAACTCACCGACGCCTTCGGCCGCACGGTCTCGCTGGACGAGCCCGCCACGAAGGTCGCCGTGCTCGAATGGCAGCAGATCGAGGACGTGCTGTCGCTGTGCCTCACGCCGGTGGCGGTCGCGGATGCCGAGGGCTACCGCACGTGGGACACGGCCGAAGAGCTTCCCGAGAGCGTCGAGAGCGTCGGCACGCGGCAGGAGCCGAACCTCGACGCGCTGTTCGCGACCGAGCCCGACCTCGTGATCGTCGAGGCGTACACCCGTGACGACGAGATCATCTCGCAGCTCGAGGAGTACGGCGTCCCCGTGCTCGCGACGCTGGGGGCCGACGCGGCCGACCCGATCGGGCAGATGCTCGACACCTTCGACCTCATCGCGCAGGCGACCGGCCGCGCCGAGCGCGCCGACGTGGTGAAGGACGAGTTCGAGCAGCACCTCGCCGACGCCAAGGCCGAGGTCGAGGGCGCCGCGCCCGCGGTCACGGACTTCGTGTACTTCGACGGGTGGGTCGACGGCGGCAACGTGTCGCTGCGCCCGTTCGGCCAGGGATCGCTCGTCGGCGAGATCGGCGAAGAGCTCGGCCTCACGAACGCGTGGACGGGCGAGGTCGACCCGGCCTACGGCCTCGGCCAGACCGACATCGAGGGCATGACCACGATCGGCGACGCGAACCTGTTCTACACCGGAACCGTCGACCCCGACTCCGAGAGCTTCGTCGACGCCGCTGCCGAGAACCCGGCGTGGGCATCGATCCCGGCTGTCGCCGAGGACCGGGTCACCGCCTTCCCCGGCGGGATCTGGACCTTCGGCGGACCCCGTTCCGCCGGGCAGATCATCGACGCCTACGTCGCCGCGATCACCCAGTGAGCACGCGGTCGTTGAGCGAGCGGGTCTCCCGTTCGTCGAGAGAGGATGCCGGCGTCCGGGCTGACGCGTCGCATCCCGCGCCGGGCCCCGGCGCGCCGGCTCCGGCCGCTCGCTCAACGACCGGCGCGGCCGTCGGCGTGCTGCTCGCGCTGCTGGTGGTGCTGGTGCTCGTCGCGGCCTGGCATCTGACGCAGGGCACGAGCGGCGCCGCCTTCCCCGACGCCGATGTGCTGTGGGGCTCGCGCGTCCCGCGGCTCGCGGCCGGCGTCGCGGTCGGCATCGCGCTGGGCGTGGCAGGCCTGCTGATGCAGTCCCTGTCGCGCAATGCGCTCGCCTCGCCTGACACGCTGGGCGTGACGGCGGGCTCCTACCTCGCGGTCACCGCGGTGGCCGCCTTCGGTGTCGCCGTGCCGATCTGGGCGTCCGGGTTCGTCGCGTTCGCGGGAGGCCTCGCCGCCGCCGCGCTCGTGCTCGGCCTTGCGGGTGGAGCGGGAACCTCGACCACCCGGCTGGTGCTCGCCGGATCTGCGCTCGCCCTCGCCTTCCAGGCGGGCACGTCGGCGCTCCTCGTGCTCTTCTCCGAAGAGACCAAGGGGCTGCTCGCGTGGGGGAGCGGCAGCCTCTCGCAGCTCGGCCTCGAGAGCTTCCTGCGCGCCGCGCCGGTGGTCGTCGTGTCGGTCGTGCTCGCCCTCGTGCTGGCGCGCCGCTTCGACGTGCTGGCCCTCGGCGACGACACCGCGTCGTCGCTCGGCGTGCCGATCCGGTCGACCCGGGTGTTCGGCATCCTGCTGTCGGTCCTGCTCACGGCCACGGCCGTGACGCTCGCCGGCCCGATCGGCTTCGTCGGACTGTGCGCGCCGGTGCTCGCCCGGCTGCTCGCACGCGTCGTGCCGGCGCTCGGCCGGCATCTGCTGCTGATCCCGCTGTCGGGCCTCGTCGGTGCGATCGTCGTCATCCTCGCCGACGCCCTGCTGCGGGCGATCATCGGCCCCGAAGGCGCCATCGCCGTGCCGACCGGTGTCGCCACCACCGTCTTCGGGGCGATCGTGCTCGTCGTCATGGCGCGGCGACTGCGCGATTCGGGTCCGACCCGTCGCCCGCCCACCATCCGCATCGGCGTGCGCAGCGGGCGCCGGTTCGTCGTGGTGCTCATCGTCGCCGCGGTCGCCCTGTGCGCCGTCGTGCTCGCCGGCATGCTGCTCGGCAGCACCCGCCTGCTGACGGGCGACATCCTGCTGTGGCTTCAGGATGCCGCACCCCCGCGCATCGCGTTCGCCCTCGACGAGCGCGCCCCGCGCGTGATCGCCGCCGTCGTGGCGGGCGCCGCGCTGGGCCTGTCGGGAAGCGTCACCCAGGCTGTCAGCCGCAACCCGCTCGCCGATCCGAGCCTGCTCGGCATCACCGGCGGCGCGGGCCTGGGCGCCGTGCTGGTCGTGACCAGCGCCACGGCGACGACGTTCGGGATGCTGGCGGCCGCGGTCGTCGGCGGCCTGCTGGCATTCGTGCTCGTCTACGCCCTCGCGTGGCGCGGCGGGCTCAGCGCCGACCGGTTCATCCTGATCGGCATCGGCGTCTCGTACGGCACCGTGGCGCTGACGACCTTCGTGCTGCTGCGCGCCAACCCGTGGGACACCCCGAAGATCTACACGTGGCTGTCGGGCACGACGTACGGGCGCATCTGGGAGCAGGTGATCCCGCTCGCGATCGTGCTCGCGATCGCGCTGCCCTTCGTGCTCGCCCACCGCCGCGACCTCGACATCCTCGCCATGGACGAGGACACGCCGCGACTCGTCGGCATCCGCCTCGAGCGCACGCGCCTGCTGCTGCTCGTCGCGGCGGCCGTGCTCGCCGCGCTCAGCGTGGTCGCCGTCGGCGTGGTCGGCTTCGTCGGACTCGTCGCACCGCACGCCGCGCGGGCCCTCGTCGGGGCACGGCACAGTCGCGTGATCCCGGTCGCGGTGCTCCTCGGCGCGGTGCTCGTGGGGGTCGCCGATGTGCTCGGACGCACCGTCATCGCTCCGGCGCAGCTGCCCGCGGGCCTCGTCGTGGCGCTCGTCGGCGCACCGTACTTCGTGTGGCTCCTCTGGCGCTCGCGCGACACATGATCCGCCCGACCCGCCGCATCAGCGGCGGGCGCCCCGCGCCGGGATGACCACGGTCACGGAGGAGCGCGTGGCCGTGGCATCCCCCCGTCACGTCGGTGACGATCAGGCCTGGCCCAGCCGGCCGAACGTCGCGTCGATGTCGGCCATCTCCATCGCGGCGGTGGCCTCGATCAGGGCCCGCAGGTCGGTGTCGGCACCGGGTGAGAACTCCTCGAGCCGCTCCGGGGCGATCGTGATCGGCGTGCCGAGCGGCGCCTGCTCGCTCGCATCGAGCATCGTGCCGTCGTTGGACGGCGATGCGCCCTGGAAGATCCGGCCGGCCTCCGACTGGTTGCCGAGGTCGAAGCTGTACTGCTTGCTCTGGAGGCCGCGATCCAGCAGCGTCTGGACCTCCGGGAACTGCTCGGCGTTCGTCTTGGGGATCGGCAGGGCGGTGCGCCAGTTCACCCCGAGCGTCTCCAGCGCCTTGGCGTAGGCGTTCTCGTGCGCCTGGTCGCGCACGATGAGATACGAGATCGTGGAGCGGGCCGTCTTGTTGTCGGTCATCTCGTACAGCCGGCACTTCTGCAGCCGCCCGGTCGACTCGAGCATCAGGTTGTACAGCAGGTCGAGCACGAGGTTGCCCGAGTTGTAGACGTAGCTGCCCGACCACGGGTTTCCGGCCGCATCGACGGGCAGGGCGCCCTGCGCGCCGACGAGGTAGTGATGGATGTTGCTGGTGTCCAGGGCGATGCTCAGCGGCGTCCGTCCGCCGGAAGCGGGCTCGT
This sequence comes from Microbacterium jejuense, assembly GCF_019511665.1. Taxonomy (GTDB): domain Bacteria; phylum Actinomycetota; class Actinomycetes; order Actinomycetales; family Microbacteriaceae; genus Microbacterium; species Microbacterium jejuense_A. Next base: position 88,129 of record NZ_JAEUAW010000004.1, read on the forward strand.
CGACGGGGTCGGTGGGCTTGCCCCGGTAGCGTGGCGACCCGTCGAGCAGGCGCGAGATCGTGGTGCCGATGAGCTCCACGTGGCTGATCTCTTCGGTGCCGATGCCTTGGATGAGGTCCTTGTACGCCTTGCCGTCAGGACCCCGGAAGTTCATGCTCTGGAAGAGGTACTGCATCATCGTGCGCATCTCGCCGAACTGGCCGCCGAGACCCTCCTGCAGCGCGTTGGCCGCTGCGGGATCCGGCTCGTCCTGAGCGATCTCGTTGATGAATTCCTGCAGGTGGAAGTACATCCTTGCCTCCGTGGTTGTGGGGAACCCGATCTGACTGATCGAGTTCCCCACCCTTCGCGAGGCGACGGTGCATGGCACGGGGCTTGCGCATTCTCAGCGCATGTGCAGGTCAGTGGTGGAACGCGCCCGCTTCTTCTTCGGTCATGGGGACGGTGATGGGGTGCTTGTCGAAGTGCTCGATGGCGGCCCGGTAGTCGTCCATGAGGAGGTTGGCCTCGTCGCGGCTGAATCCCACGCGCACGAGGATGCGCTGGATGGGGAGGTCCTCGCGGTTGGGCGGCATCGTGTAGGCGGGGACCTGCCAGCCGCGCGTGCGCAGCCGGTCAGCGAGGTCGAACAGAGTGAAGGAGTGCTCCATCCCGTCCTTCAGCTTCCACGAGACGGCGGGGATGCCTTCCTGCGGGCTGCCGCCGTTGATGATGTCGAAGTGGCCGAGCTTGTCGATCTCGGCCGCGAGGAACATGGCGGTGTCGTAGCAGGACTGCTGGATCCGGCGGTACCCCTCCCGTCCCAGGCGGAGGAAGTTGTAGTACTGCGCGACGATCTGCCCGCCGGGGCGCGAGAAGTTCAGCGCGAAGGTGGGCATGTTGCCGCCGAGGTAGTTGACGTTGAAGATCAGCTCCTCGGGAAGATCCGTCGCGTCGCGCCACACCACCCAGCCCACGCCGAGCGGCGCGAGCCCGAACTTGTGGCCGGAGGTGTTGATCGACTTCACGCGGGGGAGGCGGAAGTCCCACACGATGTGCGGTGCCGTGAAGGGGGCGAGGAATCCGCCGCTGGCACCGTCGACGTGGATCGGGATGTCCAGCCCTTTCTCCTCCTGCAGCGCGTCCAGCGCGTCGCTGACCGCCTGGACCGGTTCGAAGCCGCCGGTGAAGGTGACACCGAGGGTGGGCACCACGCCGATGGTGTTCTCGTCGACACGGCTGATCACCTCTTCGGGCGTCATCAGGAAGCGGTCGCCTTCCATGGGGATCTCGCGCAGCTCGACGTCCCAGTAGCGGGCGAACTTGTGCCAGCAGACCTGGACCGGCCCGGTGATCAGGTTCGGCTTGTCGGTCGGCTTGCCCGCCGCACGCTGACGGGCCCGCCACTTCCACAGCAGCGCCATGCCGCCCAGCATCGCGGCCTCGCTGGACCCGGTCGTCGAGGTGCCCAGGGTGTTGGCGGCGTCGGGGGAGTTCCACAGGTCGGCGAGGATGTGCACGCAGCGGGCCTCGATCTCGGCCGTCTGCGGATACTCGTCCTTGTCGATCATGTTCTTGTCGAGGGTCTCGGCCATCAGCTGCCGCACCTCGGGCTCCAGCCAGGTCTGGCAGAACGTGGCGAGGTTCTGGCGCGAGTTGCCGTCGAGCATCAACTCGTCCGACACGACCTGATACGCGTGCCGGGCGAGGTGCTCCTTGTCGGGCATCCGGTACTTCGGCATGGACACCGACAGGTCCGTCGAAGCGAACACCTCGTCGAGGACCTCGTCGCGGATGTTGTCACGGTGGTGCAGCATGAGATTCCTTCTTCCGATATCGAGTCAGTGGGTGAGCGTGTAACGGGCCGCGGTCAGGTCGTCGTCGGCTCCGTCTTCGTCGCATCGACGTCGTTGTCCTCATGCGCGTGCGAGACCTCCGGATGGATCTTCCAGCTGTCCTTGCGGAACATCATGATGATGAACGGCCACACGCCGAGGCCCACGATGCCGCCGATGAGCAGGAGGGTGTAGCCCAGCTGGCCCATCGTGCTGCCCTCGGGCTCGACGAACCCGATGAGGAAGGCGAGCAGGCTCGCGAGGAAGCCGAGCCAGCCGATGAAGCCCATGGCCGGAGTGCGGAATCCGCGCTGGACATCGGGCCGCGTCCGACGCAGCTTCATCGCGGCGAGGAACATCATCATGTACATGATCAGGTAGAGCTGCACGGCCATCGCGGAGAAGATCCAGAACACGCTCTGCACCGACGGCACGACGGCGAACAGCACCGCGAGGATCGTCACGATGATGCCCTGCACCACCATGATCGGCACCTGCATGTCGTACTTGTTGGTGCCCTGCAGCTTCGGAGGCAGGTAGCCCTGACGGCCGACCAGCAGGAGGCCCTTGCTCGGGCCCGGGATCCACGTCACGACGGACGCGAGGATGCCGAACACGATGAGCAGCGCCATCACGGTCGTCGCCCACGGCATGCCCAGCTGCTTGAAGAAGACGTCGAACGCCTGCAGAACGCCCTGCGTGAGGTTGACGTCGCTGGGTGCGACGCCGACCGAGAGGGCGAGGGTCGGAAAGACGAAGATGATCAGGATCACGATCGAGGCGAGGACGATCGCGCGCGGGAAGTTGCGGCTCGGCTTCTCCATCTCGTTGACGTGGACCGCGTTCATCTCCATGCCGGCGTAGGACAGGAAGTTGCTGACGATCAGCACGATGCTCGCCAGGCCCGTCCACGTCGGGAACCACTGCGCCTCACTGACCGGCGGCAGCTCGGACTTGCCTCCCGAGGTGAGGAACAGCACAGCGAACAGCACGAGACCGAGGGACGGCACGATGGTGCCGGCGATGAAGCCCCACTTGCTGACGCCCGCGAACGCCTTGACACCGCGGAACGCGATGAGCGTCGAGAACCAGTAGACGATGAGGATGACGGCGCCGGTGAACAGGCCGTTGGAGGCCAGCGCCGGATTGAACACGTAGGCCAGGGCGGACGCGAAGAACGCGAGCTGCGCCGGGTACCAGACGACGTTCTGGATCCACTGCTGCCAGATGGCGCTGAAGCCCATCCGTTCGCCGAACGCCTCCTTGACCCAGACGAAGACGCCGCCCTTCCAGCCACTGGCGAGCTCGGCCGCGACGAGGGCGACCGGGACCATGAAGACGAGCGCGGGCAGGATGTACAGGAATATGGACGCCCAGCCGTACTCCGCCATGGCGGGCAGGCCGCGCACACTCGCGACGGCCGTGGCGATGAGGATCGCCATCGTCGTCCACGACATGCCGGCTGCGGCTCTCTGTGCCACAGCCGTCGCTCGCGACTTGCTGTCTTGAGTCATGTCACACCTCCACTCGAAGGCCTTCCGGCCACCAAGTCGTCGGTGCACCCCCCGGTGCCTCCGCGACAGTACGGGGGTACTCAACTCCCTCGGGCGCGTCGCAGCATCGCGCACAATGAGTGAAAAGAACGACGACCGGCGAGGACCAGCGGTCCGTCCGCCCGTAGCCAAGCGGTCCTCCCCGACGTAGGGTTGCGCAGCACGGGGAGGATCTCAGCCGGAGGTCGACACATGTGCACAGGCGCCAACTACACCACGCGGGATCATTACTTCGGTCGGAATCTCGACCTGGAGTTCTCGTACAACGAGACAGTGACGGTGACACCGCGTAACTTCCCGTTTGAATTCCGCAAGACGGATCCGATGCGAACTCACCACGCCATCATCGGCATGGCGACGATCGCAGACGGATACCCGCTCTACTACGACGCCACGAACGAAAAGGGCCTCAGCATGGCGGGGCTCAACTTCCCCGAGAACGCGGACTACAAGCCCGAAGTCGCAGGCAAGACGAACATCACCCCCTTCGAGTTCATCCCGTGGATCCTCGGGCAGTTCGAGACCGTGGGCGAAGTGAAGGCGGCACTCGAGACGATCAGCCTCGTCGACATCTCCTTCAGCGTCGACTTCCCTCTGTCGCCGCTGCACTGGATCATCTCCGATCGGACGGCATCGATCACCGTGGAGAGCGTGAAGGAGGGCCTGAAGGTGTACGACAACCCCGTCGGGGTGCTCACGAACAATCCCACTTTCGACATCCAGCTGTTCAACCTGAACAACTTCATGCACCTCTCGAAGAACCCGCCCGAGAAACACTTCTCCGATGAGCTTGAGTTCGACGTCTACAGCCGTGGAATGGGGGCCATCGGCCTGCCCGGAGACCTTTCATCCGCGTCCCGATTCGTCAAAGTGGCCTTCACGAAGATGAACTCCGTGTCGGGGGACTCGGAGTCCGAATCGATCAGCCAGTTCTTCCAGATCCTCGGCTCCGTCGCCCAGCAGCGCGGATGCGTCGAGGTCTCTCCCGGCAAGTTCGAGATCACCATCTACTCGTCCTGCTGCAACACCGACAAGGGGATCTACTACTACACGACCTACGAGAACAGCCAGGTGACCGGGATCGACATGCACAAGGAGGACCTGGACGGCACTGACCTCGTGGACTACCCGCTCATCAAGGGCCAGCAGATCCGCATGGAGAACTGAGGGACGCGCTGGGAGCGGTCAGAAGGACGGAGCCCCCTGGAGGGACTCGAACACGTTCTGAGCATTTTGCATAACAACCTCAAACGACAACTTCCGCGGAATTACGCGAGTTTTCGGGAGCTTAGCGGCATCGGGCGACGTCCGAAAACAGCCAGCGACGAATAGGATGCGGGCAAAATGCGGGCAAAAATTGCCCGCCGCGAGGCGTGATTCCGGGCCACACGGCGAACCACCGTTTGAGAACGTGCTCCGAGCACTATTGAGCGTCACGCATTTTGGGCACTTTGCTGGACACTACGGTATTCATTTAGCAACATGTTCAGCCGGCTCGCGGCGGCGCGTTGACGGCATCTCGCGAACGGACGGCGTCCCCACCGCGTCTCTCATCGGCCCATCGAAGGCCCTCCGGGCTGGGAAGGCCCGTGGTGGGGCGCCGTGGGGTCGTAGGCCCCGCCCGGGTTGTAGGGGTCGACAGCCGGCGCGCGCCGCGGCTCCTGGATGCGGACTTCGGGTGCCAGACCCGAGTCGCGCGCGCGACTCATGAGGCGGGTCGCGGTGCTCTGGCTGATCTGGAGAGTGTCGGCGACGAGCTTCAGTGGCGGATAGCTGATCGCTGTCGCAACGCGATAGACGGAGATCGCGGCGTGGAGGGACTCGACAGGCTCGCGCTCCCCCTGCGCCCGCACGCGGGTGAGGAATTCGCGCACCGGTATGCGCTCGAGCTCTTCGCCATCCCTAGCGCCGATGTCGACGGTGACAACATCGAGAGCTGACCTCGTCATGATCCAGTGCGTTCGCACCTCGCGGAGCACCTGGCTGGTGATATCGACGCCCTCCGCTTCGCGCTTGAGGGCAGCGAAGACGACGGCGGTGCGTCCGAGCGTCCTGTCCCACTCCACGCGGACGGTGATGGTCCCTGGCACGTCTTGCTCCCCTGACACGCGCGCGTGCCACACCTTCGGAAGTGTCACCCCACTACCGAGATCGATGCGTTCGTCGCTGAAGTCGTACGCCTCGACGTCTGCCATGAAGCCCACTATTCCAGGTCATCGAAGATTCGCGAAGAAGACTGTCGATCTTGGCTCACTCCTGTGGTACTTTGCGATGAAGGGAGACTGACACTGCTGGCTCACAGGAGGGCGGGACCATGAACCGGTCACAAGATTCTCTGGCACTGACAATGAAGGATGCCGCAAAGCTCGTCGGCGTCGACTACCGCACGATCAAGCTCGGTATCGAGAGCGGGACCATCCCCACGGCCCAGCTCGGGCCGCGCCGCATGATCCCCCGCGTGCCGCTGCTGCGCGCCTTCGGCGTCGACGCCTGAACCGCCGGGGTCGTCCCGACTGACGGAGTCCGGCTGCTCGTTGAGGATGCTTCTCTGGGCCGCGCGCAGTGAAGGGGGCAGAGGCGTTCGCGTGCAATCCCCAAGCGGACGCGGAGGAGCCGCCTCCATCAGCGGCGCATATCCGCTCCGATGGAGCGGCGTGGGCCACGGACCGCTCTGCGTGGCGACCCAGGGATGTCTTCCTCTTAGCACACGCGATTGCGTCGTCTCTTGGCGCGGAGCCAGCTCACCATACGATGTGCTCATGACCCTCCTCTCGAACGAGTTGACTGCAATCACCGGTGACCGCATCAATCGTGCGCGAGCCCATCTCAGCGATGCTGATATGACGCGGGCCGTCGAGCTCCAGGGCAAGATCGGCTCGCTCGGGGCGGAACTAGACGACCTTCTGGGCAGCGAGTAGCTCAAGGGGCTCTCGCACCAGCCGGGGATCGCCGCCGCCGCTCCCCAGTCGGCGCCTCCGAACCGCTCAGAATCGTCTCGGCGAGCACCCACCGAGCGGCGATCCATCGCCGGCTCTGGGGGTGATCAGCGTTCCCACCGTTAGAGGTTCAACGGGAGAGCGTCTGCTGCAACGCCCTCCGAATCTGTGAGACGCCCGCACGCGCTCTTCGCACGCGTCAGGGCGACGTAGATTATGCAGTGTTCCTCCTCGTGTTCCCGTAGGCCTGAACTCAGGATCGCTGATTGGGACCTCGAGAGCACGACACCCACTCGATCCCATTCGCGGCCTTTGGCCTGAAAAACGGTCAGGCCTGGGATCAACGTGGGCTGGTTTAACCGAGTGGCGAGCATCGTGAGCTGCTGCTCGAGCGCCGCCTCCTTGTCGTCCGACAGTCTGGACGGTCGTCTGGCGCCCATCCGCCTGGCAGCCTCACGCAGACCATCGAGTATGGATGACGGAGGGTCGCCTTCTCGCAGTTTAAGTACGAGCGGACCAAACTCTACGTCCTGCTCCGCGCGGAACCTCTCGCGACTCAGCCCCAGCTTTGCGATCGACCCATCACGCCCGTAGGACTCGACACCCAGACGGGTTCGAGTGATGACATCGAGTAGCAGCTTCATTGCCGCGTCGATCGCGTTGTTGACCGTACGAAAGGCCAAGGGGAGGACGTTGTCTCCTCCTGACCAAAGCTGGGACCAATTGCGTGCCAGTGCGACATCGACCTCAGCACTCGAGACGGCGGGGAGTTCGACGCCGCGTCCCGCTCGAAGGTCCCGCGCAAGCTGAGGCATCTGTGCCCCACGAAAGCGGAAGGACTCAGGCTGGTCGTATGTGGAGAAGCGGTCAGTCGTGCTCGTCAAGAGCTCCTCGACTACCTCCGGCCGGGCACCTCGCCACTTGTACAGGGCTTGCCACGGGTCCCCAATGATCGTGACGCTCAGGCCAGCTTCGGCCGCAAGGTAAACGACCATCAAATCAAGATCATCGGCGTCATACACCTCGTCCACGATTAGGGCACGATAGTTGTCTGACAACCAGTTTGCTGCCGCCTCTCTCAGACCCTTGACCTTCATCGCTGCGCGCAACACCTCACGGACATCATCGTGACTCGACACACCGGCGGATAGCGCGGCACGATGATCATCGACATTGCCTATGCCCATCTGAGGGCTCGTCACCCTCCTGCTCGTCGAGATGACGTTCGCCCGCTTGTCGAGTCCGGCTACCCGAAGATATCCGCCGGATTGCAAGAATCGATGTCCCCGCATTCCGCGATAGTCATCGCGAACGTCGAGATCGACCGCCCCCTGCGGCCAGCTCACTTTGCCTTGACGCAGGAAGAAGGTGAGTAGGTCGATGTGCAGATGGTCGAACGTGACGACCCGGTGCGGCGGAACGATGCAGTTTGAGCCCCACCTTGCCCGGACGCGCCGACCCAGCTCCGCGGCAGCAGCGCGGTTAAACGTCAGGCCGATCACCCCTCGCAAATCGCCGTGCGAGAATCGCTGGTACCCGTAGCGCTCAGCGGCTACGGTCGTCTTGCCACTGCCCGGCGCGGACACCACATTAACCAGTCGATCTGTTGCCGCAGCGGCTACCACCTGAGCGTCAGTAAGACGGACCATGAGCGTTGATCATGGGCGAAGTAACTTCTCCGGGGCACATCGTTTGGGCGTCACCCTGGCTCGTCGCCGTCGAAGAGCCAGGAGAACAGCTTCTCAATGTGTTCGGGCACAACGACGATTGAGGCGTCAGTGTCGATAAGTCTTGCAAGCGCGAGGCAGAACCTTGCCTTCTTCTTCGGGTTCGCGCGAAAGTAGGCATCCACGCTGGCGGGCGCGATCCCGCTCGCGGGTTTTGTGAGTTCGATTGCGTCGAAGGCTCGCTCTATGAGCGATTCATTTCCGGCAACGAGGGATGGTTCAAGAGTCGGTCGCGACCAGAAGTATCGCGCCGACGCCGGGTCCAGTTTGGCGTGCCATGCAGGCGGAGCCGGGTCGGGGAGTGGATCGCCCCTAAAATCGGTGTCGGACAGGGCTGCGACCCGTGTCACTAGCTCGTGCCCTCGGGAAGCAAGCATGCGCATGGGCCATTGCCCAACTTTGTGACCGATCGGCAGGATCGACAGCGCGTCGATGAAACCTACCCTGGCATCGTCATCGCCCGCCCAAACTCGTCCGAGAAGTCGAAGCAGACTCGCCTCGGTCACTCCCTCGACGAGCAGCACTCGGTCGCCGAAAAGGGCCGCGGACCGAGTGGCGTCGAGATGCAACCTCGTCTGCTGGAACAGAGAAGTCTTGAGCTTCCCTGAGACTGGGATGTCCGCCACGCGACGAGCGAGCGTGTGACCCGCCGCATCCTTCCGCACGATCACGACGTCCTCCGGGTCGCACGCCGCGACAAGATCCGCTGAGTGGGTCGTCACGATCACTTGAATGTCCGGACGTTGGGCAACCAACCGGCGTAGGTATCGCACTAGGCCGTATTGAAGCTGAGGATGGAGGTGCGCCTCGGGCTCCTCGATCAGAACCGTCGCGTGAAACAGCTCTGGGTAGAACGAGTCAGCGTCAGCGTCAGCGGACTCCGCGGCGTCCGCGAGTCTTGCGCGCGCTGCGTCCGCACTCGAGTCCGGCGCCGAGTCGAGAGTCGGCGGGCTGCTGACTGGACCTGCATCACGAGCCGGAAGCGTTCCCGCGTCAGGAATGCCAGCCAGAGTCACAGCGATGTGCAGCAGGTTGACGTAACCGAGGCTGGACGCCTGTAGACGCCGAGCCGCACCGCGATCGGGCAGAAGGGCGAGCAACATCTCGAACACTCGAGCGAGATATGTATCGTCGACAGTTTGCGTGCCAACAAAGGCGTGGTGTTCCTGGATACCGCCACTGATCGTTCGGAGGTTCTCCGCAATTCGGCCCTCGACATTTCCGACGAGCTCGTGCTCGGCGAGTAATTGCAACATTGACTCAGCCTGCGCACGAAGCGACCGCAGTGCCCCTGCAGCCGGGTCGCGCCGATCGTCAGCACGGAGCAGTTCCAAGAGGATTCGAGCATCGCGTCGCGACAGGTCGTCGACCGGATTGCGTAACGCTGGAAGATGCACAAGCCGCATGTTCTCGTACTCGCTCTGCGGCTCGACGGGGCGACCAGCACGCACCTGTCCGAGCGAACGTTCTAGTGGCCGACTCCACTTGGGCGCCGGAAGTCCATGACTTTGGCGATACTCGCCCAATGCACCCTCTGAATCCGAAACTTCGTACGCGTACTCCACGCGAACCGCGCGCGGGGCAGGTCCAAGCGCACTCGCATCCATCGGCGCCAACCTAGGAAAAATGCGAGGATGCGAAAGCGCGATTGCCTCGTTGATGGTGGTTTTTCCCGCTCCGTTGGCGCCCACGACTAGGGCGAACCGACCGCCGAACTCACACGTTATCGGCGCGATCGCGGACGCACGATACCCTTCAACTTCGATGCGGCTCAGATGCACGATCGCTCCGCGCTAAAGAGGACGTGCAAATCGAGCTCTCGTCCACCGCAGGCAGACCGACCGGAAACCATTTCGAGCCCTCCTCGGCATCCGTTTGCAGATTGCCGCCCGCACCGCGGGCCACATTGGCCCAAACCTCATCACAGCGTGAGTGTATCGGGCGTGCGCCGAACCGAGATGAGCAGCGCTCGGCCTTGGGCTGCCGCAATAAGTTCTGTGCGGCTGCGGCGAATCGCTATGCGGGCAGATTGGAGCGTGCAGGGCAGAACTCGACATCGCGATATTGGAGCGGAGTTGCGGCGGTCTCTGGTCCTAGTGGCTGAGGGAACTGAGGGCTATTTCGGAGTCACCACTCGGATGTTAATAATGGCGTCTACAACCTCGCCGACGGCTTCCGTATCCAGAATCCCAATCGCGGCGGGACGGACCTCACCTGTCAAAGAGGGGACTAGCGCGGCGAGCGTTGCGTGTACGGAGGCGAAGAGCCAGGGCAGCGCGAACTCGAAGAATACGAGCGGACGGAACGCGTGGCCGTCGGCGAGGAACCGAGCGATACCTAGGTCCGTGTTGTGGGCGATTCCGCGCACGGCAATGAGTACCTTGTCGCCGACTCTCTCGTGGAAGGCAAGACCCATCTCGGGAGGCCCCCACTTGGTCCGAAACGGAGCGGTGACGGCGGCCACATCGTGGATCTCGTTCCTCAAGGCCCTTAGCGCTTTGTTCAGCAACATGGCGAAGCCGTCATCACGCCAAGCGTCATGAAGCTCGGGAAACGCAGCGATGGCGGCCGCTCGCCACTTCTCCTGCTGCCACTTGGCCCGAAACGCAAGGGGCTCTGGGGAGGGCAGCATCTCGTTGACCACGCGTGCCAGCAAGTCATGGAAAGCCACCATGTCCACCAAGGCGTGTGTGAAAGTGGCCTCGGCTGCATCAGCGACGTCATCGGTGGACGGTTCACTCAACAGTAACGCCAGCCGGTCGCGCGCCTCAATGAGCGCCCGGGCGCGACGAGTGATGGTGAGTAGCCTGGTGGCACTCACGCTCTCGCCAGCAAGCCCTATGAAAGTGTCAAGCGAAGGAATAGCACGGGACGCAGCCCGGTCGTAGAACCCTCGACGGTGGGCAGTCCCGATGAAGCCCGAGGATGCGGCGAGGATGTACTCGCCCGCTGAGCGTAGGTAGAGAGCGATGAGCGATAGCGCGACGAGAGGAGGTGCGAACCGACAGTTCCCGCGGTCTTCGAACTCGGTGTCGAGGACGGCCTTCCGCTCGGTGATGAGGATATCTACGCCGATTTCATGTGCCGTAGCGATGAGGCGAGCCGCCGCATCGTCGGCGGCGCCAGTCTCCTCGGTCAGCACCCAGCCGGGCATGAGTACTTGGTCGGCGAGGAGAGCCCGGTGGACGACGGTAGTCCGGGTCGCCGTCGTCACGGAGTAGGCGACCATCTCGTCGTGCGCAGGCGATAGGACGGTCCATCCGATTGCCTCGTCCCCGCGGAGATAGCCGTTAGCTTCGTGGCGCTCTACGTCCGGTGGGGGGCCATCATCGCTATACAAGCTCATCTCGACGCGTTCATCCTGGAGGAGGCGATACAAGGTGGCTTCGGAACCGACTCGCTGTTTCGAGAGCTGCTCCCACACGTCAACGTCGACCAGCACTTGCAGCTTGCGGGCTGGCCTGGCATCGCGGAAGAGAGGCTGACCCGTGGGGTGTCCGCCGAGGAACTGGATGGCGTTCTCGCGTTGTCGACGTGACGACATTGGCGCGGCTACGTTGACTCGATCGCTGGGTACAGCAACGTGCTCCGGCCATCCATAGTTCCGATCATGGCTGAGGTTGGCTACGCGCGAAAGCCTTTCGGCCCTCCGAAACTTCCTGCGTCGGATCCGCACACGAGCGCTCGCTCGAATTGGATCCCCCTGCGGGCAGTGCGCGCTTGCGGTCCCGAGTGTGCGGTCTCGGTACCAGCTCAACACCCAGGCTCATCGATGGATCGAGGCTTAGTTGTCTCGACTGACGGGTCCACGGCGACAGGGCCAGTTCTCGCTGCCGCATGCTCGATCATCGTTCGTACTGTCGCGATCAACTCCGGCATCTCATCCATACCGTCTCCGTACCGCGCAGCGGGGCCCTCACTCCGGAGTCGCTTGAGAAGCGCAAACAATCCGTCCGGTGCATTTCCCAGGCGCTCGTTGCCGGGAGCCACTTGTTCGAACGTTGTGGAATGTCGTCTGTTCGGACCGGCCGAGCGTCTGCGCCTGAACCGTCAGCTCGGCGGCCGAGAGCAGGTTATCGTTCGCTGGGCGGAGCGCGCGCGTAATTCCCCCCGGCGGTTTCGAGGTAGTCATCGGCCAAGCCGAGAAGCTCAGCGTTGCGCTGCTTGTTGTACCGGAAGTGGAAGGCAACGTAGCCGCTCGCCCCCACCACGACGTACGCCAGCCAACCGCTGTCGGCGCGGATGCCAACGGGCCAAAAGGCCTCCAAGCTGCTGACATTCTCCGGCGTGACCACCTCACTTTTGCTATCGGAGCCGCGCCACGCCCGTGCTTGGAGGGAGACATCGTCGTTTAACCGCACGGTCGGCGTTGCACCGAACGGCGGGAGCTCGATGATCGCTTTGCCGACATCGGCCCGCGTGAACCCGTGGCCGCGTCGAGTCAACTCGGCGTCGACCCAGTTGTGAACACAATCTCGACGATCTTCTCGCCGAATGAGTCGGCCTGCTCAGCGTCGGCGTCGGTCATCAGCGGAGCAGGCTCACGGGGTTCTCAAGCTGCTCATTGCGCCCTTCGATGTGCCCGTAGGCCGCAATCGTCCCGATCCGCAGCAACCCGAGAGTCGCATGATTGAAATGAACGACGACGGCATCCGTCGTTGCCGTGACACTGTCTGCCAGGTAGTTGGCCTGAGTTGCGGCTCCATTGTCGAAGATCCACGCAGTGATTTCGGCGCTGAACCTGACGCCGAACCGCTTACCCCCGTTTCCGGCCGGGTCGTAGTAGTACATGCCGCATCCGAAGTACTCGGGCGTTGGGGTCTCGACGGGGTCGCCGAGACCCCACGTCACCGTTACAGAGTCTGCGTCCTTTTCGACGAGTACGTATGTGACAGTTCGGGGAGCTCCGGTGCTGACATGTTCTCCTCGTAGGTTCGCTGCTCGTTCAAGCCGCGTACTGCAACACTGCGATGCCGGTACCCACGATCGTCGCGAGGCCCACAAGCGCTGCGCCGATCACTTTCGCCCGGGTCCAGAAAGGCGTCGTCGCGTCTTCGGGAGGAATCGTGACAGTGCTCCCCTCGGCGGCCTGAGCGATATGAACTCGATTTCCTCGGCCCTTGATAACGAAGCTCACGGCGTTGGCGGCCTGGGCCGGGGTGGGTAGCGACTGCCCGGCCGGGGTGCTGGAGCGAAGCTCGGCGATAAGTTCGGCGAGGCGGGTTCGGATCTGGTCCAGCACACCCTCAAGGGCGACTGTGCTGACGCTCCAGTACAGGTCAGTGATGTGGCCGTTCAGTTCGCCTGTCATGTTCATGTAGCTCACGAGATCTGGAGCCCCGGGAGGCAGCAGCTTCACTACCTTGTCGCCCCTCTGCTGGTCGACCATGCCGCGAATTTCTCGTACGCCCATGCGCAGTGGGACGACCTCTTTGATCTCGTCTCGGGCGAAGTCAGGGATGTCGAGCGCGCCGATTGTCTGGTGCCTGATGATGCCACCCGGGACCGATCCGTCGATCTGGAGCGGTGCATGCACGGATCTGTACGACGGGAGCTCGTCCTGCTTCTCGTAGCCACGGAGTTCCATAGAGGCCCAGTCGCGTAGCTCCGCAGACCCCGTGTTGCCGCCCAGCAGAATGAGCTTGCGCAGCAGCGTGTCGAGCGGCTTCTCGTCGAGAAGATCGCGTTCGATCTGCGACAAGAGGGTTCCGCGTTTGGTGCTCACTCTTGAAGTATCTCGTCAGGTGCGGACACCCGTCCGCCGCGACACAAAGTGTGCACGCATCGGTTGGCCGCTGGGGCACCGCAGCGGCCACCACGTCCGTGGGGCAGTTCCCCAAGGTTGCGCCCCCGTGTCGATCCTCGGATGCCGACGGAGATCACGCGGCGCATGCCGCCACGCCGACATGGCTTGGCAGCGGATCGCGCAATTGCTCCTCGTAGGATTTCGAGAGCGAGCAGCCAAGAGCGTGGCTTTCGGCGCTCCGATCCGACGCACTCGCGACGAGAAGGGACTCGAATGGGACGTCAGCGAACCGGGGCCGAAATCACTGAGTCAGCGCCACAGATGTCGAGCTTGGCACCCGAGTACTCATTCCCTGCGCACGGCGTCTACTTCACGATCTTGAAGAGGACGATCGACACCCAGCCAGAAGTGCGCAACATCGCACTCGCTGGCACGTACGGCACCGGCAAGAGCAGCATCCTTCGCCAAGTCGCGACGGTGTACGACGGGCGGGTGGTTGAGCTTTCCCTACTCACCCTCGGCGTGCAGCCGGAGATCGTTATGCCGGGCGGGGACACGAACCCGGCAGCCACATCGACCACCAATCGCATCCAGAAGGAGATCGTCAAGCAACTCCTATACCAGCAGAGGCCGGCGAAGGCGCCGGCGTCACGGTTTCGGCGGATCGGTCGGTTTCGATGGGGGCACGAACTGTGGATCGCTGGAGTCGCCGGAGCAATAGCGGTCGCGCTCGGAATGGTCATCGGTCTTGACGTGGTGGTGTCACCGTCGCTTGCGGTGACCGTGTCTGAGCGTCCTCACGTGTTTGCGGTGATCGGTCTATTCCTTGTGGTCGCCCTCATCGCGGGTGGCGTCACAGTTCTAGCGCGCGCCCTAGCTCGTGGGCGTCTCGGAATTGAGAGAGTAACTGCGGGGCCCGCGACGATCACTCTTCCGCCCCGGTCGGTCAGCTACTTCGACGAGTATCTCGACGAGATCATCTACTTCTTCGAGACGAACCGGAAACGTGACATCGTCATCATCGAAGACCTTGACCGCTTCAACGACCCGAACATCTTCGAAGCCTTACGTTCGTTGAACGGGCTCCTCAACGCGGCGCAGCAGCTCGGCGGGCGGAGGATCCGGTTCATCTACGCGGTGCGAGACAGCGTGTTCGAAAAGCTCGGACAGGACCTGACGATCGCGCGGACGGACGAGGCCCGGGCCGAGCTGGCGCGCGCCAACCGGACGAAGTTTTTCGAACTCGTCATCCCCGTCGTCCCGTTTATCACGCACAAGAACGCCCGCGATCTGATGTCCGACTTGCTCGACAAGCGTGGACACAAGATCTCGAAGGACCTGGTTGACCTTGCGGCTCGGCATCTCGCGGACATGCGTCTGGTTCATAACGCGCTAAACGAATACGAGGTGTTCAAACACCGACTACTCGATGTTGAGACACCGGTACCGGAATTGGACCCGGACCGGCTGTTCGCGATGATCCTGTTCAAGAACGCACACATGGGGGACTTCGAGAAGATTCGCCACGCGGAAAGTTCTCTCGACAGGCTCTGGGAGACCTGGCGCGAACTCGTACGGACCAACATCGCATCGCTCCGCGCAGAGAATCGGGACCTCCGCCGTCGCATCGCACGTCGAACGGCCGCGGCAGAGCACGCGAAAGACATCGGTCAACGTCTGCGCGAGCGCATCGACGCGCTCGCCGGAGCGCCGGGCACCGGTCTGGCGACTTCGGAGATTCGCCATAAGGGCGCGAAAGTCCCAGACGCCAAATTGCAGTCGGCGGGGTTCTGGGAAACCTTCCTCGACGAGGACCTTCCACTCACCGTTGAGGCCCACCCCCCAGGACGCGGTTACGGCACGCAGAGTATGCAACTGGGTAGGGAGGTTATCGAAGTCCTCATCGACCGTTCCTTGAACGCTGCTGATTTCGTGGAGGACTCGGCCGCGGAGGCAGAGCGCACGATCGAACGAAACGAAGCGGAGATCGAATTCCTTCAGCGTCACACCTGGAAACAGCTAGCCGCCGACTCACGATTCACGTACTCCCAGCACCTTCTCCAGAAGCGCGTGAGCTTTCGAGCGTGGGCGCAGGAGATTCTTCCATCCAGGCTGGCCGTTGATCTGGTCGTCAACGGATACATCACCTCGTACTTCGCTCTGCACGTGTCCTCGTTCTACGGCAAGCTGATCCGCCCCGACGCAATGACGTACGTGATGCGATTCATCGACCACGGAGTAGCAGAACCCGACTACCCGCTCGACGGTGACGATGTCGACGCAATTCTCTGGGACCAAGGATCCGCAGTACTCGTCGAACGAAGCATGTTCAACATCGGCATCCTCGATCATTTACTGTCGTCACGACCCGACGAAGCTGCGACCGTTGCCTCGAGTATTGCCAACAGCGACTCCGTGGGATTGGAATTCATCGACCGGTACCTAGAATCGGGTGGGCAGAAGCAGGCGCTGGTGGCTCGCCTCGCTCCCTTGATGAAGGACATCTACGTACACCTGGTCTCCACGCCCACGCTGAGCCTCCCCGAACGGGTCGTGCTCATGGACACCGCCATCTCGAACCGCCGCAACGAGGTCCGCTACCACCGCTCCCCAGAACTGCGCACCTTCATCGAGGCGAACTATCGCGAGCTTCCTGGGCTGGCTCCCGACGCCGCGCCAGAAGATGCAGCCAACGTCGTGCGTTTCGTCAGCTACATAGATGCTGTCGTCCCCTCACTCGCAGGGCTCACTCAGGAAGCAGTCGCTGAGTTCAAGACAACTCGCTCGTACGCCCTGACCCGCGAGAACCTCGAACTGATCGCCACTCCCAGCGACATCTCGCTTGACCAACTCGCAGCAGCCAGCTCCGTCGCCTTCGACTACGCGGTCACCCTCGCGTCGGACTATGCGCGCGCGCTTCTCGAGTCCGGCGACACGCGGTACTCAGTCACCTCGCCCGCGATGCTCATCAAGTTCCTGGTCGCGGTTGGCGATGCAGACTCCGCAGCTGTGGAGACCGTCCTAGCTCACGCGGAACCGAATTGTCGCCTTTCCGACCTCAGCGAGGTGCCCTCCGATACATGGCCCGCGGTTGCACGAAGCGAACGCGCACCGATGACCTTTGCAAACGTCGCGGCATACATCGAGGAGTACGGCGAGGTCGACGACGATCTCGGTCATTCTCTGAGCAGTGCGGCGGCGATCACCGAGTGGGCGGACGCAGACCCCGCGGAACGGGCTCAAATGGCGCTCGCAATCCTGAACTCAACTGCAAGGGAACTCGACGCAAGCCAGCGTGTGAAGCTAGCGCAATCTCTCGAACCGGGAGTCCTGGAAGCGGCCCAAATAGCACCGAGACCGGGCGAGCTCGTTGGCAATCTCATCGCCGCCGAACTGATTCACGACGACGAAAACGCATTCTCCTCGAGGCTCATGGTGGACTGGCAAACACAGTCCCACGCGATGGCCCACTCCGAGAACTTCGTCGCCCTGATCTCACCCGACACACTCGACGTGAGGTTCATTGCGCCGCTTCTTCGGGACGACTCTCACCCGACGCTCCATCTCCCCGTGGCGCGAGCGTTCCAGCAGTATCCGACCATTCCGCGCGACGCTTACGAGGCGTACGCGGATCGTGCACTCGCCGGCGGATTCCTGCCCAGCGCTAGTGGGATCAACGCGGCGCGCGCCGGTGGCATAAGCGCGGAGAAGACCATCGCACTTCTCGCGCGGTTCATGGAGCGAATCTCGAGCGACGAACTCCGCGGGATCTTGCGGACCCTCGGTCGGCCGTGGTCTAAGGTAGCCGACCCCGGGTTCGGCGTCACCCCCATCACCGACTCGGCAGATGCGCGAACCATCCTTAACGCCCTACAACTTGCGGGCGTCGTGTCCAAGTTCCCGTTGCAGGACGGCAAACTGCGCGTGAGCCTCCGTCAGAAGTAACTCGACACACGCCTCATGGCGGTGGTCCACTTGCGCTCAAGCTTTGCCGTATTCAACATGCCTCATCCGCGTTGACGCCTGAATGCGCAGTTGTGCAACAGTCGCAACCCCGGATCGCAAGCAGCAGGCGAGGAGATTGTTGCGAGCGAACCTGAGGCCCGCTTGCGGCGACCGCGTAGCCCGCCGGAACGCTATCTCGCTAAGCGCGCGCCCGCATCGCCACTCCGTGCCCCGCACTCGGCGCCTCGACCACCGGGCCCGTAGCGGTCGCTGCCTCCCGGCTCCGCGCCGCACGCCGCATCTCCGCCTGGGCCGCGCGCGCAGCATCCTGCATCGTCAACTCCGGAGTGCCGCGCTGCATCGATTCGGCGAGGCCCTCGCGGGCCGCGGCATCCGTCTGCGCCACAACGACCGCGACGTTGCTCAGCCGACCGCGCGTGAGGCCAACATAGAGCCCTGCGGCATCCACATCCGGCCCGACCACCGACGCGTCGGCGGTGTCGCCCTGCACGCCGTGCACGGTAGACGCGTAGGCGAGCTGCAGGTGCTCGCGCGCGTACTCGGTCGACACGCGCGCCACCTCGCCGCTGTCGCTCACCGAGACAAGAGACAGGTACTCGTCGCGGATGCCGCGCACGATCCACTGCGCGCGATTCTCGACGCCCGTCAGCCGGTCGTTGCGACGGGTCTGGACGGTGTCGCCGACGAGGATCCGCTGCTGCCCGATCCCCCACGCGACGACGCGGACGTCAAGCTCGCCCCGATCGACTCGCCGCTGCTGGATCGCGTCGTTGATCGCATCCGCCTCAGCATTGGTGCCGGAAACCAACGCCACCCGCTTGCCGCATGCGTGCCAGTCGAAGTACGCGCCGATCATCCGCTCACGCGCCGCGTCGTGATGATCGACCCGAGCGACGTGACCGCGTTCGGCAAGCTCGCCCGCCACCACCAGCGCACGCTCGCGATCGCCCGCATCCCGGAGCCGCAGTGTGAGCGCCGCGTAGTCGGGATCGCGGAACCGGTGCACCGTGTCGAGCTCGACCGCAGCGTTCGCGTGCCGGATCGCACAACCCATCGCGCCCGCATGCCCGACCGGCAACGCCTGGTGCGTGTCACCCACGAACGCCAGTCCGACACCCTGCTCGATCGCGAGCTCGACGAGGACGTTCGCCGTCTGCAGGTCGACCATGCCGGCTTCGTCGACGACGATCCGATCGCGAGAACGCAACACGTACTGGGTTGGTCCGCCGTATGCGGCGCCCGTGCTGGGATCGACGTCTCCCACTCGAAGCCTGGTCCACATCGTCGCGCCGGCCTCGTCGGTGCCCCATCGGTAGCCATGGTCCGATAGCAGGGCATGAATGCTGGATGCCGCGGCCCCGACCTCGCGAGATGCCACCGATGCCGCCTTTCGCGTGGGGGCAGCCACGAGCATCCGTCGCCGTTGCGACGTGAGCGCCGCGAACGCAGCGCGCAGCATCGTCGTCTTGCCCGCGCCGGCGGGGCCGGTCACCGTCACAAGCCCGTCCGTGCCCGCGATGGCGCACGCGGCAACCCTTTGCGACGGATCCAGCGCCAAGAGATCCGCGTTCGGTGCGAGCCGGCGCAACTCGCCCGGCAACAGGGAGCGCCCCGGTTGAGCGAGCACGTCCAAGCGCCCGGCGAGACGCACCTTGGCGCATACGGTCTTCGTCGCCATGAACGCCTTGACGTGCGCCGGCAGATCATCCGGGACGAGCCGGTAGACGGAACGCGTGGCACGCTCCGTGATCTCGGCGATCACGTCATCGAGCCGGTCGCGCTCGGCAACGACGCCCGCGCGTGAGAGCGCTCGTATCGCGCCAGCGCGGATGTCGAACACGCTGAACCTGCCGCCGCATGACCTCGACCGTTCGTCCGCGTCGACGACCGCCTGTGCAGCGAGCAGACCCAGGTCGACGGCATGCACGTCTGTTGCAGCGACTGGAATGGGGGCGCGCGGGGTGATCAGACTCGGATCGATCGCTCCGATCTCGTCGCGGACGCGCGCCTCCCACGACGCCTCATCGAGATCGGCCGGCTTGTTCGGACGCGACACCGCCCACGCGCGCCGATCGATCTGCTGCAGCACCTCCACGCTCGGCGCAGATCCTCCGTGCGCCGCCGACCACTCCGCGATCAGGCGCGCGCGGTTGGCTTCGATTTGAGCCGACCGGCGCGAGACGGGTCGGACGGCGCCAGCGAGCTCGGCGATCTCCCCATTGAGGTCGAGCGTGTATCCGTGCCGACCGAGCGCGGCGATCCAGGCGGGATCTGTGCGGGCGGCGAGCTCGCCCTCGGCGTTGACGACGGTGTGCAGTTTCATCGCGATGCGCGAGTCGAGGTTCGACCACTTGCCGTCCGCACCGAGCACCTTGATGTTCAGCCAAAGGTGACGGTGGAGGTGTGGGTCGAGCGCGCGCGAGCGTCGATGCTGCAGCTCGACGACTTCGATGCGCGTGATCGCCTCGCGAATGAGTCCGCCGTGTCCGCGGCGTGCGTTGAGCTCCGTCTGCCAGATGAGCAGGATACGGTCCCGCAACCGGTCTTGGAGGGCTTCGAACTCGGCTGCGAGTTCGGGATGCAGCAGCGCGGCGATGCTGTACGACTTCGGGTGGTTGAGCGTGCCGTCGAGCAGCAGGTCGGCGTCGGAGCTCAGCCGCTGCAGGCCGCGCTCTTCCCCGGTGACCGGGTCGTTTCCTGTCAGCCAGACACGAAGACCGCCGGCCGTGAGCTCGTCAGCCGTGATGACGCCGTTGTCGACGACGAACCGAGAGACGGTTGAGTCGGATGCTGCGCCATACGCCTCGAGCGCTTCGGCGCCCGTCGGGTAGGGCATGTGGGCGTCGCACGTGCCCTCTAGCGCGTACGAGATCGCCTGCCGGACCCCGCGGGATTCAACGCCTCTCTTCCATCGCTCCAGACCTCCGCGCATGGCGCCAGAGTAGGCTAGGTTTTCTCGGCTATCCAGGGAGTTTTGTGCGTTGCAGGTAGCTGTAGCAAAGCGGTTTCAAATGGCGCCGTCCACCGTGGGTGCCTGCGTGCATTTGCTGGATTGCTGGATTGCTGGATTGCTGGATTGCTGGATTGCTGGATTGCTGGTTCTCCTTCTCACTTTGTGGCTCGGTCCTTCGTTCTCCCTTCGTGGCTCGGTCCGGCTTGGGTCTTGAGGTCTTGGGGTCTTTGGGTCTTGGGTCTTGGGTCTTGGGTCTTGGGTCTTGGGTCTTGGGTCTCGTCTGTGTGATCTCGGTGCGTCGCTGTGCTTCTCTCGGATGCCGGGAGCGCGTCCGGCGATCCATCCTTTGAATCGCTCGCCAGGCCGGCTACCAGTTCGTTGGCACGACCGCTGGGTGGGGAATCCTCACCGCCGGAGGACTCCCCTTCCGCAGTGTGCTACGCGGCGTCCAGCGCTTCGGGGGCATCCAGCTCAGCGAACTTGGCCGCCATCGTCGGGTTTCCCTTGGTGAGCTTCTTGACCGTAAGCGCCGTGGCCTTGTCGTTCGCGAGGCGGAGGTTGTTTTCGGAGCCGAGCAGGCCGTCCTTGACCTTCTGGAGACGGTCGATGGCGACGTCGATGTCCTTGATGGCCGCATCGAACTTGCGCTTAGCGAGGTCGTAGTTGCGTCCGAACGCTGACTTGAAGTCTTCGAGCTCGGACTCGAAGTCGGTGATGTCGATGTTCTGCTTCTTGATCTGTTCGAGTTCCGCCTTGACCACGATGGTGCCCTGGGCGGCGTTGCGCAGAAGCGCGATGATCGCGAGGAAGAACTGCGGGCGGACGACGAACATCTTCGGGTACAGGTGCGACACGTCCGTGATGCCGGTGTAGAGGTCGGAGTCCTCTTCGAGCATCGAAACGAGCACCGCGTACTCGCAGCCCTTGTCGTTGCGGTCCTTGTCGAGCTTGGCGAAGAAGTCGCTGTTCTTCTTCTTCGTCGTGGTCGCGTCGGACTCGTTCTTCATCTCGAACATGATCGAGACGTACTCCACGTCGTCGTCGCTGAAATCGCGGAAGACGTAGTCGCCCTTCGTGCCCGCGGACGCGTCGTTGTCCTTGCCGAACCTTGCGTTGGGGAAGGCGAGCGAGCGCATGCGGTTGAACTCGATCTCGCAGTGCTGCTCGAGAGTCTCGCCGAGGAGCTTCACCGACAGCTTCGCCTTCATGTCCTTGTAGCGTGCGATGAGCTCATCCTTCAGAGCGAGCTCTTTGGTGTGCGACTCCTTGAGCGCGGCGTGCATAACCTTCTGCTGAGCCGCCTGGAGCTCCAGCTTGCTCTTGGCCTCGTTGAGGTTCTTCTCCGCAGCCGACACAGCCTTCGCAACGGCAAGCTCCTGATCGGTCGCCGCCGACTTGAGCTCGGACTTGAGGTGCTGGATCTCAGTGTCCTTGGCGGCACTGACCTTCTGCGCCTGCTGAGTCGCGTTCGCCACCGCGAGAGCGATCTCGGTCTCCTTGGTCTTCTCCGCCGCAGCGAGGCGTGTGTGGAGCTCGTTCTCGAACTCGGTGGTGCGCACCTGCTGCACGATGTCGGCGTACTGCGCCTCGTCGATCGTGAAGCGGGTGCCGCAGTGCGGGCACTTGATCTCGTTCGAGGCGCTGGTCGATGTGATCTCAGTCATGGGTATCTCCAAGTAGAGGGCGAGAGCGAATCCCGCAGGCGGGGCGGCCCCCAGTAGCGCCCCGCCTGCAGCAGCGACCTGATGCCGCCGGAACAGATCGTGGACTAGACAGGAGCCGCGAAAGCAAATCCGTCTGATAAGGCCACTTATCATCCATCAGTCTCACAAATGCGGGGTTCCGAGTACATTGGCCGCATGTCCACAGCGCCATCGCTTCTCATCGACCTAGCCGGCGTCGCTCGGCTGGCCGGCGTGCAGCGACCCGTGGCATCGATGTGGCGTTCGCGATTTGCGTCGACCTCTGACCCCTTTCCGCGGGCGGTCAGCGAGACGACCGGTCGGCTGCAGTTCGAGGCTCAGTTGGTCGCCGATTGGCTCGTACGCACAGGGCACGGGAACAATCCAGAAGCACGTGAGGATGCCGCGGCAGCGGCCGCACCGGCGGACTTCTCGTTCGCCGACTCGAACGCGGTCGCTGAGTTGGAAGCGCTCATCACCCTCTACGTGCAGACCGACGACCTGAGCGAGCTCACGCATTCACAGATTGAGGACGCCGCCGCCGAGGTCGACCCCCTCGATGACACGCTCCAGGCCGAGATCCTCGCGCACGTGCGGCGCGGTGCACCGTGGCTGACCTACGCGATGCACCTGATCGACGCGGCGTACTCGCCGTCGGCGGCGTTAGCGCTTGTCACCCGTCGGCATGCTGTGTCGCATCGAGCGACAGGGTCGGCTGGACCGCTCGTAGCCGATGCCATCGCCCTGGTCGTCGAGGCCACGCTCGCGCTCGTCGGCGACGGCACCACCGTGACCTTGGATGCGGGCGACGCCACTCTCTCCTCGACGCTTGCGAGCAAACTCGGTGACGATGTAAGTATCGTGCTGCCTGCCGAGTCAGACAGCCGGCGTGTTCGACGCCGACTGCTAGTCGATGGTCGTTGGCTCACTGATGCAGAGGAACCGGCGACTCGCTCCGTCGTTGTGGCGCGCGTGCCGTCTGAGCGAAGTGACGACGTGGCCGGGATGCTGCGAGCCGTCGATGAGGTCTCCCTGTCTTTACGGGATTCGGATGCAGCGGTGGTGATCGGCCCCGCGCGGGCGCTTGTCGATTCGTTGGTACCCGCCGACGAGCGGGCACGCGCAGACATCCTGCGTTCTGGCCGGGTTAGGGGCATCGCACGTCTGGCGGCCGGTCTGGTCGACAGCGCGTCCCGCGAGTCACTCGCGCTGTGGGTGCTCGGAGAGCCGGTAGGTGAGGTGACGCCAGCGCAGCGAGTCACCGCCGTTGCCGACCTCACCGCGATTCCGCTCACTCCTGCTGCGCGCGCCGACCTCGTATCGGATTTGATCGCGGGCATGCGTAGCGGACGCGACATGCGCGCCCACAGATTCCGGTTCGCGGCGTTCGCGCGGACGACGTCGTTGCAGGCACGAAGTGGTTCGCTTGTGGCATCGGCGACTCGGAAGCCTGCGTCTACGACCACGGACGCGACAGAACTTCCCGTACTCCTCGACATCGCCGCCGACGCCGTTCGCGCCGACCTCACCCCGATCGAGATCTCGCCCGATTCGCACGACGCGCCGCGAGCCACGTCAATTCTCGAGCTGATCGATGCCCGACACTTGAGGAGGATCCAAGGCACCCGCCTCAATCCTGACCTGTTGGGCTCGGAAGGACTCGCTGTGGTGACCTCCTCCGATCTCGACAACCCTGCGTCGATCGGCCACGCTCGCGTTGACCAGCTCGCCTTCGCGACCCAGTACCCGAACGCGCAGCTCACCCGCCCCGGCGACGTAATCTTCCGCACCAGCCCGACCGCGGCCGCTTGGGTCGACACAGACGGCTCGAAGGTCGTCGCCTACCCGGCCCGTGTGCTGCGCATCACCGCGGGCGACCCCGGCGGGCTCGTGCCCGAGATCATCGCCGCCGACATCACCGGCGCCGCATCCGGCCCCGGGGTATGGACGCGATGGATGCTGCGCCGCGTCGCCCCGCACACCGTCGCGCCGCTCCGCCAAGCCCTGGCCGACATCGCGTCTGCCCGCCAAGACCTCGAGGCCCGCGCCGCGCGCCTCAACGACTACGCCAATCTCATCGTTGCGGGAGCGACGTCGGGAGCGGTGACCATGATCGATACGAGCCACGCCGCGGATGCGGCATCCCCGCAGTAAGGAACACGCATGCCCCGCACACAGAAAGCCGCACCGCAGGCGCCGTCGACCATGAAGGAGCTGAAAGACACGCTCTGGAAGGCCGCCGATAAACTGCGCGGATCGATGGATGCCTCGCAGTACAAAGACGTCATCCTCGGGCTCGTCTTCCTCAAATACGTGTCGGACGCCTTCGACGAGCGCCGCGCGGGCATCCACGCCGAGCTCAGTGCCGACGGGTACGACGAGGACCAGATCGCCGACCTCATCGACGACACCGACGAGTACACCGGCCGCGGCGTGTTCTGGGTGCCCGCGAACGCACGATGGGGATTCCTCGCCGAGAACGCGAAGGGCGCACAGGTCGACGGCGTCGACAAGTCGATCGGGCTGTTGATCGACGAAGCGATGGATGCCGTCATGCACGCCAACCCGCAACTGTCCGGCACACTGCCGCGCATCTTCAACCGCGACAACGTCGACCAGCGCCGCCTCGGCGAACTCGTCGACCTGTTCAACTCGGCCCGCTTCGCCGCCCAGGGGCAGGGCGGGTCGGACGGCCGCCGCGCCCGCGATCTGCTCGGCGAGGTCTACGAGTACTTTCTCGCCAAATTTGCTGCCGCTGAAGGTAGGCGTGCCGGCGAGTTCTACACGCCGGCTGGAGTTGTGCGCGTCCTGGTTGAAGTACTTCAGCCCACCCGCGGGCGCGTGTACGACCCCGCGTGCGGTTCGGGCGGGATGTTTGTGCAATCGGAGAAGTTCATCGACGCGCACCACGGCGAAGGATCAGACATTTCGGTCTACGGTCAGGAGAACAATGAGCGCACCTGGCGCCTCGCCAAGATGAACTTGGCGATCCACGGCCTGGCAGGGAATCTTGGGCCGAGGTGGGGTGACACGTTCGCGCGCGACCTGCACCCCGAGCTGACGGGGTCCAATGGGGCGGACTTCGCGATGGCAAACCCGCCGTTCAATCAGGACGAGTGGGCTCGCAACGAAGATGATCCCCGCTGGCGGTTTGGTGTTCCGCCAGCGCGGAACGCGAACTACGCGTGGATCCAGCACATCCTCTCCAAGCTCGCCCCCGGCGGCCAGGCCGGCATCGTCATGGCCAACGGCTCCATGTCGTCGAACTCCGGCGGCGAGGGCCAGATCCGCGCTGAGATCGTCGAAGCTGACCTCGTCTCGTGCATGGTTGCACTGCCCACCCAGTTGTTCCGCTCCACAGGCATTCCGGTGTGCGTCTGGTTCTTCGCGAAGGACAAGGGCGCGCGGGCCGGCGAGGTGTTATTCATCGACGCTCGAGGGCTGGGGCATATGGTCGATCGCGCCGAACGCGCACTGTCGGATGACGACATCGCGAAGATCGCGGGCACCTTCCACGCATGGCGCGGAGTCGAATCGGATGCTGCGCCCGACGAGTACACGGACGTTCCGGGCTTCTGCTTCTCGGCCACGCTTGCTGAGATCAAGGCCGCCGACTACGCACTGACCCCGGGACGCTACGTCGGAGCCGCCGAGGCCGAGGACGACGGTGAGCCGATCGAGGAGAAGCTCGCGAGGTTGCGGGGTGAGCTCGAGTCGCAGTTCACAGAGTCGGCGCGCTTGGCGGAGGTTGTTCGTGCACAGCTCGGGAGAGTCCATGTCTGAGTGGCCGCTGGTCGCACTTGGGTCTCAGACGATGAAGATCGGTTCCGGCGCCACACCCCGAGGCGGCGAGGCGGTCTACCAGTCCCATGGAGTGTCGCTTATTCGTTCGCAGAACGTGCTGGACAACGCCATGCGGGTCGATGACATTGCACACATTTCCGACGATGCTGCCGAAGCACTCCGCGGAGTGACAGTCGAGCCTGGCGACGTGCTTATCAACATCACCGGTGACTCCGTGGCGCGATGTGCGGTAGTGGACCCTTCGATTCTTCCCGCGCGGGTTAATCAGCACGTCGCGATTATTCGACCAGGTTTGTCGTTGAACTCGCTCTTCTTGCAGAAGCTGCTCGTCGCTCCAAAAATGAAGACGCACCTCCTGACAATCGCGACGGGCGGCGGTACGAGAAACGCGCTGACCAAGTCACAACTTTCGGGCCTCCACATCCCACTTCCTCGCCTTTCCGAGCAGCAGGCGATCGCCGAGGTGCTGGGCGCGCTCGACGACAAGATCGCCGCCAACACCGCCCTCGCCGCGACCGCAGCCGCGGTTGCCAGTACTGAGTTGCGCGCGACAATCCGCGCTGGGGCCCTTGAACTGTCGATTGACGAAGTCTCGATCCTGCTCGCGAGGGGGATCACGCCGCGGTATCTGCCTGATGGCGAAGGCACGCGGGTGCTGAACCAGAAGTGTGTGCGGGATCAGGTGGTCTCGCTTGAGCCATCGAGGTGGACAGACGACTCAAAGGTGAAGCAGGAGAAGCTCATTGCCGTCGGCGATGTCTTGGTCAACTCGACGGGCCAAGGCACCCTTGGCCGCGTCGCGCGCTGGACTCTGCAGGAGCGGGCAACAGTCGACTCCCACGTAACGATCGTCAGGCCCAATCCCGACGTCAGCGATCCTGCTGTGATTGGGCAGGCGATCCTCGCAATCGAAGCCGACATCGAAGCGCTTGGCGAGGGCAGCACCGGTCAAACCGAGCTAAGCCGAGTCGAACTGGGACGGGCTCGCATCCGGATCCCCAGCCGCGACCGCGCTGATCGCCTCGGCGCGACGCTTCGCGCGCTCTCCGCAAGAAGCGATGCAGCCCGCTCCGAGAACGTCACGCTTGCCGCAACCCGCGACGCGCTTCTCCCACAGCTCATGTCGGGCAGGCTGCGCGTTCGCGATGCCGAGGCGGCAGCATCCGAAGCCGGCGTGTGAGCGCGAGCGGCACCGGGACCGGATAGATTCACAAGACTGCACCGTTGCATGCATCTGGGGAGATACAACGCATGACCACTCCGGCCACGCCGCTTTCGGCCACCGCACCCGTGCGCGGCCAGTATGAGGTGACTCGGTGAGGTTTCTGAGAAAGCCCGTTCCGCTGTGGTCCCACTTCGCGACCTTCGGGATCGTCGTGCTTGTCCTCGGGGCACTGGTCGCGGGTGTTGGGGCCGGGCTTCTCACCCCGACTTGGCTTGCGTCAGCGCTCGGCCCCCAGACGCCGATCCGAAACGAGCAGGTAGTCACCTCAATCGAGAAGGAAGAGCAGACTGTCCTGCTTTCGCTCGGCGTGGAGGGCATCTCTGAGGCCGAGGGAATCCCTCCGGCCATTCTGAAGGACTTCCCGCTGCTCGCGAAGGCGCGATACATGGTCTACAGCATGAAGGCGCAGCTCGGCGTCGACACGGTCACGATCGAGGCAACCGATGATCACAAGTTCATCGTTACCGTCCCCGAGTTCATCTGGATCGGCCAGGACGAGTTCAAGGTCGGCGACGTTTTTAGCAACGACGGTGTGCTGAGCGCATTCACGGAGCAGGACAGTGAAAGCGAGCAGGTCACCGCGATCATCAACGATGAGGTCAAGCAGAAGCATCTCGCAGCTAATCAGGAGCTTCTGCGTGATCAGACGGAGTTCTACTTCACCAAGCTCGCCACGAGCATCGATCCCGATGCTGAACTGACGTTCGTGTTCGAAGAATGACTTCTTCTACGATCCCTCTGGGAGGACGAACCTATGAGCATTGAACCCGAAACCCCCGCCAACCCGGAGATCGACGAGCAGCCATTCCTCGATGCGACCGCGAAGGCGAAGTCCCGCTACGGCAGGTTCAACCTCGCCGTGATCGGTGGCTCCGGTGTCGGCAAGTCGTCGCTGGTGAACGCGGTGTTCGGGCGTGACTGGGCAAAGGTCGGCAAAGGGCTGCCGGTGACCCGGGGGGTCCAGTACTACCACGACGACTCCCTGGGCATCTGGGATGTCGAAGGCTTCGAGATCGGCTCGCCCGTTCCACCCGGTGAGCAGCTCCGTGGGCATCTCAAGGCGATCTCGGAGCATCCCGCGAAGGAGCAGATCTCGGTCGTCTGGTACTGCGTCAAGTCGAACGATGACCGCCTCACTCCCGCCGACATCGCCATGATCCGCGAGCTCGATGCCGCGGGACTGCCCGTCATCCTCGTGCTGACCAAGGTCGATTGGATCAAGAACCCGCTCACCGGGCAGCGGGGCGTCGCCAAGAGCGTCGAACAGTTCGTGTCGTGGCTGGAGGATCCGGTCGACCCTTCGACCGATCAGCCGATCTCGATCCCCTACGAGCGAGTGATCCTCACCTCCACCAGCGACAAGCACGGGAAGGGCAAGGGACACGGTCTCGGTGAGCTCGTGGCGGAGACCCTGACGCTCGCACCAGAAGACGAGAAGGATGCCTTTCGCATCGCACAGCGCCTCAACCTCCCGTGGAAGCGGGAAATGGCGCGGCCGGTCATCTTGGGAGCCTCCGCTGCGGCTGCCACAGCTGCCGCCGTTCCCATCCCCGTCGCAGATGCGATTGCCCTGGCGCCGATCCAACTCGGAATGATGGGCAGCATCGCCACGATCTACGATCTCGAACTTAAGACGATGATGTCCGCCGGCGCGTTGGCGCAACTCGGCGTGCAATTCGCCGGTCAAGCTCTCGCCCGCAGCGTCATCAAGGTCATTCCCGGCGTCGGCAGCGTCATCAATGCCGGAGTGGCCGCCGCGATCACTGCCGCAACCGGTGAGGCATGGATGCGACTGTGCGAGCAGGTCCACACCGGCAAGCTCGATCTCGCCAAAGTCCAGCAATCCTGGGGCGACTACGCCCCCACCTTCCTCGATGTCATGCGCAAGATGATGGAACAGCGCATGGCGAAGTCATAAGGGACCCGCATGACATCTCTCACCGAGGCGGACTGGGAGCAGGACGCTCTCGAGACGCTCGCCGAGCCGCTCGACTGGCGACCCGCGCGGGGCGAAGACATCGCGCCGGGAAGTGATGAGCGCGAGTCCTGGGACGATCTGCTCATCCGCGCGCGGCTGCTCGATGCCCTGCGGCGCCTGAACCCCAGCATCCCGGGCGAGTACCTGCAGCAGGCGGTGGCTGAGATCGCGGGGCCGAAGTCGCAGGATGCGATCACCGAGAACCACCGCATCCATCAGTATCTAGTGGGCGGGTATCCGCTGAGCTACATCGACTCCGACGGGGTCGAGCAGAACCTGCGACTGCGGCTTCTCGGGTCGGACCCCTCTGAGAATGACTGGCTCGCCGTCAATCAAGTCACGCTGCGTCAGGGTGATCTGCATCGCCGGTTCGACATCGTGCTGTTCGTCAACGGGATGCCGCTGGTCATCGTCGAGCTGAAGCGTGCGGGTTCGGCATCCACCGGTGTTGCGCCCGCGCATGCGCAGTTGCAGACGTATCTGCGCGAGTTTCCGATGGCGTTTCGGTTCTGTGTGTTCACGCTCGCCAGCGACGGGCTCGAGGCCAAGTACGGCACGCCGTTCACCCCGCTCAACCACTTCGCACCCTGGAACGTCGACGATGATGGGTTGCCGTTGAAGCAGCCGCGGGTCGAGAACGGGGTGTCGGTCGAGCCGATCGACGATGCGCTCAACGGGCTGTTCAACCAGGAGCGGTTCCTGCAACTCGTGCGCAGCTTCACCGCGTTCGACGAGAACTCCGACGGGCTGACCAAGCGCATCGCCAAACCACATCAGTACTTCGCCGTGACGAAGGCGGTCGGTTCGACGGTGCAGGCGGTCGAGACCAACGGCAAGGCCGGCGTGGTGTGGCACACGCAAGGGTCGGGCAAGTCGATGGAGATGGAGCTGTACGCGAACCTCGTGTCGCGGCATCCGAAGCTCAAGAACCCCACGGTGATCGTCGTCACCGACCGCACCGAGCTCGACGGGCAGCTGTTCCAGACATTCGATCAGAGCCTGTTGCTGGCAGAGAAGCCGGTGCAGGTGCGCGAGCGCGCGCAGCTGCGCGACGAGCTGCGCAACCGGGTGACCGGTGGCATCTACTTCACGACTCTGCAGAAGTTCGGGCTCACCGAGGCCGAGAAGCAGTCGGGCACACAGCATCCCCTGCTCACCGACCGTCGCAATGTGATCGTCGTCGTCGATGAGGCACACCGCAGCCACTACGACGACCTCGACGGGTACGCCCGGCACCTGCGCGACGCGCTGCCGAACGCGACCCTCATCGCGTTCACCGGCACCCCGATCTCGTTCGCCGAGCGTGACACCCGCGCGGTGTTCGGCAACTACATCGACATCTACGACCTCACCCGCGCCGTGGACGACGGAGCCACCGTCCCGGTGTACTTCGAACCACGGCTCATCAAGGTGTCGTTCGCCGACGGCACCAGCGAAGAAGACATCGACGCCGCCGCCGACGAGTACACGCTCGGCCTCGACGACACGGAGCGCGCGCGTCTCGAGGCATCCGTCGCCGTCGTCAACGCCGTGTACGGGGCGCCCGAGCGCATTGAGACCCTGGCCGCCGACCTCGTCGCGCACTGGGAAGAGCGGCGCGAGCGCATGAAGCCGTTCCTCGAATCGCCCGGTAAGGCGCTCATCGTGGGCGGAACGCGCGAGATCTGCGCACGACTCTATTCGGCAATCATCGCGCTGCGCCCGGACTGGCACTCCGATGCGCTGGACTCGGGCCGCATCAAAGTCGTCTACTCGGGTTCAGCATCCGACCAGCCGCCGGTGAGTGATCACGTGCGACGGGATTCCGAGAACAAGGCGATCAAGGCGCGGCTGAAGAGCGCCGACGACGAGCTGGAGCTGGTGATCGTCAAAGACATGATGCTGACCGGGTTCGACGCTCCGCCGCTGCACACCCTCTATCTCGATCGTCCGCTGAAGGGCGCGCTGCTGATGCAGACGCTCGCGCGTGTGAACCGCACATTCAAGGGCAAGCAGGACGGACTGCTCGTTGCCTATGCGCCCCTCGCCGACAATCTTGCCAAGGCGCTGTCGGAGTACACCGTCTCGGACCAGGAGAACAAGCCGATCGGTCGCGACGTCGACGAAGCAGTGGGGATCGCAACCGAATTGGTCGCGCAGATCCGCGAGATGCTCGCGGACTGCGACTGGCGTTCGATCGTCGCGCAAGGTGGGTCGCGGGCGTGGCGCACCGCCGCGACGACGGCCACGAACTACCTGAGGAACGCCGCGAACCCGCTCAATGCGCAAGAGCTGGGGCCCGAGCGCCTGGCATCGCGTTTCCGGACAGCCACCGGACGGCTCGCTCGTGCCTGGGCACTCGCGTCGGGTCGTGCCGGCCTTGCTGAGCTGCACGACGAGATCGGGTTCTACGAAGAGGTCCGCGTCTGGATGGCGAAGTTCGACGCCGCTGAGCGGCAGTCCCGTGACGAGCCCATCCCCGACGAGATCTCGCGCCTGCTCGGCACCCTGGTCGCGGACTCGATCGCGCCCGGAGACGTGCTCGACATCTACGAAGCGGCCGGCCTGCCGCGCCTCGCGCTCGATGACCTCGGGCCCGAGTTTCTCGCGAAGGCGCAGGGCTCGCCGAACGCGCACCTCGCGATCGAGGCTCTGCGCAAATCGTTGACGGATGCCGGAACCGGGGCGACCCGAGGAAACCTCGTGCGGCAGCGGGCGTTCTCGGAGCGAATCGCCGAAATCATGAACCGCTACACGAACCAGCAGCTGACCTCTGCTGAAGTCATTGCGGAGCTGGTGGAGCTGGCGAAAGAGGTCGCGGCGGAGGCATCCCGTGGATCGCACTTCTCGCCACCGCTATCAAGCGACGAACTGGCGTTCTATGACGCTGTCGCCTCGAACGAGTCAGCGGTGGACGTGCAGGGCGAGGACGTGCTGGCGCAAATCGCGCGCGAACTCGTCGCCGTGATGCGGCGCGACGTGCGCACGGATTGGACCGTGCGCGACGACGTGCGCGCGAAGCTGCGTTCGTCGATCAAGCGGCTGCTGGTGAAGTACAAGTACCCGCCCGACAAGCAGCCCGAAGCGATCAAGCTCGTGATGGATCAGATGGAGTCGATGGCTTCGCGCTACGCGGACGACCGTCGAGCGGGCAGCTCATGAAGACCACGCCGAGAGAAACGGCGACACCATGGTCCGCATGATCCCGGCCTACCCGCGCGAGGGCGCCAACGCATCCGAGCGCAAGGTGTTCACCGCGCTCGAGGGCATCCAGGGGCGCGACGACTGGGTGGCCATCCACTCGCTCGGCATCGGGCGTCACGCGTCGGCCTTCCAAGGCGAGGCGGACTTCATCGTGCTCGCGCCCGGCCTGGGCATCCTGGTCATCGAGGTCAAGTCACCCGCGTTTGTCGAGTACAAGGGCGGTGACTGGTACCTCGACCGCGTGCCCTCGCCGCGCAAGGATCCGCTCAAGCAGCTCGACGGTGCCCGGCGAAGCATCCGTCATCATCTTCGCGAACGCGACCTGCTCACCGGAAGCGAGCCGATCGCCCGCCTCGTCTGGTTCACCTCGATCGGACGTCACCAGTTCGAGAACAAGACACCGGGCGATCTGCAGTTCTTCGAGTGGGAGCTGGGGTGGAGCGACGACCTCGCCAAGCCCACCCGGATCGTCGAGAAGACGCTCGCCGAATACAACCGCTGGTACTCGTCCGTCGACGAGGTCGCGAACGATCCCGCTGCGCTGACTGCTGAGCGCGTCGACCTGATTGCAGATGCCCTCGTCTCTGACTTCGTCGCCAAGCAGACACCCGAAGAGCGCGCACACGAACGCCGGGTGACCGAGATGAAGCTGCTCGGATCGCAGGAGGTCGTGCTTGAGCTGATCGATACGAACGATCACGTCTACTTCGAAGGGCCTGCCGGGACCGGCAAGTCGTACCTGATCACCCAGTCGGCGCGCCGACTCAACCGCGAGGGACGCAAGACCCTCGTCGCATGCTGGAACGTCCTCATGGCGGACGAACTTCAGCGGTTCGTCGGCGGGCTGCCGAACGTCGACGTCACTGACGTGAACTCGCTCATGCTGCGGCTGGTCGGAATGCCGGCGAATCCTCCCGATGCGCCGCACGAGTGGTACACCCGTGACCTGCCCGAGCAGGCCCTCGCGGTGCTTCGAGAGAAGCCGCACCTCGGCGGGTACGAGGCGATCTGCATCGACGAGTTCCAAGACGTCGCCGGCAATCTTCTGGTGCTCGAGCTCATCTTCGCCCTCGCGGGCACGGGCCGTCCGGCCAGTACGAAGCTCGTCTTCGCTGGCGACTCACGCCAGCAGATCATGCGCCGGGTCGATGAGCAGGTGAACCCCTTCGCGATTGCGAAGAGTCTGATCCCGGACCTCGTGCATGTGCGCGTGCGGCGCAACTGCCGTTCGGTGCCCGGTCTGACCTCGGCCGTCGAGTGGACCCTCAGGCAGCAGCTGGGTTACACCCGCCACCGCGTCGCGAAGAGCGTCCCAGGCGGGCTGACCACGATCGACATCGTCGATGGCAACGAGACCGGTGCGCTCGCATCGGCCCTGCGGGAGCTGCTGCAGCATCACGCGCCCGAAGACATCGTCGTGCTGAGCCCCTTCGCTGAGAAGCGGTCGCTCGCGGGCCGGCTACGTTCGCACGCCGAGAAGACGCAAGACGAACGCTGGTTGCGCAAGCAGCTGCAGAGCGAGGGGCTGCCGGGGAGGATCCGATGGCGATCCGTCTTCAAGTTCAAGGGACTGGATGCCGATGCCGTCGTGGTCACCGACCTCGGCGCCGACGCGACCGAGTTCATCGCGTCGCAGGGCCTTGACTGGAACGACCTGCTGTACGTCGCTCTCACGCGCGCGAAATACCGCTGCGTGATGCTCCAGCCGGAACAGTCGGAGTAGACCGTGCCATCCCTCATCGCATGGCTCGATGCGTCGAGCGAAGAACAGCGCCGCATGCGCGACATCATCCGCCTGTTCGCCGAACGCGAGAGCCGCGACGAGCTCGGCCTCGGCCAGATCCGAGACGCGATCGCCGACTCGCTCTTCCCCGGCACGTCGACGCTGCTCACCCGCGCGCGGTATCTGCTGTTCGTGCCGTGGGCGTATCAGAAGGCATCCCGGCGCCCGAATCCCGCGGCCGACGCCGACCGGTTCGAACGCGACATCATCCACGCGGTGAAGGACTCGGGCGACTACGCGGGACTGCTGGGGATGCAGGCCGGCGAGGCGTTGAAGAACCTCCCCTCAGCGATCTACTGGACGATGCTGCGCCACTACGGCATCCTCGCCGACGCCTCCCTGTCACGCGACGATGCTCTCCGACTCGACGGCATGAGCACCTCCGGCGACGGTTTCGGCGACACGTCCGGCACCCGGTTTCACGCGTGGTCGACGACGCTGCCCTCGGCTCCCGAGGGCTTTCCGAAGTCGATCGCCGACGGGTTCGCGCTGCAGCCCGACGAAGCCGCATGGCTGCGTGACCGCATCCTCGACGAGGCAGCCGGATCGCTGTTCGCGCACCTCGCCGTGGAACGACCCACCGCCGAGAGCCCGGCGCCCTGGGCTGACGCCGCCGCCCTCGCCGTCGACGGCGAGGCCCACGAACTGCTCGCAGATGCGCGCGCGTTCTCGGCACTGATGCACGGCGCGCAGCTGCTCTACAACCTGCTGCTCGCCGAGGAGTATCAGGATGCCGGCTACGACCGGCTCAGCGATCCGAGCGAGGCGTTCCGTGATCGCCTCACCCGATGGTCCGACGACCTCCCCTCAATGGTCAACCTCACGACCTGGAACCTCGACGCGCTGCTCGCCCGAGTCGAGCTGACGCGAGGGTCACCCGTCAACCTGAATTCCCGCCGCTTCGTCCGCGGCTGGCGCGATCTTCTCGCCGAGCACGGAACCGACGCGCTCGCCGACAGCGCGGCGGCCCGCGCCTTCATGACCCGACGCGAGCGGCAGCATAAGGGCGCCCAGGCACGTCTCGGCAACCGCGCCCGCCTCGCCAGCTGGGGCGGCAGCTCCGGCGCGGGCGCACTGGTGTACCGATGGCCACAGGTCCGCGGCATCCTCCTCGATATCCACGACGGTCTCGAACGCACACCGGAGATGACGGATGCTTGAGCCACAGTCTCGCGCGGCACTCACCGAGCAGCTCAAACCGCCCACAGGGTTCGAGCTCTCCCATGCCGTCGGCACCACATTCACGCTCGACCTCGCCACCGCGCTGGCGGTACCGCTGTCGTTCGCCTCGCATCGGCTGTCGGCGCAGGAAGACACACTTGGCGTCCTCGACGCGATTCGCCGCGCTGCCGATCGCGTCGATGTGTTCGCGCAGGCCGGCGAGATCTCGATGGGCGCCCGCTCTGACCTTGTCGCGTTCCTGGAGCCGATGGTGCACCCGGTCGCGCTCCGTCGAGGCCTGTTCCATCCGAAGGTGTGGTTTCTGGAGTATCGAGCCGGTGAGCGCACCGCCTACCGATTCCTGTGCGCAAGCCGCAATCTCACGGCCGACCGCAGTTGGGACGTCATCGTCCGTCTCGACGGTCAGCCAGCAGGGCCTGGCGAGAAGCGAGAAGCCGCCGCGGCGAACCGACCACTCGTCGAGCTGCTGCGCCGATTGCCGTCGCTCGGCGTGCACGAACTCGATCCCGCGCGGCGAGCGCGCATCGACGAGCTGGGCGAGAGGTGGCGCAACGTGGTCTGGGAGCACCCTGACCCGATGCGCAGCATCGCGTTCCACGTCTTCGGGGTGCCCGGCGCCAGCGCGCCTGACCTACACGGCAAGCGCGCGCTGATCGTGTCGCCCTTTCTGTCAGATGACGGACTGCGGATGTTGCGGTCCGGCGTCCGCACGGAGACGCACGTTCTCTCACGCGCCGAGAGCCTCGACCGGCTTCTGCCTCGCTCTCTCGATGCCAAGCTCTCGACATACGTCTTAGACGAAGCGGCGACCTACTCGCCCGACGACACTGACGACCACGGCGGGTTCGTCCCTCCGGGCGACCGGCTTGCGGGCCTGCATGCGAAGGCGGTCGTAGTGGATCGTCTGGATGGCGCTCACGTCCTCCTCGGGTCTGCGAACGCAACGGATGCGGGCTGGCAGAGCAACGTCGAGGTGATGGTGGAGTTCGTCGGGCCCATCCCGAAGGTAGGGGTGGAGGCAACACTGGACGCGCTCGGTGAGCTGAAGGAGGAGTACGCCACCACGGGCGGTAGTGAGCCAGATGCCAAAGAGGAGGGGGAGCGCAAGCTCGAAGCCTTTGTGCGCGTGCTCGCGGGCGCGCGCTTCACGGCCCGCGTGCTCCCCGCGGATCCGTACGCGCTGCGGGTGTGGGCGGAGGATTCCGTCACGTCGGCACTGGCCAGTCGCGCCGACGACGTCTCGGTACGGTGGCACCTGCTCACTCGTCCCGACCTGGGAAGCAGGGTCGTGAGCGCGTCCGAATCAGAGGGAGTCCTGCTTAAGGGGATTCCGCTCGCCGACATCACCCCATTCGTCGTGCTGGTCGCTCGCGATGCCGCGGGCAACGAGCGTCGCACCATCGTTCTCGCACGGCTGCTCGACGACGTCGAGAGCAGGCACGATGCGATCATCGCGCGCCAGCTCACCGACCGTTCGGCGTTCGTGCGCGTCCTGACGCTGCTGTTGGAGTTGTCCGGCGCTTGGACGCTGACGACGTCCAGCTCCGGCGCCGCAGGCTTCTTCGGAACCGCGGATGCCTCCGGCGTCGGCACCGGTCTGTTCGAGGCGCTCGTCCGCGCCGTCGGTGAGGGCCATCACGGACTCGCCGATGCTCGGCGCATCATCGACTATCTGCGCGAGCACGACGAAGACGCCGTATTGCCTGAAGGCTTCGACGAGCTGTGGAGTCAGGTCTGGTCGGCGCACCTCGAACTGTCCGGAGGTCACGTGTGAGCGCTGTCGACGTCGACGCTGTCATGGCAGGGCTGAAGGGCTTCCAGCGAGATGCCGTCGACCACGTCATCGAGCGGTTCTACGGTGCCACCTCTGGTGACGCATCCGGTCGCTTTCTCGTGGCTGACGAAACGGGACTCGGCAAGAGCATCGTCGCGCGCGGTGTGATCGCGAAGGCGATCGAGCACCTGCAGGACGTTGACCACGTCGACC
Organism: Microbacterium jejuense; assembly: GCF_019511665.1. Lineage (GTDB taxonomy): Bacteria > Actinomycetota > Actinomycetes > Actinomycetales > Microbacteriaceae > Microbacterium > Microbacterium jejuense_A. The sequence goes on from NZ_JAEUAW010000004.1 coordinate 125,648, forward strand.
GAATCGACATCGTCTACGTCTGCAGCAACGTCGACCTCGCTACGCAGAACTTGCGCCGCCTGAACGTCACCGGCGACAAGCACATCGGCATGGCAACCCGGCTCACGCTGCTCGCCAAGGAAAGTCGGCGTCTGTCGGAGAAGACGGCGGACGCCGGCAAGAAGGTCAACCTCGTCTCCTTCACGCCGGGCACGTCGTTCAGCGAAGGCGGGTGGCGGCAGGGGTCGGCGCCGGAGCGAGCGATGTTGACTGTGATTCTCGACAAGATCGCGAACCGCACGAACTCCGACCGCCGGGTGACACGGCTCTTGATGCACGGCAATGTCGCCACACCCGAGAGATTCGATCAGCGGCACGTCCAGCCACTCCTGCGCGACCTCGCCGGAGAACCCGACCCGCGCATCGTGGCGACGTTCACCCGAATGATCGAGACGGACGGCTCACTCGACCGCTTCATCGCCCTCCGTGACGAGGTCCGTCGCAAGCATTCGATGCCGAGCGAGTTGAAGCAGCGCAACCATGATCTGATCGCCGAATTTCGCCAGTCTTTGGCCAAGGCCGGTGTCGACACTCTGGAGCCGGACCTCATCATCCTCGACGAGTTCCAGCGGTTCCGGCACCTGCTCAACCCGGAGTCAGGCGACGCCGCCGAACTGGCCCACGCGCTGTTCGAGCATCCCGATGCGAAGGTTCTGCTGCTCTCAGCAACGCCGTACAAGCCGTTCACCAACAGCGACGATGCCGAGGACGACCACTATCAGGACTTCCTCGCGACAGTGCGCTTCCTCGCAGGCGGGGCGCCCGGTGCCGAGCGACAGGTCGCCGCAGCGCTCGCGGCATACCGTCAGTCACTCGTGGTCGGCGGTGACGCGGCTGCTTCGGCTCGCCGCGTCAGCGATGCGCTGACACCGCTCATGACCAGGTCAGAGCGACCGCCCATCGGCGAGCGCGAAGACCTCGTCGCCGTGCGGCACCTGGCGACCGGCTCTCCCACGGCAGCCGACCTTCGCGAGTGGGCGTCATTGCGTGCGCTCGGGCGCGCCGTCGATTCGCCGATTGACCTCGAGTACTGGAAGTCGATTCCCTACTTCGCCAGCTTTATGGACGGATACAAGGCGGCAGATCGCGTCAAAGCCGCACTGGACGGACCCGACGCGGAGAACGTCCGCTCTCTCCTCGCGAGGACGCGGTCGCTCGAAGCAGACGCGGTGGCCGAATTCGAACCTGTCGACCTCGGCAATGGACACTTGCGGGCCTTGGCCGACGAGACGCTGGAGCGCGGATGGTGGAAGCTGCTGTGGGTGCCACCAACGATGCCGTTTCTCCAACCAGGGCCGATCTATGCGCCGTTGTCAGACGGATCGGTCACGAAGCACGTGGTGTTCTCGGCTTGGACCGGAGTTCCCACCGCGATCGCATCATTGCTCAGCTACGAGGCCGACCGTCTCGCGGCCGGCGACCGAAAACTCCTCCGCGCGAACACCCCAGATGCCCGAAAGGCGGTCGGTGCACGCCTGCAGTACCGCCTCGCGGAAGGCCGTCCAGCCGCAATGTCGACACTCGCGCTCTTTTGGCCCCACCCGGGCTTGGCTGAGCTTGGTGATCCCTTGCAAGCCGCACGAACCGCCGGCGCGACCGTGTCGGCAGATGCTCTGCTCGCGACCGTCGACGCGAAGCTGACCAGGGGTTCGGCGACGGACCAGGTTGCGGACGCCGTGTTCGCATATCCCGTGATGCTGCCGGCAGAACTCGGCGGCGCGACAGCGGAACAGCTCGTCGAGTTTCGCGCCGAGGAGGGGCGCATCGGCGGCCTCCTGGAGCACGTCCGGCTAGCGCTGGAACCGTCGTCGAACGGTGTCCTCTCACACCCCGACCTCGCACGCGTGGCCGCCCACTCACCCGGGAACATCGCCTGGCGAGCACTGCGCACCGTTGCCGGGCCCGACGTCACGCCCGAGGGACTCTGGACCGCCGCTTTCGAACTCGTGCGAGGCATCCGTACCCTCTTCAACCGCACCGAATCGATCGCCCTGCTCGTCACGCTGTACGGCGATGAGCAACCGTTCTGGCGAAGCGTGCTCGACTACTGCGCCGACGGCAACCTGCAAGCCGTCATGGACGAGTACATCTACCAGCTGCTCAGCGAGACCGGTGGCGGCGACCTCGACGACGCCGGGCTCGCAGCTCTCGCTCGCCGCACGGTCGAGTCGATGGAGCTCCGCCCCGCCCGCTACGTCGCTCGCGACAACACGACGGCACGTGACGAGATTCCCATGATGGCGCGCTTCGCCCTTCGGTACGGCGGCAAGTACGCCACCGAGTCGGATGACACCTCGGGGGTGCGCCAGACCGAGGTGCGGGCTGCGTTCAACAGCCCGTTCGCACCCTTCGTGCTTGCTTCGACGAGCGTCGGACAGGAGGGCATCGACTTTCACTGGTGGAGCCATTCGGTCGTGCACTGGAACCTCCCCTCGAATCCGGTGGATTTCGAGCAGCGCGAAGGCCGCGTCAACCGCTTTGCGGGTCACGCCGTCCGTAAGAACGTGGCTGAGTCTCACTGGCCCGATGTGCTGGCCTCCGACGACGTGCGCGCTTGGCGGGCCGCTTTCGATGCGGCGGCGAATGTTGGGAATGAGCTCGGTGAGTTCTCGCCCTGGTGGCTCTATCCGGGATCGGCACGCATTCACCGCGTGATCGCGCAGTACCCACTCAGTCGCGACATCGCGAAGTACGAGCGACTGCGCAGCGCGCTGACGCTCTACCGGTTGACGCTCGGCCAACCCCGCCAGGAGGACATGGTCGACATGCTCGCAAAGCGAGGCGTCGATGGTGATTCGGTGCCGACGATCGACCTGCGCCCTCCGCGTCGGCAGCCTTCGTGAGTCATCCGGGCCGAGGTCAGAGGGCGCGTCGTCGTACGGCGTAGAGCGGTACTCGTGACACCGCATGGGGGCTCTTCATGAGAGCATTCCCTAGCTGTCTTGATTGGGGAACGAGGCCATGAGCAATAATCCACCGACACCTCCAGGGTGGCATCTGAAGTCCGACGGCTCGCGTGGCTACTGGGACGGTCGCCGCTGGCTCGAGCTGGCGATCGCGCCTATCCCTCCACCGACTCCTTCACCATTCGATGGCGGCCGGAGCCTGCCGCTGACGCCGGATGCAGCACATCACATCCCGGGACACATCACATCGACGACACAAGGCACGCGTAGACAATCCAGATCAAGAGCCCTGGGGATCACGGCTTTGATTCTCGGTGTTGCCGCCGTTGCTGTAGGGGTGGTCCCACTTCTGGGTGTGATCCTCGGACTCATCGCGGTCGCCCTTGGCACTGTCGCGGTGGTACTGCGCCAGCCCAAAGGGCTTTCAATCACGGGGCTCGCGCTCGCATCCACCGGGTTATTCGTCGGCATAGTGTCGACGTCAATTATCCTGTCGGCGATGTTGAGCTCGCAGGTGCAGATGCCCACGGCGGACACTAACTCGGGCGACGCTGCATATGAGAGCGCGCAGGTTGGTGCTCCCGTTGGCGATGAGGAGGTCGACGCGGAGATCAACGATGCCGTGGAAGTTGTGGGGGCTTTCTGGCGCGACCACTTCGCTGAGTTTTACCCGGGCGCCACGTATCAGCCACCACAGGTCGTAGGCGCGTATAGTGCTTCCGATCCGCCTTCGTGCGGCGGCCAAGCACTCGTTCCTTACAACGCGTACTACTGCCCAGTCGATAACACCCTGGGGTGGGATGGCGACCTCATGAAAGCAGCCCATGGCGCAGGGGACGCGGTTGTCTATCTCATCGTCGCGCACGAGTGGGGTCACGCGATCCAAGCGCACAACAACGATGTCTGGACGGCAGAGGAGTTACAAGCGGACTGCTTCGCCGCGGCGGCACTCTACGGCGCCGAAGCAGATGGTGAATTCACTTGGGAGTCAGGCGACACCGCAGAGATCACGCATGCCCTCACCGAACTCGCCGACGAGACCCCCTGGACCGACACGACTGATCATGGGGATCCGCTCGACCGAATCGACGCCTTCAATGAAGGACGCGTGTCCGGCGTATCGGGGTGCTTCACCGTTAGCGGTTAGTCAGGACACTCGCCGAGGAAGCCGAGATAGCACGTGGCTTCGTGGGTGATCGCCGGTCGATAGTCGTTGTTCGACACTTGGCGGGTGCTCGATTCCTGTGTGGAGCGCAGGTATCCGTAGCTGCCGAGCGTTTCAACGACCCAGCCGTAGTCTCCGACTTCCTCCATGCGGTCGAGTTCCGCACCGTAGTCGTCACAAAGAAGGCGGGAGCTTTCCGTTAGCGATCGCTCAGCGCACTCTCGGTTGTACTCGTCCACCATGTTGTTCCGGCACTCATACCAGTCCTGACCCACGTAGCAAGGGTTGCCGCCCAGGTTTTCAACAATGTAGTCGCCAGTCAGGTACTCTTCCGTGCGAAAAGTCTCCTTGTGCTCTGGCACATCCACCACGGTCCAATGCTCCGCTGTCAACAAGCCCACGACGACCGTGGTCGCCGCCCCGGCGACGACGATCCCGGGCAGGCCGAAAAGCAATACCTTCGCGAGGATAGAGAGGCGCTTCTTGGCCTCTTGGGGTCGTGCCGAGGTGCGGCTAGCGCGATCAGGCGCAGCGGGTCCCGGCGCTGCGTCCGTATGCGCGAATTCGCTCGATGAGCGTCCGTCATCCCAAGGCGTTTTGTCGACCCATTCTGTCCAGGCAGTGCCGTCCCACCACCTTCGAAATCCGACGCCATCGTCATACCAACCCGGAGGTAACCCCATGTCCAATCCCCGCTCGAGACACCCAGCTGAGCTTGAAACATCCTAGACGGGCGTCAACTGTTCAAGGATGCCGCGGCCGCGCCGCTCCCGGCTCGCCTGCCCATTCGTCGCGGCATCCGGAAACGCTCGATTCTTACGCTCTCAGACGCCGCGCGCGGGCCGTCGAAGGCACCATTTTCGGCTCACCGAAGTTTCAGAATGCGGCCAAAAGCGGGCAAAAGCGCAGTCTGAGTGGTCTGACCACAGAAGAAATGCCTGGTCAGAGGCAAAAAGAGACTGTGCCCCTGGAGGGACTCGAACCCCCAACCGTTTGCTTAGGACGCAACTGCTCTTCCATTGAGCTACAGAGGCTGGCCGGTCGAGTCTACCTGCGCCGGGCACCCGCACGACGAAGGCCCCGGCATCCGTCCCGAAGGGGAGAAGTGGATGCCGGGGCCCGAAGCGGGGCGTCAGCCCTGTGCTGCGAGGGCGAAGCGCACGGCGCCGTCGTCCGAGAGTTCCGCGTCGAGAACGCGGTCTTCAAGCGCGATCGCTGCGGTCGCGTCGAGGAAGACGCGGGCGCCGTCCGTGACGACGATGGTGTCGGCGGGCTGAGGGTCGGGGGCGACGCTCAGTTCGAATCCGCCGGTGCCGCCGGTGTCGCGGATGCGGACACCGCCTTCATTCACGTCGGGTACCCGCGAGACGATCTCTTTGACGGCCTCGGCGGCGGTCTGGGTCAGCGTGAGCATGCTGCTTTCCTTTCCGTTGCGGCTGTGGACGGGCCACGATTCCGAGAACGCGGCCCACCCGCAACCCCTACGCGCCGCAGGGCGCTGATTCGGAGGAACCTCCCACGTTTTCGGTCGATGCTTGTGGGCCGGTTGTAGTCGACTCACCGCGTTTCGTCTCGCTTCGCTCGCGCAACGACCGAAGGGGTGCCTCACGGGCGCGGGCCCCCGCCACCGGGGCCGCCGCCCATCCCACCGGCGACGTTCGAACCCTCGGTGATCGTCGCGGCGGTCGTTCCGTTCACGGCGACGGTGTACGAACCGCCGTCAGTCACCCCCGGGCCGCTGTAGAACACGGCGCTGAAGTCGCGGCCGGCCTCGAACGTGGCGATCGTGGTGCCGGCGGCATCCATCACGGTCACCGTATCGCCCGCCGACCCCGACGCCGTCGCGGCGAGCCACTGCTGCGCACCGGTCGGGTCGACCAGCGCGGTGCCCGCCACGAGCACCTCGCCGCCGTCGATCGTGATGGCGCCGTTGGCGTCGAGCGCACCCTGACCGCCCGCGTCGCTCGGGCCGCTCAGCACCGCGGTGCCGCCCGTGATCGCGATCGTGCCGTTGGAGTCGAGGCTGTCGCCGCCCGACACGACGCGCAGGGATCCGCCTGAGATCGTCAGGGTCTCGCCGGTGTTCTGCTCGCCGCCCGCGCCGGCGCCGGCGGCGTTCAGCCCGTCGTCGCTTGCGGTGACATCGACCGTGCCACCTGCGAGGGCGATGTCGGTGGCCTCGAGCCCCTCGTATGCGTCCGTCACCGTCACGTCCCCGTCGCGGATCTCGAGCCGCTGATCGGCGTGGATGCCGTCGTCGCCGGTGGCCACCGTCACGGTGCCCCCGCCGATGCCGACCGAGCCGTTCGAGTGGATCGCGTCGTCGGCGGCATCGACGCCGACCTCGCCGCCGTCGATCGCGACGACGACGCCGGCGCTGATGCCCTTGGCGCCCGCGTCGGCGTCGCCGTCGGCGCCCGAACCGGACTCGATCGTGACCGTGCCGCCCGTGATGACGGCGTCGGTCGCGACCGCGATGCCATCGTCGCCGCTCGTGAGGTCGATGGTTCCGCCGGTGATCGCCACGAAGCCCTGCGTGGCGTCGGAATCCTGGTCGCTCTTGAGCGCGTCGCCGCCGGCGGTGATCTCGATCGTTCCGCCCTCGACGGTGAGCGAGTCCTTGCCGCGCAGGCCGTCGTCGGCAGCGTCGACGGTGAGCGCACCCGAGAGGACCACCAGGTCGTCCGTCGAAGTGATCCCGTCGTTGCCGTTGCCCGACACCTCGAGCGACCCGGTGCCCGATATCGTCAGATCGGCGTCGGCGTAGATCGCGGCGTTCGCCTCGGCGTCGTCGGCGTACGACGACACGTCCGACACCGAGTTGGAGCTGCCGTCGGCGAGATACAGCGCCACATCGTCGGCGCTCGTCACGGTGATGCCGGGGGAGCCGGATGCCGTCACGTCGGCGTCGTCGAGAATCAGCACGACCTGCGCGCCGTCGGGGGCCGCCACGACGATCTGCCCGTCGAGCGAGCCTGACAGGCGGAACACCCCTGCCGCCGTGATCGTGACGGTCGAGCCGTCGACGGTTACCGCGTCGGAGTCGGAGGAGGCGGAGGAGCCGCTGAGGGTGATGTCGGCGGCATCCGCTTCGCTCCATTCGTCGTCGTTCACCGTGGTGACGTCGGCGTTCGCGGCGAGCACCGCCTCAGCGCTCAGGTCGGAGTCGACGACTGTCGCCGTCTCGGCGGTGGAGGTATCGCTCGTAGCGGCCGACGACGAGGCGGCGGTCTGGGCCGCGCAGCCGGCGAGCACGACGGCGGCGAGCGTGAGCGGTGCGGCCGCCAGGATCAGGCGGCGCTGGTGGTGACGGGGCATGACGAGTCCTCCTCGTTCGTGGCGGTCGATGCGGTCTGGGGCGCGGCGCGCCGTGCGTCGTCGAACGGTCCGCGCAGCAGACGCGACCAGCGGTTGCGTGGCAGATCGGGATGCAGCGCCGCCAGTCCCGTCGCGTACTTGCTGACGGTGGCGGGGCGGTGGCCGGCACGCCACAGCGCCCGATCGACCTCCGACGGGCGGGCGCCGGACTTCGTCTCGACGATCGCCACCTCGGGCAGGGCGAAGCCGCTCCCGTCCGGCTCGATCCACTCCAGCGCGGTGTCGACAGTGGCGCGGCCCGAGGCGCCGGGGGCCAGCAGCGTCGCCCGCCGGTAGCGCGTCATGAGCGTGGCGTCGAGCTCGTCGGCGCGCTCTGACGCGACGCCGATGGTGGCCAACGCGTCGGCGACGTCGTCGCGCGCGTCGTCCGTCAGCCGGTCGCGGTGCCGCGGGTCGTACTCGCCGCGATCCTTCACGGTCGTGCCGCGTGCTCCGCGGGTCTTGATCTCGAGGTACGACGTGCCGGTGTCGAGGTAGCTGCGCGTGCGCAGCTTGAACCGGCGTCGGCGCGGCTGCGCGGCCATGCGGAAGCTCAGAAGGTCGGGGGTGTCGAAGTACACGGATTCGTAGGCGAACTCTCTCGCACCGTCGATCTCGAGCACCCGCGTGCGGGGGTCGATCGCCGCGACGATCGCATCCAGGTCCGCGCGCGGGACGACGTATTTGCGGTCTACGCGGGTGAGGAGGGATGCCTCGGCCACGAGCTCCTCGAGCATCACCGGGTCGAACCGGCCCAGCGCCGTCATCGTCCGGCCCCCGCGACGGCGGTGACCGCGCGGGCACCGGGACGCGGCATCCGGTACCGCACATCCACGAGAGTCGTGTCGTTCACGAGGTCGAGCTCGTGCACGGTCGTGGAGCTGACCACGCCGCCGAGGCGCGCCTCGAGCTCGGAGCGCAGTTCGTCGTCGTCCGTCACGGCACGATCCAGCCGCACCACCTGGTGTCGCGCGCGAGCGAGGAACGCGGGATGATCGGCGGCCCACAGCACGACGAGGATGAGAGCGACGAGGGCGGCCACAGGCCACGGGTCGGCCTGCGGCAGTCCCGTGACGAGTCCGATCGCGAGCGCGGCGAAGTAGTACGCCACCTCGCGCTGCGTGATCTCGGACGAGCGCAGCCGGATGATCGACAGCACGCCGAACAGGCCGAGCCCCAGGCCCATGGCGACCTCGGCGGTGCCCAGCACCGCCGCGACGGCCATGACCCCGACGTTGACCCCGAGGAAGGCGACGACGAGGTCGCGACGGTGATGCCGGCGGTAGTAGAGGCCGAGGCTTAGGACGAGGGCGGCGGCCAGATCGATGCCGATCAGGATCAGCGCGCTGGTGGTCATGGGTTCCTCCCGATGGGGTGTTCGTTCGCATCCATTCGAGCCGCGGCCGCTATGGGGTCCCTATGACGCGGTTCGGGCCCGGGCCTGAGTTCCGCACGATCCTGCTGGGTGCCGAAGACGAAGCTGCGCTGCACGCCGTAGCTCGTGACGAACAGCACCGCCTCGGTGACCGCCTTGGCGAGCACGAGCGGCACTCCGTAGCGCGTGAGCGCGTCGAGCCACACGATGTTCGACGCCAGGAGCGCGACGGCCAGCACCCCGTATCGGGCCAGCTGACGAGGCATCCCTCGCCGCCCCCGGGCGCGGAAGACCATGCGACGGTTCACCGCGAAGTTGACCGAGGCGCTCACGACACGCGCGCCGACGATCGCCGGCACGAGGGCGCCCGTCACCGCCGTGAGCACGAGCAGCATGACCGTGTCGACCGCGAACGCGAGCAGCGACGAGCCCGCGAACAGCAGCAGCGGCAGCATGACGCGCAGCGAATCGACGATCGGGCGGAAGTGGCTCGACGCGTTCCCGTCGAGGTAGACGGTCTCGATCGGCACTTCGCGCGTCGCGATGCCCGCGCGCCGGCAGTGCAGCAGCACGTTCTGCTCGTACGCGAAGCGCTCGCCCGGCCGGTCCCTCACCCACTCGAGGAACTGTGAGGGGATGCCGCGCAGCCCGGTCTGCGTGTCGCTCAGGCTCCACCCCGCCGCGAGCCGGAAGACGGCGCGTGCCACCGCGTTGCCTGCACGGGAGCGCAGCGGCACGCGGCCCGAGAAGTCGCGGCATCCGAGCACGAGCGTCGGCGCGCCCTTCGCAGCGTCGGCGCGCAGCTCGTCGGCCACGCGCAAGATGTCGGCCACGGTGTGCTGCCCGTCGGCGTCGGCGGTCACGACGTCATCTCCGGCGTGCACGTCGAGCACATGGTCGAACCCCGTGCGCAGAGCGGACGCTTTGCCGCGGTTGACGTCGTGCCGCAGCACCGTCGCGCCGAGGCCCTCGGCCATCGCGAACACGGGCGCGAAGGCCGGACCACTCCCGTCGTCCACCACGACCACCTCGACGTCGGGATCGGCGGCGAGCAGGCGCGCGACCAGCCCGGCCAGCCGTGGCCCGGGCTCGTAGGCGGGGATGAGCACGATCACGGCTCACCCCTCCGCCGACGCGTCGGCGATGTAGAGGATGTCGCTCGTGCCGCGCTCGCCGCCGTTGGACGGCTGGTTGACCACCTCGCCGTTGAAGTACATGGTCGAAGACCCGCCGCCGTCGAGGTTGTACGCCGTGGTGGCGCCGAGGTCGATCATGATGTCGGCGAGCTCGGTGAGCGTGACGCCGGCGCTGTAGCCCGACTGCCGCCCGTCGACGACGACGAACACGAGGTGGTTCTCGTCGATCACTCCCACGGCGGTGCGGGGCTGGTCGCCCTGGATCGAGTGGTTGCCGAAGTTGGTGTCGACCTCGACGTCTTCGATGCCGTCGACGACAGAGCCCTCCTCGACGATCGCAGGGCCGAAGCTCAGCGTGTTCCAGGCGCCGTCGGCGAGGAGCTCGTCGGCCGTCGTGGTGGTCTCGTCGTACACCGCGACGCGGCCATCGGTGTAGAACACCAGCCCCTGCCGCGCCGGCTCGTCACGGAAGACGACGCCGTTGCGGATGACGATGCCGGTGTCGCGGAAGCCGTAGTAGTCGCCGTTGATGGCGAAGATCGCGTTGTTGTCGGCCGCGATGGCGCTCGTGGTCTCGGTGATGTTCTCGCCGAACTGGTCCTTCGCGAAAGCGCTGCGCACGGCCGTGGCGTCCGAGAGCGTGACGTCGGCGACGTAGTACGTCACGGTGTCGGAGCCCGATCCCTCGGTGACCGTCGAGATCGTGATCGACGTCGAGCCGTCGGAGTAGGACGTATCGGTGACGGTGGTCGCGGCATCCGTCGCTCCGTCCGTCTCGGCGTCGTCGGTCGTCGACGGATCGGCGGACGTCGTGGAGTTCTGCGCCTCGTACTCCGACACGTCGGCGATCTCGACATGCTCGATCAGGAAGCGGTCGGCCGCCCACACCGCCCCGCCGCCCGCGCTCAGCGCGACAACGAGACCCGAGGCGATGACGATGTTGCGGGTGCGCCGCTTCTTGTGCGAAGTGTCCATGCTTCATGGGTACGGACCCCGCTTACGACGCGTCTTGCCGTCGCCTATGAGGCCGCTCGGCGAAGAATCCTTATGCGATCAGAAAGTTCGGTGGTTTCTTAGACCGTGTCGGCTGTCATCCGTGGCGTACGACGGTGGCGGTCTGACATGGTGGCACGCATGACCCGCATTGGCATCGTCGCCGAAGCGCCCGGAGAGAACCGGGTGGCCGCGACCCCCACCACCGTTCCGAAACTCATCACCCTGGGCTACGACGTCGTCGTCGAAGCCGGTGCGGGGGCGGCGTCGTCGTTCCCGGATGCCGCGTACGCGGCATCCGGAGCCTCCGTGGTCGACGCGGCCGAGGCGTGGGCGTCGCCCGTGGTGCTGAAGGTGAACGCGCCGACGCCGGCGGAGATCGACCGGCTTGCCGATGGAGCGACGGTCGTCGCGATGCTGAGCCCGGCGCTGCGGCCGGATCTCGTCGAGGCGCTCGCCACGCGGGGCATCACGGCCGTCGCCCTCGACGCGGTGCCGCGGATCTCGCGCGCGCAGTCGATGGACGTGCTGAGCTCGATGGCCAACATCGCCGGGTACCGCGCCGTCGTCGAGGCCGCCCACGAGTTCGGGCGGTTCTTCACCGGGCAGGTCACGGCGGCGGGCAAGGTGCCGCCCGCGAAGGTGCTCGTGGCGGGAGCGGGCGTGGCGGGGCTGGCGGCGATCGGCGCAGCCTCGAGCCTCGGCGCCATCGTGCGCGCGACGGATCCGCGCCCCGAGGTGGCCGACCAGGTCGCGTCGATCGGCGGCCAGTACCTCGAGGTCGTCGTTGCCGACGAGCACAGGCAGGCGTCGGCCGACGGCTACGCGAAGGCCACGAGCGAGGCGTACGACCGGCGGGCGGCCGAGATCTACTCCGAGCAGGCCGCCGACGTCGACATCATCATCACGACCGCGCTGATCCCCGGACGGCCCGCGCCGCGACTCATCACCGCCGCCGACGTCGCGCGCATGAAGCCGGGCAGCGTCATCGTCGACATGGCGGCCGGCCAGGGCGGCAACGTCGAGGGCTCGGTCGCGGGGGAGAGGGTCGTCACCAGTAACGGCGTCGTCATCCTCGGCTACACCGATCTCGCGGGCCGGCTGCCGCAGCAGGCGTCACAGCTGTTCGCGACGAACCTCGTCAATCTGCTGAAGCTCCTGACGCCGGGCAAGGACGGCGTGCTCTCACTCGACTTCGACGACGTCGTTCAGCGTGCCGTCACGGTCGTCCGCGACGGCGCGGTGACGTGGCCGCCGCCGCCCGTCCAGGTGTCAGCGGCGCAGGCAGCGGCGCCGGCTGTGCCCGCGGAGGCCCCGCCCGCGCGGGCTCCGATGTCGGCCGGTGCGCGCACGGCGCTGGTCGCCGTGGGGATCGCCGCGCTGTTCGCGGTGTGCGCGTTCGCGCCGCCGCCGCTGCCGCAGCACTTCCTCGTGCTCACGCTCGCGGTGGTCGTCGGCTTCTACGTCATCGGGCACGTCGCGCACGCGCTGCACACGCCGCTGATGAGCGTCACCAATGCCATCTCGGGCATCATCGTGGTCGGCGCCATGGTGCAGATCACGGCGCCCGACCTGACCGTGCAGATCCTTGCCGCCGTGGCGGTGCTGCTGGCGAGCATCAACATCTTCGGCGGCTTCGCCGTCACGCGCCGCATGCTCGCGATGTTCCAGAAGGGCGACGCCCGATGATCGCCGTCGCAGGTGCCGTCGCGGGAGCGGCCTACGTCGTCGCCGCCCTGCTGTTCATCCTGAGCCTCGCGGGGCTCAGCAAGCACGAGACGAGCCGCCGCGGCGTGACGTTCGGCATCGTCGGCATGATCATCGCCCTGGTGGCGACGGTGTGGCTCACGGCCGCCGGCGCGTGGGGCACCCCGTCCGGGACGACGGGCCTCATCCTTCTCGTGGCGGCCGTGGTCGTCGGCGGGGCGATCGGGCTGTGGCGGGCGCGCGTCGTCGAGATGACGGGGATGCCGGAGCTCATCGCGCTACTGCACTCCTTCGTCGGTCTCGCCGCGGTGCTGGTGGGCTGGAACGGCGCCCTGTACGACGCCGGGCTCGACGGCGCCCTCGCCGACATCCACCATGCCGAGGTGTTCATCGGCGTCTTCATCGGCGGTGTGACGTTCACGGGGTCGATCGTGGCGTTCCTGAAGCTGTCGGCCCGCATCTCGTCGCGGCCGCTCATGCTTCCGGGCAAGAACGCGCTCAACGTCGGGGCGCTCGTCGTCTTCGTCGCCCTGACCGTCTGGTACGTCCTCACGCCCGAGCTGTGGCTGCTCGTGCTCGTGACCGTGCTCGCGCTGGCGCTGGGCTGGCACCTGGTCGCCTCCATCGGCGGGGGCGACATGCCCGTCGTCGTCTCGATGCTCAACAGCTACTCGGGATGGGCGGCGGCCGCAGCCGGGTTCCTGCTGAACAACGACCTGCTGATCGTCACAGGGGCCCTGGTGGGCTCGTCGGGCGCGTACCTGAGCTACATCATGTGCAAGGCGATGAACCGCTCGTTCCTGTCGGTCATCGCGGGCGGGTTCGGGATCGAGGCGCCGAAGGGCGGCGACGAGGAGCACGGAGAACATCGCGAGATCGACGCGGCCGGTGCCGCGGACCTGCTCGCGGGGGCCGGTTCCGTCGTCATCACCCCCGGCTACGGCATGGCCGTCGCGCAGGCGCAGCACGGTGTCGCGGACCTCGTGCAGAAGCTGCGCGAACGGGGCGTCGACGTGCGGTTCGGCATCCATCCCGTCGCCGGTCGTCTTCCCGGGCACATGAACGTGCTGCTCGCCGAGGCGAAGGTCCCCTACGACATCGTCCTCGAGATGGACGAGATCAACGACGACCTCGCGCACACCGACGTCGTGCTCGTCATCGGCGCGAACGACACGGTCAATCCTGCGGCGGCCGAGGACCCCACCAGTCCGATCGCCGGAATGCCCGTGCTGCGCGTGTGGGAAGCATCGAATGTGATCGTCTTCAAGCGGTCGATGGCGTCCGGATATGCCGGCGTCGCCAATCCGCTGTTCTTCCGCGAGAACACGCAGATGCTCTTCGGCGACGCGAAAGACAAAGTCGACGAGATTCTCATGCAGCTCTCACGAATTGCCGTGTGACAGCGAAAGGCCCTCACGGTGAGGCTTCATCACCGTGAGGGCCTTTCGACATCGATCAGTGCGCTGCGTCGTATGCCTCGAGAATGGATGCCGGAACCCGGCCCCGCTCCGAGACCTTGAAGCCGTTCGCCTTCGCCCATTCACGCACGACGCTGAGGTCGCGCTGACCCGTGCGGCGGCGGCCGCCGGCAGCGGAGGTGGGAGCGGCCGTGCGGCCGGAGCTCACACGCCGACCGGCTGAGGTGTAGGCCGAGAGGGCGTCGCGCAGGGCGGCCGCATTCTCGGCGGAGAGGTCGATCTCATAGGCGATGCCGTCGAGCGAGAAAAGAACGGTCTCGCCGTCGCCGACTTCGAGGACGGTGCCGTCGATGTCGTCGACGAGCTGGTGGATGATTTTTCGGGCCATGTGCAATCACATTACGCAGGGCAATTGCATGGTGCCAAGAATTTCGCCGCGACGCGCCGACAATAGCCGCGCATTGGTGTCAAGGAAGGATTCCCGCGCGGCGCGCCATGACGACCGCCGCATGGCGGGTCGAGGCATCCAATTTCGCCATCGCAGACTGCAGATACGACTTGACCGTGCCCTCTTTGAGGTTCAGTGTCGCGGCGATCTCGGCGTTGGTCGAGCCGAGCGCGGCGCAGGCCAGGACGTCGAGCTCGCGAGGAGACAGGCGCACGTCGAGTTCGAGCGGCGGCTCGGCGGCGTCGTTCGACAGCGAGGCCAGGCGCTGCTCGAGGCGCCCGAGTCGCGCGCGCACGGCAGGGTCGGCCACCAGTGCGGAGATGCTGCGCAGCTCGGCGTAGCTCTCGCGCAGTCCCTCTCGCGTCGCGGCCGGGAGGGCCGCGGGGGTCGCCGCGCCGTGGGTCCTCGACAACCGGCGCTGCACCTCTTCGCGGATGCGCAGCTCGCTCGACAGTTCGTCGGCCACGGCGAAGGCGGGACGCGCCACGACGTCGCCGACGGGAGCCTCGGCCCACGAGCCGCAGTAGATGACCCCGCGCGCACGCCCCGACACCATGATCGGCACGGCGAACAGCGTCGCGATGCCCTCGCCGAGCACTGCCCGGTCGTAGTCGTGCGTGATGCTGCGGGCGGAGCGGTAGTCGATGGCCAAGCGGGGGCGCTTCTCGATGAGCGCGCGACCGCCCAGGCCGCGGGCCTCCTCGACGACGAGGCCCTCCAGGCTGTGGGTGCGTGCGCCATGGATCGAGGTGACGTGGATCGCGCCGTCGAGCACGAGACCGCCGAAGGCGACGGGGAACCGCGTGCGTCGTACGAGCTCGGCGACCGCGTGGTCGAGGGCCTGCGCATCGCTCAGGTCGTCGTCGGGTGCGCCGAAGGCAGCACCGACCCCCGCTCGAGCGCGGTCAGGGCCCGGTGCCTGGTGTGGGAGGGACGCGCCCACGACTACCTACTTCCGGGGTGACGGCGTCCTCGCCGCCGTCTTCGTCGCGTCGACATTACCACCGGGCGTGCGACGCGAACCCGGGGGAGGGCGGGGCCCGGACGCTCGCCTCGGGCCCCGCCGCGCGGGCGGCCTACACGCCCGCGGTCTGTGCGTCTCGCGCGGCTTGCGGCGCGGGCGGGATGCTCCGTCCCCTTCCTGGCTCGGCACCGGTGCTCGGTTCGCGTTCGAGGTCGAGCAGGAAGCGCTTGATGTCGGGCCGGCCGCCGTACTCGCCGATCGAGCCGTCGGCACGCACGACGCGGTGCACCGGGACGACGATCGAGAACGGGGTGGCGGCGCACGCGGTGCCCACCGCTCGAGCGGCGCGGGGGGTGCCGGCCGCGATGGCCACTTCGCCGTAGCCCGCGGTCTCGCCATAGGGGATGTCGCACACCGCCTCCAGCGCGGCTCGCGTGAAGCCGCGCACGAGTCTCCAGTCCAGCGGGAGGTCGAAGTGCGTGCGGGCGCCGTCGAAGTACTCGTCGAGCTGGGCGGCGGCCACCTCGAACGGGTCCGCCTCGGCGCTCGGCGAAGCGGTGCCCGCGGCATCCCCCTCATCGTCGGGGACGGGCGCGGCGTGGAGCCGCAGCGAGACGCGCTCGATCTCGCTGTCGAGTGGGCCGTCGAAGGGATGCAGCGTCACGATACCGTCCTCGGTGACGACGATGAGGATGTCGCCGACGGGCGACGGGTGGACGCGGTAGCGGGGCGGATCCGTCGTGGTCATGCGACCATCCTGACGCGGGGCGATGACGTTCCGGACAGCGGGATCGCGGAATGTGGGAAGCCGGCGCTCGCCCCGGTCGAACCGTGGCCTGGGGAGGAGAGGACGCCGGCCCGGCCGCCCAATACCGCGAAACTCAGGTCCATTGCAAGTACCCCGTGCATGCTCCGTTTAGGGTGGCTCGTGTGTGGCGAGCAGAGCGGAGCGCCGTGTTGGGCGCAGAGGACGCCGAACGCGGGTCGGTCGTGACCCCCGGCGATCTCGGGCTCGCCGAACCGGACGTGACGGTCGTGCACGTCGCGGAACCCGAGCGCGACCGGCTGCGTCTGCAGTCCGCGGCGCTCGGCGGACGCTCCACGCTGCAGCACTTCATCGACGGCCAGGACGCGGCGATCGAGATCACGAAGGCGCACCCCGGCAGCCTCCCGCAGTTCATCACCGGCAGGTCGACGCTGCTGTCGAACCTCTTCCGCGACGAGGTGGCGCTGCGCGGCGCGCGCCTGGCCGCCGAGCGCATCACGGCGAAGGACCTCGAGCTGCGCACGACGCGCGGGCTCGACACCGTCCGCCTCGCGGTGGGACTCGCCCACTGGCGTCTCGGCGGGCTCGTGTGCAGCGCCCCTGTGCTGCTGCGCCCGCTGGCGATCCGCCGTCACCACGGCGACTTCGAACTCAAGCTGCACGGGACGTTCTCGGTCAACCCCGAGCTGGTGCGCGCGATGCGGCGGCACTTCGGCATCGCGATCGACGCGGGAGGCCTCGCCGCGCTCGCCTACGAGGGCGGGCTGTTCAAGCCGCAGCCGGTGATCGACCACCTGCGCGCACTCACCGCGTCCATCGACAGCTACGTCGTGAAGCCCCGCCTGCTCGTCTCGAGCTTCGCGGACGTGGGCGGGAGCATGGCGGCGGACGCCACGAACCTCGACCACCCCGTGCTCAACGCGCTCGCGGGCCACGTCTCGGACCGCGAGTCGCTGACCATCCGTCGCGACGGACCCGTTCCGACGAGCCCCGACCATCGTCCGCCGGCGGCGGACACGCTGCTGCTGGACGCGGACTCCGAACAGGAACGGGTGCTGGCGCGCATCGCCGACGGCCAGTCGATCGTGGTGCACACGCTGCCCGGCACCGGCGGCACGCAGACCGTCATCAACACGGTCGGCCAGCTGGTCCGTGCCGGCAAGAACGTGCTCGTCGTGAGCGCGCGACGCTCGACGCTCGACGGCGTCCGCCATCGCCTCGCGGGGATCGGGCTGCCAGGGCTCGCGGTGTCGCCCGACCGGCTGCAGCGCGACCTCATCCGCGCGATCGGCCGCAACGAGAAGGCCGAGACCCCCAAGGTCGCCGACATCGACGACGCGCTCGTGCGCCTGCGCGGCGTGCTCGGCGACTACCGCTCCGCGGTGACCGACCCGCATCCGTCGCTCGGCGTCTCGGTGCTCGACATCCTGCGCGCCCTCGCGACGCTCGCGGAGTCCGGCGCGGCACCGGCGACCGAGGCGCGCTTCGACGAGGAGGCGCTCGAGCGCCTTGCGACCACGCGCCCGGAGGCGGCGGCCAAGCTCGCGGCGGCCGCGCGGCTCGGGGAGTTCCGCTTCGGTCCCGACGACTCGCCGTGGTACGGCGTCACGTTCTCGACCGTCGAAGAGGCGCGGGCCGCGCATGCGCTGGCCGGAAAGCTGCAGCGCAGCGATCTGCCCACGCTGCTGGAGCGCGGCTACGAACTGGTCGGCCAGACGCGCATGCGCCCCTTCCAGACCGTCGATGAGCTCGGGGTCTACCTGCGCCTCATGCAGGGCATCCGCGACTCGCTCGACAAGTTCAGCATGACGGTCTTCGAGCGTCCGCTGGGCGAGCTGATCCAGGCGCACGCGGCCCGACGCGACGCACCCGACATGACCGGGGCGAACCGCCGCCGGCTGCGCCGCCTGTCGCGCGAGTACCTGCGTCCGGGCGTCCACGTGCCCGACATGTACGAGGCGCTCGTGCGCATCCAGCAGCAGCGCACGGAGTGGCAGCGGTACGTCGAGGCCGGCGTGACGCCCGAGGTGCCGCTGGGCCTCGGCGACGTGCAGGTCGCGTGGCACCGCGTCGAGTCCGAGCTCGGCGAACTCGACAGCGTGCTCGGCCGCAGCGGACCCGATCGCCTCGGAGCGCTGCCCGTGAAGCAGCTCGTGCGCACGCTCGCGGGCCTTGCCGCGGACTCCGACGTCTTCGACAACCTCAAGGAGCGCGCCACGCTGCGCACCGAGCTGGCGGCCCTGGGACTGGAGCCGCTGCTGCTCGAGCTCTCGGTGCGGCACGTTCCCGAAGAGCAGGTGGCGGCCGAACTCGAGTTCGCGTGGTGGCAGTCCGCGCTCGAACTGGTGCTGCGCACGGATCGGGCCGTCCTCGGCGCCAACACCGCGGTCGTCGACCGCCTGGAGCGGGACTTCCGTCTCGTCGACGAGGCGCATGCGGCGGCATCCGGTCCGCTTCTGGCTGCGCAGCTGGCCACGCAGTGGCGGATCGGCATCGTCGACCACGCCGATGAGGCTGCCGCGCTCAAGCAGGCACTCAAACGTGGTGCCGTGACGCCCGCCGAGCTCTTCGCCGTCGCACCGACCCTGTCGCGCACGCTGGCGCCGGTGTGGCTCGCGTCGCCCTACGAGGTGCCACGGATCCCCGAGGCAGCGGCCTTCGACGTCGTCGTGCTGGCGGATGCTGGGGCCCTGTGCCTCGCGGAGGCCGCACCCGCCCTGCGACGGGCGAGGCAGGTCGTGGCGTTCGGCGATCCCGTGACGCAGAAGCCGACGCCCTTCGTGGTCGCCGCCGCCTACTCGGCCGCGCCCTCCGCGCCCGCCGCGATGGCGGGGGAGGAGACCGCCGACGACGAGGTGCCGTTCGACCACACCAGCGTGTTCGAACGTCTGGCCGAGCTGTTCCCGGTCGAGACGCTGACCCGCAGCTACCGCGCGGGCGGCGAAGACCTGGCGGCGCTCGTGAACGACGCGTTCTACGGGGGCGAGCTCGTGTCGCTGCCGTGGGCGGGGTCGTACCTCGGACGCGGCAGCCTCGCGGTGGACTATGTCGAGGGGGGCCACGGCGCACCCGATCCCGTGACGGGCGCCGTCGAGAGTCCCGATTCCGAGGTCGCGCGCGTCGTGACTCTCGTCGTCGAGCACGCCGTCAACCGCGGCACCGAGTCGCTCATGGTCGTGACAGCGAGCGCGCGTCATGCCGAGCGCATCCGCGGTGCCGTCGAGGCGGCGTTCGTCGGCCGGTCCGACGTCGCGGACTTCGTCTCACGCGACACCGCTGAGCCGTTCGCCGTGCTCACGCTCGAGGAGTCGGTGGCCGAGAGCCGCGACCGCGTGATCTTCTCGCTCGGCTTCGGTCTCACCAAGCACGGCCGCGTGCTGAGCGACTTCGGCGACCTGTCGACCCCCGACGGCGAACGACTGCTCACCGTCGGCATGACCCGTGCGCGCCGGTCGATGGTGATCGTGTCGTCCATCCGCCCGTCGGCATTCGACGACGGCCGCCTGGAGTACGGCGCGGCGACGCTCATGTCGATCCTCGGCAACATCGCCGCCCGATCGCGCGAGGCACGGCTCGAAGACCTCGCCGATCCGCTGACCCGCGCGCTCGCGCGCGAGCTGCGGCGCGCCGGGCTGTCGGTCGACGTGCACTACCGCGGCCTGCTGCCGCTCGTGGCGCAGTACGACGGCAAGGCCGTCGTCGTCGAGAGCGACCCCGAGACGGTGGGCGAGTC
Source organism: Microbacterium jejuense (assembly GCF_019511665.1). Classification (GTDB taxonomy): domain Bacteria; phylum Actinomycetota; class Actinomycetes; order Actinomycetales; family Microbacteriaceae; genus Microbacterium; species Microbacterium jejuense_A. The sequence goes on from NZ_JAEUAW010000004.1 coordinate 145,655, forward strand.
GCTGCGCGAGTCGCTGCGGCTGCGCCCGCAGGTGCTGCGGCGCCTCGGCTGGCACTACGTCCGCGTGCACTCGTTCGACCTGTACCGCGACCCCGCCGAAGTGGCTCAGCGGATCGCCGCGATGCTCGGCGTGCCGCCGGATGCCCCGCGCGTCGACAACGAGACGCAGCCGATCGATGTCGTCGAGTGACCGTCAGCGCATCGAGCGGGTCCGCGGTTCACGGCGTGCGAAGCTGACGCCCGCCCCCGGCACGACCGCCGAGCCCACCCCTGCCGATGAACCGGTGGATGCCGCGACCGCAGGAGGTGCGGCATCCACCGGTTCTGCGGGGCCGAACGACGAGCGCATGCGCCGCGACGTTCCCCCGCACTACTAGGGCGCTTGTCGTCTCGCCCGCTCAGCGGCCGGGCGACTTCTGCAGCAGGTCGCGGATCTGGACGAGCAGCTCCTGCTCGGTCGGCAGCGGCTCGGCCTCGGGCTGGCCGGCGCCGGCCCGGGCCGCCTGGCGCTCCTTGAAGTGGTTCATCGGCATGACGAACACGAAGTACACGATGACCGCGACCGCGAGGAAGTTGATGATCGAGCCGACGATCGTGCCGATCTGGAACGTGGAGGTCCCGCCCGACAGCGTCGGCACGGTCAACACCCAGCTGCTGAGGTCGCCGACCTGGAAGACGACGCCGATGAGCGGATTGATGAAGCCGTCGACGAGTGCGCCGACGATTGCCGTGAACGCCGCGCCGATCACGACCGCGACCGCCAGGTCGATGACGTTGCCGCGCAGGATGAATTCCTTGAAGCCCTTGATCACGTGGTACCCCCTGGGTGTCGTCCCGCGACGGATCGGGCTCCGGATCAGGCTCCGGACGACGCGGGCGAGGCCTTCGCCTCGGACTTCGATGATGCCGAAGTCGATGAGGAGCCGCTACCCGAGGCATCCGATCCCGAGGTCTTGGCCCCCGCGCGCGAATCGGTGCGGTAGAAGCCCGAGCCGTTGAACGTCACGCCGATCGAGCCGTACTCCTTGCGCAGCGGACCGCCGCATTCGGGGCACTCGGTGAGGGTGGGGTCGGCGAAGGACTGCACCGCGTCGAAGCGGTGACCGCACTGCTTGCAGGCGTAGGCGTAGGTGGGCATTTCTCTCGCTCGGTGGGGGTCAGCGCCGCGTGGGCGCGAGGGTGATGGTCTGCGTGGGGGTCACGACGCCGCTGACGCGCTGGTCGTGGACGTCGCTGGGCACCTCGTCGACGACCTCGGAGTCGTACACGACGGCGTACACGGGCGGGCACCGCTCCATGGATCCGAGGGTCTTGTCGTAGAAGCCGCGGCCCCAGCCGAGCCGCATGCCGGTGCGGTCGACGGCGGCCGCGGGCACGACGAGCAGGTCGACGTCGTTCAGCGCGATGGGGCCGAGCAACTCGCCCACGGGCTCCGGGAGGCCGAACAGCCCCTCGGCGATGTCGCCGTCGGGGGTCGCGACGGCCCAGTCCAGCAGCCCGTCGGTGCGGGTCACGGGAAGGAGGACCCGGATGCCGCGGGCCGCGGCATCCGCCACGAACGAACGCGTGCCGGGCTCGGTCGTGGTGGACAGGAAGCACGAGATCGAGCGGGCGCCGTGCTCGGCGACGAGGGCATCGAGCTGCGCGTGGACACCGGCCTCGGCGCCCTCGCGGGCCGCGTCCGAGAGCAGCTGACGGCGCTCGCGCAGCTCGGCTCGCAGCGCGCGCTTCGCGTCGGCGATCGCGTCGGACATGCCCTCGATTCTACGGCGGCGGATTCTAGACCGCGTCCATGTCCACCGGGAACGATAACCCTGGCGGCATAGACTCGGACAATGCCTCACTCTCCGATCAAGGCCGTGATCCCGGCCGCAGGTCTCGGTACCCGCTTCCTCCCGGCGACGAAGGCGATGCCCAAGGAGATGCTCCCGGTCGTCGACAAGCCCGCGATCCAGTACGTCGTCGAGGAGGCCGCGCAGGCCGGCATCGATGACATCCTCGTGATCATCGGTCGCAACAAGAACGCCATCTCGAACCACTTCGACTCGGTGCCCGAGCTCGAAGAGAAGCTGAAGGACAAGGGCGACGTCGATCGCCTTCGCCGCGTGCTGGAGTCGAGCGACCTCGCCGACATCCATTTCGTCCGCCAGGGCGAGCCGAAGGGTCTCGGCCACGCCGTGCTGCGTGCGAAGGCGCACGTCGGCGACTCCTCCTTCGCGGTCATGCTCGGCGACGACCTCATCGACGAGCGCGACGAGCTGCTGACCACGATGATCGCCGAGCACGAGCGCACGGGCGCCGCGATCGTGGCCCTCATGGAGGTGCCGCAATCGCACATCCACCTCTACGGCGTCGCGTCGGCCGAGGCGACCGAGCAGGACGGCGTCGTCAAGGTGAACGGCCTCGTCGAGAAGCCCAGCGCCGAGGACGCCCCGTCGAACCTCGCGATCATCGGCCGCTACGTGCTCAGCCCCGCCGTGTTCGACATCCTCGAGCGCACGGAGCCCGGCAAGGGCGGCGAGATCCAGCTCACCGACGCACTGCAGGAGCTCGCGGCCGACCCAGACGGACCCGGCGTGTACGGCGTCGTCTTCCGTGGCCGTCGCTACGACACCGGCGATAGGGTGGACTACATCAAGGCCATCGTGCAGCTCGCGGTCGATCGCGAAGACCTCGGTCCCGATCTGCGTCCCTGGTTCAAGGAGTTCGCGGCGAACCTCTGACGCCGCCCGTTCAAGGGAGTCTCGTGGATCTGACGGCTCCCCGCAGCCATGGCCCGGTGGCGATCCGGCTGGTGAAGCAGCGCGACGCGCGCGTGCTGCAGAGCGAGCTGCTCGCCAACCGCGGCTGGCTGCGTCCGTGGGAGGCCACGAGCCCCGACGGCCCTGTGTCGTTCGACATGCGCGTCGGCGTGCGCCGGCTGCTGCAGCAGTACCGCGACGGCGTCGGCGTGCCGTTCGTCATGGAGTACGACGGCGAGGTCGCCGGACAGCTCAACGTGTGGGGCGTCGCGCGCGGCTCGCTCGCATCGGCCACGATCGGCTACTGGGTCAGCGAGCGATTCGCCGGTCGTGGCATCACGCCCACATCGGTGGCGCTCGCGACCGACATCTGCTTCTCGGAGCTGCGCCTGCACCGCATGGAGATCTGCATCCGGCCTGAGAACCGGGCGAGCCTGCGCGTCGTCGAGAAGCTCGGGTTCCGCTACGAGGGCCTGCGGCGACGCTTCATCCACATCGACGGGGACTGGCGCGACCACTACGCGTTCGCCCTCGTGCGAGAGGACGTGCCCGAGGGCGTGCTGCAGCGGTGGGTGTCCGGTCGGGCGCCGCAGGACGCGGCGACCGTCCCTCCCGCGGATCGCCTGCACGCGTAGGCCGACGACGCGCATCGCGCGACACGCGAGCGGATGCGTGTGTCCGCGGGATGCCGTCGCGTTACCGTGGACTGCATGGGTGGGCAGGTACTGGGCGGGGGAGTGATCGTCCTCGTCGCCGCGGCGTTGTGGCTGGTCTACCTGCTGCCGTCGTGGCACAGCAGGCGTCAGTACGACGCCGCTGAGCGCAACGCCGTGCGGCTCAACCAGGCGCTCCGGGTGCTCGCCGAGACGAGTGAGACGCCTGAAGAGGTGCGGCTGGAGCTCAACGCGCGCACCGCCGCCGCCCAGCAGCGGCTCGCGAAGCGCGCTCTCGCCGAACGCGAGCAGGCGGCCCTCGAAGGCGCGAAGGCCGAGCTCGAACGCGCCCGCACCGAGCGGGTCGCCGCCGAGGCCGCCGCGCGGGTCGACCTGGAGCGCTCACGTGCGGAGCGTGCCGCGGCCGAGGCTGCCGCGCGTGCCGAGCTCGCAGCGGCGCGCGCCCTCCCGGCCGCCCGCCGCGCGCGTGCGCGCCGCCGGTTCCGCCTCGCCGCGACCTTCGTCGGGGTGCTCGGTCTCGGGCTGGCCGCGTGGGGCGCGTACGAGACCGTCACCGCCGGCGTGCAGACGCTCCTGTGGACGGGGGTGGGACTGGCTGCGGCATCCCTTCTCGTCCTTCACCGGCTCGCGCGGGTCGCCGCGCGCGCTGTCGCCGCGTCGGCGGATGCCGCACCCCGACGCGCGACGGCGGTGCAGGATGTCGCGCTCGAGGTCGAGGAGCGGGTGTGGGAGCCGCGCACCCTGCCGCAGCCGCTCACCGCGTCCGCCGGATCGCGCGCGGCCGCCGTGCTGGACGCGCAGGCCGCTCGCGCCGCACTGCGTCAGGCAGCCCTCGAAGAGGCGATGCGGGCGCGAGCGGAGGACCAGCGTCCGCCGTCGATCGACACGGCTCGGACGGCACGGACGACCTCGCCGGGCACCGACTACTCGCGGATGGGGTACGTCGACGACGCCGAGATCGAGGCGCACGTGCGCGACCTGCTGAGCCGCCGCGCAGCGGGTCAGTGAGGCGCGCCCGGGGTCGCCGGCCGATTCGGAGCACGCTTCGAGCCGTGATAGTGTTTTCGAGGTTCACGGGCCTGTAGCGCAGTTGGTAGCGCGCCTCGTTCGCATCGAGGAGGTCAGGGGTTCGATTCCCCTCAGGTCCACCAGAACACCGAAGAGCCCGCCGGATCCGGCGGGCTCTTCTGCGTCTCAGACGGCCTTCAGCGGCGGGGGAGCTGCCGACGACTCGATGATCGAGACGCCACGGCCGCGGAGTCGACGCCGCTCCTCTTCGAGCGAGGCCAGCAGGCGATCGCGGGTGCCGCGGCTGTGCTGCGCGACGAGGCGTCGGGCGGCGGCGGCGTCGCGGTCCGCGACGGCTGCGGCGATCTGCATGTGCTCGGCGCGAGCCTGCGCCCGTGACTCGGGCGTGCGCACCTCGAGCCACCGCGTGCGGCTCAACCGGGTCAGGGCGCCCGCCATCGCGTCGGCGAGGAACGGGTTGCGCGACAGGCGCGCCAGGGCGAGGTGGAAGTCGCTGCCGTCGCGCAGGCCGACCTCTTCGTCGTCGTGGCGATGGTGAGCGTCCGCGAGCGCGCGGAGGGATGCCAGCTCGGCGTCGTCGGCGCGCTCGACCGCATGCTCGACCACGGCGGCCTCGACGGCCTCGCGATACTCCATGACCGCGCGGATCTCGGCCAGATCGATCGGCGCCACCTGCCAGCCGCGTCCCTCGCGCTGCGTGAGCCCCTCGTTCTCGAGCCGCATCAGCGCGGCGCGGATGGGCGTGCGCGACGCGCCGAGCAGGGACTCCAGCCCGCGTTCGCTCAGTCGTTCACCGGGCATCAGCTCGAGGGAGAGGATCGCGGTGCGGAGCCTGTCGTACAGGCCTCCATCGTTCGCTGCGTTCATGGCATCCATTGTGGTGCACCGGAGTGGTATACCGTAATGGTATTCGAACAGTGTGACGGAGAGAAGGCCCATGTCGAACCAGGCGGCGACGACGCAGATGCGGACCGTGCGGACCCCGGCGAAGGCCTGGGTGATGCTCGGCCTCGGTGTCGCGGCGCAGGCGACAGGAACGCTGCTCGTCTCGACGCCTGCGTACCTCATCCCGCTGCTGCACTCCGAGCAGGGGATGCCGCTCGCGCAGGCCGGCCTGCTCGCCGCGGCGCCGACCTTCGGCATGGTGCTCACGCTCGTGCTGTGGGGAGCGGCGGCCGACCGCTTCGGAGAGCGGTGGGTCATCGCCGGGGGCCTCGCCCTGACCTCGCTGTTCGCGTTCGCGGCGCTGGCCGTCGACGGCTACGCGTGGCTCGCCGTCGTCCTGGTGCTGGGCGGAGCGGCATCGGCGAGCACCAACTCTGCCAGCGGCCGTATCGTGGTCGGCTGGTTCCCGCGCGAGCGCCGCGGGCTCGCGATGGGCATCCGCCAGATGTCGCAGCCGCTGGGTGTGGCCGTCGCCGCGCTGACCGTCCCCGCCCTGGCCTCGGGGTACGGGCTCGCCGCGCCGTTCGTGCTCTCGGGCGCCGCCGCTCTCGTGCTGACGGTGCTGTGCGCGTGGGGCATACGCAACCCGCCGCGTCCGAGCGCGCCGGTCGGTGCTGCGGCTCCCCGCACCGCCAATCCGTATACCCGCGACCGCTTCCTGCTGCGCATCCACGTCGTCTCGGCGCTGCTCGTCTTCCCGCAGTTCACGCTGTCGACGTTCGGTCTGGTGTGGCTGACGGCGGGGATGGGATGGAACGCGACGGCGGCGGGACTCCTGGTGGCGGCATCCCAGTTCGTCGGAGCCCTGGGGCGCATCGTCATCGGCCACCTCAGCGACCGCGTGGGCACGCGTGTCGGAGTGCTGCGCTGGGTCGCCATCGCCGGTGTCATCGCGATGGTCGCCCTGGGAGCCGCGGGCTGGGCGCACTGGGACATCGTCGCCGCGGCGGTCTTCGTCATCGCGGCCACGATCAGCGTCGCCGACAACGGACTGGCCTTCACATCGGTCGCGGAGGCTGCCGGCCCGCGCTGGGCGGGCCGGGCGCTGGGGATCCAGAACACGGGGCAGTTCCTGACCGCCTCCGTCGTCGGTCCGGTCGTCGGCGCCCTCATCACGGCGGTGGGGTACCCGCTCGCCTTCGCACTGGTCGCCGTCACGCCGCTCGTGTCGCTCGGCCTCCTGCCCTCGCGGGATCAGCACGGGATCGACGAATCCGCGGAGCGTCAGCCGTCCTGACCCGTCCAGCCCTTGCGCCGGAAGAACAGCCACATGCCGCCGGCCGAGATCGCCATCGTGCCGAGGCCGAGCCCGAAGAACGCCCAGGGTCCGTCGAAGACGTGTGTCACCGCCCAGCCGAAGTTCATGCCGAAGAACCCGGTGAGAAAGCTCAGCGGCAGGAAGATCGACGCGATGATCGCGAGCTGCTTGGATGTCTCGCCCTGCCGGTTCGCGACGGTCGACAGGTACAGGTCGGTGCAGCCGGTCACCATCTCGTGGTCGGCGTCGAGCTCGTCGTTGATGCGGAGGAGATGGTCGTAGACATCGCGGAAGTAGTCGTGGCTGTCGGCCTCGAGCCCGGCGAGATCGGCGATCACCTCGATCTCGCGCGCGAACACGTCGCGCATCGGCACGACGGCCCTGCGCAGGTGCAGCAGCAGCCGCTTGAGGCGGAACGTCTCTTCCAGCTCACGGCGTCCGCCGCCTGACGTGATCGCGTCTTCGAGGTCGTTGATCTGCTCCTCGAGGTCGCCGAGCATCGGAAAGTAGCTGTCGACGATGACGTCGATGATCTTGTAGACGTGGTACTGCTCGCTCTTGGCGGTCTTCGCATTCGAGAACAGCGGCACGACCCGGGCGAGATCCGGATACGGACGCCGGTGCAGCGTGACGATGAAGTCGCCGCTGAGGTGGCAGTGGATCTCTTCGAGCGGGTGGATGTTGCGGTCCTCGGGCTGCGATGACACGGCGCCCTGCAGCACGAGGAGCGCGGTGTCGCCGTAGGTGTCGAGCTTCGGGCGCTGGCCGAACAGCATGCTGTCTTCGACGGCGAGCGGATGCAGGTCGAGGAGTGCGCCGAGACGCTTGATCTCGTCGGCGGGCAGGTCCGTGGCATCCAGCCAGAAGAACTCGTGGTCACGACGCAGCTGCCCGATGAGCTCGTCGTCGATGGAATCGAGGATGCGCATGGCTTCACCCTAATTCGCGGGTGAAGCCATGCGCGGACGCCGCAGGGACGCGACTCAGCCGTCTGTCGCGGCCCGGCGCAGGAGGGGCTTGGTCACGCTGAGGCCCAGCGCGACCACGCCGATCCCCGCCGCCAGCACCGCGGCGATGACGATCAGCGCCAGCGGCTGGACGAGGAGCGCGACGCCCGTCAACGGGAGCATCACGACGGCGGCGATCACGGCCGAGCCGATCGCCGTGAGGCGCAGCGGCGACATGACGGCGCGCCGGCGTGCGGCATCCATCGTGCGCTGGGGCATCCCGAGCATGTCGAGCGAGCGGTAGAGGTCGCGGCGGTCGAGGATGCCGGCCGCCTGGTTGACGCCGACGGAGCACGCGACCATCAGGAAGGAGCCGACGACCGTGATGAGGATGCCGGTGCGCACGTCGGCGAACAGCTGCGCCGACTCCGCGTCCAGGCCCTCGCCACCGGCGAGGTCGGCGACGGCGATGCCGACGCCCGCGAAGACGGCCATGAAGCTCGTCATGGCGACGCCCGACACCTGGCGCCAGGCGGCCTTCGGGGACTCCAGCCGAGCGCGCGGCGAGCAGCTTGGCGGGGCGGGCCGATCGCTGGGCCTGCCCCTGCGCCACGAGGCGGATGACCCACGGTCCGACGAGGTTGAGGACGGCGAGGGTGCCGCCGAACGCAGCGGCGAGGAACGCGACGATCACCATGGCGCTGCCGGCGACCTGCAGCACGCTCATCAGGCCGAACGACAGGACGACGACGGCCGCGGCGATCCCCGCGCGCAGCCACGAGAGCTTCGGCGCGTCCTGACGCGTGCGCACGCCGAGCGGCGAGATGACGACCTGGCGCAGACCCACCATTGCGCTGACGGCGGCCAGCACCGCGATCCCGAGCACGGTTCCCGCGATCGCCGGAGCGCTCAGCACGACCCCGCCGATGCCGAGCGGCTCGCCGCGGAACGGGACGAGGGCGAGCGCGGGGACGATCGCGAAGTAGACGACCACCCCCGCGAGCGCACCGGCGAGGGCGAGCACGGTCGATTCGAGCACGGCGAGGGCCGAGACCGTCGCGGGGGTCGCGCCGAGCAGCCGCAGCGTCGCGAGCCGGTCGTCACGGCGGCGTGCCGAGAGCCGCGCGGCCGCGCCGCCGAGCGACGCCAGCGGAACCACCAGAAGGACCAGGGCGACGACGGCGAGCAGCTGATACGTGAACGCGATGTCGTCCGTCCACGTCCAGAACGACTGGGCACCGCCGAGGACGGTCAGCAGCAGCGCGGTCACGATGGCGAACGCGGTGGCCGGCAGGGCGAGCGTCGCGAACCCCGACGCCCCCGGCCGAGCCAGCAGCCACGCGACGCGCGCGATCATGCCGCGGCTCCGACGCGCTCGCCGACGATCCGGCCGTCGCGCACCTCGACGATGCGTGAGCACCGGGAGGCGACCTCGGCGTCGTGGGTGACCATGACGAGCGTGCGGCCCTGGCCGGTCGTCGAGTGCAGGAGCGCGCCGATCACGTCGGCGGAGGTCGCGGAGTCCAGGGCACCCGTGGGCTCGTCTGCGAACACGACGACCGCTCCGGTGACCTGAGCGCGGGCGATGGCCACGCGCTGCGCCTGGCCGCCCGAGAGCTGTCCGATGCGGCGGTCCTCCATGCCGGTGAGGCCCAGCGCGGCGAGCCAGCCGGCGGCGTGCGGAACGGCTTCACGACGGGTCATGCCGTTCAGCATGAGGGCCAGGGCGACGTTCTCGATGGCGGTGAGCTCGGGGATCAGCAGCCCCTGCTGGAAGACGAACCCGAACTGCTCGCGGCGCAGCTGCGAGCGGTCCCGCTCGTTCAGCGCGTTCACCTTCACCCGGCCCGCGCGGCCGTCGAAGGCGACGGTCCCTGCGTCGGGGAGCGTGATGCCGGCGAGGCAGTGCAGCAGCGTGGTCTTGCCCGATCCGGAGGCGCCCATGATGGCCAGCGACTCGCCCGCGCGAACGGCGAGCGACACCCCCGCCAGCGCCCGCGTCGTGCCGAAGGACTTCTCGAGGCCGGTGGCCTCGATCACGAAAGAACTCATGCTTCCACCGTGCCGCGCACGGGTGGCGCGGCGCGTCGGGCGCGAGAGGGATCCGCCCTGCCCGGCGTCATCCCCGCGGATGATCCCGCCCCGGCACGTGGGTGCCGAGCGGGTCAGTCCGGCGTGGCCTCCGCCGCCGCGCGCGCAGCGGCAGGTAGGGCGTCGACGATGCGCGATACGGCGGTGTCATCGTGGGATGCCGACACGAACCACGCTTCGAAGACCGACGGCGGCAGCGACACGCCCTGCGCGAGCATGGCCCGGAAGAACGGCGGATAGCGGAACGCCTCCTGTGCCTTCACGGTGTCGTAGTCGATGGGCGGCTCGGCGGCGAACTGGATCGAGAACAGGTTTCCCGAGCGCTGCAGCACGTGCGTGACGCCTGCCTCGTGCAGGGCGGCCGTCGTCGCCTCCGCGACCGTCGCGGCCGCGGTGTCGATGCGCTCGTACGCGGCGGCGTCGAGGTGGTCGAGCGTCGCCCGCCCGGCCGCGACGGCGAGCGGATTGCCGCTCAGCGTGCCCGCCTGGTAGACGGGACCGAGGGGCGCCAGCAGCTCCATGAGCGCCGCCGGGCCGCCGATCGCGGCCAGCGGCAGCCCGCCGCCGACGACCTTTCCGAAGGTGATGAGGTCGGGCGCGAACGGCACCGGGTCGATGCCGTACCAGCCGGCCGGTCCGACGCGGAAGCCCGTGAGCACCTCGTCGAGGATCAGCAGCGCGCCGTGGGCGTGGGCGATGTCGGCGAGCGCGGCGTTGAAGCCGTGCGCGGGCGGGACGATGCCCATGTTGGCAGGCGCTGCCTCGACGATCACCGCGGCGATCTCGTCGCCGCGAGCGGCGAACACCTCGCGCACCGCGTCGAGGTCGTTGTAGGGGATGACGAGTGTCTGCGCGGCGATGGCCGCGGGGACGCCGGCCGAGCCCGGCATCGCGAGCGTCGCGACGCCCGACCCCGCCTCGGCCAGCAGACCGTCCGAGTGGCCGTGGTAGTGCCCGGCGAACTTCACGACGAGGTCGCGACCGGTCGCACCGCGGGCGAGGCGGATGGCCGTCATCGTCGCCTCGGTGCCCGTCGACACGAGCCGGACGCGTTCCACGGGGTGCGTCTCGAGGCCGGCTCGCGGCGTTTCGTCTCGCTCGTTCCTCGCTCGCTCAACGAGCGGGGGACGGGTGACGCGGGCGGCGATGAGCTCGGCCAGCTCGGTCTCGCCCGGCGTGCTCGCGCCGAACCCGAGGCCCCGGGCTGCGGCATCCTGCACCGCCGTCACGACGGCGGGGTGCGCGTGGCCGAGGATGGCCGGACCCCACGAGCCGACGAGGTCGACGTACTCGCGACCCTCGACGTCGGTGACGTACGGACCGGACGCCGACACGAAGAACCGCGGCGTCTCGGCCACCGAGCCGAAGGCGCGCACCGGCGAGTTCACGCCGCCCGGCATGGCGCCGCGGGCGCGGTCGAATTCCTGGGCGTTGGTCGTCATCGGATCCACTCCGCCAGCTCGAGGGCCCAGTAGGTCAGCACGGCGTCGGCGCCGGCGCGGCGGATGCCGACCACCGACTCCTCGATCGCACGGCGGCGGTCGATCCAGCCGTGGGCGGCGGCCGCCTCGATCATGGCGTACTCGCCCGACACCTGGTACGCCCACACCGGGACGGGGCTGGATGCCGCGGCATCCGCCAGCACGTCGAGATAGCTCATCGCGGGCTTGACCATGACGATGTCGGCGCCCTCGGCGAGGTCGAGCTCGAGCTCGCGGGCCCCCTCACGACGGTTGGCCGGGTCCTGCTGGTAGGTGCGGCGATCGCCCACGAGCGAGGACTGCACGGCCTCGCGGAACGGGCCGTAGAACGCCGAGGCGTACTTGGCGGCGTACGCGAGGATCGGTGTGTTCGCGTACCCCGCGTCGTCGAGCGCGTCGCGCACGGCGGCGACCTGGCCGTCCATCATGCCCGACAGTCCGAGCAGCTGGGACCCCGCCTGCGCCTGCGCCACGCCCATCTCGCGGTAGCGGTCGAGCGTCGCGTCGTTGTCGACGTAGCCGTTCGCATCGAGCACACCGCAGTGGCCGTGATCGGTGAACTCGTCGAGGCAGAGGTCGGTCTGCACGACGAGAGCGTCGCCCGCCTCGGCGACCGCGACGCGTGTGGCGACGTTGAGGATGCCGTCGGGGTCGGTCGCGCCGGATCCCACCGCGTCTTTGTGCTCGGGCACGCCGAACAGCATGATGCCGCCGATGCCGGCGGACGCGGCATCCGCCACGACGCCCTTGAGCGATTCCGTGGTGTGCTGCACGACGCCGGGCATGGACGAGATCGGCACGGGCGCGCCGGCGCCCTCGCGCACGAAGACGGGCAGGATCAGCTCGGCGGGGTGCAGGCGCGTCTCGGCGACGAGCCGGCGCATGGCGGGCGTCGCGCGCAGGCGACGGGGGCGGTCCGTGGTCACGGGCGTTCTCCGGTCAGGTCGGCGGCGCCGGCGGCGAGCAGCTCGCGCGCGACGGCGGTCGCGATGTCGCGCGGAGCGTCGGCATCGGGCCAGACCGCCGCGTGCGACGAGGTGAGGACGGTGGTGCCGTCGAGGCTGTAGACGCTCGCCGACAGCAGCAGCAGGCCGGCGTCGACGACGGCCCGCGCGCCCACGGGCGCGGAGCAGCCCGCTTCGAGCAGCGCGAGCACCTCGCGCTCGGCTTCGACGGCGGCGCGGGTCTCGGCGTGGTCGAGGGCGCTCACGAGGTCCTCCTGACCGCGGCGCACCTCGACCGCCAGGGCACCCTGACCCGGCGCGGTGGGCCACGCGTCGGCGTCGAGGAACTCGGTCACCACATCGGCGCGTGCGATGCGCCGAAGGCCCGCGGCGGCCAGGATGACGGCATCCAGTTCTCCGCTGGTGACCTTGCCCAGGCGCGTGTCGACGTTTCCGCGGATGTCGACGACCTCGAGGTCGGGCCGACGGGCGCGCAGCTGGGCCATGCGGCGCGGCGAGCCGGTGCCCACGCGGGCGCCGGCGGGCAGCTGGTCGAGCGTGAGGCCGTCGCGGGAGACGAGTGCGTCGCGCGGGTCCTCACGGGTGGGGATCGCGGCGACCACGAGCCGCTCGTGCGGCGCCGTGGGAAGGTCTTTCAGCGAGTGGACGATCACGTCGCACTCGCCCGCTTCGAGCGCGTCGCGCAGGGCGCCGGTGAACAGGCCCGTGCCGCCTGCCCGCGACAGCGGCTCGTTGGAGCGGTCGCCGTCGGTCGTGATCGTGACGATCTCGGTCGTCACGCCGGTCGCGTCGGCGAGGTCGTCCGCGAACATGCCGGTCTGGGCGAGGGCGAGCGTGCTGCCGCGCGTCCCGATCCGCAGGGTGGTCATGCCAGCACCTCGGCGATCTCATCGAGGCCGATGCGGCGCCCGGTGAAGAACGGCACCTCTTCGCGCACGTGCCGGCGGGCCTCTGTCTGGCGCAGGTCGCGCATGAGGTCGACCAGCTCGACGAGCTCGGGCGCCTCGAGCGCGAGGATCCACTCGTAGTCGCCGAGCGCGAACGACGCCACGGTGTTGCTCAGCACCGTGCGGTGCGCGGCGCCCTTGCGGCCGTGGTCGGCGAGCATCTGGCGGCGCTCGTCGTCGGGAAGGATGTACCAGTCGTACGACCGGACGAAGGGGTAGACGGTGAGCCACGCCTCGGGGTCCTTGTCGCGCATGAACGCGGGCAGGTGGGATGCCGAGAACTCGGCGTCGCGGTGCACGCCCATGACGTTCCACACGGGGAGCAGGCTCGCGAGCGGCTCGGCGCGGCGCAGCGTCCGCAGCGCCGACTGCAGCACCTCGGGGGCCACCCCGATGCCGGTGAGCCAGATCATGAGGTCGGCGTCGGCGCGCAGCCCCGACACGTCGTAGAAGCCGCGGACGACGACCCCGGACGCCTCGACCTCGGCGACGGCGGCAGCCAGATCGCCCTCCCCAGCCGGGCGGGACGGGTCTCGCCGGAACACGGCCCACAGGGTGTAGCCGAGGGTGTCAGGGGAGGTCGGGGCCGGCGTGTCCGTCATGGTTCCATCTTTTCACGCCTCGCTGAGCACGCTCTCGGCCGCGGGGCGGTACAGGTGGCGCTTGGTCTCGGTCGTTCCTCCCTCGCTCAGCGTCCGGTGATCGGGCACCCGGTCGCTGAGCGAGCGCCGGCGAGACGAAGCGTGGGGACGGAGGACAGCGGGCGCTCAGCGGGCGAGCAGGCCCGTCGCCGTCCGCTCGGCGTGCGCCACGATGCCCGCAAGACCCGAGCCCGCGACGGTCTCGCCCACGACCGTCATCTCGGGAGGGATGGATGCCGCGCCCGGCCGTATCCACGAGACGTGCGCCGCGTCGACCAGGGTCGGCAGCTTCACGCCCAGCAGCGTCTCGGCATCGGCGCGGGCCGCGCCCACCGGGTCGGCGGGGGTCTGGTCGTACGACAGTCGCAGGATGTGCCGCCCGGCGGCGGCCTCCCGCAGCCACGCCCACTTGGCCGTGGCGTGCGTGAGGGCGCGGGCGCCCACCGGGGCCCCCGCGGCGACCAGCAGGCCGGTGCCGCGGGGTGCGGCATCCAATTCGGCCTGCTCGACCACCAGCGTGACGAGATCGATGCGCCGGCCGGGGCCCGGCGTCGACGCGACGCCCGGCGCGGCGACGACCACGGTGCCGTCGAGCGCCGACACATCGTCGACGCGCGCGTTCAGGCGCACCTCGCCGCCGTGGCGCTCGAGGTCGTCGGCGAGCGCGGGCACGATGCGGTGGACGCCGCCGCGGAGGCCGGCGACCGCGGAGCCCGGGGGAGCGGCCGCGCGCAGTCGCGCGACCGCGGCGTGCAAGGACCCGGCCTCGCGCACGGCGTCGCCCAGGCCCGGGTGGGCGCGGGCGACCGGCAGGTCGTCGGGGTGCTGCGAGTGCACGCCGTGCACGACGGGTGCGACGAGCCCGTCGAGCAGGCCGTCCCCGTAGCGCGACCGCACGAGGGCACCGAGCGTCGCGGGGACGTCGTCCAGCGGCAGCCCGTCGAGTTCGACGGCGCGCTCGGCCACCGGGCGGCCGACGACCCGCACGACGTCGTCCGCCAGCGGGTCCGCCGGAATGCCGAGCAGGGCCGTCGCCGGCAGCGGCACGGCGTCGCCCGCGACCGGCTGCAGCCAGGCCGGCCCCGGCGCGGGCGCCACGATGTCGTCCTGCAGCCCGAGCTCGGCGAGCAGGCCCGCTACGACGCCGCCGCGGACGGCGAAGCTCTCGGCGGCGGCATCCAATCCGATCCCGGCGACCTCGTGGCGGGCGACGGTGCCGCCGAGGCGATCGGATGCCTCGAACACCGTCACGCGCGCCCCCGAGGCCGCGAGCCGCCGGGCCACCACGAGCCCGCCGACGCCGCCGCCGACGATCGAGAAGCGGCCGGAGCGGTCAGGCATGCGCGTGCACGAACTCCACGATGCGCGTGAGGACGGTCGGGTCGGTGTCGGGCGGCACACCGTGGCCGAGGTTGAGCACGTGGGCACGGGCCGCCTTGCCGCGCTCGAGGACGTCCACGAGGTGCGCTTCGAGCACCGGCCACGGAGCGCGCAGCAGCGCGGGGTCGATGTTGCCCTGCACCGTGACACCCTGACCGACGCGTCGTACGGCCTCGTCGAGCGGCAGGCGCCAGTCGACGCCCACGGCGTCGACGCCGACGTCGCGCATCGCGGCGAGGAGCTCGCCGGTGCCGACGCCGAAGTGCACGAGCGGCACTTCCAGGTCGCGCACGGCGTCGAGGGCGAGGGACGAGAACGGCGCGACGTGCTGCGTGTAGTCGGCGAGGCTCAGCGAGCCCGCCCACGAGTCGAACAGCTGGCCCGCCGACGCGCCGGCCTCGAGCTGCGCCCGCAGGAACGCGCCCGTGATTCCGGCGCACCACGTCAGCAGCGCGGCCCACGTGTCGGGGTCGGAGTGCATCAGCGCGCGGGTCTTGAGCTGCTCCTTGGACGGGCCGCCCTCGACGAGGTACGACGCGAGCGTGTACGGGGCGCCCGCGAAGCCGATGAGCGGCGTCGTGCCGAGCTCGGCCACGGTGAGGGCGACGGCCTCGCGGATGGGAGCGAGCGCCGCGGGGTCGAGCGGGGGCAGCGACGCCACGTCTGCCGCGGTGCGGACCGGGTTCTCGAGCACGGGACCGCGGCCGGCGACGATGCGCACGTCGACGCCCGCCAGGCGCACCGGGATCACGATGTCGCTGAAGAAGATGCCCGCGTCGACGCCGTGCCGACGCACCGGCTGCAGGGTGATCTCGCTGGCCAGCTCGGGGTTCAGGCACGCGTCGAGCATGTCGGTGCCGACGCGCAGCTCGCGGTACTCGGGAAGGGAGCGGCCCGCCTGCCGCATGAACCACACCGGCGTCACCGCGGGCCGATCGCCCCGGTACGCGCGTATCAGCGCGGGGGGATCGTTTCTCTGGAGGACGGAAGGGTGAGAGTCATGCAACATCACACGTTAAGATTAGAGTCGTGCTCCTCTGTCTGACCGCGAACCATCGGAACGCGAGCCTCGACACCCTGGAGCGTCTCTCTGTCGGGGCGCCCGACGCGACGCGTGCACTCGTGCGCGACGAGATCTTCGTCTCGGGCGCTGTCGTCCTCGCGACCTGCAGCCGGTTCGAGGCCTATCTCGACATCGATGAGCCGCTCACCGGTGGCGAGGCCGTCGCGGTCGAGTCCGTCGTCGAAGCGATGGCCGCGGCATCCGATGTGTCTGCGGACGTGCTGCGCGCATCGGTGGCCGTGCATCAGGGAGCGGATGCCGCCGCCCACCTGTTCGCCGTCACGAGCGGCCTGGAGTCGGTCGTCGTCGGTGAGGACGAGATCTCGGGCCAGGTGCGCCGGGCCCTCGATGCCGCGCGCGCCGACGGCCTCACCAGCGGGGAGCTGGAGCGGCTGTTCCAGAGGGCCACGCACACGAGCCGCGGCGTGCGCAACCGCACGCAGCTGCGCGGCGCCCACCGCTCGCTCGTGCGGCTCGCCCTCGAGCTCGCCTCGAGCCGCGTCGCAGACTGGTCGGCTGCGCGCATCGTGCTGGTCGGCACCGGCCGCTACGCCGCGCGCACCGTGGACGCGCTGCGCGCCCGCGGCGCCGGCGACCTCCACGTCTTCTCGCCCTCGGGGCGTGCCGAGGGCTTCGCCGTGCAGCGCGGCCTGCTGCCGGTGACGGATTTCGCCGCGGCGGCCGCGCAGGCCGATGTGGTGATCACGTGCACGGCGGACGCCGTCGTGCACGCCGACGCGTTCACGTCCGGTCGCCGGGTGCTCGTGATCGACCTCGGCCTGCCGCGCAACGTCGACCCCGCCGTCGGCGAGGTCGAGGGGGTCGAGCTGCTCGACCTCGAGACCATCCGGCTGCACGCGCCGCTGGAGCAGTTCAGCGCGCACGCCGACGCCCGCGCGATCGTCGGCGACGCCGCGACCGAGTTCGCCGCCGACCGCGAGGTCGGCCCTGCCATCACCGCGCTGCGCGGCGAGGTGCTCAAGGTCGTGGACGACGAGATCGCCCGTGCCCGCGCGCGCGGCGCCGGCGACGACGTCGAGGCGGCGCTGCGTCACCTGGCGGGCGTGCTGCTGCACAAGCCGTCGGTGCGCATGCGCGAGCTGGCGGTCGAAGGACGCCTCGACGAGGTCCACGGCGCGCTCGAGCTGCTGCACGGCCTGGCGGTCGACGCCCCCGGTGCGGCGGTCGACGACGACGACCTCTGGGCCACCGCCTAGCGCGTTGCAAGTGGATGCCGGCGGCCCAGGCCGATCGTGCACGTGGGCGTTTCGTCTCGCTCGTTCCTCGCTCGCTCAACGGCCGGTGGTGAGGGAGGTCAGAGGTGCGGGCGTTTCGTCTCGCTCGTTCCTCGCTCGCTCAACGGCCGGTGGTGGTTGGGGTCAGCCGGTAACCGGTCGTTGAGCGGAGGGCGCTCTGGCGCCCGCAGACGAAACGCCTCGTCCGGGACGGATCGGCTTGCGCAAGACGCGCAAGAAATCATAGGAATGACGCAAAAACACGGCAAGTGCTTGAGAACTCGCGTGCTCGCGCTCTAGATTGAGCGCGAGCGGGCATCGTCGCCCGTCCCGTCCCGGATGAAGCGAGTCGCTGATGACACGACCCCGAACCCTCGTCGCGGCTGTGGCCGCGGCATCCCTCGCCCTCGGAGCGGCGGTGACGGCCCCGGCCGCCGTCGCGGCGCCGCCGGGCTGGAACACGCCCGCGCCGGTCGTCACGCGCGCGGCGCTCGATCCCGCGCTCGTCGCCGGGCGCGGTGCCGACGTGGCGTTCCTCGAGCAGGAGGCCGAGAACGCCGTCACGAACGGCACGGTGATCGGCCCGAGCCGTGAGGCGTACACGATCGAGGCGGAGGCGTCGGGGCGCTCGGCCGTGCGCCTGGCGCCGGGGGAGTACGTCGAGTTCACGCTTCCGGCGGCGGCGAACGCGCTGACCGTGCGCTACAGCATCCCCGACGCGCCAGGCGGCGGTGGGCTCACCGCGCCGCTCACCGTTCAGGCCGGGCCCCACACCACGACGATGCAGCTCACGTCGGAGTACGCGTACCTCTACAACCAGTACCCGTTCACGAACGACCCGCGCGCGGGGCTGCTGCATCCGGACTGGTGGGTCGCCGAATGCGCGTGCGTGCCCGCGGCGACCACGCCGGCGTTCGAGCCGGCGACGCCCTTCCGGCCGATGAAGTTCTACGACGAGCAGCGGCTGCCGCTGCACAAGACCTACAAGGCGGGAGACAAGGTGCGCCTGACCGCGTCCGCTGACGTGCCGTGGACGGTGATCGACCTCATCGACACCGAGCTGGTGGGCAAGCCGGTCGTCGTGAAGAAGGCGGTGGACGTCGTCGACTTCGGCGCCGACCCGACAGGCCGGACGGACTCCGCCGATGCCTTCGACGCGGCGATCGCGGCCGCCAAGCAGCGGGGGCAGGTCGTGTATGTGCCGCAGGGGCGGTTCCGCGTCGAACGCCACATCGTCGTCGACGACGTGACGATCCGGGGCGCCGGCAACTGGCACACGATCGTCTTCGGCTCTGAGGTGGCGCTCGCCGAGCCCGCCGCGGACGGCTCGACGCATACGGGCGTCGGGTTCTACGGAAAGGATGCCGCCGACGGAGGCAGCACCGACGTCCACCTGTCGGGCTTCTCGATCATCGGCGACGTGCGCGAGCGCATCGACACCGACCAGGTCAACGCGATCGGCGGCGCGTTCCACGACTCGTCGTTCTCGGACCTCTACATCCAGCACACCAAGGTGGGGATGTGGTTCGACGGCCCGATGTCGAACGTGACGGTCGAGCGCAACATCATCGTCGACCAGATCGCCGATGCGCTGAACTTCCACATCGGCGTCACCGACTCGGTCGCGCGGCACAACTTCGTGCGCAACTCCGGCGACGACGGCCTGGCGATGTGGGCGGAGGCGAAGGGCGGCACGACGCTCACGAACGCGCGCAACACGTTCGAGCGCAACACCGTGCAGACGCCGAACCTCGCCAACGGCATCGCGATCTACGGCGGCACCGACAACACGGTGGCGGGCAACCTGGTGGCCGACACGATCCGCGAGGGAAGCGCGCTGCACGCCGGCTCGCGGTTCGGCGCGCACCCGTTCGCTGGGGCGCTCACCTTCCGCGACAACACAACAGTGCGCGCGGGCACGCGCGAGCTCAACTGGAACATCGGGCTCGGGTCGCTGTGGGTCTACGCCCTGGAGGGCTCGATCTCGGGCATCCACGTGACCGGCGACCATTACCTCGACAGCACGTACAACGCGATCCTGCTGGTGTCGGAGTGGGGAGTGAAGGACCTCTACTCGATGTCCGACGTGTCGTTCGCCGACGTGCGCGTCGACGGCACGGGCACGTCGGTGCTGAGTGCGCGCGTGAAGGGCGGGGCGTCGTTCCAGAACGTCGACGCCCGCAATGTCGGCGCCGTCGGCATCAACAACTGCGGGTCGTTCGGCTTCCCGCCCACGGGGTCGGAGTTCTCGGTCACGGATCTCGGCGGCAACGACGGCGGCGGAACGACCGGCCCGTGGCTCGCGTCGTGGGAGCTGCCGAACACCATCACGTGCGACGACCGCCCGCCGGTGGTCGCACCGCCGGCGCCGTCGCCGTGGCCGTGACCCGGGCTCGATGAGGGGGATGCCGCCACCCGGCCGGGTGGCGGCATCCCCAAGCTCTATTCTAAAGCAGTCTTGCGAAAGGAGTCTTTAGAATCTAGTCTCGCCGTATGACCGAACGACGCCGCGAGCGCATCACCGACCCCGAGCGCATCCGCGCGCTGGCCCACCCCGTGCGCATCGCACTGCTCGACCATCTCGGCGACGTCGGCGAGGCGACCGCGACAGAGTGCGCGGAGGCGCTGGGGGAGTCGCCTGCGAGCTGCTCGTTCCACCTGCGCATGCTCGAGAAGTACGGCTACATCGAGCGCGCCGAACGCCGCGGGCGCGAGAAGCCCTGGCGGGTGAAGGTGGCGGACTTCGACATGCGTCCCGATCCGGACGTGCCCGGATCCATGCTCGCGGTGCAGGCCGTGGCGTCGATGGGGCTCGAGTCCGAGTTCCTGCGGGCCAGGGACTGGTTCTCGCGCATCGACCGCGAGAGCGACGAATGGGTGCAGGCGACGACGTTCACGCGCTCGTCGTTCTGGGCGACGGCCGAAGAGCTGGCGCAGCTCAGCCGTGAGGTGCAGGACATCACCAACCGGTTCGCGGGCCGTCACTCGGATCCGTCGAAGCGCCCCGAGGGTGCGCGGTTCTCGCGCTTCTTCGCCGTCGTCAACCCCGAACCCGTGCGCCTCGACCCGGAGGCGGACCGATGAGCGGGGCGTCGCCGCGCCGCCTGCGGCTTCCTGTCGCATGGTCGGCCCCCGGGTTCCCGCGCCTGGCGGGCGCTTGGGTCGCGACGAACCTCGGTGACAGCGCCCTGTACCTCATGATCGCGGTGTGGGTGAAGGAGCTCACCGGGTCGGATGTGGCCGCCGGCTTCGTGTTCGTGGCGCTCGGCGTTCCTGCGATCCTCGCGCCGTTCATCGGCATGATGGCTGACCGGATGCCGCGCCGCCGGCTCCTCGTGATCAACAACGCCGCGCTGGTCCCGGTGCTGCTGTCGCTGCTGCTCGTCTCGGGCGCCGAGCAGCTGTGGCTCGTGTACGCGGTCATGGTGGTCTACAGCGCCGCCGGGTACGTGACGGGGTCGGCGCAGTCGGGCATCATCCGCGCGATGCTGCGCGACGACCAGCTCGCTTCAGGCAACGGCCTGCTGTCGACCATCGACAACGCGCTGCGGCTCGTGTCGCCGCTCATCGGCACGGCCCTGTACGTGTGGCTCGGCGCTCCCGCCGTCATCGTGCTCACGGCGGCGTGCTTCGCGGTGGCCGCCGTGGTCGTCGCCGGGCTCCCGGTCGGCGCTGCCGCACCGGTGCGCGAGGCGCGGCGCGGGTACTTCCACGAACTCGCCGCCGGGTTCGTGCAGCTCTTCTCGCCGCAGAGCCTGCGCGTGGTGACGATCGCCGTCGCGATCGGCTTCGGCGCGACCGGCCTGCTCAACATCGTGGTGTTCCCCGCACTCGATGCCATGCACGCCGACCCCGCCGCCATCGGCGTGCTCGTCCCCGTCCAGGGCGCGGGCGCCGTGCTCGGCGGCGTGCTGTCGGCCACGCTCGTCACGCGCTGGGGCGAGGGGCGCACCGCCGCGCTCGGCCTGGTGCTGGTGGCCGCGGGAAGCGTTCCGTGGGCGTTCGGCTCGGTGATCGCCGGCGGCGTCGGCATGTTCGTCCTGGGCCTGGGCATCCCGCTCACCGTCGTGGCCTTCGCCACCCTGCGGCAGCGGCTCACGCCCGACGCCCTCCAGGGCCGCACCGGTGCGGCCGCCAACGTCGTGATCAACGTGCCGCAGACCCTGGCATCGGTCATCGGCGCGGGGCTGCTCGCGGTCGTCGACTTCCGCGTGCTGATCTGGGTGTCGGTCGTCGCCGTCGTGCTCGGCGCCGCGACGGCGCTGCTCGCTCGCCGCGTCGCCGCTCCCGTCGCGGCTGCGGCGCTGTCCTGACCGGTGGGGCCTCAGGCGGGTTCGGCGACGGCGGCCCGTCCGTCCGGCGCAGGGGCGGGCACGACCAGCCCCGACGCCGGTCCCGTCAGTGCGCGCAGCGCGTAGAGGATCGTGGCGAGGTCGACGCCCTCCTGGATGAGGGCGCCGGCCACTGCGGGGATCACACCCGTCGTCGCGACGAGCATGAGCCCGATGCTGAGCGCGATGCCGATCCAGATCGCGGTGTACGCGACACGCAGGGTGTGGCGCCCGATCGAGACGGCGTCGGCGATGCCGGCGAGAGAGTCCTTCAGCACGACGGCGTCCGCCGCCTCGCCCGCCGCCGTCGACCCCTTGGCGCCCATTGCGACGCCGATGTCGGCGGCGGCCAGCACCGGGGCGTCGTTCACGCCGTCGCCGACCATCATCACCGGCCGCGGCCTCATCTGCGCGGCCAGCTGCACCTTCTCGGGCGGCAGCAGCTCGGCATGCACATCGGTGATCCCGACGCTGCGGGCCACGGCATCCGCCGTCGCCTTCGCGTCGCCGGTGAGCATCGCGATCCGTTCGACCCCGGTGTCACGCAGCCACGTCACGACCGCGCGCGACTCGGGGCGCGGATCGTCGGCCAGGACGAGCGTGCCCGCGAACCGCCCGTCGACGGCGACGTACGCGGCAGCCTCGCCCTCGCGGATGCCTCGCCGCACCGTGTCGGGTGCCAGCGACGCCACGTACGCGGGCTTGCCGACGACGACCGTGCGTCCGTCGATCTGCGCCGTGACCCCGTTCGTCGCCACCTCGTGCGCTTCGTCGGCAGAGAGCAGGTGGATGCCGCGGCCCGCTGCCGCGCGGCGGATCCCGTCGGCCAGCACATGGCTGGAGTACTGCTCGGCCGACGCGGCGAGCGTCAGCAGCTCGTCCTCGCCGAAGCCGGGAGCCGGCTCGACGGCGACGAGGTCGGGGCGCCCCTCGGTGAGCGTGCCGGTCTTGTCGAAGGCCGCCGACCGCACGCGCGCGAGCTGCTCGATGACCGCGCCGCCCTTGACGATGATGCCGGCCTTCGCCGCTCGCGAGAGGCCGCCGAGGAACGCGACAGGTGCGGCGATCAGCAGCGGGCACGGCGTGGCCAGCACCAGCACCTCGGCGAAGCGCGTCGGATCGCCCGACACGGCCCACGCCGCCCCCGCGATCACGAGCGACACCGCCGTGAACGGGATGGCGAAGCGGTCGGCCAGTCGCACCGTGGGGGCGCGATCCTCCTGCGCCTGCTTCACGAGCTCGACGATCTGCTGGTACTGGCTGTCGGCGCTGCGCCGCAGCGCGCGGATCCGCACCGCCCGCGACCCGTTGACCGAGCCCGAGAGAACCTCGTCGCCTGCCGAGCGGGTCACGGGCAGGCTCTCGCCGGTGAGCGACGACTCGTCGAACGAGCCGTCCTCGCTCAGCAGCGTGCCGTCGACCGGCACGATCTCGGCGGGTCGCACCAGCAGCACGTCGCCGACGCGCACGTCGTCGGCGTCGGCGTCCTGCACCTCGTCGCTGTCGGACTGCGGGTGCACGAGGACGTGCGCGACCTGCGGCGAGCGGTCGAGCAGCGCCGTGAGCTCGCGCTTGGCCCGGCGGCTGGCGTAATCCTCGAGCGCCTCACCGCCCGACAGCATCAGCACGATGACGAGCGAGGCGACGTACTCGCCGACGGCGAGGGTCGCGACCATCGCCACCACCGCCAGCACGTCCAAGCCGACGTGACCGCGCAGGACGTCCCGGACCATCCCGAGGAGCGTCCACGCGATGACCAGGCTCACGTAGACGATCGCGATCCACTTCGTCGTGCGCTCGTACCCGGCGGCGCCGAACGCCAGCACGACGATGAGGACGATGATCGTGAGCCACACCACGGGGAATCGCACGAACCAGCGCAGGAACCTCATGTCTCACACCCTGGCACAGCGCTCCCTCCCGGGTCAGCCGGCCACCTCGTGCAGCAGGAACGCCCCGAGGAACCCGATCGTCGCCCACAGGCCGGTGAGCGCGCGCTGCTCGTCGAAGGCCTCGGGGATCATCGTGTTGCACACCATGGCGAGCAGGCCGCCGGCGGCGATCGTCGTGATGAGCGCGATGAGGCTGGGCGGAGCGGCCTGGAACGCCGCGTATCCCAGCACCGACGCGATCACGGTGACCACCGCGATGCCGCACCACAGCAGCGCCACGTAGCGCGCGGAGCTTCCACCGCGCTTGAGCGCGGCCGTCGACCCGAGCCCCTCGGGGAAGTTGCTGATGGCGATCGCCGCGACGATCGGGATGCTGATGCCGCCCTGCAGCACCGAGAGGCCCATCACGATCGATTCGGGGATGCCGTCGATGAGGGCCCCGACCGCGATCACGAGGCCTGCGCCGCTCGCGGCTCCGGCGGCGCCGGCACGCCGTGCGACGATGCTGGCGCTGCCGTCCCCGTCGACCCCGGCGACGGGCTTGCGCTTCTTCGGACGCGAGATGAGCTGATCGGCGACGATGTACAGGATCGCGCCGCCGAGGAACCCCACAGCGGTCGGCACCAGTCCGCCGTCGTCGGCGGCCTCCTCGACGAGCTCGAACGCGAGCGTCGAGATCAGCACGCCGGCGCCCAGCGCCATGATCCCGGCGACGACGCGCTGCGGGATGTCGACGAACCATGCCACGCCGGCGCCGACGAGCAGCGTCCCGCCACCGATGAGGCCGCTCAGCGCGGCGAGCCAGAGACCCTCCATGGCGCCAACCTACTGGGCAGACCAGGCGGGGTCGTTCGTGCGGTCGGGGCGTTTCGTCTCGGGAGTCGGGCGCTCAACGGCCGGGGGTGTGTCGGTCGTTGAGCGGAGGGCGCTCTGGCGCCCGCAGACGAAACGCGGGCTGGCCCGGGGTTGCTCGTGCGGCCGGGGCGTTTCGTCTCGCTCGTTCCTCGCTCGCTCAACGGCCGGGGAGGTGGGTGTCGGTCGTTGAGCGGAGGGCGCTCTGGCGCCCGGAGACGAAACGGGGTCTGTCACCGGGGTCGTTCGTGCGGTCGGGGCGTTTCGTCTCGCTCGTTCCTCGCTCGCTCAACGGCCGGGGGTGGGTGCCGGTCGTTGAGCGGAGGGCGCTCTGGCGCCCGCAGACGAAACGGGGTCTGTCACCGGGGTCGTTCGTGCGGTCGGGGCGTTTCGTCTCGGGAGTCGATCGCTGAGCGAGGAGCGCCAGCGACGAGACGAAGCGTCCTCGCTCGCTCAACGGCGGGGGTGCGCCGGTCGTGCTCTCTCGCCCGCGGATGAAACGCCGCGTTTCGCCTTGCTCGCTCAACGGCCGGGTGCAGTCCCCGCGCCGTCACACCCCCGCGGTCTCGCGCGCCCGCAGGTCCTTGCGGAGGATCTTGCCTGCGCTGGACTTCGGGATCGCGTCCACGAACTCGACGCGGCGCACCTTCTTGTGCGGCGCGACCTGGTCGGCGACGAACGCCATGACCTCCTCCTCCGTGAGCCCGGAATCGGGCGCGGCGACGATGAAGGCCTTGGGGATCTCCTGCTTGTCGTCGTCGAGGACGCCGATGACGGCGGCATCCATCACCTTCGGATGGCCGAGCAGCAGAGCCTCGAGCTCGGCCGGGGCGATCTGGTAGCCCTTGTACTTGATGAGCTCCTTCACGCGGTCGACGATCGAGAAGTAGCCGCCCTCGTGGTAGACGGCCACGTCCCCGGTGTGCAGGAACCCGTCGGCGTCGAGCGTCTCGGCCGTCGCCTCGGGCTTGTTGAGGTAGCCGAGCATGACATTGGGGCCCTTGACCCACAGCTCGCCCGGCTTCGTCATGCCGTCGGGACCGATCTCGGTGATCTCTTCGCCGGTCTCGGTGTCGACGAGCTTGTTGAGCGTGTTCGGCAGCATGCCGCCCACCGAGCTGACCGGCTCGTCGTCGCGGCCGTAGTACATCGCGTGCGAGACCGGGCTCAGCTCGCTCATGCCGTAGCCCTGCAGGAAGCGGGCGTGGATGCGGCGCCCGGCGACCTCGGCGGTCTCGCCGTCCAGCGGCGCGGCGCCCGAGAACACGGTGTGCACGCTGGAGATGTCGAACTGGTCGACGATCGGGTGCTTGGCCAATGCCACCGCGATCGGCGGTGCGATGTACAGGTACGTGCACTGGTACTTCTGGATGTTGGTGAGGAACTCGACGAGATCGAACTTCGCCATCGTGACCAGGCTCGCCCGCTTGCGCAGCGCGAGGTTCAGCAGCACCGTCATGCCGTAGATGTGGAAGAACGGCAGCACCGCCAGCACACGGTCCGACGCGTCGAGGTTCATGTTGGGCACGCACTGGGCGACGTTCGCCACGAGGTTGCGGTGCGACAGCATGACGCCCTTGGGGATGCCGGTCGTTCCCGACGAGTACGGCAGCACCGCGACGTGCGTCGCCGGGTCGAACGACACCTCCGGCGCCGGCGAGCCCTCGCCCAGCAGCTCGCGCAGGTTCGCGTGGCCGGCGGCGCCGTCCAGCACGATGACGCGTTCGTGGGGGATGCCGGCGGCCTCGGCAGCCGCGGCGGCCTGGGGGAGGAGGGGGCTGACCGTCACGAGCCATGTGGCCCCGGCATCCCTCACCTGCTTCTCGATCTCGCCCGCCGTGTACAGGGAGTTGATCGTCGTCACCGTCGCGCCGGCGCGCAGGATGCCGTGGAACACCGTCGCGAACGCGGGCACGTTCGGGCACAGCAGCCCCACGACGGTGTCGAGGCCGACCCCGCGCGCCGCGAGCGCCCCGGCGAACAGGTCGATCTGCATCCGCAGCGCGCCGTACGTCGTCTCGGCGCCCGTGGCGGGGTCGATGAGGGCGACACGGCCGAGGTCCTCGTCCGTCAGCGTCGCGAACAGGTAGTCGTAGACGCTGAGCTCAGGGATCTCGACATCGGGGTGGGTACTGGTGAACACCGGATCTCCTTTGATCGGTAGGGGTCGCGCAGCGCGGCGTGCGCCCATCATGCCACTTCGTCGCGGCAATGTGGAACGCGATCCCCGATCCGGTGGAACGCAGTGTCAGGCGAGCACGGCCTGGCGCCCGCCGGTGGCGAGACGCTCGGCGGCGAGGCCCTCGGCGGCCTCCAGCGGCGTCACGCCGCGCGCCTCGGCCTCGTCGAAGATGCGGCGCACCGTGTCGCCGATCTGCGCGACGCGGCCCATGATCTCGGCCCGCGTGCCGCGCTGCTTCGCCTCGAGGTCGAGATAGATCACGCCGCCCGCGTTAACGACGAAGTCGGGGGCGTAGAGGATGCCGCGCCCGGCGAGCCGCGACGCGCCGCTGTGGTCAGCCAGCGGGTTGTTCGCGGGGCCGCACACCGCCTTCGTGTCGAGCGCGTCGATGACCTCGTCGGTGAGGAGGCCGCCGATGCCGGCGGGCACGAACACATCGGCCGGCACCAGGTGCTCCGAGCCGGGCTCCGCCCACGCGGCGCCCAGTTCGACCGCGAGGTCGCGCTTGGCGGGGTTGACGTCGGTCACGGTCAGGTGCGCGCCCTCGGCCGACAGACGCACGGCC
The DNA here is from genome assembly GCF_019511665.1 of Microbacterium jejuense. Classification (GTDB taxonomy): domain Bacteria; phylum Actinomycetota; class Actinomycetes; order Actinomycetales; family Microbacteriaceae; genus Microbacterium; species Microbacterium jejuense_A. The sequence goes on from NZ_JAEUAW010000004.1 coordinate 172,874, forward strand.
AGACGGCTGCCGACCTGGCCGAGGCCCGAGATCGTGATGCGACGACCGGCGACGTCGGCCGTGCCGGTGACGCGTTCCAGCGTCGCCCGGAGCGACTCGTACACGCCGAGGCTCGTGGGGCCGGCCGGCTCACCCGATCCGCCCACCGCGTCGGGCAGTCCGACGACGTGCTCGGTGCGCTCGCGGACGACGAGCATGTCGTCCGTGGTCGAACCCACGTCCTCCGCGGTGCGATACAGGCCGTGCAGCGACTCGACGGCGTCGCCGAGGTCGAGGAAGGCCGCACGGCGGCGGTCGTCGTCGAGCACTGTGCCCGGCGGCAGGGCGATGACGGATTTGCCGCCGCCCGCGTCGAGTCCTGCGGCCGCGTTCTTGAGCGTCATCGCGGCCGACAGCCGCAGCGCGTCGCCGAGCGCGTCGCTCCAGTGCGGGTAGCTCCACAGCCGTGCGCCGCCGAGGGCCGAGCCGAGCACCGACGAGTGCAGCGCCACCGTGATGAACAGACCGCTCCGTCGCCCCGTGATCACCTCCACCCGTTCGTGCGCGAAATCGGGGAGGGGCAGGGTCGGCGTGTGCGTCATCGCGGTGCTTCCTTCGGCGGGCTTCGTGGGCCGCGGGGTGTGCTGCGGGTGCGGGTGGCGTGTCGCAGCGGACGCCGCTGCGTTGCGGCATCCACTCTCATTCCACACCGGAGCGGCGGATTGTTCAACCGTGCGCGCAGCGAGTGCGCAGAGTGCTCGGCCGCCCGGGTGATTCGACGGTGGTCTTGCGCACAATCGTGCAGGATTGCAGGCACAACGGGGCGAGCGGGGCTTCGCGCCGGAATCCGACCGCGACGCGGGCGGCGTGCCGGCATCCGTGCGCGTAACCGTGCGAGGCGGCGCACGGCTCGATCACGCCGCTGGCTATGCTGTGGCCGTGACCGTCCTCCCCGCGCGCAGCCAGCTCGTCCATGACGCCCTCCGTGCCGCCGGGATCGCCGGCGACATCGTCGTGCTTCCGGATGCCGCCTCCACGGCGGTCCTGGCCGCCGAGGCGCTGGGAGTCGAGGTCGGCGCGATCGCGAACAGCCTCGTCTTCATGAGCGATGGCGAGCCGCTTCTCGTGATGACGAGCGGTGCCCACCGCGTCGACACCGCCGCGCTCGCCGAGCGGCTGGGGCGCGGCAGGATCCAGCGCGCGAATCCCGACCAGGTGCGCGAGGCCACCGGGCAGGCCATCGGCGGCGTCGCCCCCACCGGCCACCCCGCACCCCTCACGACGATCGTCGACGAGGAGCTCGCGCGCTACCCCGAGATCTGGGCGGCGGGCGGCACTCCGCACACGGTGTTCCCGCTGACCTACGACGAGCTCGTGGGCCTCACCGGCGGCACCGTGGCCAAGGTCGACTGAGCCGCTTCAGGCCGGAGTCGGCCGTGCGCGTCCGATGCGCCGCTCGAGCTCGCCGGCGGCAGCGCCCGCCCGTTCGGCGAGCTCGCCCGCACGGGCGTCGTCGGGACTGTCGGCCTGGGCGGGCCACGTGAGCGCGATCGCGGCAGCGGGCCAGCCGGTGTGATCGCGCACGGCGACGCCCACCGAGCGCATGCCCAGGGTCACCTCTCCGTCCTCCTCGGCGAACGCGCGGGAGCGGACCTCCCGCAGGAGCTCGCGCAGCTCGGCCGGCCGCCGGGGTCCGCGTCCTGTCCGGTCGGCGAAGGCCGCCGCATCCGGGAACAGCGCCCGCACCTGCTCGGCGGGGAGGGCGGCCAGCATCGCGCGTCCGGTCGCGGTGAGGTGCGCGGGAAGCCGCACGCCCACGTCGGTCACGAGAGCGGGCCGCCGGGGTGCGCGCTCTTCGACGATGTACAGCACGTCCCGCCCGTGCATGACGGCGAGGTGCGCGCTCTCGCCGGTGCGGTCTGCGAGCTCGGCGAGCACGGGGCGTCCCAGCCGGGCCAGCGGCTCCTGCCGCGAGTAGCCGCCGGCGAGCTCGAACGCCGCGAGCCCCAGTCCCCACCGGCGGTCCTCGGGCAGGTGCACGACGAACTGGTGCTGCTGCAGCGTCGTGAGCAGGTGGTACACCGTCGACCGCGGGATGCCGAGGGCCGTGGCGATCGTGCGCGCGGGAGCGGGGCCCCGCTGCCGTGCCAGGAACGACAGGATCCGCAGCGTGTGGTCGGCCGCCGGCACCTGCGGTCGTGCGTCTGGGATCACAGACACAGGATGCCACGACCCGCTGTTCGACGGCAGCCCGGCGGTGTGGAATCGAGCCATGATCGCTGAGTCCTCCGTCATCGTCGGCGCCGCACCCCTGCGCCCCGAGGACGTCGTCGCCGTCGCCCGTCACGACGCCCGCGTCGAGATCGCCCCCGAGGCGCTCGAACGCGTCGCCGCCGCGCGTGCCCTCGTGGAGGGCCTGGCCGACGACCCCGAGCCGCACTACGGCATCTCGACCGGGTTCGGTGCGCTCGCGACCACCTTCATCGCGCCCGAGCGGCGGCGGCAGCTGCAGGCGAGCCTCATCCGCTCGCACGCCGCCGGCACAGGCCCCGAGGTCGAGCGGGAGGTCGTGCGCGCCCTCATGCTGCTGCGGCTGCAGACCCTGGCGACCGGCCACACGGGGGTGCGCCCGATCGTCGTCGAGACGTACGCCGCGATGCTCAACGCCGGCATCACCCCCATCGTCCGCGAATACGGCTCGCTCGGCTGCTCGGGCGACCTCGCTCCGCTGTCGCATGTCGCGCTCGCCGCGATGGGCGAGGGTCGCGTGCACGTGCTTCGACAGGCTCAGCAACCGGAACAGGCGGTGGAGATGGACGCCGCCGACGCGCTGGGTGCGGCATCCATCGCTCCGCTCGTGCTGCGCGAGAAGGAGGGTCTCGCCCTCATCAACGGGACGGACGGCATGCTCGGGATGCTGCTGCTCGGCCTGCACGACCTCTCCGTGCTGCTCGACACGGCCGATGTCGCGGCGGGCATGTCGGTGGAGTCGCAGCTCGGCACCGACGCGGTGTTCGCCGCCGACCTGCAGGCGCTGCGCCCGCAGGCGGGGCAGGCCGTGTCGGCGGCGAACCTGCGCACCGTGCTCGCGGGGTCGCCGATCGTCGCGTCGCACCGCGACCCGGCCGTGTGCACGCGCGTGCAGGACGCGTACTCGCTGCGGTGCTCGCCGCAGGTGCATGGCGCAGCCCGCGACACCGCCGACCACGCGCGGATGATCGCGGAGCGTGAGCTCGCGGCGGCCGTCGACAACCCCGTCATCACCGACGACGGGCGCGTCGAATCCAACGGCAACTTCCACGGTGCGCCGATCGCGTACGTGCTCGACTTCCTGGCGATCGCGGTGGCGGACGTGGCGAGCATCTCGGAGCGGCGCACCGATCGCGCGCTCGATCCCGCCCGCAGCAACGGCCTGCCGCCGTTCCTCGCCCACGAGGTGGGCGTCGACTCCGGCCTCATGATCGCGCAGTACGCCGCCGCCGGAATCGTGTCCGAGCTCAAGCGACTGGCCGTGCCGGCATCCGTCGACTCCATCCCGTCGTCGGCGATGCAGGAGGATCACGTCTCGATGGGCTGGGCCGCCGCCCGCAAGCTCCGTCGCGCCCTCGACGGCCTTGCGCGTGTGCTGGCGATCGAGGTGCTGACCGCCGCCCGCGCGCTCGACCTGCGCGCCCCGCTGCAGCCGGGCGCCGCCACCGGCGCGGTGCGCGAGCTCGTCCGCGGGACGGGCGTCGCGGGTCCCGGACCCGACCGCTTCCTGTCGCCCGAGATGGAGGCCGTGGCCGCGCTCGTCGCGTCCGGCGCCGTCGCGCGGGCGGCCCTGAAGCCCGTGGCTGCGGCATCCACTTCCGCTTCGCCGGATCGGGAGATCTGACGGATGCAGGACGAAAACGCGCACAAGATCCTGTCTTCGCCAGATCTCCTGATCTCGGCAGCCCAACGGAGGGAAACGACCGACATGAACCCCGGCACCGCCCACACGACACCCCGCACCGTCCGCGCCCCGCGCGGCGCCGAGCGCACCGCCAAGAGCTGGGGCGCCGAGGCCGCCAAGCGCATGCTGATGAACAACCTCGACCCGGAGGTCGCCGAGCATCCCGAGGACCTCGTCGTCTACGGCGGCACCGGCCGCGCCGCGCGCAGCTGGGAGGCCTTCGACGCCATCGTGCGCACGCTCGACGAGCTCGAGCCCGACGAGACGCTGCTCGTGCAGTCCGGCAAGCCGGTCGGCGTGTTCCGCACGCACGAGTGGGCGCCGCGGGTGCTCATCGCGAACTCGAACCTCGTCGGGGACTGGGCGACGTGGCCCGAGTTCCGCCGCCTCGAATCGCTCGGGCTCACGATGTACGGCCAGATGACCGCCGGCTCATGGATCTACATCGGCACGCAGGGCATCCTGCAGGGCACGTACGAGACGTTCGCTGCGGTCGCGCGTTCGCTCGGGCGCGACGACCTGTCGGGCACGCTCACCCTGACCGGCGGCGCCGGCGGGATGGGCGGCGCGCAACCGCTCGCGGTGACGCTCAACGGGGGAGCCGTGCTCATCGTCGACGTCGACGAGTCGCGCCTGGCCCGCCGCGTCGAGCACGGGTACCTCGACGAGTACACGACCGACCTCGATGCCGCCCTGGCCCGCGTCGTCGCCGCGAAGGCAGCCGGTGAGGCGCTCAGCGTCGGCGTCGTCGGCAATGCCGCCGAGGTGTTCGCCGACGTCCTGCTCCGACAGCAGGCGGGCGAGTTCACAGTCGACATCGTCACCGATCAGACGAGCGCGCACGATCCGCTGGCGTACCTTCCGGTGGGCATCGCCTTCGAGGACTGGAAGGCCGAGGCATCCCGCGATCCCGAGGCCTTCACCGCGCGTGCCCGCGGGAGCATGGCCAAGCACGTGGCGGCGATGGTGGGGTTCCAGGATGCCGGAGCCGAGGTCTTCGACTACGGCAACTCGATCCGCGCCGAAGCCCAGCTCGGCGGCTTCGACCGTGCCTTCGCGTTCCCGGGCTTCGTGCCGGCGTACATCCGGCCACAGTTCGCGGAGGGCCGCGGACCGTTCCGCTGGGTCGCGCTGTCGGGCGATCCCGACGACATCCGCAAGACCGACGAGGCTGTCAAGGCGCTGTTCCCCGACAACGCGGGGCTGGTCCGCTGGCTCGACAAGGCCGGCAACGCCGTGCACTTCGAGGGACTCCCGGCCCGCATCTGCTGGCTCGGCTACAAGGAGCGGCACCTCGCGGGCCTGAAGTTCAACGAGATGGTGGCCTCGGGCGAGCTCGCCGGCCCGATCGTGATCGGCCGCGACCACCTCGACGCCGGCTCGGTCGCGTCGCCGTACCGCGAGACGGAGGCGATGGCCGACGGCTCGGACGCGATCGCCGACTGGCCGCTGCTGAACGCCCTGCTCAACACCGCGTCGGGCGCGTCGTGGGTGTCGATCCACCACGGCGGAGGCGTCGGCATCGGGCGCAGCATCCACGCCGGCCAGGTGACCGTCGCCGACGGCACGCCGCTGGCCGCCGAGAAGCTGGAGCGCGTGCTCACGAACGACCCGGGCACCGGCGTCATGCGCCACGTGGACGCCGGCTACGACCGCGCCAAGGAGGTCGCCCGCGAGCGCGGCCTCCAGGTGCCGATGCTGGAACAGTGACGTCATGACGACCCCGCAGCTCCTCCTGCGCGTCCCGATGTCGTCCAGGAGAGGGGCGTGGGACACGACCTCGAGAGATCTGGACATGAAGGGGTGGATGCCGTGAGCGCCGTGCTCATCACGAACATCGGCGAGCTGACCACCAACGTCGGCCGCGACGGCGATCCGCTGGGCACGCTGCGCGATGCGGCACTGCTGCTCGAGGGCGATCGCGTCGCGTGGGCAGGGCCGGCGGCCGAGGCCCCGCACCTGTCGTCTCGCTTCGCTGGATCGACGACCGTCGAGGTGGTGGATGCCGGCGGCCGAGCCGTCATCCCCGGTTTCGTCGACAGTCACACGCACCTCGTGTTCGGCGGCGACCGGGCCGACGAGTTCGAGGCGCGCATGAGCGGCACCCCGTATGCGGCGGGAGGCATACGGCGGACCGTCGTCGCCACGCGCGCCGCGAGCGACGACGAGCTCCGCGAGCGCCTGCAGCGGTTCACGCGCGAGCTGCGGACGCAGGGGACCACGACCTTCGAGATCAAGACGGGGTACGGGCTGACCGTCGCCGACGAGGCACGGCTGGCTCGGCTCGCGGCCGAGGTCACGCCCGAGGTCACGTACCTCGGAGCGCACGTCGTGCCCGCCGAGTTCGCCGACCGCCGCGACGAGTACGTCGACCTGGTGTGCGACGAGATGCTGCGGGCATGCGCGCCCCACGCACGCTGGATCGACGTGTTCTGCGAGCGCGGGGCGTTCACGCCGGAGGAGTCGCGCCGCGTCCTCGCCGCCGGCGTCGCGCACGGACTGCTGCCACGGGTGCACGGCAATCAGCTCGGCCCCGGTGAGGGCGTGCGCCTCGCGGTCGCGATGGGCGCGGCATCCGTCGACCACTGCACGTACCTCGACGACGCCGACGTCGCCGCTCTCGCCGGCGCCGACACCGTGGCGACGCTGCTGCCGGGCGTCGAGTTCTCGACGCGGCAGCCCTACCCCGACGCGCGGCGTCTGCTCGAGGCGGGCGTGACGGTCGCCCTCGCCAGCGACTGCAACCCGGGGTCGAGCTTCACGAGCTCGATGCCGCTCATGATCGCCCTGGCCGTGCGCGAGATGGGCATGACGCCCGGCGAGGCCGTGTGGGCGGCGACGGCCGGTGGTGCGCGGGCGCTCCGGCGGACCGATGTCGGCGCTCTCGGCCCGGGCATGCGCGCCGACCTCGTGATGCTCGACGCACCGACGCGCGTGCACCTCGCCTATCGACCGGGGGTCCCGCTCGTGCACACGGTGTGGCTCGGGGGCGAACAGGTCTGACGCCGCCGCGCGACGCCCCCGGTCACCGCGGGGTGTCGAAGGTCCAGTCGTCGGGATCGAGGGCTGTCGCGACGTCCCAGTCGTCCTGGTCCCACGCGAAGGTCGCGACGGCGCACGTGGGCATGTGGCCGATGCCCTCGCCCGAGAGCCGTCCGGCCAGGACGCTCATGCCGGGATCGTGCGCGACGACGAGGACCGACCCGGCGCCGGTGGCCGCGGCCGCCGCGAGCAGGGAGTTCGCCGGTGCGCCGTACAGAGCGGGATCGAGCGACACCGCGACGCCGAGCTCGGCTGCGAAGGCCTCGGCCGTCGTGCGGGCGCGCAGCGCCGTGCTCGACAGGATCACGTCGGGGCGGAATCCGGATGCCGCCAGGCGCGCCGCCATGACGGGCGCGTCCCGCATGCCGCGGTCGTTGAGGGGGCGGTCGTGATCGTCCAGGCCCGGATCGCCCCAGTCGGACTTGGCGTGGCGCACGAGCGCGAGGCGGATCACGAGGCGCTCCGCCGCGCGGCGAGGCCGGCGAGCAGTTCGAGCACGCACAGTGCGGCGAGGCGCACGGTGCGCCCGTCGGGGGCATCGGCGGTCGCGTCGACCTCGGCGATGTCGGCGCTGTGCAGGCGCGGGTCCGCGGCGGCTTCGCGCACGAGCGCGCGCAGCTCCCAGGCGGCGAGGCCGCCCGGCACCGAGGCGGGGCACCCGGGCGCCACGGAGCGATCGCACACGTCGACGTCGATGTCGAGGTGGATGCCGCCGCCGCCGGCGCCGGCGATCTCCCGGGCCTCGGCGACGACGTCCGCGGCGCCGCGGCGGCGCACGTCGTCCATTGTGATGACGGTGATCCCGAGGTCGGCCGCGCGCCGCGCATACGCGACGGAGTTCGCGAAGTCGGCGATGCCGAGCTGCACCACGCGGCGTCCGTCGAGCCCGCCGTCGATGAGCCGCCGCACCGGCGAGCCGTTGGACGCCCCGTCACGCAGGTCGAAGTGCGCGTCGATCGTGATGAGGCCCTGCGCGGCGGCCCCCTGCGCGACGCCGTAGGTCAGCGAGTTGTCGCCGCCGAGCGCGATCACGAGGTCGGCGCGCTCGCGCGCCGCCGCGACCGCGGAGCGGACGGATGCCTCGCCCTCGGCCCCGTCCGGATCGGCGACGTCGCCCCCGTCGGCGATGCGCAGCACCGCGTTCAGGTCCACGGGCGGCGGCCCGAGCAGCGTGGGGCTGTAGCGGCGCAGCGCGTCGCGGATCGCCGCGGGAGTGGCGTGCGCCCCCGTGGGGGACAGCGACGTCAGGTGGGTCGGCACGCCCAGGAGGACGGCATCCCACCCGTCCGCGCCGTCTCTCTCCGGGCCATCTCTCTCCGCGCCATCCCCGTTCGTGTCGTCGATGCGCGGCCAGGCGCCGGCGCGGGGCCAGAGGTCGTCGTGTGAGAGCGCCACGATTCGACGCTACCCGAGGAGCGCGTGCGCGACCGTGAAGATCGCCACGCCGGCGAGCGCCCCGACGATCGTGCCGTTGAGGCGGATGTACTGCAGGTCGCGGCCGACCATGAGCTCGATCTTCTCGGTGGTCTCCGCCGGATCCCACCGCTCCACGGTGTCGGTGATGATCGACGCGATGTCGTGGCGGTAGCGGTCGACGAGGAAGACGGCGGTGTCGGTGACCCACGTGTCCACGCGACGCTGCAGGGCGGCATCCGTCGTCAAGCGCTGGCCGATCTCGACGAGCGCCTCCACGGCCCGCCGGCGCAGGCCGCTGTCGGAATCGGCGAGCGAGCGCAGCAGTCCCGCCTTGGCGGTCGCCCACGCCTCGGCGGCGAGGTCGCGCACGCGCGGGCTGTCGAACACCGCGAGCTTGGCGTCCTCGAACCGGCCGATCGTGGCAGGGTCGTGCTGCAGGTTCGCGGCGAGGCGCTCGAGGTAGCCGTCGATCGCGAGGCGGGCGGGATGCCGGGGGTCGCGCTGCACCGCACCCACGAACTTGACCGCCTCGTTGTACACGGTGTCGTCGACGAACCGGTGCGCCACCGACGGCACCCACGACGGCAGGCGTCGAGAGACGAGCCCGGTGAACGCGCGGTGGTTGGCGGCGAGCCACGTCGCGACGCTGTCGGCGGCGAGGTCGACCGCGCCGCGGTGCGCTCCGGCGTCGACGATCCGCTGCAGCCACTCGCCCAGCGGCGGACCCCATTCCGGCGCGATGAGGTGCTCGCGCGCAAGCTCCTCGATGACGTCGCGGACGTCGTCGTCGCTCAGCGCCTGCAGCACGCTCGAGGCCATGACGGACGCCTCGGCGGCGACGCGCTCGGCGTGCGCGGGAGCGCTCAGCCACTCGCCGAGCCGCGCCGCGATGGGCGTCTCGACCAGCTTGGTGCGCACGACGTCGCCGCGCAGGAACTCGGTCTCGACGAACTCGCCGAGGGTGCGGCCGATCTCGTCCTTGCGGCTCGGGATGATCGCGGTGTGCGGGATCGGGATGCCCAGTGGATGCCGGAACAGCGCCGTCACCGCGAACCAGTCCGCCAGCGCACCGACCATGCCGCCTTCGCCCGCCGCCCGCAGGTAGGCGAGCGCGGGGACCTCCTGCTGGAACGCGAACGACACCGCGAACAGCGCGGCCATGAACAGCAGGGCGCCGAGCGCCACGCCCTTCATACGTCGCAGCGCGCGGCGGCGCTCCTGGTCGGCAGGACTCAGCAGGTGCGTCGGCGTCGGCGACACGTCAGTCCTCGAGAGGTCCGAGCCACGCGGTGGCGACCGTGGAGTGCGTCGACTCCGGGTCGGACGGGTGGAACAGTCCCGCCAGCACGTCGCGGTACAGGCGCCCGAGCTCGTTGCCCGAGAAGTAGGACGATCCGCCCGCGACGAGGATCGCCTCGTCGACGATGGACTTCGCGGCGGACACCGCGCGATGCTTCACGCCGGCGAGCTGGGCGAACCACTGCGAGCCGTGGTCGGCGAGCTCGTCGACATCGCGCGAGAGCGCCTGCAGCTGCGGCGGCAGCGCGTCGTACTCGAGCGCCATGTCGGCGATGCGCCAGCGGATGTCGGGGTCCTGGCTGTAGGCCTTGCCCGTGCGCTTGGACGTCCGCTTGCCGGCCGTGGCGACGGCGAGCTCCAGCGCCCGCCGCGCGATGCCGGTGTACACCGACGCCAGGAGCAGCTCGAACACGCTGAAGATGCCGAACACCAGAGGATCGGGGTTGGGGCCCGGTGCGAGGCGTCGCACCACCCGATCGGCCGGCGCGACGGCGTCGTGCAGCTCTGTGGTGCGCGATTGCGTGCCCCGCATGCCGAGGGTGTCCCAGTCGTCGCGCACGACCACGCGCCCCGTCTGCACCTCGGACCGCGGCACGAACGCGTAGACCATGCGCGGCGCGTCCTCCGACGACGTGTCGAGGCCGTGCAGCCCCAGCTGCGTCCACACCGGCGACAGCGACGTGAAGATCTTCGTGCCGGTGAACGAATAGCCGCCGTCGGGGAGGGGTGCGGCATCCGTCCCGCTCCCGAACAGCACCAGGTCGTTGCCCGCCTCGCTGATCCCGAACGCGAACACCTCGCCGGCTGCCGCACCCTCCTGCACGAAGCGCAGGTCGTCGCTGCCGCGGTCGGCGAGCACCTTCGCGACGCCCGTCCACACCAGGTGCATGTTGATCGCGAGGGCGGTCGCCGGGGCAGCGCCCGCGAGCCGCTGCTGAAGAAGGGATGCCTCGGCCAGGCCCAGTCCCGCCCCGCCGAGCTCGCGGGGCACGAGGATGGCCAGGTAGCCGGCGGCCTTGAGGTCGGCGAGATCGTCGTCGGGGAAGGTGTTCTCGCGATCGTGGACGGCCGCGCGCGCACGGAAGCGCTCGAGCAGGTCGTCGGGCAGGAGCTGTGTCGGATCGAAGGACGTCACCCCGCCATTCTTCCCCCGCCCGGCCCGTTTGCGGCGAGCGGTCGCGGGGAGCCTCAGCCGAGCAGCTCGAGCAGGGCCGCGATCGTCGCCTCGGGCTGATCGCGGTGCGGCGAGTGCCCGGCGCCGCGGATCACGACGGCCCGAGAGAAGCGGGCGTTCGCCGCGACGGCCGCCTCGACGGGCAGGCCGCGGAAGATCGATCCTGCATCGGCGGCGATCACGTCGACCGGCACGTCGACGCGCAGTGCGGCATCCGTCACATCCCACGACGGGTTCTGCACCGTCGTCTGCTCGACGGCCCAACGGCTGCTCACCTGCGAGGCCTGGGCCTTCAGTTCGATGTCGTGCTCGTGCCAGTGCGGGTGCGCGCGGCGCACCGCCTCGGGCGACGGGTCGGCGAACGCGGCCGCGAGCCCCGCGCCGATGCTGGCGCGATCGTCCGCCTGCAGCGCGATCGCGGGATCGACGAGCACCAGGCGCCGCGTCCACTCCGGGTCGGCCGCGCTCGCGAGGACCGCCGCGGCACCGCCGAGCGAGTGCGCGACGACGAGGTCCCACGCGCCGCCGTCTGCGGGGCGCGCAGCGGCCACGTCGGCGCCGTACGCGGCGAGCGTGTAGTCCAGCGCGCGCGGTGCGGCGCCGTGACCCCGCAGGTCGACGGCGTCCGCGCGCCAGCCGGCGTCGGCCAGGGCAGTGCCGTACCGCCACATCAGGGCTCCCGTGGAGCCGAGGCCGTGGACGAGCAGTGCGCGGCGCTCGGCGGCCACCGAGCCCCACGTCAGGCGGGGGAGCGAGACGGGCGTGGGCATGGGGTTCAGCCTAGAAGTTCGGACCGCTCGGTCCCGCCGCGGGAGCCTCTCGGCGTCACGCACGGCAGGATGGAGGCGGAGGTTGGCGTGATCTCGACGGAACTGGCGATGGCCCTGCGCGACGCGGGGCTGGTGTGGCACCCGCGCTCGGGCGACCGATTCCAGCTCGACGAGCCCGAGTTCGAGGCGGACGTCTTCACCGTGAGCGAGATGACGATCGAGCCGCGCGAGTACCCGACCGGCCGCATCCTCGCGTTCAACGGCACCACCGAGTGGGCGCTCGACTCGGTCGCGCTCGAGGACGCGCTGTGGCTGCCGCACGAGCATCAGCTGCGCGAGCTGCTGCGCGGGGCGTTCCGGTCGCTGCGGCGACTGCCCGACACCCACGAGGTCGAGATCGTCGTGGCGGGGGACCGGAAGGTCTTCGAGCACCCGGAACCCGCAGACGCGTACGCGCTGGCGGTGCTGGAGCTGCTGCGCCGGCTCGAGTGACGCGACCGCCCGTCACGTCGCGAGGGCTCAGCCGATCGTCGGGACCGGCTCGGTGTCGGGGATGGGGCTCGCGCCGCGCTCGCGCAGATCGGGCTGGTGCCGCACGAACACCAGGGCGACCAGCAGGGCGAGGGCGCAGAATGCGGCTGCCGCACTGTAGGCCGCCGTGACCCCGCCGGGACCGTCGATGAGGAACCCGGCGACCGCCGAGCCCACCGCGGCGCCGATGAGCTGCCCGGTGCCCACCCAGCCGAACGCCTCGGCGGTGTCGCTGAACTTGACGCTCGCGGTCGTCATGGCCGACAGCACGCCGAGGGCCGGGGCGATGCCGATGCCGGCGACGAACAGGGTCGCGCCGATCCACCACACGTTCACCCACAGCGTCGTGAGCGCGAGACCGAACGCGACGACCGCGAGGCGGCGGACCATCGCCCAGCGCCCCATCGGCAGGTGTCCGAACGCGAGACCGCCCGCGAGGCTGCCGACCGAGAACACCGCAAGCACGACGCCCGCCTCGACGCCGCCGTGCGAGAACGTCGCCACCACGGCGGCCTCCACCGCCGAGAACGAGCCGATGAGCAGGAACCCGATGACGGTCGCGAGCAGGATCGGCGGGCGTGTGAGGACCTTGCCCAGCGACCGCTTGCTGCGCGGGATGCGCACGCGGCCGACCTCAGGCGACAGGATGAACCACGCGCAGCCCGACAGCAGGATGACGACGACGAGCACGAGGCCGACGACCGTTCCCGCCTGCGTCGCCACGAACGTGATGAGCACCGGCGCGAGGATCCAGATGATCTCCTGCAGCGAGGCGTCGAGCGAGTACAGGCCGGTCAGCTGCTTCGAGTTGACGAGCTTCGGGTAGATCGTCCGCACCGCCGACACGATGGGCGGCGTCGACATCCCCGCGATGAACCCCAGCACGACGTACACCGGCACCGGCGCGATGAGGAACGCGATGCCGAGAAGGGATGCCGCCGACACGAGCGTCGTGAGGGTCAGGACGCGCCGCATGCCCCAGCGGCCCATCCAGCGGCTCGTCACCGGGCCGGCGATCGCCTGGCCGATCGACACCGCCGCCAGCACGACGCCCGCGGCGCCGTACGAGCCCGTGATCCCCTCGATGTGCAGGAGGATGACGAGGCTGATCATCCCGTTGGGGAACCGCGCGACCAGCTGCGCCGAGATCATGCGCAGGACGCCGGGAGTGCGCAGAAGATCCCCGTAGCCGGCCACCAGACAACGTTACGCCACGCCGCCTGCGTCACGACACGCCGGGCGCGGGCGCGACACGCCGGGGATGTTCTCCACAGCCGAATCCGATGTCGGACAGTGCGGCTACCGTCGCGGCTGTGGAGGGATGCGGCCGTGGCTCCCGAAACCCCCGTGATCCCGGCCTTTTCTCAGCCGCCGGGGCTGTGGATGAATCCGTGGAGAACCTGTGTTGTACATGGGGAGAACGGTGGAAAATCACACCGATGTAACTACTAGCCCTTGTGGTGCTTACGGATGTCGGTACCCATATGTAGTATTGGTCTCCCGGCGGGGGGACTGCCGGAGAAGGAACGACGGGAGCAGAATCGACATGGCGATCACGGTCTACACCAAGCCCGCATGCGTGCAGTGCACGGCGACTTACCGTGCCCTCGACTCGAAGGGCATCGAGTACGAAGTCCACGACCTCTCGCAGGACCCTACGGCCCTCGAGCAGGTCAAGGCGCTGGGCTACCTCCAGGCGCCGGTCGTCATCACCGATGAGGACCACTGGTCGGGCTTCCGCCCCGACAAGATCGACGAGCTCGCCGCGCGTCTGGCCTGAGGTTTCGGCGGCGCTCAACCACCGCCCGCAGGTCTGTCTCGACGAAAGGGGGCAGGCATGAGCACGGTCGCGACGAGCGCGCCGCTGCTGGTCTACTTCTCGAGCGTGTCGGGCAACACCGCGCGTTTCATCGAGAAGCTCGGCGCACGAGCGGTCCGGATCCCGCTGCATTCGACGGATCCGGCGCTCGTGGTCGACGAGCCGTACGTCCTCGTGACACCCACCTATGGCGGAGGCCAGGGCAGGGGGGTCGAGAAGGGCGCCGTTCCCAAACAGGTGATCCGGTTCCTCAACGACGAGCGAAACCGCAGCCTCATCCGCGGAGTGATCTCCGCGGGGAACACCAACTTCGGCGAGCACTTCTGCATCGCCGGCGACATCATCAGCCGCAAGTGTCACGTGCCGCACTTGTACCGGCTCGAGGTATTCGGCACGCCTGAAGATGTGGAACGCGTGAGCGCGGGATTGGAACGATGGTGGGAACTCTGACGCAGATGGACTTCAAGACCGAGGCACGCTTCGAGGGCATGGACTATCACGCCCTCAACGCGATGCTGAACCTGTACGACGCGAACGGGCAGATCCAGTTCGACGCCGACAAGCGTGCGGCGCGGGAGTACTTCCTGCAGCACGTGAACCAGAACACGGTGTTCTTCCACTCCCTGAAGGAGCGGCTGGACTACCTCGTCGAGAAGGAGTACTACGAGGGCGCCGTCCTCGAGAAGTACTCGTTCGAGTTCATCCAGAAGCTCAACGACCTCGCGTACTCGAAGAAGTTCCGCTTCGAGACGTTCCTGGGCGCGTTCAAGTACTACACGAGCTACACGCTCAAGACCTTCGACGGCAAGCGCTACCTCGAGCGCTTCGAGGACCGCGTCGTCATGACCGCCCTCGCACTGGGCGATGGTGACGAGAAGCTCGCGACCTCGCTCGTCGAAGAGATCATCTCGGGCCGCTTCCAGCCCGCCACCCCCACGTTCCTCAACGCCGGCAAAGCGCAGCGCGGCGAGCTTGTCTCGTGCTTCCTGCTGCGCATCGAAGACAACATGGAGTCGATCGCACGCGGCATCAACTCCGCGCTGCAGCTGTCCAAGCGCGGCGGCGGCGTTGCGCTGCTGCTGTCGAACATCCGCGAGTCGGGTGCCCCCATCAAGCAGATCGAGAACCAGTCCAGCGGCATCATCCCCGTGATGAAGCTGCTCGAAGACTCCTTCTCGTACGCCAACCAGCTCGGCGCGCGCCAGGGCGCGGGCGCGGTGTACCTCAACGCGCACCACCCCGACATCATGCGCTTCCTCGACACGAAGCGCGAGAACGCCGACGAGAAGATCCGCATCAAGACGCTGTCGCTCGGCGTGGTCGTGCCCGACATCACGTTCGAGCTCGCCAAGAACGGCGAAGACATGTACCTCTTCTCACCGTACGACGTCGAGCGCGTCTACGGCGTGCCGTTCGGCGACATCTCGGTCACCGAGAAGTACCGCGAGATGGTCGACGACCCGCGCATCAAGAAGACGAAGATCAACGCGCGCGAGTTCTTCCAGACCCTCGCCGAGATCCAGTTCGAGTCCGGCTACCCGTACATCATGTTCGAGGACACGGTGAACAAGGCCAACCCGATCAAGGGCCGGATCAACATGTCCAACCTGTGCTCCGAGATCCTGCAGGTCAACACGCCCACCACGTTCAACGAGGACCTGTCGTACAACCAGATCGGCAAGGACATCTCGTGCAACCTGGGCTCGCTCAACATCGCCCTGGCGATGGACGGCGGCGACCTCGCCCGCACCGTGGACACCAGCATCCGCGCCCTCACCGCGGTCAGCGACCAGAGCCACATCCGCTCGGTCCGCTCCATCGAGGACGGCAACGACCGCTCGCACGCCATCGGCCTCGGCCAGATGAACCTGCACGGCTACCTGGCCCGCGAGCACGTCTACTACGGCTCCGAAGAGGGCATCGACTTCACGAACATCTACTTCTACTCGGTGCTGTTCCACGCGCTGACCGCGTCGAACAAGATCGCGATCGAGCGCGGCGAGGTCTTCGACGGCTTCTGGGACTCGAAGTACGCGTCGGGTGAGTTCTTCGACAAGTACATCGAGCAGGAGTGGGTGCCCGCGACCGACAAGGTCAAGGAGATGTTCGCCGGCCACCACATCCCCACGCAGGACGACTGGCGCGCGCTGAAGGCCTCGATCCAGCAGCACGGCATCTACAACCAGAACCTGCAGGCCGTGCCGCCGACCGGCTCGATCTCGTACATCAACAACTCGACGTCGTCGATCCACCCGATCGCCGCGAAGATCGAGATCCGCAAGGAAGGCAAGCTCGGTCGCGTCTACTACCCGGCGGCGTTCATGACGAACGACAACCTGGAGTACTACCAGGACGCGTACGAGATCGGCTACGAGAAGGTCATCGACACGTACGCCGCCGCCACCCAGCACGTCGACCAGGGCCTGTCGCTCACGCTGTTCTTCAAGGACACCGCGACTACGCGCGACATCAACAAGGCCCAGATCTACGCCTGGCGCAAGGGCATCAAGACGATCTACTACATCCGCCTGCGTCAGATGGCGCTCGAGGGTACGGACATGACCGAGTGCGTCTCGTGCACTCTGTGACGGCCCGTCGTTGAGCGAGCGCAGCGAGTCGAAACGCGAAGAGAAAGAACAATGAGCGAGAAGCTTCAGCTCCTGGACCACGTCCAGGCCATCAACTGGAACCGCATCCAGGACGACAAGGACCTCGAGGTGTGGAACCGCCTCGTGAACAACTTCTGGCTGCCCGAGAAGGTGCCGCTGTCGAACGACATCCAGTCGTGGAACACGCTCACCCCTGAGGAGCAGACCCTCACGATGCGCGTGTTCACAGGGCTCACGCTCCTCGACACGATCCAGGGGACGGTGGGCGCGGTGTCGCTCATCCCCGACGCGATCACGCCGCATGAGGAGGCCGTCTACACGAACATCGCGTTCATGGAGTCGGTGCACGCCAAGTCGTACTCGTCCATCTTCTCGACGCTGTGCTCGACGAAGGAGATCGACGAGGCGTTCCGCTGGTCGGTCGAGAACCCGAACCTTCAGAAGAAGGCTCAGATCGTCATGGAGTACTACCGCGGCGACGAGCCCCTCAAGCGCAAGGTCGCCTCGACCCTGCTGGAGTCGTTCCTGTTCTACTCGGGCTTCTACCTGCCGATGCACTGGTCGAGCCGCGCGAAGCTCACCAACACGGCCGACCTCATCCGCCTCATCATCCGCGACGAGGCCGTGCACGGGTACTACATCGGCTACAAGTTCCAGCGCGGACTCGAGACGATCGACCAGGCCAAGCGCGACGAGATCAAGGACTACACGTTCTCGCTGCTCTATGAGCTCTACGACAACGAGGTGCAGTACACGCAGGACCTCTACGACGGCGTCGGCCTCACCGAGGACGTCAAGAAGTTCCTGCACTACAACGCCAACAAGGCCCTCATGAACCTGGGCTACGAGGCGATGTTCCCCTCGACCGTCACCGACGTGAACCCGGCGATCCTGTCGGCCCTGTCGCCGAACGCCGACGAGAACCACGACTTCTTCTCGGGGTCGGGCTCGTCGTACGTCATCGGCAAGGCCGAGGCCACCGAGGACGAGGACTGGGACTTCTGAGAACGTCGCCCTGAACGACGAGAAGATGAGGGATGCCGCGGCTCGCGGCATCCCTCATCTTCGTTGTGGAGGCAGACCGGCGTCAGTCCGGCAGCGGTGACGTCGACGACCGCACCACGAGGGTCGTCGACAGCTCGGTGCGCGCGGCGGGGTGCCGGCCGGAGCGCACCCGGACGATCGCGTCGACGGCGGCGCTGCCCATCTGTGCGAGGGGCTGCCGGATCGTCGTGAGGGGCGGGTCGATCCACGACGAATGCGGCAGGTCGTCGAAGCCGATCACCGACATGTCGTCGGGGACCCGCAGGTCGCTCTCGCGCAGGGCGCGGATCGCGCCCAGCGCGGTGTCGTCGCTGGCGGCGAAGATCGCGGTCGGACGGGTATCGCGCGTGAGCAGCAGGCGGGTCGCGTCGTAACCCTGGTCCACGCCGTACTGGGTGCGGACGATCAGGTCGTCGTCGATGGGCACGCCCGCCTGCTGCAAGGCGGCCTGGAACCCGGCCAGGCGCGCGATCCCGTTGTCTTGATCGAGCGGGCCGGTGATCGTCGCGATGTGCCGGTGGCCCAGCTCGAGCAGGTGCTGGGCGGCGTCGAAGGCCCCCTGGAAGTTCGTGGCCGCGACGGAGTACGTGCCTTCAGGGACGCGGTGCAGCGGGTCGACCACGACGAGTGGGATGCCGGCCTCGGCGAGTTGACGGCGTGCTTCGGCGCTGGGCACGGCCACCACGCTCAGCAGCCCGTCCGACCCGCGCTCGAGGGCGTGCATGACCCAGTCGTCGCACTCCACCGGATCGGGCTCCACCGCGAGAACGAGGTCCTTGCCGTTCACCTTCGCAGCCTCGGCGGCACCGCGGACGATCGCCTCCGACCAGGCCTGGTCGAGATTCACGACCCGCATGTCGAGGAACCCGGTGGCCATGCGCGGCCGGCTCCGGATCTCGTAGCCGTGCCGCTCCAGCACCGCCGCGACCCGATCGCGCGTTGCGCGCGAGACATCCGGCCGGGAGTTGAGCACCTTCGACACCGTCGGGATGGAGACCCCTGCTTCGGTCGCAATCTGGGCGAGCTGGACTGCCATTCTTCCTCCGGATCAACTTTCCGAAAATGCTAGCGGAAACAACAACGTTTTCGTGCTCATTTCCAGACTTCGGGTGGACGAGCGCCGCGATCTCGCTCTATAGTCTCCCACTGAGGCACGAAATTTCGAGTCGTTGTATCGAAATCACACAAGGGAGTGAGCATGCAAGGGATGCGAGTCACGGCGATGACGGCGATGGCGCTCGGCGCCGTCCTGGTGCTGTCCGGCTGCGGACGCAGCGCGGACGGCGCGGCGGAGGGTTCGTCGGCCGCGCCGGCCGAGGAGGGCAAGGCGACCGGCACCGTCGAGATCTGGACGGCGGGCGGGCACGCCGACAACCTGGAGAAGCTCACGAAGGACTGGCTGAAGGCCAACCCCGACGCCAGCATCAAGGTCACCGACGTGCCGTGGGACCAGGTCATCACGAAGGCGCAGACGGCGACGGCGGCGGGCAAGGGCCCGGACATCATCATGACCGGCGCCGACCAGACCGCGACCGTCATCGGGATGGGTGCTTTCGACCCCGTGCCGGATGGCGTCTACGACGAGGACGACTTCTACCCGGCGGCGGTGGATTCCGCGACGGGGGAGGACGGCCTGTACGCCATGCCCTGGTACGTCGAGACGCGCTTCCTGTTCTACCGCGCCGACATCGCGGCCGAGCTCGGCCTGTCGGCGCCCACGACGTGGGAAGAGATGCAGGCGATGGCGGCGGCCTTCGCGTCGCGCCCGGGCGGCACGTTCGGCCTGAGCCTGCCCAAGCCCACCGAGCAGCCGGCGCAGGTCATCGTCCCGTTCGACGCGCAGGCCGGCGGTGAGATGACCGACGGTGACGCCTGGACGATCGACACCCCCGAGTTCGTCGAGGCGCTCGACTTCTACGGCGGCTTCTTCCAGCGAGGCGAAGCGCCCCTCGGCGACACCGACGCGACGTTCGAGAACGGCGGAACTCCGATGTTCATCTCGGGCCCGTGGATGCTGGACGTCTACCAGGAGGAGATCGACGAGGGCACCGCGCCGGAGGGCTTCACGATGGACTCCGTCGGGTACACCGTCTCGCCGACCGGTCCCGGCGGCAACAACGACCAGTACATCGGCGGCGGCAACCTCGGCGTCTTCTCGGCCTCCGACAACAAGTCGGCTGCGTGGTCGCTGCTGTCGTGGCTGGGCGAGCAGGACCAGCAGGAGGCCTGGTACGACCTGCAGGGCGAGCTGCCGGCCAATGTCGAAGCGGGCCAGTACGCGCCGATCCAGGACAACCCGGTGACCAAGACGCTCACCGAGCAGCTGGAGAACACCGTCGCAACCCCGAACTACCCGGCCTGGTCGCAGATCTCGGATCTCATCAGCAAGTACTCGGAGCAGGTCGCCCGGGGCGAGATCACGGGGGCGGATGCGGCGAAGCAGATCCAGGCCGAGGCCGACAAGATCGGCTTCGGGTGGTGACAACCATGCCGGCGCGGCCGGGGAAGGTCTCTTCCCTGGCCGCGCAGCGGCGCCGCTCGGCCCTGATCGCATGGGTCTTCGTCGCGCCCTTCGTCCTGACATTCGGGGTGTTCGGACTCATCCCGCTCGTCAGCTCGCTCGCGATGTCGTTCACCGACCTGAAGGCGCGCGACATCCGCAGCCCGTTCAACGTGAACTTCGTCGGGTTCGACAACTTCGTCACGGTCCTCTCCGACCCGTCGTTCCAGCGCGCGCTCATCAACACGCTGATGTTCGTCGTCGTGGGTGTGCCGGCCACGCTGTTCCTCGCGCTCGTGCTGGCGGTGCTCTTGAACTCGGTGAGCCGCAAGGTGGCGACGTTCTTCCGCGTGGGCTACTACACGCCCGTCATCACGACGATCGTCGCCGTGGCGGTCGTGTGGCGCATCATGTACCAGAACACCGGGGTCATCAACACGATCCTCGGCTGGGTCGGCATCTCCGGACCGAACTGGCTGAGCGACCCGAACACGGCGCTGCTGGCGATCACGATCATGGCGGTGTGGCGCAACATCGGCGCGTCGATGGTGATCTTCCTGGCGGGGCTGCAGGGCATCCCCGCCGACGTCAACGAGGCTGCCTCGATCGACGGTGCGAACGCGGTGCAGAAGTTCTTCCGCATCACGATCCCGATGATGATGCCGACGATCCTGCTGAACACGATCCTCGTCACGACCGGGTACATGCAGTTCTTCGACGAGCCCTTCGTCATGACCAACGGCGGCCCGCTGGAGTCGACGACCTCGATCGCGCTGCAGGTCTACAACCAGTTCAAGTACGGCAACTACTCGATCGGCGCCGCCGGCGCCTACGTGCTGTTCGCGCTCGTCGGCATCCTCGCGCTCATCCAGTTCCGCTTCTTCCGCCAGAGGACCTGACATGACGACAACACTCGAAAGATCAGCCGCCGCGGATGTCGCGCCCATCGCGGCGCGAGCCCCGCGCAAGCCCGTCCGCTGGGGCAACCTCGCGGTGCTGGTCGTGCTCTCGGTCGGGCTCGCCGCCACGGTGCTGCCCTTCGTCTGGATGGTGCTCGGCGCCTTCAAGACCAAGGCCGAGATCATGGCCCGGCCGGTCACGTGGTGGCCGCAGCATCCCACCCTCGAGAACTTCCGCGCGTGGCTGTTCGAGTTCGACATCGCGCGCCCGTTCTTCAACTCGGTGCTCCTTGCGGTCGTGACCGTCGCGACGACGCTGCTGTTCTCGTCGATGGTGGGCTGGGCGCTGGCGAAGATGACCTTCCCCGGCAAGAACGTGATCATCGTCGTCGTGCTGTCGACGCTGTTCGTGCCCGGCATCGTGACGCTCATCCCGCAGTTCGTGCTGGTCGCGAACCTCGGCATGGTCAACACCTACTGGGGCCTGATCCTGCCGGGCATGGTGGGGGCGTTCGGCGTCTTCCTGATGCGGCAGTTCATGCTCGAGATCCCCGACTCGCTGCTCGACGCTGCGCGGATCGACGGCGCGGGGGAGTTCCGCACGTTCTTCCAGATCGTGCTGCCGCTGTGCAAGGCACCGCTGGCGACGCTCGCGATCTTCACGTTCATGGGGTCGTGGAACAGCTTCCTGTGGCCGCTGATCATCTCGCAGGACGACTCGATGTACACCCTGCCGGTGTCGCTCGCGCTGTTCTCGGCAGAGGCCGGTGGTCACGGCTCCGACTACGGGCTGCAGATGGCGGGATCGTTCCTCATCGTCATCCCGGTGCTCATCCTCTTCATCGCGATGCAGCGCCACTTCATCCAGGGCATCGCCCTGACGGGGATCAAGTGACCCCTGATCCCCGGCACACCGACCCATACGAAAGGAATCAGCATTCATGAGCCGTGTCATCGCCGCACCCGAGGGGTTCATCTGGGGAGCGGCCACCGCCGGTCACCAGATCGAGGGCGGCAACGTCAACACCGGACACTGGGAGAACGAGTACGCCCCGGGCACGCAGATCCCGGAGCCGTCCGGTGACGCGTGCGACTCGTACCACCGGTATCCCGAAGACATCGCGCTGCTGGCAGATGCGGGGCTGAACGCGTACCGGTTCTCGCTGGAGTGGTCGCGCATCGAGCCCGAGGAGGGCGTCGTCTCGCGGGCGCAGCTCGCCCACTACCGCCGCATGATCGACACGTGCCGCGATCACGGCGTGCAGCCGATCGTGACGCTGCACCACTTCACGTTCCCGCGGTGGTGGGAGCACTCCGGCGGCTGGTACGCCGAGCAGAGCACCGACCGGTTCCGTCGCTTCACCGAGATCGCGGCGACGATCCTCGACGACGTCGACCTCGTCGTGACGATCAACGAGCCGAACATGATGGTGAACCAGACCGAGGCGCGCATCGACACCGAGAACGGCGTCAACTTCCCGGGGCCGTCGCCGTTCGTCGCCGAGGCGATCGCCCGGGCGCACCACGCGTCGACCGAGGTGCTGCGCGGGGTGGGCGGCATCCGCTCGGGCTGGACTGTCGCCAACCAGGTGTTCCAGGCCGTGCCGGGGTGGGAGAAGCAGCGCGACGAGTGGCAGTACTGGCGCGAGGACTTCTTCCTCGAGCAGTCGCGGGGCGACGACTTCATCGGCGTGCAGTCGTATCTGCGGACGATCATCGGACCGAGCGACGACGAGCTCGGCTACGGCCCGCAGGAGTGGCCGGAAGGCACCGAGCGCACGCTGACGGGGTGGGAGTACTACCCCGAGGCGCTCGGCCACGCGCTCCGGCACACGCGCGAGGTCACCGGCGGCATCCCCATGATCGTCACCGAGAACGGCATGGCGACCACCGACGACGCGCGACGCATCGACTACACGACGGGCGCCCTGGCGGGCATGGCCGCGGCGATGGCGGACGGCTGCGACGTGCGCGGATACCTGCACTGGTCGCTGCTCGACAACTACGAGTGGGGCTCGTTCCGGCCGACGTTCGGACTCATCGCGGTCGACCGCGAGACGTTCGTGCGCACCCCGAAGCCGAGCCTGTCGTGGCTCGGCGACCTCGCGGAGCGCAACGTCATCCCCGTGCTCGCGTAACGAACCGATATCGACCGCTCGCAAAGCGGCGGACTCGCGTAATAAGTGCGCCCCGCCGCCGTCTCTCAGTCGGGGATATGCCGGAGCCCCGGTCCGGCGTCCCCGGCCGCGGGTCCCGAGCCTGCGGCTACCGGGGGAGCCGGCATCTCGCGTCGGCCCCCCGGTCATCGGGATCGCGACGAGCGCGCCTGTGCCGTGCCCCTGCCGGGCGGCCGTCAGCGACGCGTCGAGGCCGTGACCGTGAACTTGGCGTTGCGCGCGACCTGACGCGTCGGACCGACCAGCCGTTCGAGTGCGGGCCGGTAGCGCAGACCGGAGTTCCACACCGTCCACAGCTCGCCGCCGGGGCGCAGCACCCGGGCGGCGTCGGCGAACATGCGCGGCGCGATGCCCTCGTGCACGGCAGAGCCGGAATGGAACGGGGGATTGAGCGCGATGAACGCCGCGGTCGCATCGGGCTGCGACGCCAGCATGTCGTCACGGACGACGTCGACGCGGTCGCCGACACCGTTGGCCTGAGCGGTGGCGCGCGCGGACGCGACGGCTACCGCCGACTGGTCGCACGCGATGACCTCGAGCGAGGGATGCCGCAGGGCCAGGGTCGTCGCGATGACTCCCGTCCCGCACGCGAGGTCGATGACGGTGCCGCCGGCAGGCGCCGTCTCGGGCAGGTGCGCGATGAGCAGCCGTGTGCCGATGTCGACGGACGCACCGGCGAACGCGCCGCCGAACGCGCACACGACGAGACCGTCATGGGTCTCGCGCGACGGGACCGGATCGCGACCGTCGCCGGGCTCACGGGCGACGAGGACGCGCGACTTCTGCCGGGCGAGGGAGACGTCCAGGCGCGCGAAGTCGGCTCGCAGCACGTCGTTCATCGCGAGGGTCATGTGCTTGAGCCGGCCGCCTGCGTACACGACGACGTCGCGTGCGGCGTGCGCGGCGATCAGCCCGGCGATGTCGCGCAGCGCGTCGAGCGAGCGCGGCAGCCGCAGCAGCACGACCTCGGCCCCGCGCACCAGCTCGGCGTCGAGGGCGCCCGACGTGAAGGCATCCCCCAGTCCGCAGGCGTCGGCGTTCGCTGCGAGGGCGCGCTCGCCGGTGAGCGGATCCTGGTGGACGCGGATGCCGCGGGCTCCGTCGGCGGCGGCGCCCAGCGTGAGGGCGCCGTACGCATCGCCGATGACGACCAGACCGCCGGGTGCGACGCCGGAGCGCGCGGCGGCGGACTCGTCGAGGATCAGCCGGTCGGCGGCATCCACCGCGACGAGGCCCGGCGCTTCGACATCGGGCCGGCGGCGCAGGCCGTCGAGCGAGAACGTCACCGTCCCACGGTAGCGGGCTAGCATTTACCCCGTGTCGTCGGAGCGTCCTTTCAGCCCTGTCATCTCGCTGCTCACGGTGGCGAGCGTGTGGGACGCCCACCTCGGCGCCCAGCTGCGCGACCTCGGGCTCACGACGCGCAAGTACGGCCTGCTGGCGCACATCCGATCGACGCCGGGCATCTCGTTCAGCGAGCTCGCCCGACGTTCGCAGGTGACGGTGCAGTCCGCGCACACCGCCGTGCAGTCGCTCGTCGCGGACGGGCTCGTCGCGGACGCGACGGCGCATGCGGGCGCGGCATCGGATCTGCGGGTCACCGACCGCGGCGGCGAGGTGCTGCTGGCCGCGGAGCAGCGGCTGGCGGCGCTGGACGCGGACCTCGCGAGCGGCGCCCCCGACCTCGCCGCGGCGCTCAAGGGGCTGCACGAAGAGCCCTTCGGTCTCAGCTGACCTTCAGCGGGCCTGAAGCGCTTTCAGTTAGGCTGAAGGTGTGTTCCGAAATCCTCACACCCTCTTCCGCGCGCTCGCGATCGCCGAGGCGATCTCGTGGACGCTCCTCATCGCCGGCCTGATCCTCCGCGCGACGACCGGCTGGGCGCCCGGCGTCACGATCGGCGGCGGCATCCACGGCTTCATCTTCTTGTCGTACGGCGCGACGGTGATCCTCGTCGCCCTGAACAACCGGTGGCGTGCGTCGCCGACCCTCGTCGCCCTCGTCAGCGCGGTCGTGCCGTATGCGACCATCCCGGCCGAGATCTGGCTGCAGCGCACCGGGCGCCTCGCGGGAGCCTGGCGGCTCGAGGCGACCGACGACCCTCGCGATGGGCGCTGGTACGACCGGCTGATGCGCTGGTTCCTGCGCCGCCCGTGGGTGCTCGGCGCGCTCATCGCGCTTGCCGTCGTGGTGCTGTTCGTCGTGCTGCTGCTCATCGGGCCGCCGGGCGGACGCGACTGACGGACGATCGGCGAGGCCGGCACCTCTCGTTCGCGAGAGGATGCCGGCCGTCGTCGTTCAGCGGGGCGGAAGCTGCTGGAGCGTCCAGGTGTTGCCGTCGGGGTCGTCGAACTGCACGAACCGGCCCCAGGCCTGCTCGTCGACGCCCCGCGCCGGGACGTCGACGCTGCGCAGGTGCGCGAGCGCCTCGTCGGCGTCGGGAACCACGAGCTGGACCGTCTTCTGGCGGCCGGGCTCCAGGTCGATGCCGAGCCCCGTGCCGAACGCGATGGAGCACGCCGAGCCGGGCGGCGTCACCTGCACGAAGCGGAGGCCTTCGAAGGGGGTCTGGTCGTGGTCGACGTTCCAGCCGATCCGCTCGTAGAAGTCCTTGGCGCGGTCGACGTCGGTGACCGGCACGAAGATGAGCTCGATCTTCCAGTCCATGGGTTCCTCTTCTCTGCGCTGATGCGGTTCCCCTCGCGAGCGACGCTACGCCGGGGCGCCGACATCCGCGGGCCTCCGATTGTTTCGCGGACGCGGGAATAGCTGGTCGCCCCTCCTGTTGAACTTGACATCCCGTGTGTCAAGTTCGAAACTTGATGCCTGTTCACTCAAGTTTCAGGAGAGACGGAATGCCCGAAGACTTCACCTCCCCGTCCGGAGACGGCAGCGCGTTCGACGACTTCCTGGCGCGTTACCTCGCCGGCGAGCGCGCCCGCGCGGAGCGCTCGATCGACCTCAGCCGCTTCCTCGGCGCACGCACGCAGGAGCTGCTGCAGCGCGCCGGCAAGTACGCGCTCGACCGCGGTCAGCGCGAGCTCGACGCGCTGCACGTGCTGCGCATCCTGGCCGCCGAGGCGCCCGCCCGCGAGGCGATCCGCGGCATCGGGGCCGACCCCGACGCGATCGTCCGGGCCACCGAAGAGCGCCTGCCCGCGGCATCCACTCCCGCCGACGTCGACGGCGCCGTGATCACGCCCTCCGTGCAGCGCGCGCTGTTCCACTCGTTCCAGGTCGCGCGCTCGTCGGGATCGACGTACGTCGATCCCGAGCACCTCTTCTTCGCCCTCGTGCTCGCGCAGGACACCCCCGCCGGTCAGGTGCTGGCACGTGCCGGCGTCACGGCCGAGGCGCTGACGCAGGGCGCGCGCGAGACGGTCGCGCCGTCGGGTGCGCCCGCGCCGGACGGAGAGGGGGATGCCGCGGCATCCGCTTCTCCGATGCTCGACACCTACGGCACCGACCTCACCGCCCGCGCGGCCGCCGGTGAGCTGGATCCCGTGATCGGCCGTGCCGACGAGATCGAGCAGACCATCGAGATCCTGAGCCGCCGCACCAAGAACAACCCGGTGCTGGTCGGCGAGGCCGGTGTCGGCAAGACCGCGATCGTCGAGGGCCTCGCGCAGGCGATCGTCGACGGCGCGGTGCCCGAGCAGCTGATCGGCAAGCGCGTCGTGGCGCTCGACCTCCCGGCGATGCTCGCCGGCACGCGGTACCGCGGCGACTTCGAGGAGCGGCTCACCAAAACGATGGACGAGATCTCGGCCCGCAAGGGCGAGCTCATCGTCTTCATCGACGAGGTGCACACCGTGGTCGGCGCCGGTGGCGCGGGCGACGGCGGCATGGACGCGGGCAACATCCTCAAGCCCCGCCTCGCGCGCGGCGAGCTGCACCTCGTGGGTGCGACCACGCTCAAGGAGTACCGCGTCATCGAGAAGGACCCGGCACTGGAGCGCCGCTTCCAGCCGGTACGCGTCGGCGAGCCCTCGATCGAGGACGCCGTGCTGATCCTGCGCGGCCTCAAGCCGGCGTACGAGGAGCACCACGGCATCGTCTACACGGACGAGGCGCTGCGCGCCGCCGTCGAGCTGAGCGACCGCTACCTCACGGAGCGCGTGCTGCCCGACAAGGCGATCGACCTCATCGACCAGGCCGGGGCGCGGCTGCGGCTGCGCCTGGGCTCGAAGGTCGACGTGAGCGCCCTCGTGGAGCGCCTCGCGACCCTGGAGGCCGACAAGAACGCGGCGGTCTCGGCCGAGCACTACGAAGAGGCGTCGCAGATCCGCGACCAGATCGCCGAGGTGCAGGAGCGCCTGGAGCGGGCCACCGCCTCCGGCGCGGCGACGACGACCGCAGCGATCGTGGACGAGCCCGAGATCGCGGCCGTGATCAGCCGGGCCACCGGCATCCCGGTCAACCGCCTCACCGAGACCGAGCGCGAGCGTCTCGCCTCGCTCGAGGACGAGCTGCACGATCGCGTCATCGGGCAGGACGACGCCGTGACGGCGGTCGCCAAGGCCGTGCGCCGCAACCGCACCGGCATGGGCGACGCGCGCCGGCCGGTCGGATCGTTCCTGTTCCTCGGACCGACCGGCGTCGGCAAGACCGAGCTGGCGAAGGCCCTGGCGGCCTCGCTGTTCGACGACGAAGGGGCCGTGATCCGCTTCGACATGAGCGAGTTCGGCGAGCGGCACACGGTGTCGCGCCTCGTCGGCGCCCCTCCCGGATACGTCGGCTACGACGAGGCCGGGCAGCTCACTGAGCGCGTGCGGCGCAACCCGTACTCGATCGTGCTGTTCGACGAGATCGAGAAGGCCCACCCCGACGTGTTCAACCTGCTGCTGCAGGTGCTCGACGACGGTCGCCTGACCGACGGGCAGGGTCGCACGGTCGACTTCCGCAACACGGTCGTCGTCATGACCTCGAACCTCGGCTCGGAGTTCCTCGCCTCGCGCGGCGGCGCCATCGGCTTCCTCGCCGACGGCGGCGGTGCGACCGGCTTCGGCTCCGAGAAGGACCTCCGCGACCGCGTGTTCGCGAAGCTGCGTGAGGCGATGCGGCCCGAGTTCCTCAACCGCATCGACGAGATCGTGCTGTTCCGCAAGCTCGAGAAGCCGCAGCTGCAGTCGATCGTCCGGCTGCTGCTGGGCGCCTCGGACGCCCGCCTCGCCAAGCGCGACGTCGGCCTGGCCGTCACGGACGAGGCCGTGGCGTGGCTGGCCGACAACGGGTACGAGCCCGAGTACGGCGCCCGGCCGCTGCGCCGCCTGATCCAGCGCGAGGTCGACGACCGCATCGCGGACCTGTTCGTGACGGGTGCGCTGGTCGACGGCGGGAATGTGACGGTGGATGCCACGGCCGACGGCCTCACGGTGCACGCCGCCGCCCCGTTCGCAGCCGCGGCCTGACCCGCAGCCGACACCCGCGACGCCCGCGTCGCGGGTGTCGGCTGCTCCTGCCAGAGTGGGTGCATGACCCGCATCGGTGCGATCTTCAATCCGTACACCCACGCCCCGGACGAGTTCCGGGACGCCGTGCTCGCGGCGGAGTCCGCAGGCGTCCCCGAACTGTGGATCTGGGAGGACTGCTTCCGGCAGTCGGCCTTCGCCACCGCGGGCGCCGCGCTGGCCTGGACCGAGAACCTGAGGATCGGCATCGGCATCGCCCCCATGCCGCTGCGCAACGTCGCCGCCACGGCGATGGAGATCGCGACGCTCGACCGGCTCTTCCCCGGCCGCATCCTGCCGGGTGTCGGCCACGGCGTGCTGGAGTGGATGGGGCAGGCCGGCGCGCGCGTCGCGTCGCCGTTGACCCTCATGCGCGAGTACGTTCCGGCGCTGCGCTCGCTGCTCGCCGGAGAGCCGGTCAGCTCCGCCGGCCGCTTCGTCACGCTCGACGGCGTGCGGCTGGAGTACCCGCCTGCCGCGCCCTCGCGCGTGTACGCCGCCGCCGAGGGGCCCAAGACGCTGCGCGTGAGCGGCGAGGTCGCCGACGGCACGGTGCTCGACAGCGGTCACACCGCCGCGGAGTACGAGAGCGCCATCGCCGCCATCCGCGATGCGCGCACGCAGGCGGGCCGCGGTGGGGGTCACGACGTCGTCGCGTACGTCGTCACCGCCTTCGGCGCGGACGCGGAGGCCCGCGCCATCGCCGACGTGGGCGACAAGTCCGATCCCGCCGAACGAGCGCTGTGGGGCGATCCCGCACAGGTGGCGGCCGGCGCCCGGCGCTTCTTCGACGCCGGTGTGGACGACGTCGTGCTGCTGCCGGCCTCGCGGGGCGACATCGCCGAGTTCTACCGCGCGTCCGGCGAGGTCGCCCGCCTCGTGGCAGGAGCCGCCGGATGACCGCGCGGGTCTCACTGGGCATCGCGGCCGCCGCGGGGCCGGAGCTGGCGGCGCGCATCGCGCCGGCCGCCGAGGCCGCGGGCCTGCATGCGCTGTGGGTCAACGACACGCCCGGGCACGATGCGCTGGCGGTGCTCGCCGCCGCCGCGGCCGCGACCGAGCGGCTCATGCTCGCGACGGGGGTGCTGCCGGTCGACCGGCGGTCGCCCGGCGAGATCGCCGAGGCCGCCGCCTCGCTGCCCGCCGATCGGCTGGTGCTCGGGATCGGCTCGGGCCAGCTGCGGCACGGTGCCGTGGAGCGGGTGAGGGATGCCGCCGCCGAGCTGCGACGGCTCACCTCGGCCCGCGTGGTCGTCGGCGCGCTGGGGCCGAGGATGCGGCGCGAAGGCGCTGCTGCGGCCGACGGGCTCCTGCTCAGCTGGCTCACCCCGCAGGCCGCGGCGGAGCAGGCGGCGCAGGCGCGCGCCCTGGCGCCGTCGACCCGCGTCTCGCTCTACGTGCGCACGGCGGTCGACGAGGCGGCACGCGCCGCGCTGGCCGAGGAGGCGGCGCGTTACGCCGGGTATCCGGCATATGCCGCGAACTTCGCGCGGCTCGGATTCGACGCCGCGCAGACGGTGATCGCGCCCGAGGAGCTGCGCGACCGCATCGCCGCCTACCGGACGGGAGTCGACGAAGTGGTGCTGCGTGCGATCACGCCCTCGGGCGACGCCGATGACCATCTGCGCTTCATCGACGCCGTGCGAGAAGCCGTCGCGCGATGAGTGACGATCGTCGTCCTGTCGCCGTCGTCGCGGGCGCATCGGGATTCGTCGGGAGGGCGCTGACGGCCGCCCTCGCCGCTGACGGCTGCGACGTGCGCACCATCGGGCGCGCGGGCGCCGACGTCGCGTGGACCGACGCCGACGGCATCCGGGATCTCGTCGACGGATCGGCGATCGTCGTGAACCTGGCCGGCCGATCGGTGAACTGCCGTTACACCGACGAGAACCGCGACGAGATCCTGCGGTCGCGCGTCGACACCACCCGGGCCCTCCGTCGGGCCCTCCGTGAGGCCATCGCCCGCGCCGAGGCGCCGCCGCCGCTGTGGCTCAACGCCGGCACGGCGACGATCTACCGCTACGCGCTCGACCGCCCGCAGACCGAGTCCCGGGGCGAACTCGGCAGCGGCTTCTCGGTCGACGTGGCGCGCACGTGGGAGGACGAGTTCTTCTCGGGGGACCTCGCGGGCACGCGGCGCGTCGTGCTGCGGATGGCGATCGTCCTCGGCGACGGCCCCGCGACCCGCACCCTCGTGCGGCTCGCCCGCGCAGGGCTGGGCGGAGCGCAGCACGACGGCTGGTGGTTCCCCCATCGGCGCTACCGCGGCATCGGCCCGCACCCGAGCGGCGACGGCCCGCCGCCGTGGCACCGCTCGCGCGGTCGTCAGCGCTTCAGCTGGATCCACATCGACGACGTCGTGGGCGCCGTGCGCTTCGTCCGCGACCACCCCGGAATCGCCGGTCCGGTGAACCTCGCGGCGCCGGGTGCATCCGACAACCGCGAGCTGATGGCGACCCTCCGACGGGTCGTCCGGGTGCCGGTCGGGCTGCCGGCGTGGCGGTTCATGCTCGAGCCGGCGATGTGGGCGCTGCGGACCGAGCCCGAATTGGTGCTCAAGAGCAGGTGGGTCTTCCCCGAGACGCTGGTGTCTGCCGGGTACGTCTTCGAGCATCCCACGCTCGAGCCGGCGCTGCGCGACGTGGTCTCGAAGCTCGGCCGGGCGACGACCTGAAGGTGTCGGTGCCGGGTGCGAGAATGCGATCATGCTGCTGCATGAGCTCGTGACGGCGACGGATGCCGTCGCCTCCACGTCGTCGCGTCTGGCCAAGGTCGCCGCCCTCGCCGACGTGCTGCGGGGGCTCGACGCCGACGAGATCGCCCCGGCGATCGGCTTTTTGACCGCGAGCCCCCGCCAGGGGCGCCTGGGCGTCGGGTGGCGGAGCCTGTCGAACCTGAGCGTGACCCACGCCGACGAGCCGGCGCTGACCGTGGCCGACGTCGACGCGGCCTTCGACCGCCTGGCCGCGACCGACGGTCCCGGCTCGGCCGCTGCCCGCACGGCGGCGCTGAACGACCTCGCGCGCGCTGCAACGGCGCACGAATGGGACTTCATCGCGCGCGTCATGATGGGCGAGCTGCGCACGGGAGCGCTCGAGGGAGTGTTGCTGGATGCCGTCGCGAAGGCGTCCGGCAACGACGCCGTCACGGTGCGCCGGGCGGCGATGCTCTCGGGCGATCTCGGTGCGACGGCGCGCCTGGCGCTCACCGGAGCCCCCGAGGAGCTCGCCGGGGTCGGACTGCAGGTGGGGCGCGGAGTCATGCCCATGCTGGCCTCGACCGCCGGCTCGACGACCGAGGCGCTGCAGGCGCTCGGGGGAGCGGCGTCCGTCGAGTACAAGCTCGACGGCGCGCGCATCCAGGTGCACCGTGACGGCGACGACGTGCGGGTCTTCACGCGCAGTCTCGCCGACATCACGCATCGCGTGCCCGAGATCGTCGAGGCGACGCGGGCGCTGCCCGCGCAGCGGGTGATCCTCGACGGCGAGACCCTGTCGCTCGACGAGGACGGCGGTCCGCGCCCGTTCCAGGACACGATGGCGCGATTCGGATCGATGGGCACCGACGACGCGGCCGCCGCCATCCTGCGCCCGTGGTTCTTCGACATCCTCCACCTCGACGGCGTCGACCTCATCGACGAGCCGCTGTCGGCGCGGCTGGAGGCGCTCGCCCGCGTGGCCGGCGACGCGCTCATGCCCGGCGTCGTCACCGCCGACGCCGCACAGGCCGAGGCCTTCTCGCGCGACGCGCTCGCCGCGGGCCACGAAGGCGTCATGGTGAAAGCGCTCGACGCGCCGTACGCCGCGGGGCGGCGCGGCAAGAGCTGGCTCAAGGTCAAGCCGGTGCTCACGTACGACCTTGTCGTGCTCGCCGTCGAGCCCGGGTCGGGGCGGCGCAGCGGCCTGCTGTCGAACCTGCACCTGGGCGCGCTCGACCCGACGGGGGAGTTCGGCGAACCCGGCGGCTTCGTCATGGTCGGCAAGACGTTCAAAGGGCTGACCGATGCCACGCTCCGCTGGCAGACCGAGCACTTCCCGACCATCGAGACGCGCCGGACGGCGTACGCGGTGCATGTGCGGCCCGAGACGGTCGTCGAGATCGCGATCGACGGCGTGCAGCGCTCGACCCGCTACCCCGGCGGTATCGCGCTGCGCTTCGCCCGGGTCAAGGCGTACCGACCCGACAAGCGCCCGGAGGACGCCGACACCATCCAGACGCTCCGCGCGCTGCTGCGCGGCTGAGGCCCGCCGTGCGCATCGTGGTGCTGACCGGGGCCGGCATCTCGGCAGAGAGCGGCGTGCCCACGTTCCGGGGCTCCGACGGACTGTGGGAGGGGCACCGCGTGGAGGACGTCGCGACGCCCGAGGGGTACGAGCGCGACCCCGACGCCGTGCTCGCCTTCTACGACGCGCGGCGGCGGGCCGTGGCATCCACGCATCCCAATCCGGCGCACCGGGCGCTGGCCCGCCTCGAGGGCGCGATCGGCGACAGGCTGCTCGTCGTGACGCAGAACGTCGACGACCTGCACGAGCGCGCGGGCACCCGCAACCTCGTCCACATGCACGGCGAGCTGCGCCGCGCCCGCTGTCTCGCGTGCGACGCGCGACCGGACTGGGACGACGACCTCCGCGACCGTCCACGGTGCCCGCGGTGCGGCGAGCGGATGCTGCGACCCGACGTCGTGTGGTTCGGCGAAATGCCGTACGGGCTCGACCGCATCGAGCAGGCGGTCGTCGCGTGCGATGTGTTCGTGTCCATCGGCACGTCGGGGGAGGTGTACCCGGCCGCCGGCTACGTCGCGCTCGCTGCGGCGTTCGGCGCCCGGACCGTGGAGCTCAACCTGGAGCCGAGCGATCCGGCGGTGCCGCTCGACGATGTGCGCGCCGGGCGCGCGGGCGAGCTGGTGCCGGCATGGGTGGAAGAAGTGCTCGCCCGGCGGTGACGAAGGACCGACGCAAGAGCGCCGGGTGGAGCATCCACCCGGCGCTCTTCGCGTGCGGAGCCGCGCTACATGCGCACGCCTCCCGAGCGCACCCGCGACAGCGCGTCGACGGTCGCGGCGAGGATCAGCACGCCGCCGGTGACCAGCAGGTTGATGCCGGCGGGCAGGTTGAGCAGGCCGAGCCCGTTCGTGATCGTCGCGATCACCAGGGCGCCGATCGCCGCGTGCACCAGCCGGCCGCGTCCGCCGAAGAGGCTGACGCCGCCGACGACGGCTGCGGCGACACCCGACAGCACGATGTCACGACCGACCGTGGCGTCCACCGCGCCGACGCGCGCGACGCTCAGCAGGCCCGAGAACACGGCGAGGGCCGAGCAGATGACGAAGGCCCACCACTTGATCCAGCGGACCTTCACGCCCGAGCGGCGTGCCGCCTCGGCGTTGCCGCCGATGGCGTAGAGGTACCGGCCGAACTTCGTGCGGTCGAGCAGGAACGTGCCGAGCCACAGCAGCGTCAGGACGATCGGGACGACGATCGGCACGCCCGACACCTCGACGACCGACTGGCCGCGGTTCTGGTTGAGGAAGTACACCACGATGCCGCCGCCGACCGCGATGGCCGCCAGCTTGATGAACACGAGCGACAGCGCGCGGTTGGGCACGCCGGCACGCGTGCGGCGCGAGCGGTCCCAGAACGCGGTGCCGCCCGAGATCAGCAGCATGATCGCCAGCATCACCCAGCCGCCCCACACCGGCAGGTTGCCGTTCTGCAGGGCGATGAGCTCGGGCACCTCGAGACGGAACTGGCCGCCCGAGCCGATGACGACGAGAGCCAGACCCTGGAAGCCGAGGAACAGGCCGAGCGTCACGACGAACGAAGGGATGCCGACGCGCGCGACGAAGAAGCCGATCAGCGCACCGGTGGCGAAGCCGAAGCCGAAGCCCACGAGGAGCGCCAGCGGCCACGGCACGTGGAACTGCGAGTTCAGCACCACGAACAGCGCCATGCCGACGCCGCCCGTGACACCGGCCGACAGGTCGATCTCGCCGAGGAGCAGCACGAACACGAGCGCGATGCCCAGCACCACGAGCGTCGCCGCCTGGTTCATCAGGTTGGCGAAGTTGCGCTCCGTGAGGAAGTAGGGGCTCAGGATGGAGAAGAGGACGCCGAGCACGACGAGGCCGCCCACCGCGGGGAGCGCGCCCATGTCACCGCCGCGCACGCGCTGCCACCACGCCGAGAGCTGGTCGGCGAGGCCACCCTCGACGCCGCTGCCGATGAGGTCGCTTGCGACGGGATCGGGTGCCGCCTCGGTCCGGGTCGTGCTGCTGGTCATTCCGCGCCTCCTTCGGTGCGAACGGTGGACGTGTCGATGATGCCGACGCCGCCCTGCGGGGCCTTGGTGCCGGTGATGTAGCCGACGATGTCGTCGCGCGTGGTCTCAGAGGTCGGGATCTGCGCGACCATCTGGCCGAGGTAGAGCACGGCGATGTCGTCGGCGACGGCGAACACGTCGGCGAGATTGTGGCTGATGAGCACCACTGCGACGCCCTGCTCGGACAGTCGCTTGACGAGGTTGAGCACCTGCTCGGTCTGCGCGACGCCGAGCGCCGCCGTCGGCTCGTCGAGGATCACCACGCGAGCCTTCTTCAGCACGGCGCGGGCGATCGCGACGGTCTGGCGCTGCCCGCCCGAGAGGCTCGACACCTTCTGCCGCACGGACTTGACCGTGCGCACCGACAGGGAGCGGAGGGTGTCGGACGCCTCCTTCTCCATGCGGCCCTCGTCGAACGTGCCGAACGACAGCTCTTCGCGGCCGAGGAACATGTTCTGCACGATGTCGAGGTTGTCGCACAGCGCGAGGTCCTGGTACACGACCTCGATGCCCAGTCCGGCCGCGTCACGCGGCGCGTGCAGGTCGCGGTGGGTGCCGTCGATGAGCACCTCGCCCTCGTCGTAGGGCTGCACGCCGGCGAGGCCCTTGATGAGGGTGGACTTGCCGGCGCCGTTGTCGCCGACGAGGGCCGTGACCCGGCCCGGGCGGACGACGAGGTCGACGCCCTTGAGGACGCTCACCGGGCCGAACGACTTCTTGACGCCGACCAGCTGGATGATCGGCTCCGCCCCGACGCCGACGGGGGCATCGACCGCGGGTGGGGAAATGGTGTCTGACATGCTCGCTTCCTTGCGGGTCTCGCGTGGGTTCGGAGTTCGAGGAGAGGGTCTCGTGCATGCGAGGGCGCCGCGCCTGGTCGACGCGACGCCCTCGCCGTGCAGCGGAACTTACTGCGTGACCCCGTACTGCTCGCACGCGGCGATCACGTCGGGCGTGCAGACGTCGTCGTAGTCGGCGTCGCCGGCGGCGATGACGTCCTTGACCTTGTCGGGGCCGACGAGGATCGGCGTGACCTGGATGTAGGGCGTGCCGTCGTCGAGCTTGGCGCTGGTCGAGGGCTTGTCGCCCTTCAGCAGCGCGACGGCGGTGTCGACCGCGGCGGTCGCCTCGTCCTTGACCGGCTTGTAGACCGTGGCGGTCTGCCAGCCGAGCAGGATGTTCTGCAGACCCGCGACGTTCGCGTCCTGACCCGACACGGCGACGCCGGTCAGGTTGTTGTCCTGCAGGACCTTGATGACGCCGGCCGCGTTGGTGTCGTTCGCGACCCAGACGCCGTCGACCTTGCCGCCGAGCGAGGTCAGCGCCTGCTCGAAGTTGGTCTGGGACTTGGCCTGGTCCCACACACCGGTCGGCTCGGCGGCCGGCTTGATGCCCGCGGCCTCCATGACCTCGACGGCGCCGTCGTGGAACATCGCGGCGTTGCCGTCGGTCGGGTCGCCGCCCATGTACACGACGACCGCGGTCGCCGGGTCCTTGCCGGCGGCGGCGAGGCCGTCGAGCACGGTCTGGCCCTCGAGCTCGCCGACCTTCACGTTGTCGAACGACACGTAGTAGTCCGCGCCGGTGAAGGGGCGGTCGTAGGCGATCACGGGGATGCCTTCGCCCTTCGCCTTCTCGGCGACGGCCTCGGCTGCGCCCTGGTAGTCGACGAGCAGCATGACGCCGCAGCCCTTGGTGAGCTGCTGGTCGGCGATCGTCGAGTACTTGTTGACGTCGCCCTGGGCGTTCTGGATGTCGGCCTCGAAGCCGGCGGCCTCCAGGCCCTCCTGCAGGTACTTCTTGTCGAAGTTCTCCCAGCGCGGCGACGACGCCGCGTCGGGCAGGATCACGCAGGCGCGGCCCTGCGCGTCGGAGCCGGCGTCGGTGCTGCCACCGTCGCCGTTGCCGCTGCTGGAACAGCCGGCGAGGGTCATGGCGGCGGCGCCCGCGAGGGCGGCCACGGCCAGGAGAGAAGACTTCTTCATCTTGCGCCTTTCGTCGTTGAAGCGAGCGGGTCTGCGCAGGATCGTCCCTGCGTTCATCGCTGAGAGCGATCATCGACGATGACGATTCTTGTCGTCAAGTCTTGAACGTAACGCTTTGGCAACGCGTCGATGCGCTGGCCGACCGACGACGATCGGCTCTTCCCGAGACAGCGCTTACCGTGCAGAATGCACAGCTGGCGGCATCCTGATCAGGAATTATGCGCAGCTACGCAGGAGGTGTCGTGGATGCCGCACCCGACCGCGTTCGTCAAGTGAAGGCAGCGCCGATCCTTCGTTCAGGCGCGTCCCGTCGCTGCGCGGGTGCGGCGCGAGAGCGAGTCGACGATCACCGCGAGCACGAGGACGACCCCCGTGACCATGAACTGCACGGACGAATCGAGGCTGAGCAGAGTGAGCCCGGACGAGATCGACTGGATCACCACGATGCCGACGAGGGCCGAGAAGGCCGACCCGCGTCCGCCGAACAGGCTGGTGCCGCCGATCACGGCGGCCGCGATCGCGTTGAGGTTGACGTCGCCGGTGCCCGAGCTCTGATTCGCCGACCCGAGCCGCGCGGCGGCGAGGATCCCGCCTGCGGCGGCGAGGGTCGCGCACAGTGCGAAGACCGACAGGTAGATGCGGTCGACGCGGATGCCGGCGCGACGCGCGGCCTCGACCGAGCCGCCGACGGCGTAGACCGAGCGGCCCCACCGCGTGCGCGTGAGGAGGAAGTTCATGACGACCACGAGGGCGAGGAAGAACAGGAACATGACCCCGACGCCGCGATCCAGCGAGAGGTACCAGATCGCCGCCACGAGGAACGCCAGGAGCACGCCGCTGCGCACGGCGATGGCGGCATAGCTCTGGCTGACGAGATTGGCGGCCGCGCGCCGCTGGGCATGCCGCACGCGCGACCACGCGTACACGCCGGTCGACGCGACGGCGAGCGCGTAGGCCGCCCACGGCGGCAGGAAGAGCTGCTGCGCGAACTGGACGATCCACGAGTCGAAGGGGATGGCGATCGACCCGGTCTTGCCGAGCACCCACAGCTGCAGGCCGAGGAAGCCGAGCAGGCCGGCGAGCGTGATCACGAAGCTCGGCAGGCCGAAGCGGGTGAACAGGTAGCCGTACAGGAGCCCGACGAGGCAGCCGATCGCCAGCGCCGCGACCAGCGAGAGCACGAGGTTCCACTGCAGCTGCACGAAGGTGACCGCGAGGACGGCGGCCGCGAGCCCCGAGACCGAGCCGACCGACAGGTCGATCTCGCCGACCAGCAGCACGACGACCACACCGAGGGCGATCGTGCCGATCGCCGCGCACTGCATCGTGAGGTTGACGAGGTTCTCGCTGGAGAGGAAGGCCGGGTTGAGGGCCTCGAACACGGTCCAGATCACCACGATCCCGAGCACCACCGGGACCGCGCCGAGGTCGCCGCCGCGGACGCGCTCCACGAACCCCTGGAGCATGCTGCGGATCCCGCGTCCGCTCAGCAGCCGTTCGTCCGCTCCCGTCTCGGCCAGCCGCTCATCGCCGCGCGCGCTCACCGGCGCCCGTCCTCGCGGGGGAGCCGCCGCGGACGCGTGCGCGGCATGCGGATCACGGTCCCGCCGGTGTCTCCGTCGTCGTCGTCGCCCAGGTCGGAGTCGTCGGCCCGCGCGGATCCGGCCGCGGGCTCGGGTGCGGGCACAGGCGTCGGCTCCGGCGTGGGAGCCGGCCGCGTCCACCGGGCTCCGGAGTGGTCGACGGCCCCCGTGATGGCGGCGATGAGCGTCTCGCTCGTGACGTCGGCGACGTTGTACACGCCGTTGTTGCGGCCGAGACGCAGCACGACGACGCGGTCGGCCACCGCGAGCACGTCGGCCATGTTGTGGCTGATGAGGATGACGCCGTGGCCGCGCTCGCGCAGCCGCTCGATGAGGTTCAGCACCTCGGCGGTCTGCGCCACGCCGAGGGCGGCGGTCGGCTCGTCGAGGATGACGACGCGCGGCTCGCCGATGAGCGACCTCGCGATGGCGACGGTCTGACGCTGACCGCCCGAGAGCGAGGCGACCGGCACCCGCACCGACGGGATCTTCGCCGACAGCTCGCGCAGGAGGGTCCAGGTGCGCTGCTCCATGTCGACCTCGTCGAGCGTCGCGCCGTCGCGCAGCTCGCGCCCGAGCCACAGGTTCGCGACCACATCGAGGTTGTCGCACAGCGCGAGGTCCTGGAAGATCGTCTCGATCCCGAGTCGCTGCGCGTCGGCAGGCGAGTCGATGTGCACCGGCTCGCCGTCGAACTCGATCGTGCCCGCGTCGGGCGGATGGACTCCGGCGAGCACCTTGACCAGCGTGGACTTGCCGGCGCCGTTGTCGCCGACGAGGGCCACGACCTCGCCCTCGTTGACCCAGAAGTCGACGTCGGTGAGCGCCTTGACGGCACCGAAGCGCTTGCCGATGCCGCGCATCGTCAACACTCGTTCGCGCGATCGTCCGGTTCGCGGGGGCGTCATCGACATCATCGGGACCCTACTCGATGCCCGCGGCTTCGCACGCATCGGCGTAGGCCGGCGTGCAGATGTCCTCGACGGTCCAGAACCCGTCGGCGACGACCGTCTGCATGATGTTGTCGACCGTGACGGCGACGGGGTCGAGCAGCGTCGACGGCGTGCCCTGGATCTCCAGCGGCGCGGTCACGGTCTCGCCGTGCAGCAGCTTGACCGCCACCTCGGCCGCGAGGCGCGCCTGAGGCTTGATCGCCTTGTAGACGGTCATGTACTGGTCGCCCGTGAGCAGCCGCTGGATCGCCGACAGCTCGGCGTCCTGCCCGGTGACGATCGGCCACGGGCTGACGTTCGCGACCCGCAGCGCGGCCACCGCGCCGCCGGCGGTCGCATCGTTGGCGGCATACACGCCGGCGATCTCGTCGCGATGCTGCGCGATCTGGCCCGACACCCATTCCTGCGCCTTCTCGGGGTTCCAGCCGGGGGTGTCGTACTCCGCGAGCACGTGCAGGCCGCTGTCGTCGATGATGCTGTGCGCGCCGTCCTTGAACAGCGCCGCGTTGCTGTCGGTGGGCGAGCCGTTGACCATGAGGATGCCGCTGCCCTCGGCGCCTCCGTCCACGCTGTCGCGCACACCCTCGACGAACGCGGTCGCCTGCAGGACGCCCACCTTCTCGTTGTCGAACGACACGTAGTAGGCGAGGTCGCCGCCGGCGATGAGGCGGTCGTACGAGATGACGGGCACGCCGCGCGCGTTCGCCGACGCGACGATGCTCACGGCCGCGGTGGCGTCGACGGGGTCGAGCACGAGGACGCCCGCCCCTGCCGTCAGGGCGGACTCCGCCTGCTGCTGCTGCTTCGCGGCGTCCTGATCGGCGTTGGCGTACAGCACGTCGTAGTCGCCCAGCTCTGCGACGCGCTCCTCGAACAGCGGCCGGTCGAACGTCTCGTAGCGGGCGGTCTTGGCGTCGGGCAGCAGCAGTGCGATCGTCGTGTCGCCGGGTGTGCCCGTCGGCGCGGGGGTCGCCGTGCATGCGGCCAGCATCGCCGCTCCGAAGAGCAGAGTGGATGCCGTACCCAGCGCGCGCATCACTGCACGACGCGAGGGCGCCGGGCGCCGTCGCGGCCTGAGCAGTCGCGTGAGGGGCATCGCAAGAGCCTAAGCCGTGATCGGCAGGGAGGATGCAGCCGACCCCGTCGCCGATGCGCCGT
The DNA here is from genome assembly GCF_019511665.1 of Microbacterium jejuense. Taxonomy (GTDB): domain Bacteria; phylum Actinomycetota; class Actinomycetes; order Actinomycetales; family Microbacteriaceae; genus Microbacterium; species Microbacterium jejuense_A. The sequence goes on from NZ_JAEUAW010000004.1 coordinate 213,512, forward strand.
CGAGCCCGGCACCGGCGTCGAGGACGGTCACATGGTCGAGGGCGATGGCGATCGCGCCGCGCGTCTCGGCCCACTCGCCGAACGAGGCTCCGACGATCTCGGGCAGGCCGTCGGCCGACGGCAGCGCGGTGCGCTCGAGCGAGTGCCGCATCGGGGCCATGAGGATCTCGCCGGCCTGCCCGAGCTCGCCGCCCACGACGATCAGCTCGGGATCGAAGAGGTTGCACAGGCTGGCGGCCGCGATGCCGATGTGGCGACCCGCGTCGGCGATGACGCGTCGTGCGCTGCCGTCGCCCGCTTCGGCGGCCTGCAGCAGGTCGCCCAGTCGGTGCATGCCCTCGCTCGGCGGGAACAGCGAGAGCAGCGCCGGTCCGCCCGCGTAGGTCTCGAGGCAGCCGCGGTTGCTGCAGCGGCAGATCGGCCCGTTCTCGTCGAGCGTGACGTGCCCGATCTGGCCGGCCTTGCCGTTGACGCCGCGGAACAGGTCGCCTCCGACGACGAGCCCCGCGCTGATCGTGTGCCCGACGCGGATGAAGACCGTGGATGCCGCGGCCCGGCCGTTCCCCTCGCGCGCCTCGGCGAGCCCGCCGAGGTTCGCCTCGCTGTCGACGTAGACCGGACGGCCGATGCGGACCGACAGCGACTCCGCGACGTCGACGCCCTCCCATCCGCGCAGCAGGCCGGGGGTCGACACCATGCCGGTGCGGGGGTCGATCGGGGCGGGCAGGGCCAGGCCGACCGCGAGAAGGTCCGACAGCGAACTGCCGAGCGACTCCATCATGTCGCCGAGGAGCAGCGCGAGCCGGTCGAGCTCGGAGTCGTGGCGATGGTCGAGCGGCAGCGGCAGCGAGGACTGCGTCACGATCGTGCGCGCCGTGTCGGCGATGGCGATGTGCAGGTGCCTCGAGCTGTAGTGCACGCCGGCCACCAGGCCCAGCCGTCGGGCGAGCGACACGAGGGTCGCGCGGCGGCCGCTGCTCGTGGTGAACGACGTGTGCAGCAGCCCTGAGGCGGTGAGCTCCTTCACGATGTTCGACACCGTGGCAGGCGACAGCCCGGTGCTGCCGGCGAGCTCGATCTGCGTGAGGCGGCCGTGACGCTTCAGCGACTCGACCACGCGCGCGCGATTGGCCTCGCGCAGCGAGGTCTGCGAGCCCGGCGGGGCTTGACGGCGTGCCACGGGTCACACTGTACCGGACAGGCCGTTTTCGGCGGCTGGATCGGTGCGAACCGTGATGCGGATCAGCGGCGCGAGGGCGCGAGGCGGATGAGGACGATGTTGCCGGACTCGTCGACCTCGGCCACGTCGGGGTGCGCCTTCACGAACTCCGAGAAGCTCTTGTGGCCGAGCCCCTTCTCGCTGAAGGAGGGGTCCAGCCGCTTGATCAGGCTCTTCACCGCGGATGCGTGCTGCCACTCCACGCCCTCCTTGTCGCTCTCCAGGCGCAGTGCGCGCTCGAGGAGGCTCTCGACCGGGTCCGCGGACGCCTTCTTCGTGCGGCGTCCACCGCGCGAGGAGGCTGCGGGCGCGGCATCCTTCTTTCCCGTCGGGGGTGCAGCCACACCGGGCAGCGCGTCGTACGAGTCGAACTGGTCGCACGCGGCGGCCAGCGACTTGGCCGTCGAGCCCGCCACCCCGACCCCCACGACGAAGCGGCCCAGGCGCTTGCACCGCTGCGCGAGCGGCACGTAGTCGGAGTCGCCCGCGACGATCACGACGTGCGTCAGGTCGGGCAGGCGGAACATGTCTTCGACGGCATCCACCGCGAGGCGGATGTCGGCGCCGTTCTTCGCATACGCGGCGGCGGGGAACAGCTGCACGAGGTCGACGGCACGGGCGACGAGCTGCGACCGGTACTCCGCGTTGACGGGCGAGGACCAATCGGCGTACGCCCGCGTCAGCACGAGCGTGCCGAACGAGGTCGCGTAGTCGATGATCGCCCCGACGTCGATGGTCGCCGCGGCCAGGCGCTCGGCGATCGCGGGATCGGCGGCATCCGTCGCGATCTTCTGCCGGTCGCGCGAGTACGAGTTCTTGCCGTGCACGCGGTCGTACCACGACATCACGATGTTGTCGAAGTCGAGATAGACGGCGACGCGCGCGCCCTGCAGGTCGGCCATGTCAGTCCTCTCCGGGGTAGCGGACGCCGATCAGCGAGCGGATCTCGTCGAGCGTCGCCATGATCGCCACGGTCTCGTCGATCGGCAGCTCGTCGGAGTCGGTGCGTCCCGCCGCGATGATGCGCTCTGCCGCGAGCGCCTGGTACTGCATGCCCCGGCCCTCGATGTCGGAGCGGTACTCCTCCAGCACGCGCCCGTCGGGAGTGACGACGCGGAACGAGGTGGGGGTGTACCACACGCGGTCGATGTCGATGCGCGCCTCCGTGCCGATGACGGACGCGGCGTTCGGGCCGGCGGCGCGGGAGGCCGAGAGCGTGGTCGAGAGGGCGCCCGAGGCGTGGGCCATGATCGTCGCCACCTCGGTGTCGGCACCGGTCTCGCCGAGCCGTGCGGAGGCGACGATCGACAGCGGCTCGCCGAGGATGTCCCACGCGAACGACACCGGGTAGACGCCGAGGTCCAGCAGCGCGCCGCCGCCGAGCTCCAGGGCGTTGAGGCGATGCGCCGGGTCGCTCGTGATGAGCTGCGTGTGATCGGCCGTCACGGCACGCAGTTCGCCCAGCACGCCCGACGCGACGATCTCGCGGATGCGGATCATGTGCGGCAGGTAGCGGGTCCACATGGCCTCCATCGCGAGGAGGCCGCGGGCGGCGGCCGCGTCGCGGACGGCGGCCGCCTCGGCGGCGGTCAGCGTGAACGGCTTCTCGACGAGGACGTGCTTTCCGGCCTCGAGGGCGAGCAGCGCGTTGGCGGCGTGCATCGGGTGCGGCGTGGCGACGTAGACGATGTCGACGTCGGGGTCGGCGACGAGGTCCTCGTACGAGCCGTGGGCGTGGGGGATGCCGAAGTCCGCGGCGAACGCCTGCGCCGCGTCGAGGCGGCGCGAGCCCACCGCGACGACGTCGAGCCCGGCCGTGCGCAGGTCGGCGGTGAAGGCGCGGGCGATGCCGCCGGGACCGAGGATGCCCCAGCGGAGGGATGCCTGAGAAGTCATGAGTCCGAGGCTAGCGGCCTGCGTAAGCTCTTCGCGTGAGTTCTTCCGTCGAGCGCTTCCGCGAGCTGCTGCGCATCCCCACCGTGTCGCACGCCGACGAGTCCCAGACGGACTGGGCGGCGTTCGACGCCTTCGCCGCTGCTGTCGAGCGGCTCTATCCGGCGCTGCACGGGGCACTCGCGCGCGAGCGCGTCGACGGGCATTCGCTGCTGTACCGGTGGCACGGCGCCGAGTCCGCTCACCCGCTGGTGCTGATGGCGCATATCGACGTCGTGCCGGTCGTGGCCGAGGAATGGGAGCACGACCCGTTCGCGGCCGAGATCGTCGGCGAGGGGGAGGATGCCGTCCTGCATGCGCGCGGCTCGATCGACGACAAGGGGTCGCTCGTGGCGATCCTCGAGGCGGTCGAGCAGCTCGTGACCGAAGGCTTCACGCCGGCCCGCGATGTGTATCTGTCGTTCGGTCACAACGAAGAGACCGCCGGCGGCGGTGCGCAGGCGATCGTCGCGCTGCTGCGCGAGCGCGGCGTCCGTCCCGCGCTCGTGCTCGACGAGGGCGGAGCGGTCGTCGAGGGTGCGATCCCCGGGGTCACCGTTCCCACCGCGATGGTCGGCGTCGCCGAGCGCGGCGTCATGACCCTCGAGCTGACCGCCCGCGAGGGCGGCGGGCACGCCTCGACGCCGCCGTCCTACCCGGCGACGGCGCGCCTCGCGCGCGCCGTCGACCGCCTGCACCGGCATCCCTTCCCGACGCGCCTCGCCCCGCCCGTGCGGGCGATGCTGTCCACCGTCGCGCCGCATGCCCCGCAGCCGCTGCGCGCGCTGTTCCGCAGCCTCGCGGTGACCGGGCCGCTCGTGGCCCGCGTGCTGTCGCTGCTCGGACCCGAGATGAACGCCACGGTGCGCACAACCGCCGTCGCCACGCGACTGCGCGGCGCCCCCGGCGACAACGTCCTGGCGACCTCGGCGACGGCGTCCGTGAACATCCGCCTGCTGACGGGCGACACCGTCACCGGTGCCACCGAGCGGGTGCGCCGCGTCGTCGCCGACTCGCACGTCGAGGTGACCGTCGCGCACGGATCCGACCCGTCGCCGGTGTCACCGTGGCGCGGCGACGCGTGGCGGCGCATCGTGTCGGCCGTGACGGCATCCCTCGGCGACGAGGTCGTGACGCTGCCCTACCTGCAGCTGGGCGCGAGCGACAGCCGGTGGTTCACCGCGATCTCGGACCACGTGTACCGCTTCACGCCGTTCCACCTGATGCGCGCCGAGCGCGACGCCCTGCACGCGCACGACGAGCGCATCCGCGTCGAGGTGTGGCTGCGGGGGATCGGCTTCTACCGCGAGCTGCTCTCGGCCAGCTGACGCTCCGCGTCGTCCGACGGGGCGACGGCGGCGCCGTCGAGTGCGCGGCGGAGGTCGTCGACGATGTCGCGCGGGTCCTCGAGGCCGATCGAGAGCCGGACGGTCGTCGGCGAGATGTGCGCCTCGGCCAGCTGTGCGGGCGACATGTGACTGTGCGTCATGGACGCCGGATGGGCCACGAGGCTGCGGGCATCGCCGATGTTGGCGACGAGCCGGACGACCTGCAGGCGCGAGATGACGTCCTCGACGAGGCGGAAGTCCGCTTCGGCGTCGCCGGTGGCGTGCAGGTCGAACGCGAAGACCGAGCTCGCGCCGTCGGGCAGGTAGGTCTGCGCGTTCGCGTGCCAGGGGCTGGACGCCAGGCCCGGGTGGTGCACGCGGGCGACGGCGGGGTGCGTCGTGAGGAACTCGGCGACCGCGAGAGCGCTCGCGGAGTGCCGCTGCATCCGCAAGTCGAGGGTCTCCAGGCCCTGCAGCAGCTGGAAGGCGTTGAAGGCCGACAGCGACGGGCCCAGGTCGTGCACGTACTTCGTCTTCACCAGGGCGATGTACGGCGACGCGGTGGCGCCGAACCGCTCGACGAGGCTGCCGTCGGGCACGCGCGGGTACGTCTGCGTGAGCTGGGGCCAGCGCTCGGGCTCGGCCGTGAAGTCGAACGTCCCGAGGTCGACGACGACGCCGCCGAGTGACGTGCCGTGGCCGCCGAGGAACTTCGTCGCGGAGTGCACGACGATGTCGGCGCCGAAGTCCTTGGCGCGCTGCAGGTACGGCGTCGCGACGGTGTTGTCGATCACGAGCGGCACGCCGGCGCGACGGGCGACGGCGGCGACGGCACCCAGGTCGAGCACCTGCGCGATCGGGTTCGAGATCGACTCCGCGAACAGCGCGCGCGTGGTGGGGCGCACGGCGGCCTCCCACGCGGCGACGTCGTCCTGGTCGACGAAGGTGACCTCGATGCCCCAGTCGGCGAAGGTGTCCTGCAGCAGGTCGACGGTGCCGCCGTAGAGCTGGCGCGCCGCGACGATGTGCTCGCCCTGCTTGGCGAGGGCCAGCAGGGCGACGGCGACGGCCGCCTGACCGGATGCCACTCCCGCGGCGCCGATGCCGCCTTCGAGCTCCGCGACCCGGCGCTCGAAGACGAGCACGGTGGGGTTGGCCGCGCGGCTGTAGATGTTGCCGTCCTTGCGGAGGGCGAAGAGGTCGCGCGCCTCGCTCAGCGAGGCGAACTCGAAGCCGTTGGACTGGTGGATCGAAGGCACTGCGGTGTTCTCGGCCACGCCCGAGACGAAACCCGCCTGCACCTGCGCCGTCGCGAAGGAGCGAGGGACGGCGGCGGGACGAGTGGCTTCAGGCATGGCACCCATTGTCGGGCCGGAGGGCGTGCGCCGCCCCCTCGTGTGTCGTACTGTTGCGGACTCCGCCCCTCCCTGCCGGGCCGGGGAGTAGTCGCGCGCGGGACAGAATGGACCCGTGGCGCAGCTCATCACCCCGTCAGAACTCGACCTCCTCCTCGGCGCCGAGGCCCCCGTGCGCGTCCTCGACGTCCGCTACCGCCTCGACAAGCCGGACGGCAGCGCCGACCACGCGGCAGGGCACGTGCCGGGCGCCGTCTACGTCGACCTCGAGTCGGAGCTCTCGCGTCACGGCGCGGCGCACGAGGGACGGCATCCGCTCCCCGCCGTCGCCGACCTGCAGGCGGCCGTCCGCCGCTGGGGCCTGCGCACGGGCGAGACCGTGGTCGTCTACGACGACGCGCGCGCCCTCGGCGCCTCGCGCGCGTGGTGGCTGCTGACGCGGTCGGGCATCGCCGACGTGCGGCTGCTCGACGGCGGCCTGCGCGGCTGGATCGACGCCGGGTTCGCGCTGGAATCCGGGCCGGTCGAGCCCGAGGCGGGCGACGCCGTCGTGCACGAGGTCGCCGAGCCCGTGCTGTCGATCGACGACGCCGCCGCGTTCCCGGACGCCGGGGTGCTGCTCGACGTCCGCGCGGCCGAGCGCTACCGCGGCGAGGTCGAGCCGATCGACCCCATCGCCGGCCACATCCGCGGCGCGGTGAACCTTCCGACGACCGCGTACATGGACGGCGAGAGATTCGCGGATGCCGCCACCCTGGCCGGCTTGTTCGCCTCTGTCGGCGTGGTGCCCGGGGTCGCGGCGGCGGCTTACTGCGGCTCGGGCGTCACGGCCGCCCAGGCCGTGTTCGCCGCGGAGCTGGCAGGACTGCACCTCGCGCTGTACCCGGGATCGTGGAGCCAGTGGTCGAACACGCCCGGCCGCCCCGTCGCCACCGGCGCGACGCCGTGAGCCGCGGTCTCAGGGGACGAGCGTGATCTTGCCGTCCGCGCCGGCCTCGAGCGCGCGATGCGCGTCGGCGGCGTCGGCGAGGGCGAACTCGGGTCCGAGCTCGACCGAGAACGCCCGGGCTGCGAGCAGTGCGAGCGTCACCGGCACGGCCTCGGCGCGCCACGCCTGCTGCTGAGCGGTGAGCGGCTCGGGCGATCCGCCCGAGAACGCGCGGATGCCGAGGCCCGCGGCATCCGCGCCGCGCACCAGCGTCGCGATGCGCCGGTGGTCGGGCACGAGCTCGAGCGACGTGTGCAGAGCCTCGTCAGTCCCTGCGGCGTCGATCGCGACGGACACGCCCTGCGGCGCGGCCTCGCGGACGCGGTCGGCGAGGCCCTCGCCGTACGCGACGGGGATCGCGCCGAGTGCGCGCAGGCGCTCGAACCGGGCGGGCGAGGAGGTCGCGACCACGGTCGCACCCCAGAGGACGGCGAACTGGACCGCGGCCTGGCCCACGGCGCCCGAGCCCGCGTGCACGAGCAGAGTGTCGCCGGGGCCGACGGCGAGCGACCGCAGCGTCTGGTACGCGGTGCCGACGGGGACCCCGAGCGCTGCGCCCTCGGCGGCGCTGACGCCCGCCGGACGCGGGTGGACGTTCTCGGCGCGCACCACGACGGCGTCCGCGTAGGCGCCGCGCGCACCCCCGAACACGACCGCCTCTCCCACGCGCAGGCCGTCGACGCCTTCTCCGACCGCCGTGATGACGCCAGCGCCGTCGCTGCCGACGCGCCGCGGCTCGACGATGGGCGCCGACACGCGCAGGCCGGAGCGGAGCTTCCCGTCGATCGGGTTCACGCCAGCCGCTTCGACGCGGATCGCGACCTCGCCCGGACCGGCCTCGACGGGCGGCGTCTCGATCTCGTGCAGGACCTCGGGGCCCCCGAACTCGGTGTACGCGATCGCTCTGGTCATGTCGAGTGAAATCCTCCGGGGCGGCGGGTCATTCCCGTGTGTCTTCGGTCATTCGCGCAGGGCCTTGCCGATGCGCTGCAGCGACACCGGCTCTGCCGTGCCGAGAGCCTGCGCGAACAGGCTCACCCGATACTCCTCCAGCAGCCACCTCGTGTGCACGATCGCCGGCGGCGCGTCCGGGGCGGCCGGGATCGTCCCGCCCGCCTCGGCGTACACGAGCGCGGCCCGCTCGAACTCCGTCATGCGCTGCCGATCACGACCCGGGTTGTCGGGCAGGGACTTGACGCGCTCGAGGGCGCCGCGCAGATAGCGCGGCAGATGCGCGAGGCGCGCCGTGCCGGTGCGCGAGACGAATCCCGGGTACACGAGGCCGGCGAGCTGCGCCTTGACGTCGTTCAGCGCGCCCAGGAGCGTCAGCGAGTTGGCATCGCGCATGCCGCGCTCCACGTCGCGTGCGGCCGTCAGGATGCGGGCCGTCAGCGACACGGTCTGGAACAGCTCGTCCACGATCACGGCCGACAGCGCATCGCGCACCGCCTCGAATCCGGCCCGGGTGCGCACAACGGCGTCGGGCGAGACGCGTGCGATGGCGGCATCCGCGACCGCGACGCGGGCGTCCTCGACGAGGGCCTTCGCGGACGGATACGGGGATGCCGCCAGCGCGAGCTTCTCGGGCGACGTCAGGTGATCCAGCACGTACGCGACGGGCGACGGCACCGCGAGCAGCACGAGGCGGCGGACGCCGGCGCGCGTGGCGGCCGTCGCGGCTTCGGGGGTCGCCTCGATGCGCAGAGCCACCGACGAGCCCTCGTCGACGATCGCGGGGTACCCTCGCACGACGCCGCCGGCCACCTTCGTGTCGACGACCTCGGGCAGGTCGTCGAACGTCCACTCGGTGAGACCGGTGCGTTCGACGAACGCCGTCCCGGCATCCCGTTCGTTGAGCGAGCGAGGAACGAGCGAGGCGAAACGCGGTGGCGTCCCAGGAGCACCTTGCGGCGTCCCGTCTCCCTGGGACGGCGCGGCGAGCGATGCCCGGCTCAGCGACCGCGACACCGACGCCCGCGCGCGGTCGGCGAGCCGCGCCTGCAGCGCCCCGAGGTCGCGGTCGGAGCCGACCGTGCGGCCGCGCTCGTCGACGGCGCGGAACGACACCTGCAGGTGCCCGGGCACGCGGCCGAGCTCGAAGTCCGCCGCGGTCACGGGCTGGTTCGCCACGCGCTGGATGCGCGCCGCGAGCGCGTCGCGCAGCGCCGTCGGCGGCAGGCCGTCGTGCGCCTCGGGGCCGAGGCCGGCGAGGTCGGCGGCGAACGAGGCCGCCCAGTCGGCCGCCGGCACGACGTGCCGCCGGATGGACTTGGGCAGCGCCCGCAGCAGCGCGGTGATGAGTTCGTCGCGCATGCCGGGGACCTGCCAGTCGAAGCCGTCCGGACGCAGCTGCGCGAGGAGGGCGAGCGGGACGACCGCGGTCACGCCGTCGTCCGAAGCGCCGGGTTCGAAGCGGTACGCGAGCGAGAGCACCTGATCGCCCTGGCGCCAGCGGGCGGGGAAGTCCCGCTCGTCGCCGCGCGAGGCCTCATCCACGAGGTCGGCCTCGGTCATGTCGAGCAGGCGCGGCGTTCGGGCTGCGGCATCCTTCCACCACGCCTCGAACGAGCGGGCGTCGAAGACGTCGTGCGGAAGCCGCGCGTCGTAGAACCGGAACACGGCCTCGTCGCCGACCAGGATGTCGCGGCGGCGCTCGCGCTCCTCGATCTTCTCCAGCCGCCGGCGCAGCTCGAGGTTGCGGCGCTCGAAGGCCGTGAGCCGCTTGTCGAGATGCGACGTGTCCCACTCGCCCTCGACCAGCGCATGGCGCACGAACAGCTCGCGCGCGAACGGCCGGTCGAACCGGGCGAGCTGCACCCGCCGCTTCGGGACGATCTCGACGCCGAAGAGCGTCACCTTCTCGTACGCGGACGCGGCACCCGAGGCCTTCGACCAGTGCGGTTCGCTGAGCGACCTCTTGGCGAGGTCGCCCGCGAGGGGCTCGGCCCACTCCGGGTCGATCGCCGCGACCGTGCGGGCGAACAGGCGACTCGTCTCGACGACCTCGGCGGCCATGACAGCCTGCGGGCGCTGCTTGCGCAGGCCCGATCCGGGGAAGATCGCGAACCGCGTGCCGCGCGAGCCGAGATACTCAGCCGGCGGCGTGCGGCGCTTCGCCTCGCCGGACGGTCCGCGTGCGCCCGTGCGTGCGGGCGTGCGCTCGTCGAGCACGCCCAGCTGCGACAGCAGGCCCGACAGGATCGCCTTGTGCACGGCGTCGGGGTCGGCCGCGCCGGCCGGCGCCTCGTCCCGCTTCGAGCGCGGAGAGCCGATCAGGGCGCTGAGCTGACGGTGCACGTCGGCCCACTCCCGCACGCGCACGTAGTTGAGGTGCTCCGCGCGGCACAGCCGGCGGAACGCGCTCGAGCCGAGCTCGGCCTGCTTCTCCTGCAGGTGGTTCCACAGATTGAGCAGGCTGAGGAAGTCGCTCGTCGGGTCGGTGAACCGCGCGTGCAGCCGGTCGGCCTCCTCACGACGCTCCTCCGGACGCTCGCGCACATCCTGGATCGACAGCCCCGCGACGATCGCGAGGACGTCGCGCAGCACGCCGGTGCGCCGCGCCTCGATCAGCATGCGCGCGAAGCGCGGGTCGATGGGCAGCCGCGAGATCTCGCGGCCGAGATCCGTGAGCGTGTGGTGGTCGCGGCCCGGCTTCACGGCGCCGAGCTCGACGAGCAGGTCGAACGCCGCCTTCACGCCGCGCGAGTCGGGCGGTGTCAGGAACGGGAAGGACGAGATGTCTCCGAAGCCGAGCGACAGCATCTGGAGGATCACCGACGCCAGGCTGGTCCGCAGGATCTCGGGCTCGGTGAACTCGGGCCGCGCGATGAAGTCGTCCTCGGCGTAGAGGCGGATGGCCACGCCCGGGCTGGTGCGCCCGGCACGACCCGACCGCTGCTGGGCCGACGCCTGCGACACCGGCTCGATCGGCAGACGCTGCACCTTGCTGCGGTTGCTGTAGCGCGAGATGCGCGCCGTGCCGGTGTCGACGACGTAGCGGATGCCGGGCACGGTGAGGCTCGTCTCGGCGACGTTGGTCGCGAGGATGACCCGCCGGCGGACGCCCGCCACCTGCGAGGGCTCGAACACGCGATGCTGCTCGGCCGACGAGAGGCGGCCGTACAGCGGCAGCACCTCCGTGGGGGCGGCGTCCCGCGCGTACAGGCCGCGGACCGCATCGGCGGCATCCCGGATCTCTGCTTCGCCGGGGAGGAACACCAGCACGTCGCCGGCGGGCTCGCGGTCGAGTTCGCGCAGCGCCGACGTGATGCCGTCGACGTCGTCGGACTCCTCGTCGCCCTTGGCCGGCTTGGCCGGAGGCCGGTAGCGGATCTCGACCGGGTAGGTGCGGCCCGACACCTCGATGATGGGCGCCGGCGTGCCGTCGGGCTCGGCGAAGTGCGTCGCGAAGCTCTCGGGGTCGATCGTGGCGCTCGTGATGATGACCTTGAGGTCCGGGCGCTTCACGAGGATGCGGCGCAGGTACCCGAGCAGGAAGTCGACGTTGAGCGAGCGCTCGTGCGCCTCGTCGACGATGATCGTGTCGTAGCGGCGCAGAAGTCTGTCGCGGTGGATCTCGTTGAGCAGGATGCCGTCGGTCATGAGCGCGATGCTCGTGTCGGCCGACACCTTGTCGGTGAAGCGCACCTTGTAGCCGACGGTCGTGCCGAGGGGCACCTGCAGCTCTTCGGCCACGCGCTCGGCGATCGTGCGGGCGGCCAGGCGGCGCGGCTGCGTGTGTGCGATGCGCGTGCGGCCGAGCTCGAGCGCGATCTTGGGCAGCTGCGTCGTCTTGCCCGACCCCGTGGCACCGGCGACGATGACGACCTGGTGGTCGCGGACGGCGCGCGCGATCTCGTCGCGCGCGGCGCTGACGGGGAGCTCCGGCGGATACGTGATGACGGGTGCGGGCGCAGACATAGCCTTCGATCGTATCGCGCGCCCGCGCCGCCGGCGCTCAGCCCTGGCGGGGGCGGTGGTGGCGTCCGAACGGTGCGACGGTCGGCGTGCCGCTGACGGGGTCGGGCACGACGAGGGAGTCGATGCCGAACACCTCACGGACGAGGTCGGCGTCGACGATGTCGGCCGGCGCGCCGGCGGCGACGACGGCGCCGTCGCGCATCGCGACGAGGTGATCTGCGTAGCGGCACGCGAGCGAGAGCTCGTGGAGGACCATGACGATCGTCGTGCCGCGCTCGGCGTTCAGGTCGACGAGCAGGTCGAGCACGTCGATCTGGTGGCTGATGTCGAGATACGTGGTCGGCTCGTCCAGGAGCAGCAGGTCGGTCTGCTGCGCGAGCGCCATGGCGATCCACACGCGCTGCCGCTGCCCGCCCGACAGCTCGTCGACGGAGCGCTCGGCGAGGTCGAGCACGCCGGCCGACGCCATCGCCGCGTCCGCGACGGCGTCGTCGTCGCCGCTGCGGCGGTGCAGCCATCCCTGGTGCGGGTAGCGTCCCCGCGAGACGAGGTCGGCCACCGTGATGGCGTCGGGCGCGACCGGCGCCTGGGGCAGCAGCCCGAGCACCCGCGCGACCTGCGCGGTCGGCATCCGGTGGATGTCGCCGCCGTCCAGCAGCACCGACCCGGCGCGAGGCGCGAGCAGCCGCGACAGTCCCCGCAGCAGCGTCGACTTGCCGCACGCGTTGGCGCCGACGATCACCGTGATCCGCCCGGGCGGCACGTCGAAGGTCAGCCCGTCGACGACGGTGCGGCCGTCATAGGCCAGGGTGAGGTCGCGCGTGGCGAGGGTGCGGGAGGCGGTCATGTCGTCCCTCCGGAACGGGTGCGGTTCGACCGGGCGAGGAGCCAGGCGAGGTAGGGGGCGCCGACGACGCCGGTGACGACGCCGACGGGGAACGAGATGCCGGGCACCGCGTACTGCGCGAGAAGGTCGGCGGCGCTGACCACCGCGGCGCCGGTCGCGGCCGCGGCCGTGAGCGACACCGACGTGCGCCCGACGAGCCGGCGGGCGATCTGCGGCGCCATGAGCGCGACGAACGGGATGGGCCCGCTCGCGCCGACCGCGACGGCGGCGAGCACCGTCGCGATGAGCAGCACCACGATCCGGTCGCGCTCGACGCGGAAGCCGAGCGCCGTCGCCGTCGCGTCGCCGAGCTCGAGCGCGCGCAGCGAGCGGACGCGCGCGGCGAGCGCCGTGAAGGCCGCGACGGCGAGCACCAGTGTGATCGTCACGATCGGCCAGGATGCGCCCGCGAGGCTGCCGACCAGCCACGTGTACGCGACGCCCGCCTCGCGCACGTCGACCGTCGTCATCAGATACGACGTGAGCGCCGTGGCGAGCGCGGCCACGCCGATCCCCACGAGCACGAGACGCAGACCGTGGATGCCGCGACGCCACGTGAGCAGGGCGACGCTGACGGCGGCGAGCAGGCCTCCCGCGATCACCGCCAGCGAGAGGCCGAGACCTGACAGGTGCAGGACGAGCACGGCCAGGACGCCCGCGAACCCGGCGCCGGCGGTGATCCCGACGATGTCGGGACTGGCCAGCGGGTTGCGCACGACAGACTGGAACACGGCGCCCGACGCGCCCAGGCACGCGCCGACGACCGCCGCCGCGGCCGCGCGCGGCAGGCGCAGTTCGAGCACGACATAGGCGGTGATGCGATCGGCGCTGCCGGTGAACGCCGACAGCACCTCCGCCGGCGACAGCCCGGCCTCGCCGAGCAGCAGCGCGGTCACGAACAGCGCGAGCACCAGCGCGGCCAGCGATCCGCACACCACGGCGGTGCGACGGCGCAGCCGCCCCCGCCAGTGACGCGTCACGGCACCCGGTGTCGCGACGGGGGAGGGCGCGGTCTGCCCGCTCACAGCGTCGCCGCCTTGCCGCGCCGCACGAGGGCGATGAACACCGGCGCTCCGATCACCGCGACGACGATGCCGACCTGCACCTCTCCCGGACGCGCCACCACGCGCGCCACGACGTCGGCCGCCACGAGCAGGGTCGCCGCGGCCGGCGCGGAGTACGCCAGGATCCAGCGGTAGTCGGCTCCCGTGAGGATGCGCACCGCGTGGGGCACGATGAGCCCGAGGAACGCGATGGGTCCGGCGACGGCCGTCGCCGCACCGGCGAGGACGGCCACGAGCACTCCGCCGATGAGCCGTGAGCGGCCGACGCGCACGCCGAGCGCCGCCGCCGTGTCGTCGCCGAGCGCGAGCAGATTGAGTGTGCGCCCGAGGGTGAGCGCGGCGACGGCCCCGACGACGATGGCCGGCAGCGCCGGCAGCAGCACGTCGAACCCGCGGCCGGCGAGGGAGCCGACCTGCCAGAACCGCATGGTGTCGAGCGCCTGCCGGTCGGCGATGAGCACCCCCGAGGCCAGCGACGAGAACGCCGCGGCGACGGCCGCGCCCGCCAGTGCCAGCTTGACGGGCGTGGCGCCGTCGCGCCCGCGTGAGGCGATCGACCAGACGAACACGGCGGCCACGCACGCGCCGGCGAACGCGAACCACAGATACTGCGCCGGCTGGGTCGCCCCGAAGACGACGATGCCGGCGACCACGGCCAGGGCCGCGCCCTGGCTGATGCCGAGGATCCCGGGGTCGGCGAGGGGGTTGCGGGTGATGCCCTGCGCGAGCGTTCCCGCCAGGCCCAGGGCGACCCCGACGGCGATGCCCACGAGCGTGCGGGGGAGGCGCTTCAGCACGATCGCGATGTGGTCGGGGTCGGCGGGGTCGAACGTGGTGAGCGCGTGCCACACCGTGTGCAGCGGAATGTCGGCGGTGCCGATCGCGAGGCTCGCGAAGCACACGGCGACGAGCGCCGCGACGAGGAACGCCCCGCCGAGCGCACGACGACGCGCCGGCCCGCCGCCCCGATGGGGCGAGGACCGGCGCGTCAGCGCGGAGGAGGTGTCAGCCGACACGTGCCGCGGCGTCGGCGAGCTGCGGGACGTACTGGTCGAGCATCCACGGGATCGACAGCACGGTCGGCGCACTCGATGCCATCACGAACGACTCGCCGACGATGGGCGCGAAGCGGCCTTCGGCGACCTGGGGCATCGCTGCGACGAGCGGGTCTGCGACGAACGCGTCGGCATCGGCCTGCGAGCCGAAGTAGGCCACCAGCACATCGGAGTCGAGCTTCGACAGGTTCTCGTAGCCCAGGCCGTAGAAATACGTCTCGTCTGCCGCTTTCGGGTCGAGCTCGGTGACCGACGGCGCGAGCGTCATGCCGAGCTGCGTGAGCAGCTGCACGCGCGGGTCGCTGTCGAGGTAGAGGTTGAGGACCTCGGGTTCGTTGTTCGCACCGTAGGCGAAGGTCTTGCCGTCGAGGACGGGGTACTGCGCAGCGAGCGCGGCGACGTCGGCGTCGGTCTGCTCGACGAGCGCCTCCGCCTCGTCGCTGAGTCCCAGGGCCTTGCCCACCAGCGTGGTCTGGTCCTGCCACGTGGTCGCCCACGGCTGGTCGGGGTACGCGACGACCGGGGCGATCTTGCTGAGGGCGTCGAACTCCTCCTGGGTGAGCCCGGAGTACGGCGCCAGGATCACGTCCGGTCGCACGGCCACGAACTCCTCGACGTCGACCTCGCCGGTGTCGGTGCCCGAGAGCAGCGTCGGGGTCTCGCCTCCCAGCGACTCGATCGCGTCGGCGTCCCACGGCAGAACCCCGTCGACGCCGCCGTACGCGTAGGCGGGCATGGCGACGGGCACGACCCCGAGCGCCAGCACGGCGTCCTGCGTCGACCATCCCCACGTGGCCACGCGCTCGGGCTTCTCGGTGATCACCGCGTCGCCGAGGGCGGAGGTGATGGTGACCGGGAAGCCGTCGGCGGCCGCACTCTGCCCGGCGGCGGGTTCGTCGGCCGCGGGGGAGCACGCGGTGAGCGCGGCGACGGAGGCGAGGACAGCGGCGGCGGCGACGACGGCGAGCCGGCGACGGCGGAGCGGGAGGGAGGACATGCGTCTCCTGTTCGGAACGGATCGGGCGTACTTAGGTTAGCCTTGCCTCGGCGTAGCCGCCAATCCTGGTGCCGCGTGCCCAGCGCCCGCTGACCCTCCTAGGCTGGATGCATGACAGTCCCCAGCGTGACCCTCAACGACGGCAACCAGATCCCGCAGCTCGGCTACGGCGTGTTCCGGGTGCCGCCGGCCGACACCGAACGGGCCGTGAGCGAAGCCCTCGAGGTCGGCTACCGTCACATCGACACCGCCGCGATCTACGGCAACGAAGAGGGCGTGGGCGCGGCGATCGCCGCCAGCGGCATCGCGCGCGACGAGCTCTTCGTCACGACGAAGCTCTGGAACGACCGCCACGACGGCGACGAGCCGCGCGCGGCCATCGCCGAGAGCCTCGAGAAGCTGCGCCTCGAGCGTGTCGACCTGTACCTCGTCCACTGGCCGACGCCCGCCCACGACAACTACCTGCACGCGTGGGAGAAGCTCATCGAGCTGCGCGACGCGGGGCTGACCCGCAGCATCGGCGTGTCGAACCACCTCGTGCCGCACCTGGAGAAGATCGTCTCGGCCACGGGCGTCGCGCCCGCCGTGAACCAGATCGAACTGCACCCCGCCTACCAGCAGCGCGACATCACCGACTGGGCCGCCGCGCACGACGTGAAGATCGAGTCCTGGGGTCCGCTCGGCCAGGGCAAGTACGACCTGTTCGACGCCGAGCCGGTGGCCGCTGCCGCCGCCGCCCACGGCAAGACGCCCGCGCAGGCGGTGCTGCGGTGGCACCTGCAGAAGGGCTTCATCGTCTTCCCGAAGTCGGTGCGCCGCGAGCGCCTGGAAGAGAACCTCGACGTGTTCGACTTCGACCTCACCCCTGACGAGATCGCGGCGATCGACGCCATGGACCCGGGCGACGGCTCGGGCCGCGTGAGCGCCCACCCGGACGAGGTCAACTGACCTCCGTCCTTCGGCGGAAGCGGATGCCGTGAACCCTCGCCTCGCGGATGCCACGAGCCCGTACCTGAGAGCCCACGCGGGCAATCCGGTCGCGTGGTACCCGTGGGGCGAGGAGGCGTTCGCCGAGGCCCGCCGGCGGGACGTGCCCGTCATGGTGTCGATCGGCTACTCGACGTGCCACTGGTGCCATGTGATGGCCCGGGAGTCGTTCGAGGATGCCGCCACCGCCACCGCCGCCGACCTCGACGCCGGGTTCGTGGCGGTGAAGGTCGACCGCGAGGAGCACCCCGAGGTCGACGCCGCCTACATGGCCGCCGCGTCCGCCTTCACGCCGAACCTGGGCTGGCCGCTCACCGTCTTCGTGACGCCGGAGGGGCGCCCGTTCTACGCCGGCACGTACTTCCCGCCGACGCCGCGTGCCGGCATCCCGGCATTCCGTCAGGTGCTGGCCGCCGTGACCGAAGCGTGGACCGAGCGTCGCGGCGAGATCGACCAGACGGCCGACGCGATCGCCGACGCCCTCGCCCAAGCGCGCTCGGCCGTCGGCGAGCGCCCGCGCCGGACACCCGATCGCGGCGAGCTCCAGGGCGCCGCGCGGGCGCTGGCTGCGCGCGAGGATCCGCGGCACGGCGGGTTCGGCGACCCGGCCGCTCCGGCGCCGAAGTTCCCCATCGCCACCGCACTGCGGTTCCTGCAGACCCCGGTGGTGCGCGAGGGCGCGCCCGAGGCGTCCGCCGTCGCCGACCGTGCCCTGACCGCGATGGCGGACTCGCCGCTGCGCGATCCGGTCGAAGGCGGGTTCTTCCGCTACGCGACGCGGCCGGACTGGACCGTGCCGCACTACGAGCGCATGCTCACCGACAACGCACAGCTCCTCGACGTCGCGCTCGACGCGACGCCCCCGCGGCCCGATGTCGTGCGCGGGATCGCCGCATTCCTGATCGACGTCCTGCAGCAGCCCGGGGGCGGCTTCGGCGCCGCGCAGGACTCGGAGTCGTGGATCGACGGCGCCCGCAGCGAGGGCGGCTATTACGGGAGGGATGCCGGCGGCCGCGCCGGTCTTGAACCCCCGGCTGTCGACGGCAAGGTCGTCACGGGATGGAACGGGCTCGCGATCGGCGCGCTCGCGCGCGCGGGGACCCGGTTCGGCGAGCCCGCGTGGATCGAAGCCGCCCGGTGGGCCGCCGACGCGGTCCTCCAGGCGAACGTCACGGCGGACGGGCGGCTCGTGCGCGCCTCGCTCGACGAGGTCGCCTCCCGCTCGCCGGGCACGCCTGCCGACTACGGCCAGCTCGCGGGCGGTCTGGCGGCGCTCGCCGTCGCGACCGGTGAGGTCGCCTACGCCGTGCGCGCCCGCGAGCTCGTCGACGCCTGCTTCGCCGCCGCCGCCGACGCCGATGCCGACCCGGTGACGCCGGGCGGCGGCGATCCGGTGCTCGCGCAGCAGGGGATCGGCGCACCGGATGCCGCGTCCGACGGTGACGAGCCGTCGGGCCCCGCGGCCCTCGCCGCTGCGGCGGCGGCGCTGTGGCTGCTGGGGGCGGACGACGGCGCCGACGGGGCGTACCGCGAACGGGCGGAGGCGCTCGTCGCCCGCCACGCACCGGCCGCGCTGGCTCAGCCGATCGCGTACGGCGCGCTGCTGCGCGTCGCCGCGGCGCTGGCCGTCGCGCCGCGGCAGATCGTCGTCGTGACGCCCGACACCGAAGCCGACATCGCGACCGCGGCGCGCGGCATCCCCGCCGACGTCGTGGCCGTCGTGACGCCGGAGCAGGCCCACGCGTGGGTCACGGCGGGCTTCGGGCTGTTCGCCGACAAGGGCCTGCGCGAAGGACGTCCGACGGCGTACGACTGCCGGGACTTCGCGTGCCGGCTGCCGGTCACCGACCCGGCCGACCTCGTTCCCTGAGGGCGGGCGTCAGATCCAGCCCGTCATCCACGCGTGCAGGTGCCAGAAGTCGTACGTGACGTCCATCGCCGAGATCACCGGGTACCAGAACGCCGCCAGGGCGAGGGCCACGGCAAGGAAGACGATCACGAGCCGCTGGCCGGTCAGGCGCCGGTACGACGGCGCGTCCGGCCGGCCGGCGATGTCGCGCAGTGCGAAGGTCAGGGCCAGCAGCATGAACGGCAGGATCAGCACCGTGTAGAACTGGAACACCGTGCGCGTCGGCAGGAAGAGCCAGGGCACGTAGGTCACGGCGACGCCGGTGAGCACGAGCGCGTACCGCCAGTCCCGCGCGACGACGAACCGGTACGCGAGGTACAGCACGGCCGCGACGCCGGCGTACCAGACGAGCGGGTTCGGGATGGTCGAGATGACCTGCGCGCATCCGTTGTCGGCGGCACAGCCGTTCGCGCCGAGCGCGTCGAGGTGCCAGTACACGCCCGTCGGGCGCAGCAGCAGCGGCCACTGCCACGCCGGGCTCGCATACGCGTGGCCGCCGGTGATCCCCGCCGACGAGCGGTACATCGCCTCGTGATAGAGCCACAGGCTCTGCAGGGCGTTGCCGCCCGCGTGGCGGTCGTACCCGCCGTCGGTGACGAGCCACCCCGTCCAGGAGGCCACATAGACGACGACGGCGACGGGCACGAACAGCACGAAGGTCGCAAGGCCCTGGCGCACGGCATCCGTCGGCCAGAACTGCACGCCGGCGCGGCGGCGTGCGAGCGCGTCCGTCACGACGAGATAGATCCCGAGGCCCGCCAGCACCCAGGCGCCGGACCACTTGACGGCGCTCGCGGCGCCCAGTGCGGCTCCGGCGGCGATGATCCACGGCCGGTTCCACAGGACGGGCCCCCACGACGGGGGCTGGTCGCCGTCGTAGCGGGCGGCGACGGTCGTGGCGATGCGCGTCATGGTGCGTTCGCGGTCGCGCAGCACGAACAAGAACGCCAGCAGCACGAAGAACGTGAGCGACGTGTCGAGCAGGGCGACGCGGCTCATCGAGATCGCGAGGCCGTCGACGGCCATGAGAAGGCCGGCGACGACGGCGAACGTCGTCGAGCGCGTGAGGCGCTTGGCGATGAGCATCAGCACGAGCACCGACGCCGTGCCGAGCAGGGCCGTCGTGATGCGCCACCCCCAGCCCGACTCCGGGCCGAGAACGAGCATGCCGAGCGTGATGATCCACTTGCCGAGCGGCGGGTGCACCACGAAGGACGGGTTCGACGTGAACACGTCGGGATGGCCCGACAGGAAGCTCGCATTGCCGTCCGAGGGCCACGACCCCTCGTAGCCGAGATGCAGCATCGACCAGGCGTCCTTGACGTAGTACGTCTCGTCGAACTGGTTCATCAGGTCGTGCGCGGCGGCGAGGTTCCACAGCCGCAGCACGCCGGCCAGCACGACGACCAGGGCGAGGCCCAGCCAGCGGTAGAGGCGCTGCGCCCGCGGATCCATCGTCACGCGGGCCGCGAACCGGTCGTACAGGCTCGGTCGCGATGGGGGCAGCAGGGGCGCGGCCTGCTGGTCGGCACTGTGCTGGTCGGCACTGTGCTGGTCGGCACTGTGCTGATCGACAGCGGGCAGCGGGGCGTCCGTCACGCCGCCAAGTCTAGGCGGCGGCCCGTGGCCAACCTGAGAGCCGAGTCTAGGCTGAGGGGGTGATCATCCTCGCCGCGACCCCCATCGGCAACCTCGGGGACGCGTCCCGCCGGCTCGTCGAGGCGCTGGAGGAGGCGACGGTGATCGCCGCCGAAGACACGCGCACGACGCAGCGGCTGCTGGCCGCCCTCGGGGTGGCCAACCGGCCGCGGCTCATCGCGCTGCACGACCACAACGAGAAGGATCGCGCGCCCGAGCTCGTCGAGCTCGCGCGCGATCAGGACGTGCTGGTGCTGAGCGACGCCGGCATGCCGACCGTGAGCGATCCCGGTTACGGCGTCGTCGCCGCGGCGGCCGAGGCGGGCGTCGTCGTGACCGCCATCCCCGGCCCGAGCGCCGTCGTGACCGCGCTTGCCGTGTCGGGCCTGCCGACCGACCGCTTCAGCTTCGAGGGCTTCCTGCCGCGCAAGGCGGGGGAGCGCACGTCGACGCTGCGGGCCCTTGCGGCCGAGCCGCGCACGATGGTGTTCTTCGAGGCGCCGTCGCGGGTGGCATCCACCCTCTCCGACATGGCCGCCGAGTTCGGCGCCGACCGGCGGGCGGCCGTGTGCCGTGAGCTGACGAAGCTGCACGAGGAGGTCGCCCGCGGCACGCTGGCGGAGCTGACGGAGTGGGCCGAAGGCGGCGTCCGCGGTGAGCTCGTCATCGTCGTGGCGGGTGCGCCCGCGCGCGGGGTCGCGTTCCCCGACGCGGTCACCCAGGTGCTCGAGCTCGTGCGCGACGGCATGCGGCTGAAGGATGCCGCGGCCGAAGTGTCCGGTCAGACCGGACACTCCAGCCGCGAGCTGTACCAGGCCGCGCTCGCCGTGCGCGGCTAGGCACAGGCAGGCCGGGCGCTACCGCTTCTTCTCGACCTTCAGCTGGCGGACCGCCTTGGTCACGAGCTTGGCGGCGTCCTTCACGTCGCGAGCCGTCGCCCGCGAAGCCGCGAGGACGACCTCGCCCACCGCCGTGGCCTCGTCCAGCTGCGTGAGCGACGCGTCGGTGTACCGCGTGCGGTCGACGGCGGCCGCGGTCGTGAGAGCCTGCTCGAGGGCGGTCTTGTCCACCGGCTCTCCGCCGCCGGCGGATGCCGCGTCGATGAGGCGCACCTCGTCGAGCACGCCCCAGGCCCCCGCCGTGAGCGAGAAGTCCGCCGAGATCTCGACCACGCCGTCGGCGCCGACGACGATGCCGGGCACGGTCGCGGTGTGGAAGTCGTTCCACACCGTGAACTCGAGCGGTGCGCTCCACGTGCCCTCCGACGTGCGGGCGGTGAGCGTGCGCGTGTCGGTGGCGGGGCTGTTCGTGCCCTGCGTCGTGGCCTGCAGCACGTAGGTGCCCGCCGGCACGCCCGTCACCGTCTGCGCCGCCGAGGTCTGGTAGGCCCATCCGCTCCAGAAGGTCACGGCGTGGTCGCCGACCGCCGCGTCGGCGGTCTCCTGCCGCGCGGCGGGATCGGTGAGCCGCCACGCGCTCATGTCGGCCGCTTCGAATCCGCCGTTGACCACGTGGTTGGCCGCCTCGACCGTGACGTCCGCGACGATGGCGAGACCGGATGCCGTCCGGCCCGGGATCTCGTAGTGCCCGGGCCCGCGGATCCAGTCGACCGCGGCGCTCCAGGTCACGCTCTGCTGCTCGGTCGTGCGGTCGTTGTACGTGATCTCGACGGTCGCCGGGAGCTCGACGGGCGAGCCGTCGACGACCGTGAGGGCGACCTCCTCGACCGACACCACTTCGCGCGGCGCGACAGCACCGGTGCGGACGTACGCGAACGTGCGCAGCGACTCGAGCGGTGTCCCGTCCCACGCGAAGAGCGACTGGTTGTCCCACGCGGAGCCGCCGTACGAGTCTCCGACGTGCAGCGGGTCGTAGGCGCTCGCGGCGCTGGAGGCCCAGCCCGAGCCGAACTGCTCCCACAGCACGCGGTTCGCCTCGACCTGGTCGGCCGGGCCGACCGGCAGCCATGCCGGCTCCCAGTAGTACACGCCGACGCCCGCGGCGCCGACGGCGGCGACCGCCGCGATCACGTCGCGCAGCTCCCACGCCTGTCCCTGCACGCTGACGGGGTACTGGCTGGTGGTGCCGCTCGCACCGATCACGTTCGGGTAGCCGTCGCCGTCCTCGAGGGTGCGGGCCCAGCTGGTCTCGGCGACCATGACCTTCTTGTCGTACGTCGTCGCGACCTGCGACAGGACGGCCGTGAGGTTGTCGAGCGTGCCGTGCCAGTACGGGTAGTACGAGCTCGCGAAGACGTCGTAGTCGACGCCGAACTGGGCGAGTCCCGCCGCGTACTCGGCGTAACGGCCCGGGGTCTCGGGGTTCGTGAAGTGCACGGCGACGAGGGCGTCCGGCAGCACGTCGCGCACCGCGGAGCTGCCGGCCGAGACGAGCGCCGCGAACTGCGCGTCGATCGCGCGCCCTGCGCGCGTGTGCCCGGCGATGGCGTTGTTGGTCTCGTTGCCGATCTGCACCATGCGCACGTCCACACCGGCATCCTCGAAGCGCTGCAGCGCATCCGCCGTGAAGTCGTGCAGCGCGGTCGCCGTGGCCGCGTCGTCGAGGCCGGCCCACGCCTTCGGGACCAGCTGGCGCGCCGGGTCGGCCCAGAAGTCGGAGTAGTGGAAGTCGACGAGCACATCCAGTCCGGCGGCGGTCGCGCGCTTCCCGATCTCGACGGCGCGGCCGACATCGACGGTCCCGCCGCCGTAGCCGCGACCCGAGGCGTCGTACGGGTCGTTCCAGACCCGGATGCGCACGGAGTTCGCGCCGTTGCCCGCGAGCACCTCGAAGATGTCGGCGGGCCGGCCTGCGGCATCCCGGAACACCACCCCGCTCTCTTCCAGCGACAGGACCGTCGACACGTCGACCCCCATCGCGAAGTCGTCGGCGAGGCCGTCGACCTTGTCGACGAAGATGCCGGCGTCCACGGGTCCGGTACCGGTGTCGGCCGATGCCGCCGGCGCCGCGACACCGGCGACCAGTGCCGCGGCCAGGCCAGCGGCCAGCACCGTCTTGCGGGTTCTCGAAGTCCAACGCTGCACGTTCGCATTCCTCTCTGAATGACTGGATGGATGCCGGGCGCACCGGCTGCGGGTCAGCCCTTGACCGAACCCGCCGTGAGGCCGCCGACGATGTAGCGCTGCAGCGACAGGAACAGGACGAGGACCGGGATGGCGGCGATCACCGCGCCGGCGGCGAACAGACCCCAGTTCGACGCGAGCTGGTTCGAGACCCACTGGTACATGCCGACGGCGAGCGTCCAGTTCTCCTCCGAGACGAGGACGATCTTCGCGATGATGTAGTCGCCGAACGCGGCGATGAAGGCGAGCAGGGCGACGACGGCGAGGATCGGGGTCACCAGCGGCATGATGAGCCGCCAGAAGATCTGCGCGTGCGTCGCCCCGTCGATCTTGGCGGACTCGTCGATCTCGATCGGCACGGTGTTGAAGAAGCCGTACATGAGGAACGTGTTGACGCCCAGCGCGCCGCCCAGGTACACGCAGATGAGCGCGATCTTCGAGTTGAGGCCGAGCGCCGGCACCACTTCGCCGAGCGTCAGCAGCATCAGGAAGATCGCCACGAAGGCGAGGGCCTGGGGGAACATCTGGATGATCAGAAGGCCGGTGAGCCCCGCCCGGCGTCCCGAGAAGCGGAAGCGCGAGAACGCGTAGGCCGCCGCCGCGCCCATGAGCACGGCGCCGACGGACGAGATGCCGCCGATCAGCAGCGTGTTGCCGGCCCACGTCCAGAACTGCGTCTGACCGAGCGCGAAGAAGTTCGACAGGTCGACGACGCTGAACAGGGCGTTGCTCGCGGCCAGCGTGCCGTGGGGGTTGAGCGAGGCCGAAAGGACGTACACCAGCGGGAACACCGCGTAGAAGATGACGACGACGGCGAGCAGGTACTTCCAGCCGACCTCCAGCAGCCACCTGCGGCGGCGGGCCGCACGACGGTCCGGACGGCCCGTCGCGGCGGGGGGAGCGGCGACATCGGTGGTGAGGGACATCACTGGAACTCCTCGAGCTTGCGGGTCTGACGGAACGCGATCGCCGAGATGCCGCCGACCACCGCGAACACGAGGATCGACAGGGCGCTGGCCAGGCCGTAGTCGGCCGCGCCGCCCGACACCCCCGAGATGTCGTAGATCGCCGAGATCAGGATGTCGGTCGCGCCGAGGGCGTACGGCGCGCCGGGGATCGACGGCCCGCCGTTGTTGAACATGTAGATGACCGTGAAGTTGTTGAAGCTGAACGCGAACGACGAGATCAGCAGCGGCGCGGTCGCCACCAGCACGAGCGGCAGGATGATCGACCGCAGCTGCCGCGCCCGGCCGGCGCCGTCGAGGGATGCCGCCTCGAGCGTGTCCTGCGGCAGCGCCTGCAGCGCGCCCGTGCACACCAGGAAGTAGTACGGGTAGGTGAGCCACAGGTTCACCCAGATGACGGCGGCGCGGGCGAGCCACGGGTCGCCGAGCCAGTTGATGTTGGCGCCGAAGAAGAAGAGGTCGTTGATGACGCCGAACTCGGCGTTGAACATGCCGCGGAACAGCAGCGCCGACATGAACGCCGGGAACGCGTACGGGAGGATGTACAGCGTCCGCAGGAACCGCCGGCCCTTGATGCGCGCGTCGTTGTAGATGAGGGCGAGCAGCAGGCCGAGCGCGAAGGGCAGCAGCACCGACAGCGTCGCGAACACGAAGGTCCAGACGGTGACCGAGAGCAGCGTGCCCGCGAGCGCCGGGTCGGTGAAGATGCGCAGGAAGTTGTCGAACCCGACGTTGACGTACCACCCGGCCGGCAGCGTCGATCCGTCCTCGGCGACGAACGAGCCGCTGTCGCTCGCGGTGTACACGGTGCCCGTGGCGGTGTCGGTGATCGTCTGGGCGGCGGCATCCCACACCAGCGTCGATTCGTAGACGGCTCCGGTGGAGCCGTCGCGTGTGCGGATGGACCCGTCGTTCGGGTCGTCCGAGACCGGCACGCGCAGCGCCGCGATCTGCGCCTGCAGGTCGGCGTCGGTGATGACCGTCGCCTTCGGCACGACCGTCCAGCCGGGCACCTCGGTGGGTGTGCCCGCCTGCCCGATCTCGGCGCCGCGCACCTCGTCGAGGGGTTCGTCGACCGTGCCGGCGAGCACATCGCCGTCGTCGACGATCGCGAAGCCCAGCTGGTCGCCGCGCTGCAGCACCGAGAGCGGGTACGTGGGGGAGTCCTCCACACGGCGCTCGCCCTGGATGAGCGCCGCCTCGACGGCCTGCTCCTGCGTGCCGGCATGGCCGGTGCCGTAGTTCGTGAACGCGATGTATGCGGTGTAGCCGAAGATGAACACCTGGAAGACCAGGAGGAACACCAGTCCCGGCACGAGGTACTTCAGAGGCAGCGCCCGCCGCGTGAAGTAGACGATGTCGGCGGCGAGCAGCAGCACCAGCATCCCCCCGAAGACCACCCAGGACTCGGCGCGGAAGGCGCTCAGCAGCGTCATGACGCCGAAGGCGTTCACGAGGGCCATGAGGGCGAGCTTGACGAGGAAGCCCCAGCCGGGGCCGCGCCAGCGGCGCGCGTGCGATTCGCGGGGCGGTGCGTCCGTGGTCGCCGGCGGTGCCGGAGGTGCGTCCACCGTCATGGGGGTGCTCCTGTCGAGGGAAGTCTGGCGAGGGAAGAGAGGTGGAGTCCGGGAGGCGGGGAGAGGCACTCGCCCGCCTCCCGGAGTCGGGGCCGGCTGCTCGGGTCAGCCGGCGGTCTTGCGGGTCAGCGGGCTCAGCCCTTGACCGCGGTCTCGACGTCGGTGACCATCTGGTTCCACGTCGACACGGGGTCGGCGCCGTTGATGATCTGCGACTGGGCGGCGTTCCACAGGTCCCACACCGACCCCATCTCGGGGATGCTCGGCATCGGCACGCCGTTCTGCGCCGAGGCGAGGAAGCCCGCGATGATCGGGTCGGACGCGACCTCGGTGGCCAGCGTCGACCACGCCGGGATGCGCGGGTCGGCCTCGTAGAGGGCGCGCTGCGCCTCCTCGGTGCCGAGGTAGTCGACGAGGAACGACTGCGCGAGCAGCTTGTTCTTGGACTGCGAGCTCAGGTAGAAGCCCTGCACGCCCACGAACGGCGCCGCGGGCTGGCCGCCCGCGGACGGGATGGGGCTCACGACGATGTTCTTCACGTCGGGGTACGCGCTGATCGCCCACGGTCCCTGGATCGTGTACGGGGCCTTGCCCGAGTTGAACAGCTCGTTGTTGATGTCGTAGTCGACGGTCGTGGAGATGTACCCGGTGCCGTTCTTGCCGTTCGCGCCCAGCCACTGCGCGAACGCCTCGCCGGCGGGGCCGCCCATTCCGACCTCGGTCGTGTACGAGCCCGACGCGTCCTGCACGAACACCGGAGCGCCGAACGACGTCTGGAAGCCGTACATCGTGTAGCCGTCACCGGTCTCGCCGTTGGTGTTGATGACGAACGGGCGCTCGGTGCCGGCCGCGAGACCTTTCTGGATCATGTCGTCCCACGTCGCGGGGGCGTCGGTGCCGACGAGGTCGGCGTTCTGCACGAGCGCGATGGTCTCGAGCGAGTAGGGGAGGGCGTACAGCTGTCCGTCGTAGGTCATCGCCTCGAGCGCGACCTGCTCGAACTCCGACGCCTTGTCGCCGAGGTCGATCGTGTCGACGACGCCCGCAGCGACCAGCGCGCCGAGCCAGTCGTGCGCGCCGACCGTGATGTCGGGACCCTTGCCCGTGGGCACCTGGGCGATGAAGTCGTTGCGGAGATCCTCGAAGTTCTTCTTGACGATCTTGACGCTCGCGCCGGTCTCTTCTTCGAAGGCCTTCGCGGCGTCCTTGACGGCGGCCTGGCGCTCCTCGTCGGTCCAGATGACGAGCTCGGCGCCCGTCCCGTCGGCGTTGCCGTCGCCGCCGTCGTCGGCCGATCCGCCGGCGCAGCCGGCGAGGACGACCGCCGCCGTGAGCGCCAGCGCTCCCAATGCGATCTGCTTGCGCATGATGTTCCTTTCGGTTGGTGATGCAGGAGGTGTGGGTCAGAGGGTGCGGTCGAGCCGCACGACGGCGACACCGCCGCCGGGAACCGTGCAGGTGCCGTCCACCGCCGTGCCGGTGAGGAGCTCCACGCCCGTCGCGGCGAACGCGGCGGGATCGTCGCGGTGGTTGACCGCGACGGCGTAGTCGGCGTCGTCGCCGCGGCGCACCACGACTTCGAGGCCTTCGGGGTGCGCGGCCGGCGCGATGCCGGAGTCGGCGTAGACCTCGGCCATGACGGTGCGCAGGGCCGCGGCATCCAATCGGGTGCTGATGTACCAGCCGACCCCCGCGCCGTGCTCGTGCCGTGTGATCGCCGCGCCGCCGGCCCCTGGGCCGTCGAGGTACGTGCCCCGCGCCTCGGCGCCTTCGAGCACGACGTCCTCCTGCCACGCGTCGGCGAGGAGGGATGCCGCACAGCGCCACTGGACGGCGTGCCGGGCCCCCTCGCGCAGCGGCAGGAACTCCTCGACGACGACGCCGAGCGCCTCTCGCAGCGGCGCCACGAAGCCGCCCGCCGGCACCGCGTCGTTCTCGTCGACGACGGCGGAGAAGAACGAGACGACGAGCGTGCCGCCCGACGCGACGTAGCGCGTGAGGTTGGCGGCATCCGCGGCGCTCAGCATGTACTGCGCGGGTGCCACGACGAGCTTGTAGCCCGAGAGGTCCTGACCGGGCAGGGCGAAGTCGACCGTGATGCCGTCGCGCCACAGGCGCTCGTAGAACGATCGGATGCGCTCGGCGTGCGACACGTCCACCGACGGACGCCACTCGAGATCCTGGGCCCAGAACGACTCGAAGTCCCACAGCACGGCGACGTCGGCGGCGACGCGCGAGCCGCGCACCTCTTCGAGCCGCCCGAGGACGTCGCCGAGCTCGACGACCTCGCGCCACACGCGCGAGGACGTCCCGGCGTGCGGGATCATCGCCGAGTGGAACTTCTCGGCGCCCGAGCGCGAGGCGCGCCACTGGAAGAAGAGGATCGCGTCCGCCCCGCGTGCGAGGTGCGTGAGCGAGTTGCGGGCGAGCTCGCCGGGGCGCTTCGCCACGTTGCGCGGCTGCCAGTTGACCGCCGACGTCGAGTGCTCCATGAGGATCCACGGCTTGCCCCCGCCGACCGAGCGCGACAGGTCCGCGGCGATCGCGAGGCCGATCTCGCCCTCGGGGTCGGCGGCGACGAGATAGTGGTCGTCCGAGACGATGTCGACCTCGCGCGCCCACGCCCACAGGTCGGTCGTCCAGCTCTGGTTGGCCATGAAGTTCGTCGTGATGGGCTGCGAGGCGTGTGCGCGGATGGCGTCGCGCTCGGCGATGAAGCACTGACGGAGCTGGTGGTCGGTGAAGCGCGCGAAGTCGAGGCGCTGCGCGGGGTTCACCACCGACGGCGCGGCTGCGGGCGCGCCGACGTGGTCCCACGCGGTGTAGTGCTGGCCCCAGAACGCGGTGCCCCACGCAGCGTTGAGCCCGTCGAGCGTGCCGTACTTCTCCTGCAGCCAGCCGCGGAACGCCCGCACCGACTGCTCGGAGTAGTCCTCGCCGACGGGCACGCCGTACTCGTTGTGCACGTGCCACAGCACGACGGCCGGGTGGTCGCCGTAGCGCTCGGCGAGCGCGGACGCGATGCGCACGATGGCCTCGCGGTACGCGGGCGAGGCGTGCGAGGCCATGCCGCGCGCGCCGAAGCCCAGTGTGACGCCGTCGCGCGTGACGACGCGGGCATCGGGATGCTGCGCGAAGAACCATGCCGGCGGTGAGGCGGTCGGCGTGCCGAGGTCGACCGAGATGCCGTTCTCGTGCAGCAGGTCGAGCAGCTCGTCGAGCCACGCGAAGTCGAAGACGCCCTCGGAGGTCTCGATGAGGGCCCACGCGAAGATGCCCACGCTGACGAGGTTGACCCCCGCCTCCCGCATGAGGGCGACGTCCTCGCGCCACACCTCTTTCGGCCATTGCTCGGGGGTGTAGTCGCCGCCGTAGGCGATTCCCCGGATCTCGGGCCAGCGGTCGGGCGAGGTCATATGGACGCTCCATCGGGTCGGGTGCAGGGCTCGTGCCCCGGCGGCCGGGGCGGCGGTCACAGCGACTGTGACCGGTCACAGTGTTGCTCGAGCGGATGCCGCACCGCACGACCCCGCGGGCAACCGTTACCCAACTGTGACCGGTCACAGGTTCTGTCGTGTCGGCGGCGGCATCCGTCCGATCCGGGGGTAGAGTCACTCGTCGTGGACGAGACGACCGTGCGGCGCAAGCCGACGATCCGCGACGTCGCGGCAGCAGCCGGCGTGTCGCGCGGCACGGTGTCGCGCGTCATCAACGGCGGGCACTGGGTGTCGCCGGACGCGCGCTCGGCCGTCGAGGATGCGATCCGCCGCACCGGCTACACCGCCAACCACGCGGCACGCAGCCTCGCGACCGGCCGGGCGGGCTCCCTCGCCTTCCTGCTCACCGAGCCGCAGCACCTGCTCTTCCAGGATCCGACGTTCGCCCTGCTGCTGCGCGGCGCGGCGGAGGCGCTCGCGCAGCGCTCGATGACGCTCGTGCTGCTGGTCGCCGGCACACCCGCCGAACGCGCAGGCGTCGCGACGTTCGTCAGTGCGGGGCACGTCGACGGCGTGCTGCTCATCTCGTCGCACGAGGCCGACCCGCTGCTCGAGCAGCTGCTCGAAGCCGGCGTCCCCACGGTCTGCTGCGGGATCCCGCTCGGACACCAGGCGAAGGTCCCCACCGTGTCGGTCGACGAGATCGGCTCGGCGCGCGAGATGACCCGGTACCTCCGCTCGCGCGGGCACCGTCGCATCGCGATGATCGCGGGACCCCACGACACCCCTGGCGGGCGCTTCCGGCTCGTCGGCTTCGAAGAGGAGATGGGCGAGGACTTCGACCCCGCCCTCGTCGAAGAGGGCGACTACAGCCAGGAGTCCGGGGCGGTGGCCATGGCGAAGCTGCTCGAGCACGCCGACGACATCGACGCCGTGTTCGCGGCGAGCGACCTCATGGCGGCCGGTGCGATCGCCACGCTGCGCAAGGCCGGTCTGCGGGTGCCCGACGACATCGCGGTCGCCGGCTTCGACGACTCCGGGCTCGCGGCCACCCACGAGCCGCCGCTCACGACGATGCGCCAGCCGTGGGAGCGCATCAGCGACGAGATGGTGTCGCTGCTGCTGGAGGTCATCGCCGGCGCGCAGCCGCAGCCGATCACGCTGCCCACGACACTGGTGGTGCGGGACAGCGCCTGACGCGCACGGCTCTCGCCGTGCGCCCGGACTGTTACGTTCCGCCGCCTGGACGGCCGCGGATCGACGGTCGCGGTCACAGCGCCGGGTGCGGCATCCACTCGAACTAGACTCTCCTGGTGACTTCCGGCCGCCAGTCCTTCTACATCACGACGCCGATCTACTACCCGAGCGACGTGCCGCACATCGGCCACGGCTACACGACCGTGGCGGTCGACACCCTCGCGCGCTGGCACCGCCAGTCCGGCGACGACACCTGGATGCTCACGGGCACCGACGAGCACGGCCAGAAGATGATGCGCGCGGCGGCGGCCAACGGCGTGACGCCGCAGGAGTGGGTCGACAAGCTCGTCACCGAGTCATGGTTCCCGCTGCTGAAGACCCTCGACGTCGCCAACGACGACTTCATCCGCACGACGCAGCCCCGCCACGAGGAGCGCGTGCAGCAGTTCGTGCAGGCCATTTACGACCGCGGCTACATCTACGCGGGCGAGTATGAGGCGCTCTACTGCGTCGGCTGCGAGGAGTTCAAGCCCGAGTCCGAGATCGTCGACGGCACCGGCGCGTTCGAGGGCCTCAAGGTCTGCGCGATCCACTCCAAGCCGCTGGAGCTGCTGCAGGAGAAGAACTACTTCTTCAAGCTCTCGGAGTTCCAGGACAAGCTGCTCGAGCTCTACTCGACGGTGCCCGACTTCGTGCGCCCCGACTCCGCTCGCAACGAGGTCGTCTCGTTCGTGAAGAACGGCCTGAAGGACCTGTCGATCTCGCGCTCCGCGTTCGACTGGGGCATCCCGCTGCCGTGGGACGAGTCGCACGTCATCTACGTGTGGGTCGACGCGCTGCTGAACTACGCCACCGCGGTGGGGTACGGCACCGACCCCGAGGAGTTCGCGCGCCGCTGGCCCGCGTACCACGTGGTCGGCAAGGACATCCTGCGCTTCCACGCCGTCATCTGGCCCGCGATGCTGATGGCTGCGGGCCTCGACGTGCCGCGTGGGGTCTTCGCCCACGGCTGGCTCCTCGTCGGGGGCGAGAAGATGTCGAAGTCGAAGCTCACCGGCATCGCGCCCACCGAGATCACCGATGTGTTCGGGTCGGACGCCTACCGGTTCTACTTCCTGTCGGCGATCGCGTTCGGCCAGGACGGCTCGTTCTCGTGGGAGGACCTGTCGGCCCGCTACCAGGCCGAGCTCGCCAACGGCTTCGGCAACCTCGCCTCGCGCACGACCGCCATGATCGAGAAGTACTTCGAGGGCGTGGTTCCGCCGCCGGCGTCGTACGACGAGCGCGACCTCGCCATCCAGCGGACGGTTCAGGATGCCGCCACCGCCGCCGATGCGGCCATCGAGCGCTTCCGCATCGACGAGGCGATCTCGGCGATCTGGACCATCGTCGACGCGCTGAACCTCTATATCACCGAGAACGAGCCGTGGGCTCTCGCGAAGGACGAGGCGCAGCGGGAGCGTCTGGGCACCGTGCTGTACACGGCCGCCGAGGGGCTGCGCGCGCTCGCCGTGCTGCTGTCGCCGGTGATGCCGGAGTCGACCGAGAAGCTGTGGGTCGCCCTCGGCGCCGCCGAGTCGCTCGGCCGCCTGCAGGACCAGCCGCTGCGCGAGGCCGGCGCGTGGGGCGTCCTGAAGCCCGGCACGTCGGTCAACGGGCTGGCGCCGCTGTTCCCGCGCGTCGAGCAGACGGTCTGACCGTGACGGTCGCGCCGGTCGTTGAGCGAGCGAGGCACGAGCGAGACGAAACGCCTCGGACGTCCCGCAAGGCTCAGCGCGTTTCGTCTCGCTGCGCTCGCTCGACGGACGGAGTCGGTCATGTCTGAGCCCGCGGTGCCGTATCCGGCAGAGTCGGCCGACCCCTCGCAGTATGTCCGCGTGCGTGAGAAGGGGTCGCGCGATGTGAGCTACCCCGACGCGCCCGAGCCGCTCGCGGTGCCCGTGTACGACAACCACGCGCACCTGGAGATCGAGGACGGCGTCGGCCTGTCGCTGGACGAGCAGCTCGCACGTGCGGGCGAGGTCGGCGTGATCGGCGTCGTCCAGGCCGGTGGCGACATCGAGTCGAGCCGGTGGTCCGCGTGGGCGGCGGCATCCCATCCCCGCGTCCTCGCGGCGGTCGCGATCCATCCGAACGAGGCACCGGCGTACGCCGCCGCCGGGCGCCTCGACGAGGCGATCGGCGTCATAGACGAGCTCGCTGCGCAGCCGCGCGTGCGGGCGATCGGCGAGACGGGGCTGGACTTCTTCCGCACGGAGGACGAGGGCCGGCCCGCGCAGTTCGAGAGCTTCGAGGCGCACATCGCGCTCGCGAAGAAGCACGGGATCGCGATGCAGATCCACGACCGCGACGCGCATGACGCCGTGCTCGAGACCCTTCAGCGCGTCGGCGCCCCCGAGCGGACCGTGTTCCACTGCTTCTCGGGCGACGCCGACATGGCGCGCATCGCGGCGGAGCGCGGACACTGGCTGTCGTTCGCGGGCAACGTGACGTTCAAGAACGCGCAGAACCTGCGCGACGCGCTCGCGGTGATCCCGCGCGAGCGCATCCTCGTCGAGACGGATGCGCCGTTCCTCACTCCGACGCCGCATCGAGGCCGCCCGAACGCCCCGTACCTCGTTCCGGTCACGGTGCGGTTCATGGCCGCCGAGCTGGGCGTCGACGTCGACGAGCTGTGCGCGCAGGTCGCGGCGAACACGCTCGAGGTGTACGGCGCGTTCGAGGACTAGGTTCGGTCCGTGGACGACGAGCTGTGGGATCTGGTGGATGCCGCCGGTCGACCACTCGGCATCACCCATCGCCGCGGCGACCCGGGTCTTCCGGCCGAGGCGTTCCACGTCGTGTCGTCGGTATGCGCGGTGCGTGCCGACGGACGGGTGCTGATCTCGCAGCGCGCGGCCGTGAAGGACTGGGCGCTGGACTGGGAGTTCGCCGCGGGCAGCGCCCTGGCAGGCGAGACGAGCCGCCAGGCGGCGTCGCGTGAGCTGCGCGAGGAGACCGGGCTGCGGGCGGCGCCGGATGCGCTCGTCTTCGTCGGGAGAGTCATCGAAGCGTCGGCGCTCTTCGACCTGTACGTGGCCCACGACGTGGACCCCGCCACCCTGGCTCTCGATCCGGAGGAGGTCGCCGCCTCGGAGTGGGTGACGCTCGACGAGGTGCAGGCGCGCTACCGCTCGGACTTCGCGGGGCCGTGGGTCGCGCGCCTCGACGCGATGTGGGCGGAGCTGGTCGCGGCGGTGCGCGGCAGCCGCTGACGGTGCTGCGCTCAGTCGATGAGCGGGCGCCCGCCCGCCCCGGGCTCGTCGCGGTCGGCGACGTCGTCTGCCGCCGCCTCGTCCAGCACGGGCTTGGCCGCAGCGATGTTGCGGATGGGCCGCCACACCAGCAGCAGTGTGACGAACGAACCCGCGAACGCGAACCACCACGGCGCCGTCAGTCCCCACGTCTGGGCGATGAGGCCGCCCAGCAGCTGACCGATCACGAGGCCGCCGAACACGCCGACCATGTTGACCGACGCGATGCGGCCCTGCAGCGACAGCGGCACGAGGCGCTGGCGGACCGTGGTCGAGATCGTGCCCCACACGAACGCGTACAGGCCGAAGCCGAACATGATGATCAGGGCCACGACCCCGTTCGTGGTCAGCGCGAACGACAGGTGCATGAGCACCTCGAGCGACAGGCACACGCGCATGAGGGTCGAGAACGAGACGTGCTTCTCAAGCCAGCCGAATGAGAACACCGCCACCATGCCGCCGAGGGCAGACGCCGTCGTGAGTGCCCCGTAGCCGATGGCGCCCATGTTCAGGTGCTCCGTCGCGTACAGCACGAGGACGCTCCAGGGAGCGGCCCACGTCACGTTGAACACCAGGATGATCAGCACGAGCGTGCGCACCGGCGGGTTGTGCCGCAGCCAGCGGAGTCCCTCGCGGATCGGATGCGGCTTCGCCGGCGCGCCGTCGGCCGTCAGTGGCGCCGCGCCCGGGGCCGCGGCATCCTTCTCGGGAATCGGCGTGTGCGAGATCCGCGAGATCAGCAGCACCGCGAGCGCGACGCACAGGATCTGCAGCAGGAAGGGCCAGAACGAGCCGACCGCGAACAGGAACGCGCCCAGGGGCGGGCCCGCGAGCTGGTTGGCGACGAGGTAGCCGGCCTGCATGCGGGCGTTGCCGATGCCGAGGTCGGCGGGGCGCACCATCATGGGCAGCAGCGTGCTGCCCGCCGAATCCGCGAACACCTCCGCGATGCCGTAGAGGAACGCCGTGGCCAGCACGATCCACACCGTGGCGTGCCCGGTGACGAGGAACACCACGAGCGCCCCGACGATGACGGCGCGGATGCCGTTGGCGAGCATCACGAGCCGGCGCCGGTCGTGGTGGTCGGCGACGGACCCGGCGAGCAGGCCGAACAGCAGCCACGGCAGGAACTGCATCATGGCGCCCGATGCGACGAGCACCGGCGATGACGTCATCGAGGCGATCAGCAGGGGCGCCGCCGACAGCGCGATGCCGTCGCCGAGATTGCTGGTCCACGACGACGCCAGCAGCCACCGGAAGTCCCTGCCCAGGCGGCGTGGTGCGATGAGTTCGCCGAGCGAGGGCATCCCAGCATCCTAGGGGAGCGAACGGATGCCGCCGCCCCGGCCCTTCCGTCAGCTCGCGGCGGGCGCGTCCTTGCGGTGGACGAACAGCGTCTCGGTCTGCTCGATGTCCATGCCCTTCGTCTCGGGCACGCGCCACGCGACGTACACGAACGACAGCGCCGCGAACAGCGCGTACATGCCGTAGGTGAGCGGCAGGGACCACGACGACATGGCCGGGAACGAGATCGTGATGAGGAAGTTGGCGATCCACTGCGCCCCGGCGGCCACGCCGAGCGCCTTGCCGCGGATGCGGCTCGGGAAGATCTCGCCCAGGAGCACCCACACGAGCGGTCCCCACGACGCGCCGAAGCCGACGACGAAGACGTTCGCCGCGACGAGCGCGATCGGGCCCCACGGCGCGGGCAGCGTGACGGCGCCGTCGGCGTCGGTCTCAGAGAACACGAAGCACAGCGCCATGAGCCCGAGCGAGAGCGTCATCATCACGGAGCCGGTGAGGAGGATCGGCTTCCGGCCCACGCGGTCGACGAGGAAGATCGCGATGAGCGTGACCAGCACGTTCGTGATCGACGTGACGACGCTGATCGTGAACGAGTCGCTCTCGTCGAATCCGACCGACTGCCACAGGCTCGTCGAGTAGTAGAAGATCACGTTGATGCCGACGAACTGCTGGAACACCGACAGGATGATGCCGACCCACACGATGCGCTGAAGCCCCAGCACCGGCCCGCGGATCGAGACGCCGGCGTTCTTGCGGTCGGCCTCGATGGCGTTCTGCAGCTCGCGGATCGTCTGCTCGAGGTCGGCCGACGGCACGAGTCGGGCGAAGATCGCGCGCGCCTCGTCGCTGCGCCCCTTCGCCAGCAGGTAGCGGGGCGACTCGGGGAGCGTGAACGAGAGGATGCCGTACACGGCCGACGGGATGACGCCGACGAGGAACATCCACCGCCACGCCTCCAGGCCGAGCCACAGGACGTTGTCGGCGCCGCCCGCGCTGTTGGCCAGCAGCGCGTCCGACAGCAGCGCCGCGAAGATGCCGATGGTGATCGCCAGCTGCTGCAGCGACGCGAGACCGCCGCGGATCTGGCGCGGCGCGATCTCGGCGATGTACGCGGGTGCGACGACCGAGGCGATGCCGATGCCGAGACCGCCGATCACGCGCCACAGCGCGAGGTCCCACGGCGAGAAGGCGAGGCCGGCGCCGATCGACGAGACGAAGAACATGATCGCGCCGAGGAACATCACGCGCAGGCGCCCCCACCGATCCGACAGGTTGCCCGCGATGACCGCGCCCACCGCGCACCCCAGCAGCGCGATCGCGACCACGAAGCCGGTGATGACCTCGTTGAGGGCGAAGTCCTGCGAGATCGAGTCGACGGCGCCGTTGATCACCGACGAGTCGAAGCCGAAGAGGAAGCCGCCCACCGCTGCGGCGACCGAGAGTCCGATCGCGCGGCGGCCGTACGGGCTGCGGAGCGAGAAGGCGTCCGCGGGGATCGTGCCGGTCCTGTTCATGGTGGTCACGCTAGCGCTCTGCCGCAGTCGTCGGGGCGACTTGCGTGCGCGCGCCCTCATGTGTCAGTGCGAGCGGCGCGGGGATGCCGCGGCCGCCGGCATCCCGTCGGTACTGTGGAGGCATGCCCGTGACACTGCTCGGCGCGGCCGAGATCCGCGCGCTCGCCGCCGACCTCGACGTCACCCCGACCAAGAAGCTCGGGCAGAACTTCGTCGTGGACGCCAACACGGTCCGCAAGATCGTGCACGTCGCCGAGGTGCAGCCGGGCGACCGCGTGGTCGAGGTGGGCCCGGGGCTCGGGTCGCTGACCCTTGCGATCCTGGAGGCCGGGGCGTCGGTCACCGCCGTCGAGATCGACCACCGCCTCGCCGAGCGGCTGCCGGCGACCGCCGCGTCGCACGGCGTCGCCGACGGGGCGCTCACGGTCGTGGACGCGGATGCGCTGCGCGTGACCGAGCTGCCGGGCGACCCGGCCGTCCTCGTCGCCAACCTGCCCTACAACGTCAGCGTGCCCGTGCTGCTGCACTTCCTCGAGCACTTCCCAAGCCTGCAGCGCGGCGTGGTCATGGTGCAGGCGGAGGTCGGCGAGCGGCTGGCCGCCGCGCCCGGGTCGAAGACGTACGGCGCGCCCAGCGTCAAGGCCGCGTGGTACGGGCCGTGGCGCCTGGCCGGCACCGTGTCGCGCCAGGTGTTCTGGCCTGTGCCCAACGTCGACAGCGTGCTCGTCGGCTTCCACCGGGATGCCGAGCCGCGCGGCGATGAGGCGCTGCGCGTGCAGACCTTCCGCATCGTCGACGCGGCGTTCCAGCAGCGTCGCAAGATGCTGCGGCAGGCGCTCGCCGGCGTGCTCGGCGGGACGGCGGCCGAGGCATCCCTCGTCCTGGAACGGGCCGGCGTCGCCCCGACCGCGCGCGGCGAGGAGCTCACGGTCGACGACTACGTCCGCATCGCGCGGGCGGCGGAGGCGGACGCGCCGGAGTGACCCGTCACCCGGCGTTCCGCAGATCTCCACCGCGTCGTCGGCTTCTGCTCGGGTACGTCGGGTAACCTGCCACCGTTCGCCGGTCCGGTTACACAGGCAGCTCGCCACCCGGCGGACCGGAGTCATCAGCCATGCGCACCGCCGAGTACCCGGCCCCCGAACGCGTCCTGCTCCACCTGAGCGACACCCATCTGCGCGCCCCGTCGACGCCCCAGCTGTTCGGCACGGTCGACGGCGAGGAGCACCTGGCCTCGGCCCTGCGCGTCATCGAGTCCAGCGGCGTGCGGCCGCATGCCGTCGTCTTCACCGGCGACCTCGTCGACCTCGGCGAGCCCCTCGCGTATGAGCGCCTGCGGGCCCTCGTCGAGCCCTTCGCCGAGCGGATCGGCGCGCGCGTCCTGTGGGTCATGGGCAACCACGACGACCGCGCCGCCTTCCGCCCGGCCCTGCTGCACGAGGCCGCCGACCTGCGCCCCGTCGACCGCGTCGACGAACTGGACGGGCTGCGCGTCGTCACGCTCGACACGACCGTCCCCGGTCATCACCACGGCGAGCTGCGCGACGAGCAGCTCGCCTGGCTCGCCGACGTGCTCGCCACGCCGGCGCCGCTCGGCACGATCCTCGCGATGCACCACCCGCCGGTGCCGAGCGTGCTGCCGCTCGCGGCGAGCGTCGAGCTGCGCGACCAGGCCCGACTGGCCGACGTGCTGCACGGCACCGACGTGCGCGGCATCATCGCGGGGCACCTGCACTACTCGACGTTCGCGACGTTCGCGGGGATCCCCGTGTCGGTCGCGTCCTCGACGTGCTACGCGCAGGATCTCACCGTCCCGGTCGGCGGCACGCGGCCCCAGGACGGCGCGCGGGCGTTCAACCTCGTGCACGTCTACGACCGGACGGTGGTCCACTCCGTCGTGCCCATCGACGTCCCCCGCACGCTGGAGCACATCGACGCCGACGAGTCGCGGCGCCGCCTGCGGGCGGCCGGCGTCATGCCGGCGGGTGCGGGGGCGCCGATCGCCGGACGGAGGGATGCGCCGACCGCGCCGATTCCCGTGCTTCGCTGAGCTCGTCGCGCTCCCACGGCGCCCGCACCGGGAACATGCGCTCCAGCGCTGCGCGGATCGCCTGCACCCGGATCTCTTCGGGCACCTCGGACTCTCCGCCGTCGTTGAGGCAGAACATGTCGGCGTCACGACGTTCGGCGAGCCGCTCCATCAGTCGCACCCCCGACGCCATGGTCGTCTGCGCGTACCGAACGCGGGGGGCCCTGGTCGCCACGGCGCGTCCCGTCAGGAGCGCGTAGTAGTGATACAGGCTGTTGGTCACCGAGATGTCGGTCGCGGAGCGGAAACGGGATGCCGCGGTCCGCGCGAACTCGTCGGGGAAGGTCTCTTCGAGCTCGGTCATGACGCTCTTGCGCAGCGGCGCCGCGCAGTGCTCGAGGTCTCGCACGATGGTGCGCCCGAAGCGCTCGCGCAGGAGGGCGCGGTTCACGCGCAGTCCGTTGTCGTGGCCGCTGCGGTGCAGCGCCGGCTCGCCGGTGCCGATGCGGACCTCGCACTCGACGAACTTCGTCACCCCGCCGGGCGTGAAGAACATCTCGGGCTCGACCGCCCGGCCGAAGAACATGTCGTCGTTGGAGTACAGGAAGTGCTCGGCGAGGCCCGGGATGCGGTGCAGCTGCGCCTCGACGGCGTGCGAGTTGTGCGTCGGCAGCACGGACGGGTCGGCGAAGAACTCCTCGCTGCGAACGATCGTGACCTTCGGGTGGTCGAGCAGCCACGCCGGCGTCGGGGAATCGGTGGCGATGAAGATGCGCCGGATCCATGGCGCGTGCATGTGCACGCTGCGCAGTGCGTAGCGCAGCTCGTCGACCTGCCGGTAGCGCGCGGGGCCGTCGTCGCCGTCTCCGACGCGATAGGCCGCCAGCTGTGCGGCGCGCTGCCGCTGGAACTCGCTGGACGATCCGTCGACCCACGAGAAGACGATGTCGACGTCCTCGGTGAACTCCAGCGGGTGCGGGTCGAACATGCCGGCGATCGTTCGCCATGTCCTCCCGTACCGCTCGACATCGGCGAACTCCACGTCCTCGACGGGCGTCTGCCGTCGCATGAGAGCGTTGTCGCGCGGGGCGCGGACCATGTCGGACCCGAAGCGCCAGAACTCCAGCGCGACGCCGAGCGAGGGCCCGTAGCGGAGCGAGCCGGACGCGGTGATGCGCGGGCGGTAGAGGCGGACGAAGGAGGGGCCCGCGCTCACCGGCTCGGCATCGCACACGAGCACGGGCGCTCGCCCCTTCGCCTTGAGGTGGAGCGGCTCGCGCGTGCACACGGCTGCGAGGGCCGCCAGGGCGGCCTTCCGCCGGCGCGCGTCGACGACGAGTGCGGGCTGCGACCGGCCGTGACGGATCAGCAGCAGGTCGATGCCCGCCGCCTCGAGGGTCTCGGCCACCAGCAGCAGATCGGCCTCGCGCGCCTCATGCGGCGCGATGTCGTCGTGCACGAGGTGCAGGATGCCGCGGTCGATCACGATGTCGCCGCGGTCGAGGAGCACGCTCGAGGGTGCGGCGGTGTGCGACAGCGCAGACAAGAGCGTCATGCGTACCTCCTTCTGGCGGTCCGGCCGGGGCGGCGACGATGCGCCGGTGAGGACACGATAGAGAGGCTCCGTTACGACGACGTTTCCGGAGGTCCCCATTGACAACGACGTTCACGATGTGCATCCGGCGCCCGCGGTCGTGTCACTGCGAACGGCGGCCGACGCCGATAGCCTGGACCGGTGACCGAAGACGACCGCTACCTGTCCCGCGGCGGAGACCTCCACCGCCCCTACACCGCCGCCGACGACCGCTATGTCGGCTCCGACTTCCGCCGCGTCGGCACCTCGGGTCTCACGCTCCCGCCCGTGTCGCTCGGCCTGTGGTGGAACTTCGGCGACAACATCCCCTTCGACAACCAGCGCGCCCTTCTGCGTCACGCGTTCGACCGCGGCATCACGCACTTCGACCTGGCGAACAACTACGGTCCCCCCTACGGCACCGCCGAGACCAACTTCGGCCGCATGATGCGCGAGGACTTCGCGCCGTACCGCGACGAGCTCATCATCTCGTCGAAGGCCGGGTACGACATGTGGCACGGCCCCTACGGCAACGGCGGGTCGCGCAAGTACCTCATCGCCAGCGCCGAGCAGTCGCTCACGCGCATGAGCATCGACTACGTCGACATCTTCTACTCGCACCGCGTCGACCCCGACGTCCCCGTCGAAGAGACGGTCGGCGCCCTCGACACCCTCGTCCGCCAGGGCAAGGCGCTCTACGTCGGCATCTCGTCCTACAGCGCGGAGCGCACCGCCGAAGCCGCCGCCGTCGCCCGCTCGCTGGGCACGCCGCTGGTCATCCACCAGCCGGCGTACTCGATCCTCAACCGCTGGGTCGAGGACGGCCTCACGGGTGTGCTGAAGCAGGAGGGCATGGGGGCCATCGCGTTCACCCCGCTCGCGCAGGGCCTGCTCACCGACAAGTACCTCGGCGGCGGGACCGCCGAGCGCGCGCAGCAGCGCGGATCGCTGCCGAAGGGCCCGCTCAGCGAGAAGGGGCTCGCCACGCTCCGCGCCCTCGACGTGATCGCGAAGGAGCGAGGGCAGTCGCTGGCCCAGATGGCGATCCAGTGGGTGCTGCGCGACCCGGTGGTGGCCTCGGCGCTCATCGGCGCGTCGCGTCCGGCCCAGCTGGACGAGAACCTCAAGGCGCTGGACGGCCCCGCCTTCACGACGGAGGAGCAGGAGCGCATCGACGCCCTGTCGGACGGCATCGACGTGGACCTCTGGGCGGAATCGGCGAACCGGTGAGTCAGGCTCTCGCCGCCGAGGGCGTCCGCGTGCGGGCGCCCGGCAAGCTCAACCTCTTCTTCGAGGTCGGCGGCGTGCAGGACGACGGGTACCACGACGTCGCGTCCGCGTACCAGGCGGTGTCGCTGTTCGAGGACGTCTGGGCCTCGCCGTCCGACGAGTTCACGGTGTCGATCTCGGGCACGGTCGACGTCTCGGGGGTGCCCGCCGACGACCGCAACCTCGCGGTGCGCGCCGCCCGGCTGGTCGCCCAGCGCATCGGTCACGCCGGCGGAGTGCACCTCGACATCGTCAAGCATGTCCCGGTGGCGGGCGGCATGGGCGGAGGATCCGCGGATGCCGCCGCCGCCCTCGTCGCGTGCGATGCCCTGTGGGGGGCCGAGCTGGGCACCGCCGAGCTGCACAAGCTCGCGGCGCGGCTCGGAGCGGACGTGCCCTTCGCGCTCATGGGCGGCACGGCGATCGGCACCGGTCGCGGGGATCAGCTGAGCCCTGCCTTGGCGAAGGGGCGCTTCGACTGGGTCGTGGTGCCCTCGGACGCCGGGCTGTCGACGCCCGAGGTCTACACGCACCTCGACGAGCTGCGACGGCGCCCCGACATCGGCACCTCGAACGCGGTGCCCGAGGTGGCCGCCGGCGTGCTGCACGCGCTGCGTGCCGGCGATCCGATCGCGCTCGCCGAGCACACGCGCAACGACCTGCAGCTCGCGGCGCTGTCGCTGCGGCCCGAGCTGCGCGAAGCGCTGGAGCTGGGCGAGGAGTCCGGCGCGCTCGCGGGCATGGTGTCGGGGTCGGGCCCTACACTGGCGTTCCTGACCGTCGACCCCGAGTCGGCGCTGGAGCTGCAGATCACGCTGTCTGCGGCGGGGTACGAGGCGCTTCACGTGCACGGACCCGTCGCGGGCGCACGTGTGGTGCCGGCCTGAGCCGCCGGCATCCCTGTCCACGTCTTCGAGAGGAACACCTATGAGCACGTCCGAGATCGCCTCGCAGGGCGCGTCGGAGTCCGACCGCGCGGCGTTCCGTGCCGGCCCCGTCGACGAGGAGTCGCGCCTGCGGCTGGCCGATGGCGGTCTCGACTACCGCCGCGTCGCCGTCGACGGCGACGACTACGCGGCCTGGCTGCAGTCCGCGGCGCGAGGGTTCCAGGACGGTGAGCGGTCGCCCGAGCAGGTCGCCGCCTCCCGCGAGCGCAGCGGCTACCGGCGCGTGACCGGCGTGTACGACCCGCAGGCGCCCATGGCAGAGGCCCCCGTCGCGACGATCGCGTCGTGGATCGCCGAGCTCAGCGTTCCCGGCGGCGCCGTGATCCCGTCGTGCGCGATCTCGTCCGTCACGGTCGCGCCCACGCATCGCCGCCGCGGCGTCGCCCGGGCGATGCTCGAGGGCGAGCTGCGCGCGACGCGCGACGCGGGTGTGCCCGTGGCGATGCTGACGGTCAGCGAGTCGCCGCTGTACGGGCGCTACGGCTTCGCTCCCGCGGCCGCCGCGGCCGCGTGGAAGATCGAGACGAAGCGCGCCGCGTGGATCGGCCCCCGGCCGGACGGCCGCGTCGACTTCATCCCGCGCGATCGTGTGCGGCAGCTCATGCCGGTGCTGCACGAGCGCATCCGGCACCGCACCGCGGGCGAGATCGACATCGCGGCGAGCTTCTGGGACCTCTTCGCCGGCACCAACCCCGCCGCCGAGCGCACGGGCGAGAAGCGCGCGATCCAGTACACCGACGCTTCCGGTGAGGTCCGGGGCGCCGCCGTCTACGCCGTGCGTGAGAACGAGGCCGACTTCACGAAGGGCACCGTGAGCGTGCACTACCTCGTGGCAGAGACCGACGACGCGTACGCGGCGCTGTGGCGCTTCCTGCTCGAGCTCGACCTCGTCGCCGAGGTCGACGCCGAGAACCTGGCGGTGGACGAGCGGCTCCTGTGGATGATCGCCGACCAGCGCGCGGCGAAGATCACCGTGCGCGATCACCAGTACGTCCGGATCCTCGACGTGGTCGCTGCGCTAGAGACGCGCCGTTTCGGCGCCTCGGACCGGCTCGTGCTCGACGTCTCGGATCCGCTCGGCATCGCCGCGGGTCGCTACCTTCTCGAGACCGCCGCGGACGGGACCGGTCGCGTCCGGCGCGTCGACGACGGCGAGCAGGTGGATGCCGTCCTCCTGACGCTCGGCATCGCGGAGCTGTCGGCGACCTACCTCGGCGGCGTGTCGGTCGCGACCCTGGCCGCGGCGGGCCGCGTCACCGTGCACGATACCGCCGGGGGTGCGGCATCCACGTCGTCCGAGGCCGTCGCGACGGCGAGCCGCGTGCTCGGGTGGCACACGGCGCCGCGCCTCAGCATCTGGTACTGACCGTGACGGGATGCCGCGTCGCCTAGCCTGGAAGGCGACATGGCACATCTTCTGGGGGCCGAGGCCCTGCACCTGGAGTTCCCGACCAAGGTCGTCTTCGACCGCGTGTCGCTCGGCATCGACGAAGGCGATCGCATCGGCGTCGTCGGCCGCAACGGTGACGGCAAGAGCTCGCTGCTGGCGATGCTGGCGGGCAGGCTCTCGCCGGACGGCGGTCGCGTGACGGTGCGCGGCGGCGTCCGCGTCGGCG
Source organism: Microbacterium jejuense (assembly GCF_019511665.1). Classification (GTDB taxonomy): domain Bacteria; phylum Actinomycetota; class Actinomycetes; order Actinomycetales; family Microbacteriaceae; genus Microbacterium; species Microbacterium jejuense_A. The sequence continues at coordinate 257,595 of NZ_JAEUAW010000004.1, forward strand.
TGCTCGACCAGGCCGACACGCTCGACGATGCGCTGACGATCCGCGAGGCCGTCGTGGGGGACCGCCCCGACCACGAGTGGGCGGGCGATGCCCGTGCGCGCGACGTCATCGCCGGTCTGCTCGGGGACCTCGACTGGGACGGCCCGGTGGCGGGCCTCTCCGGCGGCCAGCGACGCCGCGTGGCGCTGGCCGCGCTGCTGGTCGGCGATCACGATGTGCTGTTCCTCGACGAGCCGACGAACCATCTCGACGTCGAGGCGATCGCGTGGCTGGCCGATCACATCAAGCGCCGGTGGCCCGCGAACCAGGGCGGCCTGCTCGTGGTGACGCACGACCGGTGGTTCCTCGACGAGGTGTGCAACACGACGTGGGAGGTGCACGACCGCATCGTCGAGCCGTTCGAGGGCGGCTATGCGGCGTACATCCTTCAGCGCGTCGAGCGCGATCGCCAGGCCGCGGTCATCGAGCAGCGCCGGCAGAACCTCGCCCGCAAGGAGCTCGCGTGGCTGCGACGCGGCGCGCCCGCGCGGACGTCGAAGCCCAAGTTCCGCATCGACGCCGCGAACGTGCTGATCGCCGACGTGCCCGAAATCCGGAATGCGACCGAACTGCGCTCGCTCGCGGTGTCGCGGCTCGGCAAGGACGTGGTCGACCTGCTCGACGCGGCAGTGTCCTACGGCGGCCGCGAAGTGCTGCATCCCGTCGAGTGGCGCATCGCGCCGGGGGAGCGCACCGGCATCCTCGGCGTCAACGGCGCCGGCAAGTCGACGCTGCTCGGACTCGTAGCGGGCGACGTCGAGCCCACCTCCGGGCGGGTCAAGCGCGGCAAGACCGTCAAGGTCGCGACGCTCACGCAGCGCCTCGATGAGCTCGAGGAGCACCTGGACGATCCCGTGCGCGTCGTCATCTCGCGGCTGCGCACGACGTACACCTTCGGCAGCGGCTCGAAGGCGCAGGAGCTCACGCCCGGACAGCTCCTGGAGAGCATGGGGTTCCAGAGCGCGCAGCTCTCGACCCCCGTCAAGGATCTCTCGGGCGGCCAGAAGCGTCGCCTGCAGCTGCTGCTGATCCTCCTCGAGCAGCCGAACGTGCTGATCCTCGACGAGCCGACGAACGACCTCGACACCGACATGCTCGCGGCCATCGAAGACCTGCTGGACTCGTGGCCCGGCACGCTCCTCGTCGTCTCGCACGACCGCTACTTCATCGAGCGGGTGACCGACCAGCAGTACGCGATCCTCGACGGACACCTCCGTCACCTCCCCGGTGGCGTCGACGAGTACCTGCGACTGCGGGCCCGTTCGTTGAGCGAGCAGGCCGAGGCGAAGGTGGATGCCGCGGCCCCCGCATCCACGTCCCCCTCGCTGTCGGGAGCAGAGCTGCGCGCCGCACAGAAAGAGGTGGCCGCGCTGGAGCGGCGCCTGGAGAAGCTCGAGTCGCAGATCGACGCCGCGCGCACCGCGCTGGCCGACCACGACCAGTCCGACTACGTCGGCCTCGGGGTGGAGATGGCGCGCATCGCCGACCTGGAGAAGGAGCGCGACGGCGTCGAGGAACGCTGGTTCGAGCTCACCGAGCAGATCGGCTGACGTGGGCCGCACGCTCGCCGGACTGCCCGGCGCGGTGTTCGAGGAGCTGTCGACGGCCTTTCCTGACGCCGATCTCCGACGGGCGCGCTGGCAGAACGGCGCCTTCCATTTCGTCGCGCTGTGCGATGCATCGGTCGTGGTGCGGGTGCGAGTGGGCGGCGATCACCATGCCGCGGTGACTCGAGAGGTCGACGCTATGCGATGGTTCTCGCGGCTCCCGCTGGCGGCTCGCACGCCGGGCGTCCAGCGCGGTCCGGTCGACGGCGGCGGATGGTCGGCGTTCTCGTGCGATCTGATGCCGGGCGAACCCATGCGACCCGCCGACTGGCAGGACGACCGGGGTGTGCTGCTGCCCCTGCTGGAGGATCTCGCATCGGTCGTCCCGCCGCCGCTGCCGGCGTCGGACGGGTTGCGGGCGTGGTGCGGCGGGGAGAGGTGGCCAACGATCGTCGACGAGATCACCGCGGCGTGGACCAGGTCGTCGAGACGCGCTGCTCTCGCGGCGATGGAGGTCGTGCTGCAGGAAGCGCCCGAGGTGGCGGTCGCCGTGCACGGTGACTTCGGCCCACACAACGTCCTGCTCGGTCCGGCGGGAACCGCGCTCATCGATCCCGACAATGCCGGTGTCGGAGAGCCCGAGACCGATCTCGCACCTCTTCTGGGCTTCTACGCGCAGGATGACATCGCGCGCGACTTCTCGGCTGCGCGGATGCGCCGCGCAGCGGAGATCAAGCGCGTGCTTCCTCTGCAGGTCGCAGCCGCCGCGGAACTCGCCGCGGACGGTTCGCTGCGTGACCACGCACTGGGCAACTTCCTCCGGCGGGAGGCGCGTCGGTGACCCTCGGTACGCTGGCGCGATGAGGGTGAAGGCGGTGTGCTGGGACTGGAACGGCACCCTGCTCGATGATGTGGCGCGATGCCTGCGAGTGATGAATCTGGTGCTCGCCGAGTTCGGCAGGCCCGAGATCGCGGATGCCGTCGCATATCGCGCGGTGTTCCGCTTTCCGCTGGACCGGTTCCATGCGGATGTCGGCATCGAGTCCGCGGACTACCGGGCCGCCGTCGACCGGTACCTGGCGCTCCTGGCGGCAGACAGGACCGAGGTGGCGCTGCACGCGGGCGCACGGGAGGCGCTCGAGCGGGTGCATGCGCGAGGGATCGCGCAGGTCCTGGCATCGGCGACCCTGGCGCCGCTGCTGGATGCACAGCTCGGTCCGCACCGACTCACCGGCTCGTTCGACGAGATCCTCAGCATCACCGACGCCCATCGCGCTTCGAAGCAGGATGTGATCGAGGCATGGCTGTGGGCAACGGGCTTCGAGCCGGCCGACGTGCTGCTCATCGGCGACACCAACCATGATCTCGAGATCGCTCACGAGCTCGGGACGCGGTTCGTGCACTTCGAGGGAGGGCATCAGGTGCTCTCCGGCGAGGGGGACGTCGTGAGCATCCGCGCGCTGGGGGAGCTGGAGCGGGTTCTGGATGACTAGGTCGGCCGACGGGGAGGTGGTGCTCCACACCTACCCGGAGGCGCCGTGGCTTCCGCGCGGCGGCCGGGCGGACGTCATCCGTGGGACGACGCCGCCGACGCCGATGTGCCTGGTCCGCGTCCTCATCGTGAGCGGCGGGCACGCGTTCTGCGTGCGGCGGGACGGCGTGGGAAAGCTGGACCTCCTGACGCGGCTTGTCGACGCCGACGATCCCTTCGGGCATCGCGCGATCGGAGAGCTGATGGCGGAAGTCATCGGCCCCGATGGCCGGGCGCGGTTCGTCGGTGCAGTCCGGAACACCGTGGTGAGCGCAGCGCCCGACTATCCGTGGCCGACCCCGCTGGCGTACTTCGGTGTGTGGCGGGTCGAGGGGGTTCCGGTCGTGGACGGCGTGTGGCTGCCGTTGTGTGATGGGTCACCGCTGGCCGAGAGGCACTGGTTCCCGTTGGTCCGCGGGGTCTGACGGGGTCTACCGGCAGCGCGCCTTCGGTGGGCACGATCACTCGAGTGTCGGTGGTGGGTGATACGGGTGCGAGAGGGCGAAAACAGCTGGTAGAGAGCTCTTTTGGCTCTTGCGTGCGGCGAACATATGTTCTAAACTCGGTGCATGACCGAAACCTTGCTTCCGCCCCCGTCCGAGCGTGATGAAGAGTGGTTCGGGCCGGTGCCGGATGCGGTGGATCTGGTGGTGGAGACGGCGACGATGATGTCGGTGTTCGCGGCCGAGCGGTATGCGCGGATCGACGCGATGCGGCAGGAGGCGTTGGCTGCGGCTCGCCGGTTCGGGGCTGGTGAGGTGGAGCTCGTGGAGCGGTCGATCCGATTGGAGCTGGCGGCGGCGATGCGGGTGACGGAGTACGCTGCGGGCCGGTTGATCGTGGTGGCGGAGGCGTTGCGGGGTTCGTGTCGGGTGGCGTGGGAGTCGTTGGCTGGTGGCCGGATCACCGAGAAGCACGCTGAGGTGCTGGTCGACCTGCTGGGGGAGCTGGCTCCGGAGGAGCAGGCGGGGCTGGTGGGCGATGTCGTGTTGCTGGCGGAGGCGGAGCCGGTGGGCACGTTCCGGCGCAAGTTGCGGGACCGAATCGCCCGCGCGCGGGTGGAGAGTCTGGAGGACCGGTACCGAGCGGCGATGCAGACGCGGCGGGTGGTCGTGGAGCCGGTGGCCGATGGGCTCGGCGTGCTGCTCGCGTACGCGCCCGAGGTGGAGCTGCAGGCGATCTTCACGCGCGCGACCGCGATGGCCAAGGCCATCAAGGCGGCCGGTGATGAGCGCACGTTGGATCAGATCCGCGCCGATGTGGTGTGCGATCTGCTCATCGACGGGACCACGCAGCATGTTCCGGCGGCGGCCTCGGGGATCCGGGCGCAGGTCGTGGTCACCGTCCCGGCGCTGAGCCTGCTGGGGGAGGGTGGTTCCGCCGCGGAACTGCCGGTGGTGGAGGGTGTGGGCCCGGTTCCGGTGTCGCGGGCGCGGGAGTTGTGCGGTGGGGACGGCAAGTGGATGCGGGTGCTCACCCATCCCGAGACCGGAATGGTCCTCTCCGTCGGAAGAGACCGGTATGAACCGCCCGCGGCGCTGCGGCGGCTGGTGAAGTGGCGGGCCGACCGGTGCATGGCGCCGGGGTGTGTGATGCCCGCATCCCGGTGCGAGATCGACCACCAGATCAGGTGGACCGACGGCGGGCACACGAGCCTGGAGAACCACGCCCCGTTCTGCAAGGGCCACCACCTGGTCAAAGACAACACCGCCTGGCAGGTCAGGCAGGTGCCCTACTCGGGTGGCGTGATCGAGTGGACCTCACCCACCGGGCGCCGGTACCTCGTGAAGCCCGAACGCCGCGTCCCGGTCTTCACCGCGACAGCACGAGAACCCGCCCCGCCCTCCTGACGACGCCAGAGCGCGCGTCAGGCGCCGACGGCGTCGAATCCCAGGCTCAGTTTGCGCAGCAGCGCGGCGAGCCGGTCGCGATCGGCGCGCGAGAGCGACTCGAGCAGCAGGGCCTCGGCGTCCACGAGACGAGTGATCGCGGCATCCACCCGGATCCGGCCCTCGTCGGTGAGCGTCACGAGCACGCTGCGACCGTCGGCCGGGTCCGCCTCGCGCCGCACCAGCCGGCGTCCGACGAGACGGTCGATGCGGTTCGTCATCGTGCCGCTGGAGACGAGCGTCTGCTGCAGCAGCTGCTTGGGGCTGAGCTGGAAGGGGTCGCCGGCGCGCCGCAGAGCCGAGAGCACATCCCACTCCCACGGCTCGAGGTCACTGCGGCGGAAGGCGTCGCGTCGTGCCCGATCGAGGTGACGCGACAGTCGGTCGACGCGCGACAGCACGCCGAGCGGCGAGAAGTCGAGGTCGGGGCGCTGGGTGATCCACGCCTCGACGATGCGATCGACCTCGTCACTCTGCGCCGTCATCCGTCCATTATCGCGAGGGAGGGCCCCGTGCCGCGTCTGGCAGACTTGACGGGCGGGCTCCGGGCGACCGGACGTGCCGCGTTCCGCCGTGGTGTAACGGCAGCACGACAGCCTTTGGAGCTGTGAGGTTCAGGTTCGAATCCTGGCGGCGGAGCATGACCGACAACGCACTCGCCGTCATCGTCCTCGCCGCCGGCCAGGGCACGCGCATGAAGTCGTCGCTGCCGAAGGTGCTGCACCGCATCGGCGGGCAGCCGCTGGTCGGGCACGTGCTGAGCGCGGCCGCGGTGCTGAGCCCCGAGCGCACGCTCGTCGTGGTCCGCCACGAGCGCGACGTCGTGGCGGCCGCGATCGCCGACCTCGCGCCCGAGGCGTCCGTCGTCGACCAGGACGAGATCCCCGGCACCGGCCGCGCCGTCGAGCTCGCCCTCGACCAGCTCGCCGGATTCGACGGCGACGTCCTGGTGCTGTCGGGCGACTGCCCCCTCGTGGATGCCGACACGCTGGCGTCGTTCGTCGCCGCCCACCGCGCCGCGGATGCCGCCGTCACGCTCATGACGGCGGTCGTCGACGACGCGAACGGGTACGGCCGCATCGTCCGGGATGCCGGCGGCGACGTCGCCCGCATCGTCGAGCAGAAGGACGCCGACGACGACGAGCGCGCCATCCGCGAGATCAACGCCGGCATGTACGTGTTCCGTGCCGAGACGCTGCGCACCCACCTGCCCGCGATCGGCACCGACAACGCCCAGGCCGAGAAGTACCTCACCGATGTCGCGGGACTCGTGCGGCAGGAGGGCGGCCGGGTGGCGGCATCCGTCGTCGACGACGTCACCGTCACCTTCGGCGTCAACGACCGCGTGCAGCTGTCGGAGGTGGGTCGCCTGCTCAATGCACGTACGGTGCGCCGCTGGCAGCTCGAGGGCGTCACGGTCATCGACCCGGCCACGACGTGGATCGACGTCGACGTGACGCTCGCCCCCGATGTCACGGTGCTGCCGAACACCCACCTCCTGCGGGCGACGAAGGTCGCCGGCGGCGCGATCATCGGTCCCGACACGAGCCTCGTCGGCTGCGAGGTCGGCGAGGGCGCGACCATCACGCGCAGCGACGCGACCTTCGCGGTGTTCGGTGCGAAGGCGACGGTCGGCCCGTTCGCGTACGTGCGACCGGGCACCGAGCTCGGCGACAAGGGCAAGATCGGCACCTTCGTCGAGGTCAAGAACTCGACGATCGGCGAGGGCAGCAAGGTGCCCCACCTTTCGTACATCGGCGACACCACGATCGGCCGTCACGTGAACCTCGGCGCCGGCGCGATCACCGCCAACTACGACGACCTGACCAAGCACCGCACCGAGATCGGCGACGAGGTGCACTCCGGCTCGCACAACGTCTTCGTGGCGCCCGTTAGGATCGGAGACGGCGCGAAGACCGGGGCCGGGGCGGTCATCCGCAAGGATGTGCCCGCCGGTGCCCTCGCTCTGAGCGTCGCCCCTCAGCGCAACGTCGAGGGGTGGGTCGAGAAGAACAGACCGGGTACCGGGGCGGCGGATGTCGCAGCCCAGGCCCGCAGCGCACAGAAGGCGGACGATGGCGCGCAAGAAGAAGACCGTTGAGCTCGACCGGGCGAATGACATCGCCCCCGGGTTGGTCGCCAAGACCAAGAAGCGCCTCGTCGTCGCACGCGGCAGCTCCCACCCCGAGCTCGCGGCGCAGGTCGCCGAGCAGCTGAGCACCGAGCTCGTCCCCACCGAGTACCGCACCTTCGCCTCGGGCGAGATCCTGACCCGCTTCGAGGTCTCGATCCGAGGCTGCGACCTGTTCCTCATCCAGAGCTTCGGGCCCCCCGTCAACGAGTGGATGATGGAGACGCTCATCATGCTCGACGCCGCCAAGCGCGCGTCGGCCAAGCGCATCACCGTCGTCGCCCCGTACTTCCCGTACTCCCGCCAGGACAAGAAGGGCCGGGGCCGCGAGCCGATCAGTGCCCGCCTCGTCGCCGACCTCTTCAAGACCGCGGGCGCCGACCGCGTCATGAGCGTCGACCTGCACGCCGCGCAGATCCAGGGCTTCTTCGACGGACCGGTCGACCACCTGTTCGCCAAGCCCGTGCTGCTGGAGTACTTCGAGAACACCCTCAGCGCCGAAGACCGCGAGCGCCTCACCGTCGTGTCGCCCGACACCGGCCGCGTGCGCGTCGCCGACCAGTGGTCCGACAGCCTCGGAGCCCCGCTGGCGATCATCCACAAGCGCCGCGACCCGAACGTCGCGAACCAGGTCACCGTCAACGAGATCGTCGGTGCGGTGGACGGCCGCGTCTGCCTGCTCGTCGACGACATGATCGACACCGGCGGAACGATCGTGAAAGCCGCCGAGGCGCTCAAGGCGAACGGCGCGGTCAAGGTCATCGTCGCCGCCACGCACGCGATCTTCAGCGACCCGGCGGCGACCCGCCTGCAGAGCCCGGCGATCGACGAGGTCGTGGTGACCGACACGGTCCCGATCCCCGACGAGAAGCGCTTCTCGACGCTTACGATTCTGCCTATCGCCCCCTTGCTCGCACGTGCGATCCACGAGGTGTTCGAGGACGGCTCCGTCACCAGTATGTTCGACGGGGCCGCCTGACGCACCGAGCGGGATCGAGCGCACGGCGCGGCGACAGACGGACGGAGCATCGATGTCGCAGCCGCAGACCCCCGCACCGCTCACCGAGGCGCGCCTGACCGTGCCGCGTCCGTGGGCGCTGTCCACGGACGACGTCCTGACCCACCTGCAGACGGGCGGCGGGGGCCTCGAGGCCGGCGCGGCCGCACAACGTCTGCAGATCTCGGGGCCGAACCGGCTGCCGGAGCCCCCGCGCAAGCCCGCCGTCGTGCGGTTCCTCGCGCACTTCAACGACACGCTGATCTACATCCTGCTCGGCGCCGCCGTCATCAAGGCGGTCATGGGCGACTGGCTCGACTTCTGGGTCATCATGGCGGTCGCCGTCATCAACGCCGTGATCGGGTTCATCCAGGAGGGACGCGCTGAGAAGGCCCTCGCCGGGATCCGCGGGATGCTGTCGTCGGACGCCGCGGCCCGGCGGGACGGCCGGTGGGTCACGGTCGCGGCGGCCGAACTCGTGCCCGGTGACGTCGTGCGTCTCATGCCGGGCGACAAGGTGCCCGCCGACCTGCGGCTGCTGCAGGCGTTCCGGCTGCGCATCGACGAGGCGGCGCTGACGGGGGAGTCGGTGCCGTCGTCGAAGACCACCGAGCCCGTCCCGCCTGACGCGGGCGTGGGCGACCGCGGCTCCATGGCGTTCTCGGGCACCATCGTGAGTGCGGGGCAGGGGCAGGGTGTCGTCACCGCGACCGGCGTCGCGACCGAGATCGGCCGCATCCAGGCGCTCTCTGATGAGGCCGGGTCGCTCGCGACGCCGCTGACGCGTCAGCTCGACGGCTTCGGGCGTGTCCTGACGGTCGTCATCCTCGGCATGGCCGCAGTCATGCTCATGATCGGGCGCTTCCTGCATGGGATGCCGTTCGACGAGCTGATCTCGGCGACCATCGGCTTCGCCGTGGCGGCGATCCCCGAGGGCCTGCCGGCACTCGTGACCATCACGCTGGCGATCGGCGTTCAGCAGATGGCCCGCCACAACGCCATCACCCGCAAGCTGCCGGCGGTCGAAGCGCTCGGGTCGGTGACGACGGTGTGCTCCGACAAGACGGGCACCCTGACCAAGAACGAGATGACGGTGCGGCGGATCGTCACGCCCCTCCGCGAGTACGAGGTGTCGGGCCTCGGCTACTCGCCCGAGGGCTCCATCAGCCCCGCCGGCGCCGCGGACGAGGCTGCCGGATCCGGGGACCTCGCCGCGATCCTGTCGGTGGCCACGCTGTGCAACGACGCGCACATCGTGCAGGGCGACGACGGCAGGTGGTCGCTCGTCGGTGAGCCGACCGAGGGCGCGCTCAAGGTCGCCGCGATGAAGGGCGGCGTGGGATCCGCCGGCGGGCGGCGCGTCGCGGTGATCCCCTTCGACTCGGCGCACAAGCTCATGGCCACGCTCAACGAGGCGGCCAGGACCGGGGGCGGCGAGGGCGAGGTGTCGCGCGCGATCCTCGTGAAGGGGGCACCTGATCGGCTGCTGGAGCGCTCTCTCACGCAGCGCGGCGCGCACGGCTCCGAGACTCTCGACCTCGTGTTCTGGGAGCGCGCGCTCGACGAGCTAAGCTCGCAGGGCCTGCGCGTGCTGGCCGCCGCCCGCAAGCCGGTGCGCGCGACGATCGACGAGTTCGCGCTCGACGACCTCGTGGACCTGGAGTTCCTGGGACTGTGGGGCATCGTCGACCCGCCGCGCCCCGAGGCGATCGAGGCCATCGCCGACTGCCATGCGGCCGGCATCAGCGTCAAGATGATCACGGGCGATCACGCCGGCACGGCGCTCGCGATCGCGCACGAGATGGGCCTCGCCGGTCCTGACGCCGACGTGCTGACCGGCGTCGAGCTCGAGGCGCTCAGCCAGGAGCAGCTGCGCGAGGTGGTGCGCGAGGTCGACGTGTACGCGCGCACGAGCCCCGAGCACAAGATCCGCATCGTGCGCGCGCTGCAGTCGCACGGCGAGGTCGTCGCCATGACCGGCGACGGCGTCAACGACGCCCCCGCGCTCACCCGTGCGGACGTCGGCATCGCGATGGGCATCAAGGGCACCGAGGCGACCAAGGAGGCCGCCGAGTTCGTGCTGGCCGACGACAACTTCGCGACGATCCGCAGCGCGATCGCCGAGGGGCGCCGCATTTACGACAACCTGCGCAAGTCGATCGTGTTCCTGCTGCCGACCAACGGGGCGCAGTCGCTCGTGATCCTGGTGGCGGTCGTGTTCGGTCTCGCCCTTCCGGTGACGAGCGTGCAGGTGCTGTGGGTGAACATGGTGACGGCGGTGACGCTGTCGCTCGCGCTCGCCTACGAACCCGCCGAGCGCGGCATCATGCGGCGCCCGCCGCGCGCGAGCGGCGGCCCGATCATCGACCGGGGCGAGCTGGGGTTCGTGATCGTCGTGTCGCTTCTCATCGGCGGCGCGACGATGGGCGTCTTCTACGGCGTCGCGGCGACCGGCGCGGACGTGGCGGTCGCGCGCACCGAGGCGGTGCTGATGCTCGCGTTCGGGCAGCTCGCGTACCTGTTCAACTGCCGGTTCCTCTCGCGGTCCAGCCTCACGCTCGACGTGCTGCGCGGCAATCGGGCGGTGTGGTGGTCGGCGCTCGCGCTGATCGTCCTGCAGGTGATCTACACGTACGTGCCGTTCATGAACCTTCTGTTCGACTCGCGACCTCTGCCGGCGGCATCCTGGATCCTCCCCATCGCCGTCTCGATCGCGATCTTCCTCGCGGTCGAGGCCCTGAAGGCGGTGCGTGCGCGCTCATCGCGTAACCCGGCGACTCTCAAAGGCCGTTCATAGGACCGGTTGCGAGGATGCTTGCGGGCGCATACATCCCGCCCTCAGCTCACGAGCCAGGAGGACCGTCATGATCCGCACCGCACTCGCTCCACGTCCCGTCCGCGCCGGCGCCGCGCTCACCGCCGCGGCCGGCATCGCCCTGCTGGCAGGCTGCGCGCCGGCCGCGTCCGAGGCGGAGGAGCCCTCGACCGGCTCCACGTCGACCGACAGCCCGCCGACCGACGGCACGACGAGCACCGGCTCGTACGCCGACGGCACGTACACCGCCGACGGCACGTACACGACGCCCGAGTCGGTCGAGACGATCTCGGTCACCGTCACGCTGGAGGACGACGTGATCACCGACGTCGAGGTCACCGGCGACCCGCAGAAGCGGGAGTCCGAGGAGTACCAGGGCAAGTTCATCGGCGGCATCGCCGCGGTGGTCGTGGGGCAGGACATCGACGAGATCCAGGTGAGCCGCGTCGCCGGATCGTCGCTCACGAGCGGCGGCTTCAACGACGCCATCGAGAAGATCAAGTCCGAGGCGGCGGCCTGACGATGACCGCGGCGTCCGTGTCGTGGCGCTTCGAGGCCATCGGCACGACGTGGGAGATCGTCACCGACGCGCCGCTCCCACCCGACGCCCGCGAGGCGGTGTGCGCGACCGTCGACGCGTTCGACCGCACCTGGTCGCGGTTCCGGCCCGACTCGGCCGTCAGCGTGCTCGGCCGCGACGGCGGCTCGATGCCCGCGCCGCCCGATGCGGCCGCGATGCTCGATGCGCTGTCTGCGCTGGCGGCGGCGACCGGGGGAGCCGTGAACCCGCTGGTCGGGGCATCCCTCGATTCCCTCGGCTACGACGCGGCGTACTCGCTCCGTGATCGCGGGGCGCAGCCGGCGCCGGCCCACTGGCGCGAGCTGCTGACATGGCAGGACGGCGTCCTCTCGCTCGCCGAGCCCGCGACGATCGATGTCGGGGCGCTCGGCAAGGGGCGCCTGGTCGACCTCGTTCTGGCGGTCGTGACGGCGGCGATGCCGGGTGACGTCGTCGTCGACGCGAGCGGCGACCTGGCGGCGCGCGGGCGACCCCAGCGCATCGGGCTGGAGCATCCGTTCGACCCGCGTCGCGCGATCGGCGTGTGGGAGGTGGGGGATGCCGCACTGTGCGCGTCCGCGGTCAACCGGCGTGCGTGGCCGTCGGCGACCGGCACCGCGCTGCACCACGTGCTCGACGCCCGGACCGGGGAGCCGGTGCGCACGGTCGCGGCGACATGGGCGGTCGCCGCCGACGCGATGACCGCGGACGCGGTCGCCACGGCGCTGTTCTTCGACGGCGGACCCCGTCTCGCGCACGAGTGGGGCGTCGAGTGGGTGCGCATGACGACAGACGGCACCGTGGAGTGGTCGCCGGGATGCCGCGCCGACCTGTTCCTCCGAGCAGATAGCGTGGAACCGTGACCGAGTCTCTCCCCGGACACGTCGTCGCGGTCTCGAGCGACGACGCGCATCGCTTCACCAAGCCCACGCGCGACAGCATCACCCTCATCGCCGGGATCGGCGTCGAAGGCGATGCCCACGCCGGCGTCACCGTCCAGCACCTGTCGCGTGTGAAGCGCGACCCCGAGGCGCCGAACCTGCGCCAGGTGCACCTGATCCACGCCGAGCTCTTCGACCAGATGGCCGAACGCGGCCACGTCGTCACGCCCGGCGCGCTCGGCGAGAACATCACGACCGCCGGTGTCGACCTGCTGGGCCTCGCCCGCGGCACGCGGCTGGAGATCGGCGGCGATGCGGTCATCGAGATCACCGGCCTGCGCAACCCGTGCGCACAGATCAACGGGGTTTCGGAGGGGCTCATGAAGGAACTCGTGTTCGTGGACGACACCGGCCAGACCGTGCGCCTCGCGGGCGTCATGTCGGTGGTCCTCGCCGGCGGCACGGTGCGCGCAGGCGACGGCATCCGCGTCATCCCGCCGGCCGGCGACCACCAGCCCCTGCAGCCGGTGTGACGCCCATGGGAAACCTCACCGCCGTCTGGAACCGCGTCTACGCGGTGCTCGGCCGCCTGTCGATGTACCGCCTCGTGTACTTCGCGCTCGCGGCGCTCGCCGTCGTGGCGCTGCTGCTGTCGTTCTTCGACCTCGTCGCCCCCGACCCCCTGCAGCTCGTCGTGACGCTCGCGGTGCTGGCGGCCGTGTGCGTGGGAGTGGATGCCGCCGCCCAGCGTGTGCTGAGCCTCCCCTGGCGCCTGGAGTCCTCGCTCATCACGGCGCACATCCTGCTGTTCGTGCTGGGTCCCACGCTCGAGCTCGCGGGCCTTGCCGGCATCGCGATCGCCGCGGCCGTCGCGTCGCTCTCGAAGTACGTGCTGGCGTGGCGCGGGCGGCACATCTTCAACCCCGCCGCCGTGGGCGCCACCGCGCTGACGCTGCTGAGCCTGGCGTGGCCTGAGCTGGGAGCGTCGTCGTGGTGGGTCGGCACGCCCGCGCTCGCGGCGCCGGTGATCCTCCTCGGGCTCGCCGTGCTCGTGCGCACCGAGAAGGTACGCGTGATCGCGGTGTTCCTCGTGATCGCCGTCGCCGTGTTCGTGCTGCGCACGGCCGCGCTGCTCTCGGCGGCAGGCGCGACGGTCGACGCGTGGCAGCTGCTGTCGATCGCCCTGTTCAGCTCGCCGTTCCTGTTCCTCGGCGCCTTCATGCTGTCGGAGCCGCTGACGCTGCCGCCGCGCCGGTGGCAGCAGTTCACCGTGGCCGCGGTCGTCGGCGTGCTGGTCGGCTGGCCCATCCCGCTCGGAGAGGTCACGCTCGGCCAGGAGCGCGCGCTCCTTATCGGCAACCTCGTCGCCTTCGCGTTCGCCGTGCGCACCGCCGTGCGCCTCACCCTCGTGTCGCGTGCCCAGCCGACTCCGACGGTGCAAGAGCTCACGTTCCGCGTGCACGACCGGCTCGTCTTCCTGCCCGGCCAGTACCTCGAGCTGGAGGTGCCGCACCGCCACCCCGACGCGCGCGGCACGCGCCGGGAGTTCAGCATCGCCTCTGCGCCCGCTGATCTTCCGCTCCTCAAGGTCGCGTTCAAAGAGGGCAAGAGCGCGAAGGCGCTCAGCTCCTACAAGCAGGCGCTCGCACAGGTGCAGCCCGGCGATGCGCTCGCGATCACCGGCGTGTGGGGCGACTTCCTGCTGCCCAAGCGCGACGCGGCGCCGATCCTCATGGTCGCGGCGGGCATCGGCGTGACACCCTTCGTGTCGCAGCTGCGCCAGGCGACCGCGTCGGCCGCCGATCGCGACATCGTGCTGGTGTACGTCGCGTCGGATGCCTCGGAGCTGGCCTATCGCGACGAGATCGAGGCCTCGGGGGCTCGGGTCGTCGTGTTCACGCGCGATCGGCCGGCCGACCTGCCGCCGCACTGGGAGTGGGCGCAGGGCGTACGGCTCGACGCCGACGGTCTGCTGCGCGTCGTGCCCGACATCGGATCGCGGCACGCCTACATCTCAGGCCCCGCGGCGCTGATCGCCGACCTCGCACCCGCCCTGGAGCGTGCACGGTCGATCACGACCGACGCCTTCAGCGGCTACTGACCTCGTCGGCCCTCGGGTCGGCCGGCTTCGCGGGCAGACGGACTTCGAACGTCGTGTCGCCGGGCGTGCTGCGGACCTGGATGCTGCCGCCGTGCGCGTCGACGATGGCCCGTGCGATCGAGAGCCCGAGGCCGGTGCCTCCGGTCTGACGCGCACGCGACCGGTCGCCGCGGGCGAAGCGCTCGAACAGCTCGTCCTTGATGGCCGGATCCACCCCGGGCCCGTCGTCGTGGACGGTGAGCACCGCGTCGTCGCCGTCACGTCCGACGCGCACGGTCACGACCGTGCCGGCCGGCGTGTGCGTGCGCGCGTTCGCGAGCAGGTTCGTGATGACCTGCTGCATGCGCCCGGCATCGCCGGCGATCGTCACCGGCTCGTCGCCGAGGTCGAGCACCCACTCGTGGTCGGGGCCGGTCGTGCGCACGTCGCCGACGGCGTCGATCGCGAGGCGGGTGAGGTCGACGCTGCCGTACACGAGCTCCTGGCCCTCGTCGAGGCGTGCGAGCAGCAGCAGATCCTCCACGAGCGAGGTCATCCTCAGCGACTGGGCCTGGATGCGCTCCAGCGACGCCTCGGTGGTGTCGATCGTCGCAGAGGCGTGGTCGCGGCCGAGCGCCTTGAGCGACAGCTCGGAGTACCCGCGGATCGAGGCGAGCGGCGTGCGCAGCTCGTGACTCGCATCGGCCACGAAGGCCCGCATGCGCTCCTCGTTGCGCTGCCGGGCGGCGAGGGATTCGTCGACGTGGTCGAGCAGGCTGTTGAGGGCGGCGCCGACGCGGCCGACCTCGGTGCGCGGATCGGCTTCGGTACCGGGGACGCGCTCCGCGATCGTCACGTCGCCCTGGTCGAGCTTGAGGTTCGACACGCGGGCGGCAGTGTCGGCGACGGCGCGCAGCGGTGCGAGCCCGGCACGGATTGTCCACGCGGTCGCGACGGAGAGGAGGATCAGTCCGCCGACCGTGAGCAGCACGATCGTGGTGAGCATGCGGGTCATGGTCGCGGCGACGTCGTCGCGCGAGAGGCCGACGAGAGCCACCACCGACCCGCCCGACGACAGCGGTTCGACGCGGTACGTGCCGAGGCCGTCGATCGTGACGACGAGCTGCCCGTGCTGTCCGCGCAGGCTGCTGCTGATCTGCTCCATCTGCGCGTCGTCCAGCGCGACGACACCGTCGGAGGTCATGACCGCCGCGTTGGCGTCGTTCGGCGCCACGTCGATCGCGAGGAAGAACCCCGGAAGCTGGGGCTGCTCTGTCAGCACCTGCTCGGCGGTCATGCCGCTGACCCCGGGCGCCGAGAGCATCACGGCGGCGCGACGCGCGGCGGACTGGACATTCTCGTTCAGCTGCTGCTCGAGAACGCCGGCGAGGATCGCGCTGGTCGCCACCGCGACGAGCACGAGGATGAACGACGTGATGGAAACGACCGTCGCGATCAGCTTGCGCTGCAGCGTCCACGGTCGCCGCGCCGCCCGCCGCGGCTTCGTCGCGACCTTCGTCGCATCCTCCGTCACTGCGGCGCCTTGATCATGTATCCGACGCCGCGGACGGTGTGGATGAGCGGCTCGTGGCCGGCGTCGATCTTCTTGCGCAGGTACGAGATGTACAGCTCGACCACGCTGGAGCGACCGCCGAAGTCGTAGTTCCACACGCGATCGAGGATCTGCGCCTTCGAGACGACGCGGCGCTGGTTGCGCATGAGGTAGCGCAGCAGCTCGAACTCGGTGGCGGTCAGCTCGATCTCGGTTCCGGCGCGCTCCACCTCATGGCTGTCCTCGTTGAGGCTGAGGTCGGCGACGCGCAGGATCGGCTCGGCGCCCGCGGCGTGCGCGGTTCCCGCCCGGCGCATGAGGCCGCGCAGCCGCGCCACGACCTCTTCGAGGCTGAACGGCTTCGTCACGTAGTCGTCGCCGCCCGCGGTGAGCCCCGCGACGCGGTCGGTCACGGCATCCTTCGCGGTGAGGAACAGCACCGGCACGTCGTCGCCCGACTGACGCAGCCGCTGCAGCACGGCCATCCCGTCGAGGTCGGGCATCATGATGTCCAGCACCATGGCGTCGGGTGCGAACTCGCGGGCGGTCTGCAGCGCCTCGAATCCCGAGCCGGCCGTCTTCACGTCCCAGCCCTCCATGCGCAGCGCCATCGACAGCAGGTCGGTGAGCATCTGCTCGTCGTCCACCACGAGCACGCGGAGGTTGGAGCCGTCGGGACGCAGGAGGGCGGGGGCGGGGTTCGTCATGCGTCCATTGTGAACGGCTTCCTATGCGGTTGCTATGGAGCCGGCTATGGGCCCGCTGTGAAAGACGGACGGCGCGAGAACGAGGGATGCCGGCGTTCATACGTTCCTCATAGCTCGCGCTGGCGGCACACATGAGTCGTCTTCGTAGCGTCCTGACGACGGCCGGCATCCTGCCTGCCGGGAGGAGACCCGAAGACAGCAATGTATATGACCTACCTGCGGCGGGAGCTTGCCGGCCGCAAGAAGCAGACGATCATCGTGGCCGCGGGACTCGCGATCGCGATCGCGCTCGTCATGATCGTGAACTCCCTCGCCGCGGGCGTGAGTGACGCCCAGGCCAAGGCGCTCGAATCCGTCTACGGCGTCGGCACCGATCTGACGGTGTCGGGCGCGCAGGCCGAGCCCGGCCAGGGCGGAGGACCGCGCTTCGAGTTCGGCCAGGACGGCGGCGAGACCTCCGACGACGGCACCACCGAGCTCAGCCAGTCCCGTCTGGTGACCGAGCCGATGCGCTCGACCCTCGACGCGTCGGTGCTCGACACCGTGACCGGGGTGGACGGCGTGGACGCGGCATCCGCGGCTCTCAGCCTGACCAACATGACGTTCTCGGGCGAGCTGCCGCAGCGCCCGACCGACGGAGGAAGCGGGGCGACCGACAACGTGCAGCCGCCCACCCAGGACCAGGACGGGGGCGGCGCGACGTTCGGCGGCGGCTCGTTCGGCGTCGACTCCTTCACGGTGCTCGGCATCGACCCGTCCGCGGACGCCGTCGGTCCGCTGTCGGCCGTCGAGGTCACCGATGGACGCGGCCTCGACGCCGACGACGCCGGCACGTACAACGCCGTGCTCGACGCCACGTACGCGACCACGGCGGAGCTCGCCGTGGGTGACAGCATCGACATCGGCGGGCAGGCCTTCACCGTCGTCGGACTCGTCGGGTCGACCTCGGATGAGGCCGACACCGCGTCGAACGCGTACATCCCGCTCGATGTCGCCCAGGACCTCTCGGGCGCGGGCGAGGTGATCTCGACCGTGTATGTGCAGGCGGACTCCGCCGACGCGATCTCGTCGGTGCAGGCCGCGCTCGAGTCCGAGCTGCCCGACGCCACCGTCAGCTCGCAGTCCGACCTCGCGTCGACCGTGTCGGGCTCGCTCTCCAGTGCGACCTCGCTCATCACGAACCTCGGGACATGGCTGTCGCTCATCGTGCTGGCGGTCGCCCTCGTGCTGGCGGTGCTCTTCACGATCTCGGGCGTGTCGCGACGCACCCGGGAGTTCGGCACGCTCAAGGCGATCGGATGGTCCAACGGCCGCGTCGTCGGGCAGGTCGCGGGAGAGTCCGTCGTACAGGGTCTCATCGGCGGCGTCTTCGGCCTCGTGATCGGCTTCGCCGGCATCCTCGCGATCAACCTCATCTCGCCGACGATCTCGGCGGCGCCCTCGTCCGAGTCGTTCGGCGACGGCGGTCCGCAGATGGGCGGCCCCGGCGGGGGAGGCGGCTTCATGGGCGCCGTCCAGCAGACCACGACCGACATCGTGCTGAACGCGCCGGTGACGGTGTGGGTCGTCGTCGCCGCTGTCGGCATCGCGGTCCTCGGCGGACTCGTCGCCGGCGCCTTCGGCGGCTGGCGCGCCGCGCGGCTCAGCCCCGCCGAAGCGCTCCGATCGGTCGGCTGAGCAGCGATGACCGACCTGACGCGCCGCGATGCGGCATCCACTTCACCCACTCCAGAACCGGGAGAGAACGCCATGACCATGACCGACATCGAGCCGGTTCCGGCTCCCGAAGCCGCGCCCGGCGCGCTGTACCGCCTCGAAGGCGTCACCCGCACGTACACCCAGAAGGGCCGCATCGTGAAGGCGCTCGCCGGGGTCGATCTCGAGATCGAGGCGGGCGACTTCGTCACGATCCAAGGGCCCACCGGCGGCGGCAAGTCGACACTGCTCCAGCTGCTCGGCGCGCTCGACCGGCCCACGACCGGTGCCGTGCACCTCGGTGACCTCGACATCGCGACGGCGAACAACCGGAAGCTCGGCCGCATCCGCGCGCACGAGATCGGCTTCGTGTTCCAGGGGTTCAACCTCATCCCCACCCTGACCGCGCACGAGAACGTCGACATGGCGCTCGAGCCGCTCGGTCTCGCGAAGGCCGAGCGGACGACCCGCGTGACCGAGGCGCTCGCGCACGTCGGACTCGCCGAGCGCGGTGACCACCGACCCGGCGAGCTGTCGGGCGGTCAGCAGCAGCGCGTCGCGATCGCGCGGGCGATCGTGAAGCGGCCCCGCGTGCTGCTGGCCGACGAGCCGACCGGCAACCTCGACGAGAGCATGCGCGACGAGATCCTCGCGGTGCTACAGAAGCTCAACGACGAGGGGCTCACGCTCATCGTCGTGACGCACGACTCGGCGGTCGCCCGCCGCGCCCGTCGTCGCCTGCGGCTCGACAAGGGCACGGTGCGCGACATCACGCGCTGAGCCGGAGTCCGGGCCGCCGGTCAGCCGGCCGACCGCGCGAAGGCCGCGATGCGATCGAACAGCGCATCGCGGTCTTCGTCGATCTGCTGCGCCTCGGGATGTGAGTCGTAGTACGCGAGGATGCGGCGCGCGCCCTCGTCGAACGTGATGGTGGTGCGGAACTCCGGCACCAGCTGCTGCACCTTCGACACGTCGAACACCATCGAGTGGGCCTTGTCGCCGATGAGCGTCGGACCGAGGTCGGGTGCGAATGCGGCGATCGTGTCGGAGGCGACGTGGACGAGATCGGGGGATGCCACACCCGCCGCGTCGGCCAGCCACCCGTAGATCTGATTCCAGGTCGGGGCGTGCGTGCCGGTGATCGTGAACGCCTCGCCGATCGCCGCCGGGTTGCCGAGCAGGCCCGTGAAGGCGACGGCGAAGTCGTCGCAGTGCGTGATCGTCCACAGGCTCGTGCCGTCGCCGTGGACGATGACCGGGCGGCCCTCGCGCATGCGGGCGATGTCGGTCCAGTGGCCCATCGTCGGCAGCAGCCGCTCGTCGTACGTGTGGGACGGCCGGATGATCGTCACGGGCAGACCGCGTTCGCGGTGAGCAGCCACGAGGACGTCCTCGCACGCGATCTTGTCGCGCGAGTACTGCCAGAACGGGTTGCGCAGCGGCGTCGACTCGGTCACGGGCAGGCGTCGCGGCGGCTTCTCGTAGGCCGAGGCGGAGCTGATGAACACGTATTGCCCGGTGCGGCCCTCGAACAGCTCGAGGTCGGTCGCGATGTGCTCGGGCGTGAACGCCAGGAACTCGGCCACGACGTCGAAGCGGGCGTCGCCCAGGGCCGCCCGCACCGCCGAGGCGTCGCGGATGTCGGCCTGCACGACCCGCACCTCGGGCGGCAGCGGCCGCCCCGCGCTGCCGCGATTGAGGACGGTCACGTCGTGCCCGAGGGCGACGGAGCGGCGCACGCAGGCTGCGCTGATGGTGCCGGTGCCGCCGATGTAGAGGATGCTCGTCACGCTGGCGAGCCTAGCCGTCGCGGGCGGCGCCGGGGCGATCCGGGCCTTCCGCGGCTCGCGGTGAGCGAACACGGTGGAGCGATGTCGGCGCCCGGTCCTACTGTGGCCCCCATGAGCATCGACGAGTCGAACGTCAGCACTGCCGTCATCCGTCCGGGCGATCCCGACTGGGAGTCCGCCCGCAGATTCCACTCCGGCATCGGGGAGCCCGCCGCCGTCATCCGCGCCGCCACCGTCGACGACGTGCGCGGCGCCCTGCGCTACGCCGCCGCCGAGCGGCTCGAGGTCATGATCCGCGGCGGCGGTCACAGCGCCTGGGGAGGCGTGCCCGGCGGTCTCACGCTCGACCTCTCCGCCCTCGACGACATCTCGGTCGACGGCACCCGCGTCCGCGTCGGCGGCGGCGCGCAGTGGGGCGCCGTGGCCCACGAACTCGCCGCACACGGTCTCGGGCTGAGCTCGGGAGACACCGCGTCGGTCGGTGTCGGCGGCCTCACCCTGGGCGGCGGCATCGGCTGGATGGTGCGCGCGTGGGGTCTGGCGGCCGACCAGCTCGTGGGCGCCCAGCTCGTGACCGCGACCGGCGACGTCGTCGAGGTCACCGACGCGTCGCATCCCGAGTTGATGTGGGCGCTGCGCGGCGGCGGCGGCAACTTCGGCGTGGTGACGCGCTTCGACTTCGAGGCGCACCCGCTGGCGGGCGTCGTGGTCGGCGTATACGGCATCGAGGGGGATGCACGGCCGATCCTCGGGGTCTTGCGCGACGTGCTCGCCGACGCGCCCCGCGAGCTGACGGTGACCTACATGGACGTGCCGCCGATGGACCCCAACGCGCCTGCCGGCGCATCGATCACGGCGGTCTGGGCCGGCACCGACGAGGACGCCGCTCGTGCGGCGCTCGCGCCGCTGGCCGGCGCTCCCGGGGTGACCGAGCGCGAGTTCGGGCCTCAGGACTACCCGGACGTGCTGATGGAGGCGCCGGAGTTCGACCCGGAACGACCGATGCCGGGCTTCGTGGGCGGCAACACGCTGCTGCACGTGCTCGACGACGAAGCGATCGAGCGGCTCGTCGGCTTCCGCGCGCAGAACCCCGCGTCGGTCGTGCTGCTGCGTTCGCTCGGCGGCGCGTTCGGCGATGTGGCTCAAGACGCGACGCCGTTCCCGGCCCGCGACGCGACGTGGTTCGCGATGGCGGGAGCCTTCGACGTGCCGGGCATGCTCGACGACGACGCGCGCGAGGCCGCGGTGCAGGCGTGGGCCGCCATCGAGGCGAAGGGCGCCGGCGTCTACGGCAACTTCATCGCTTCGGCCGATCCCAGCGTCGCCGCACGCATGTACCCGCCCGCGACGATGGCGCGACTGGCCGCTGTCAAGCGGGAGTGGGACCCGGGCAACATCTTCTGCCGCAACCACAACGTGCAGCCCTGAACAGGGCTGCACGTGGTGGTTGCGGCTCGGCGCGCGTCAGTGCGTGTCTTCGGCCTCGACCTCGGTGCGGTCGGCCGACCACAGCGTGTGGAAGGTGCCTTCCTTGTCGATGCGCTTGTAGGTGTGCGCACCGAAGAAGTCGCGCTGGCCCTGGATGAGGGCGGCGGGCAGGCGCTCGGCGCGCAGGCCGTCGTAGTAGGCGAGCGACGACGAGAACGCGGGCGACGGGATGCCGACCTTCGCCGAGGTCGCGACGACCTCACGCCAGGCGTCCTGCGCGCGGGCGAACACGTCGACGAAGAACGGCGCCGTGAGCAGGACCGGCAGGTCGGGGGTCTCGGCGTAGGCGTCGGTGATGCGGTTGAGGAAGCGGGCGCGGATGATGCAGCCGCCGCGCCAGATCGACGCGATCTTGCCCAGGTCGATGTTCCAGCCGTACTCGGCGGCTCCGGCGCGGATCTCGTCGAAGCCCTGCGAGTAGGCGACGATCTTCGACGCGTAGAGCGCGAGGCGCACCTGCTCGATGAAAGCGTCGGCATCCTCGGCCGTGAAGCCTTCGTCGGGGCCCGGCAGATCGCGCGAGATCTCGCGCTGCTCTGGGTGCGACGACAGCGAGCGGGCGAAGGTCGCCTCGGCGATGCCCGACACCGGCACACCGAGCGACAGCGCGGTCTGCACGGTCCAGGCGCCCGTGCCCTTGGCGCCGGCCTGGTCGAGGATCACGTCGACGAGCGGCTTGCCCGTCTCGGCGTCGACCTGGCGCAGCACCTCGGCCGTGATCTCGATGAGGTACGACTCCAGTTCGCCGCGGTTCCACTCGGCGAAGACCTCGGCGATCTCGGCGGGCGACTTGCCCGTGCCGCGGCGGATGAGGTCGTAGGCCTCGGCGATGAGCTGCATGTCGGCGTACTCGATGCCGTTGTGCACCATCTTGACGAAGTGGCCGGCGCCGTCGTGGCCGACGTGCGTGACGCACGGCTCGCCCTCGGCGATCGCGGCGATGGAGCGCAGGATCGGGCCGAGCGTCACCCACGACTCGTCCGAGCCGCCGGGCATGAGCGACGGGCCGAGCAGCGCACCCTCCTCACCGCCCGAGACGCCCATGCCGACGAAGTTGACGCCGGTCTCGCGGACGGCCTTCTCACGACGGATCGTGTCGGTGAACAGCGCGTTGCCGCCGTCGACGATGATGTCGCCCGGCTCGAAGACCTCCAGCAGCGAGTCGATGACCGCGTCCGTCGGGCCGCCGGCCTTGACCATGATGATCGCGGTGCGCGGCTTCTGCAGCGACGCGGCGAACTCCTCGTACGAGAACGCCGGGACGAAGCCGGCCTCCGGGTGCTCGGCGACCAGCTCGTCCGTCTTGGCGCGGCTGCGGTTGTAGACCGCGACCGTGTTGCCCTCACGGGAGGCGAGGTTGCGGGCGAGGTTGGATCCCATCACCGCGAGACCCACCACGCCGATGTTCGCGGCGGCCGCCGCGGCCTCGCCGTCGGGACCCTCGGCCGCCGGCGCGGGACGGGGGACGTCCTCCGGTGCCGGCGCCCCCTCGTGCGCCGTCGTCGCCTCGTCCGGCGCCTGGTCCTGGTCGGTCGAGATGTTCGTCTGGGCCTGCTCGCCGGCGGGCGAGGAGTCGTTCGAGGACACGCTTGCTCCTGAGATCGTGGGACTTCATCCAGCCTAGAGTCTTGCCGATGCGTGTTACACCGTGTGGCCGGCTGGTCACACCGCGACGGGCCTCGTCGTGAGCCGGCCGTCGGATAGCGTGGGCGCGTGACGACGGCATCCCGAATCGTGGTGATGGGCCCCGCGGGCTCCGGCAAATCGCTCATCGGCGCCGAGCTGGCGGCGCGGCTCGGTCTGCCCTTCGTCGACGCCGACGACCTGCATCCCGCCGCGAACGTCGCCAAGATGGCCGCCGGCACGCCGCTGGACGACGACGATCGGATGCCGTGGCTCGATGTCGTCGGCGCCGTGCTGCGCGACCATGCCGACGGTGCGGTCGTCGCGTGCTCCGCGCTCGCGCGCCGTTACCGGGATCGCATCCGCGCGATCGCGCCGGACGCCTGGTTCGTGGAGCTCCGGGTCGACCGGGGAGAGCTCGCGCGCCGCATGACGACGCGCGACCATTTCATGCCGTCGACGCTGCTGGATTCGCAGCTCGACGCGCTGGAGCATCTGGGAGCGGACGAGGCGGGTGCCGCCGTCGTCAACGACGGCGAGCCGGCAGTCGTGGTCGAGAGGATCCGTGCGGCCCTCGTCGGACCTCAGTCCTTGCGGTAGGCGTCGCGGCCGAGGCCCCAGAACGCGAGGACCATCCCGACGCCGCCGACCAGGGTGATCGCGCCGATCAGCCAGAGCAGGGCGTGAGACCAGAAGCCGTAATCCATGGGTCCTCCGTGAGAGCGGCGCGGATGGTGCGTTCCTCATCGTAGCGGGGGCGCTGGTAGACTCGTGTCGAACTTCGGCGAGGGGTGCCTCGCGCCTGCCGTTCGCGGCGGGATGCGGCATCCGTGATCGACGCGGTGGAGCCGGCCCCTGGGGCTTTCCTCACGCGCGCGCGTTCGAGTCGAAAAGGCAGAACTGCCGCCCTCATACCCGGGCCCGCTCCGCGCAGGCCAGCAGAAAGGGGCCATGCGCCCCGCAAGGAGAAGACATGTCGACTGAGACCGACAACAAGGTCGCGGCCGAGTTCCGCGAGAACTTCGGCAAGGGCTTCGCCCGCCGCCTTCGCGCCGCGGGCAAGATCCCCGCGGTCATCTACGGCCACGGCACCGACCCGGTGCACGTCGCCCTTCCCGGCCACCAGGTGTCGCTGCTCATCCGTCGTGCCAACGCGGTGCTCGAGCTCGACCTCGACGGCACCTCGCAGCTCACGCTGGTCAAGGACGTCCAGAAGGACCCGGTGCACCAGATCGTCGAGCACATCGACCTCCTCGTCGTGAAGAAGGGTGAGAAGGTCGAGATCGAGGTTCCGATCGTCGTCGTCGGCGAGCCGTTCGCCGGCACCATCGCGAACCTCGACAGCGCCACCGTCACGATCCAGGCCGAGGCCACCCACATCCCCGAGCACATCGAGGTCGACGTGGAGGGCCTCGAGGAGGGCGCGCACATCACCGCCGGCGACCTGAAGCTGCCGAAGGGCGCCGTCCTGGTGGCCGACCCCGAGCTGCTGATCGTCGCGATCTCGGTCCCCGCTGCGACCATCGCCGCCGAGGACGAGATCGCCGAGGCCGACGCCGAGGCTGCTGCCGAGCAGTCCGAGGCGGCCGAGGAGCCCGCCGCGGAGTAATCCCCTTCACGAAGGCCCGCCACCACCTTCAGGTGTGGCGGGCCTTCGTCGTATCCGGGGGAGCGGGGACTACGCGCCGAACAGGACGCGGGACGCCGCGGGCTCCAGTCGCTCGGCGATGCCGTGCAGCGACTCCTGGAGCAGCTGGACGAGCTCGTCGTCGGTGAGCTGCTCGCCGACCGCGGTGTCGACGAGCGCTTGTTCGGTGAACGCCAGCCATCCGCGAAGGCCGATGAGCAGGCGCTGCGACGGCTCGGCGCCGAGCTCGCGGAACAGCGCGACGACGCGCTCGGTCTGCAGCACACGCGCGTGCTCGACGACCGCGCGGATCTGCGGGTCGCCGCTGGCGGGGCCGCGCACGAGCGACGAGAACGTGCCCACGTGGGCACGCACGAACCCGACCGTGCGGCGCAGCGTGTCGGTCAGCCGGGGGAGAGGGGCGAGAGCCGGGTCGGGCTCGGTCGCCTGCAGCATGCTGTCGCCGGCGGTGCGGACGATATCGCGCTGGAAGCCCTGGCGCGAGCCGAAGTAGTGGAACAGCAGTGCACGCGACACGCCGGCCTGCGCCGCGAGGGCCTCGATGTTCAGCTCGCCGAGGGGGTGCTCGGCGAGCGCGGCGACGCCGAGCGCGATGAGCTGCGCGCGGCGCTCGTCGGGCGAGAGCCGCGCGCGTCGCACGGCCGGGGACTCGTCGACGCTCGCGGCCATGGTCCGAGACTATCGGCGCCGCCGCCGCGGACGCCGGTCCACGCGGAGACGCGATCGTTATTGACTCCGAGTGAACAACTATTGACGGACAGTCAACAAGGTCCGTATCGTCTCCGTGGCGGCGCATCGCCGCCGACTTCACTGCATCAAGGAGGATCTATGAAGTTCCCTGCGCTCAAGGGCACCCGCCTCGGCCGGGTCGTCATCGCGGCGGTACCGGTCGGCATCGCCGCGAGTCTGGTCATGACCGGTGTCGCCAACGGCGCGGTGCCGGTCTCGTTCGCCGTCTCGGGCAGCCAGTTCAAGATCGCGGCGGCGTCGCTCGACGGCACCGCGTTCTCGCAGTACGCCGGCGTCGCGGCCGAGAAGAACGGCACGCCGCATCCCGTCGCC
Source organism: Microbacterium jejuense (assembly GCF_019511665.1). Lineage (GTDB taxonomy): Bacteria > Actinomycetota > Actinomycetes > Actinomycetales > Microbacteriaceae > Microbacterium > Microbacterium jejuense_A. Next base: position 283,629 of record NZ_JAEUAW010000004.1, read on the forward strand.
ATCTCGAACATCGGCACCGCTTCGCTGTCGGACCTCTGCCAGTCGGTCGTCACCGACACCCCGCTCGGAAAGGTGGGCCTGCTCATCTCGGCGGGCGGCGGCGGCAACCCGGCCACGGCCACCGACCTGCAGATCGGTCTCACCGACCTGCAGGGCGACGCCACCTTCGGCAAGATCCGCATCGGCGTGGACGCCTCCACCGTCAACACGCCGGCCAAGGGCGAGGCCGGCGGCTTCGCCCAGGACGCCGACACGATCAAGATCACGGGCCTCAAGCAGACGGCCTGGAGCACGCAGGCGGGTGTCTTCACGCTCAACGGCCTGCACCTGCAGCTCACCAACGGCCAGGAGTGCTTCTGAGCCGGCGCCCCCTCGGGAGCTGACCCCGCGGGGCGGGCACCGGCCCGCCCCGCACCCCGCACGACGACGAAGGAGTCTCGGATGCACCCCACGGATCCGCACACCCCCGACAGCCTCGACGGCGACGAACCGGCCCCGGGCCGCGCGCCGGCCTGGTTCCGCTCTCGACCTGTCATCGGCGGTGCCGTCGCCGTGCTCGGCGCTGTCGCGATGCTGCTGTCGACCCAGCTCGACCTCGGCAACATCCGCGTGCACGTCGGGATCGAGGGCATGCAGGCAACCATCCTGCCGATCATCATCGCGCTGGCCGGCATCCTCGCCGTGGCGATGCCCGCCCATCGCATCTTCTACGGCGTGATCGTCCTGGTCGGCTCCGTCTACTCGCTCGTCGCGGTCAACCTCGGCGGCTTCTTCGTCGGCTTCCTGCTCGGATGCGTGGGCGGTGTCATGGTCGTCTCGTGGGCACCGCGTCGCGTCGCGCCGGTGGAAGACGCGGATGCCGCACCCGGCGCCGCGGAGGGGCACGCATGAGGCGCGTCAGCCCAGTCCGCTCCGCGGCCGCCGCGGTCCTCGCACTGCTGCTCGTCACGGGAACGGGCCAGGCGGCGTCGGCGCTCCCGATCACCGGCGCTGCGGCGTCGGAGGGATGCCTCATCCCGAACCCGCTCGGACCCCTGTTCGGGCTGAGCGACTGCGCCCTTGAGGCATCCGATGCGGACCCCGGCGTGGCTCCCACGCCCACCCCGACGGCGACCCCGACGCCCGGTGCCACGACACCGCCCGGCGAAGAACCCGGGGGAGAGGCATCCACCCCTCCGCAGGACGAGGGGACGCCCGACCAGGCGGAGGGGCTGCCGCTCGCGCCGCTCGACGAGGGCGCGCCGGTGTTCACGGGCGATCCCGCAACCCTCTCGGGCGACGGGCTGTCGATCGAGGGGCTGAGCGGCATCGCGATCGTGAGCGTCCGGCTGGCGGACGGGACGATGGAGCGGGCGATCCGCCTGAGCGCCGATCGCATCGTGGTGCAGGGCTTCCGCCTCGACGTGCCCTCGGGCGAGGGCGGCCTGCGCAACACGGCGACCACCCTCACGGTCGAGGGACACGTGGTCGTGTACACGCCGTCCATCCGCGGCATCCTCGCGGACGGCACGGAGCGCCTCATCGACACGCTGACCACGCCCACCGCCGAAGACCTCGCGGGCCTGACCCGCCTGACGCTGCCGCTGCGCGGCATGCTCGCCGACGGCATCGCATACGACGACTCGCATCAGGCCACGTTCTGAGCGGGTACGCTCGTGGGGGCTCGCGGCCACTCCGGCGCGCGCCGGAGAGGACGTCGGGATGGCCGAGAACACCTGGCTCGTCGTCGGGCTCGGCAACCCGGGACCCCGCTACGAGCTGACGCGTCACAACGTCGGGCAGCTCGTCGTCGACGAACTCGCCGGCCGGCGCGGCGAGCAGTTCAAGGCGCACAAGGCGAACGCCCGCGTGGTCGAGACGTGGCTGCGGCCCGGCGGCCCGAAGCTCATCCTCGCGAAGGCCAACACCTTCATGAACGTCTCGGGCGGTCCCGTGGCGGGGCTCGCCAAGTTCTACGGCATCGACCCCTCGCACGTCGTCGTCGTGCACGACGAGCTCGACATCCCGTTCGACACCATCAAGCTGAAGGTCGGCGGCGGTCACGGCGGGCACAACGGCGTCCGCGACATCGCCAAGGCCCTCGACACCCCGGAGTTCCCGCGCGTGCGCGTGGGCATCGGTCGCCCGTCAGGACGCCAGGACCCGGCAGACTGGGTGCTGGACCCGTTCGGCGCGACCGAGCGCAAGAACCTGCCGATCCTCGTCGGCGACGCGGCCGACGCCGTCGAGCAGCTCGTCGACGAGGGACTCCTCGCCGCGCAGCAGAAGCACCACGCTCCGCGGGCCTGACGCGCGGCCCGTCCGCCCGCGGCGCGTCAGCCGCCGATGCCGGTGCCTGCGGCGAGTCCGGCGGTGACGAACCCCTGCACGAGGCCGCCGAACACGATCGGACCCAGGGCCGCGACCACGATCGCGGCGATGCCGGGGCCGCGTCCGCGCCTCGTCACGGTGGCGACGATGCCCTGCACGAGCGCCGCGACGCCGACGACGGTTCCGATCCAGAACGACACCTCGCCCAGCAGCACCCAGTCGCGCACCGGCGTGAGGATCGACCAGTCCCACGTGCCGTCGACGGGAAGATCCGCGAGGCCCTTGCCCGCCCCGAGACCGATGTTGAAGCTTGCGATCGCGCCGAGCAGGCCGGCGCCGACGGTGGCCACGAGGGACAGCGCGAGAGCGACGACGCCGAGCGTGCCGCTGCGGCCCACCTGCGTCGCACGACCGCTGGGCGGTGTGGATGCCGGAGCCGCCGGCATCCCGTATCCCTGAGGCGGCGCGTACCCCTGCGGCGGCGCATAGCCCTGGGGCGGCGCGTAGGCGCCTGTCGCCGGGGGCACGGGAGGCGTGCTCTGCGGCACGCCGAACGGCGGTGCGGCGGGGGGAGCCCACCCGCCCGGAGCAGCGGGCGGGTTCTGCGGGGCGTCAGGCGTCGTCACGCCCCTCATCCTAGGAGCGGGCCCGCCGCGTGACACCGTGCACCGCCCCGGCGGGCCGCGATGTCGGCGCGGCGCCGTAGACTCGTGCGGTGACAGTTCCCGGGATCGTGCGCGCCCTCGAACAGGCGGAGGCCTTCCGGGACGCGGTGGCCGCGGCATCCGTCGATGCCGACTTCTCGCTCGTCGAAGGACTCGACGCCCCGCTGCTGGCGGCGCTGCTCGAGAAGCGCCGCGCCGCGGGCAAGCCGCCCATCGTCCTGCTCATCGCACCGACCGGCCGGCGCGCCGAGTCCCTCGGTCCCGCGCTCGGCGCGCTGCTCCCGGGCGCGGAGGTGCTGCACTTCCCCGCGTGGGAGACGCTGCCCCACGAGCGCCTGAGCCCCAGCACCGAGACGGTGGGGGCGCGCCTCGACATCATCGCGCGCATCGCCCGCTGGGACGCTGCGACGCCGCTCGTGGTCACCGCGTCGGTGCGCGGCGCGCTGCAGCCGCTCGCAGCCGGGCTCGCCGACGTCGCTCCCGTCGAACTCGTCCGGGGCGGCCGCGGGCAGGAGCTCGGCGACATCGTGGCGCGGCTCGTCGAGCTCGCCTACCACCGCGTCGACATGGTGTCGCGCCGCGGCGAGTTCGCCGTCCGCGGCGGCATCCTCGACGTGTTCCCGCCGACAGCGCCACACCCGTACCGCGTCGAGTTCTTCGGCGACGAGGTCGACGAGATGCGCGCCTTCTCGGTGGCCGACCAGCGCTCGCTGCCGGGCGAGGTGCGCGAGGTCACGCTCATGCCCAGCCGCGAGCTGCTGCTGACCGAAGCCGTGCGCGGCCGCGCACGGCAGCTGAAGGACGAGTTCCCCGGGCTCGTCGCCATGCTCGAGAAGATGGCCGAGGGCATCCCCGTCGAGGGGATGGAGTCGCTGCTGCCCGCGGTGGTGGATCAGCTCGTGACCCTCGTGGACTACGTGCCCGAGGGGGCGTCGATCGCGCTCGTCGACCCCGAGCGGGCCGTCACGCGCGCGATCACGCTGGGAGAGACGAACCGCGAGTTCCTCGACGCCGCGTGGAGCGCGGCCACCGCCGGCGCCTCCACTCCCGTCGACCTCGGAGCCGGCGACTTCCTGTCGCTGCCCGAGCTGCGCGAGGCGGCCCACGCACGCGGCGGCGTGTGGTGGACCCTCAGCGCCTTCGACTCCGGTGCGGCGGACGCCGCGGCCGAGGGGCTCATCGACAGCGACATCGACGTGGCGCTGGAGCAGGCGGCCGCCATCCGCGTGCCGGGCACGGCGGTGCCGTCGTTCCAGGGCAACGTCGAGGGCGCCACCGACCACGTCGGCGCCCTGCTGTCGGACGGCTGGCGGGTCGTGATCGCCGCATCCGGCACCGGGCTGGTCGAGCGCGCGCGGGACGTGCTCGCCGAGCGCGGGATCGCCGCGCGCAAGGTCGACGAGGTGCTGCACGCGCCGGAGCCCGGAGTGGCCCATGTCGTGGTGAGCACCCTCGAGCGCGGATTCGAGGCGCCCGACGCGAAGCTCGCCGTCATCACGGAGTCCGAGTTCTACGGCCGCACGATCGGCGGCGACACGCGGGTGGTCAAGAAGCTCGCGTCGCGCCGCAAGGCCGTCGTCGACCCGCTGCAGCTGAAGGCCGGCGACTTCGTCGTGCACGCCACGCACGGCATCGGCAAGTTCGTCGAGCTGACGCAGCGCGAGGTCTCCAGCGGCGGCCGCAACGCCGTCAAGAGCGTGCGCGAGTACCTCGTGCTCGAGTACGCGCCCTCCAAGCGCGGGTACCCGGGCGACAAGCTGTTCGTCCCGACCGACCAGCTCGACCTGCTGTCGAGATACGTGGGCGGCGAGGCGCCGACGCTGTCGAAGATGGGCGGCAGCGACTGGGCGCAGGCCAAGAGCAAGGCGCGCAAGGCGGTGCGCGACATCGCCGTCGAGCTCGTGAAGCTCTACTCGGCGCGCATGGCCTCGAAGGGGCACGCGTTCGGGCCCGACACGCCCTGGCAGCGCGAGCTCGAAGAGGCGTTCCCGTTCGCCGAGACGCCCGATCAGCTACAGACCATCGACGAGATCAAGGCCGACATGGAGAAGCCGATCCCGATGGACCGGCTGCTGTCGGGCGATGTCGGGTTCGGCAAGACCGAGGTCGCGGTGCGCGCCGCGTTCAAGGCCATCCAGGACGGCAAGCAGGTGGCGATGCTCGTGCCGACGACGCTGCTCGTCAAGCAGCACCTCGAGACGTTCGCCGAGCGATTCGCCGGGTTCCCCGTCAAGGTACGGCCGCTCTCGCGCTTCCAGACCGACAAAGAGGCGCGCGAGACGCTCGCCGGCCTTGCCGACGGCACGGTCGACATGGTGATCGGCACGCACCGCATCCTCACCGAGAAGGTCGCCTTCAAGGATCTGGGCCTCATGATCATCGACGAGGAGCAGCGCTTCGGCGTCGAGCACAAGGACCAGCTCAAGAAGCTCAAGACCAACGTCGACATCCTCGCGATGAGCGCGACCCCGATCCCGCGCACGCTCGAGATGGCGGTCACCGGCATCCGCGAGATGTCGACGCTGCAGACCCCGCCCGAGGACCGGCATCCGATCCTGTCGTACGTGGGTCCCCGCAACGACAAGCAGATCGCCGCTGCGATCCGCCGCGAGCTGCTGCGCGAGGGACAGGTGTTCTACGTCCACAACCGCGTGCAGTCCATCCAGCGCGTCGCCTCGGAGCTGGCGGAGCTCGTGCCCGAGGCGCGCATCGCCGTCGCCCACGGACAGATGGGCGAGCACCAGCTCGAGCAGGTCGTCGACGACTTCTGGGAGCGCAAGGCCGACGTGCTCGTCTCGACGACCATCATCGAGACCGGCCTCGACATCTCCAACGCGAACACGATCATCATCGACCGTGCCGACAAGTACGGCCTCAGCCAGTTGCACCAGCTGCGCGGGCGCGTCGGGCGCGCGCGCGAGCGGGCGTACGCGTACTTCCTGTACGACGACCTGAAGCCGCTCAGCGAGACCGCGGCCGACCGCCTGGAGACGATCGCCGTCAACAACGACCTCGGCTCGGGCATGCAGGTGGCCCTCAAGGACCTCGAGATCCGCGGTGCCGGCAACCTCCTCGGGGCGGAGCAGGCCGGTCACATCGCGGGGGTCGGCTTCGACCTGTACCTGCGCATGATCGGCGAGGCCGTCGCCACCTTCCGCGGCGAAGAGACCGAGGGCCCGACCGAGCTGCGCCTCGAGCTGCCGGTGCAGGCCCGCATCCCCGAGTCGTACATCGACAGCGAACGGCTGCGGCTGGAGGCGTACCAGAAGCTCTCTGCGGCGGCATCCGCCACCGCCCCCACCACCGACGGCGCCGACGCCATCGACCTCGTGGTCGAAGAGCTCACCGACCGCTACGGCGAGCCGCCGGCCGAGGTCGAAGGACTGCTCGCGATCGCGCGCCTGCGACGCCGAGCGGCGCAGGCCGGCCTCGCCGACGTCGTCGCGATGGGGCCGAACCTGCGCATCGCGCCCGCGAACCTCCCCGACTCGATGCGCGTGCGCCTGCAGCGCCTGCACCCGAAGGCGAAGCTCGTCGCGAACGGCGAGGCGATGGTCGTGCCGCTGCCCAGCGCCGGGGGCGAGCCGCTCGGCGATGCCGAGCTGATCGCGTGGGTGGCACAGCTGCTCGACCAGCTGTGGCCCGAGAACAAGCCCGAGACGGCGCCGGCGGCCGAGGCCTGACGGACCGCGAGAAGACGGAGAACCGGATGCCGCGGCATCCGGTTCTCCGTCTGACAGCAGCTCAGGGCGTCAGATGACGCCCTGAGCGAGCATCGCGTGCGCGACGCGCTCGAAGCCTGCGCAGTTGGCGCCCGCGACGTAGTCGCCCGGGCGCCCGTACTTCTCGGCCGCCGTGAACGCGGCGTGGTGCACGTTGCCCATGATGGCGCGCAGCTTCGCCTCGCTGTCGTCGAAGTTCCAGCGCTGGCGGGCGGCGTTCTGGCTCATCTCGAGCGCCGAGGTCGCGACGCCGCCGGCGTTGGCCGCCTTGCCGGGCGCGAACAGGACCCCGGCGGCCTGCAGCACCTCGACGGCCTCGGGGGTCGAGGGCATGTTGGCGCCCTCGGCGACCGCGCGGACGCCGTTGGCGACGAGGGCGCGTGCGTCGTCGCCGTCGAGCTCGTTCTGCGTGGCCGAGGGGATCGCGACGTCGACCGGCACGCGCCACGGACGCTCGCCCTCGACGTAGACGGCGCCGGGGCGACGGGCCGCGTAGTCCGAGATGCGGCCGCGCTCCACCTCTTTGATCTGGCGCAGCAGGTCGACGTCGATCCCGGCCTCGTCCAGGACGTAGCCGGACGAGTCCGACGCGGTGACGGCGGTGGCGCCGAGCTGGTGGGCCTTCTCGATCGCGTAGATCGCGACGTTGCCCGAGCCCGACACGCCGACGCGCTTGCCGTGCAGCGTCTCACCGTGCACCGCGAGCATCTCTTCGACGAAGAACACCGCACCGTAGCCGGTGGCCTCGGTGCGCACCTCCGCGCCGCCCCACTGCACGCCCTTGCCGGTGAACATGCCCGACTCGTGGCGGTTGGTGATCTTGCGGTACTGGCCGAACAGGTAGCCGATCTCGCGTGCGCCGACGCCGATGTCGCCCGCGGGCACGTCGGTGTGCTCGCCGAGGTGGCGGTAGAGCTCGCTCATGAACGACTGGCAGAAGCGCATGATCTCGGCGTCCGAGCGGCCGTGCGGGTCGAAGTCGCTGCCGCCCTTGGCGCCGCCGATGCCCTGGCCGGTGAGCGCGTTCTTGAAGATCTGCTCGAAGCCGAGGAACTTGATGATCGACAGGTTCACCGACGGGTGGAAGCGCAGGCCGCCCTTGTACGGACCGAGGACGGACGAGAACTGGATGCGGTAGCCGCGGTTGACCTGCAGCCGGCCGGCGTCGTCGACCCACGGCACGCGGAACATGATCTGACGCTCGGGCTCGACGATGCGCTCGAGGATGCCGCCGTCGACGAACTCGGGGTGCGTGTCGAGGACCGGCGCGATCGACTCGAGCACCTCGTGGACGGCCTGGAGGAATTCCGGCTCGTGAGGGTTGCGGGCTTCGACCGTGTCCAGGACGAGCCGGACGGTGTCGTTGGAGGTCAGAGTGGTCGCTGAGGACATGGGGGTGGTGCTTTCGGAAGGCCAGCAGAAAGGGCGACGTCGTCGGCGCCTTTTCACCCTACATACCGTGCGGGACGCGGTTGACCGTGTGACGATCTGCGCGACGGCTACGCTGGGCGGCATCCGATCCAGAGAGCGGGAGACGGCGACGATGCGTTTCGAGCACCTCGGGGCACAGCCCCGCATCCATCCGACCGCGGTGGTGGCGGCGACCGCCGTCATCAGCGGCGACGTCGAGATCGGGCCCGACTGCCAGATCCTCCACGGCGCCGTGATCACGGCCGAGGGCGGCCCGATCACCCTTGCCTCGAACGTGATCGTGATGGAGAACGCCCTGGTGCGGGCGACCTCGACCAACCCGGTGCACCTGGCCGACCACGTGCTCGTCGGCCCGATGGCGAGCGTGTCGGGCGCGGTGATCGAGGAGGAGGTGTTCCTCGCCACGGGAACGCGCGTGTTCAACGGCGCCCGCATCGGCGCGCGCAGCGAGGTGCGCATCAACGCGGTCGTGCACCTGCGCACGACGCTCCCCGCCGAGACGACGGTCCCGATCGGCTGGGTCGCCGTCGGCGACCCGTTGCAGGTGCTGCCGCCCGACCGCCACGAGGAGATCTGGGCGGCGCAGCGGGAGCTCGACTTCCCGGGCTACGTGTTCGGGCTCGACCGCGAGACGCCCGACCTCATGGTGCAGCTCACCGAGCGCTACGGCCGCAGCCTCGCCCGCCACGCCGACGACCGCCGCGTGGACTGAGCTCACCCCGTGTTCTGCAGCCCGGCCGCGACGCCCGAGACCGACAGCAGCAGCAGGCGCTGCAGCTCGGGATCGACCGGCGCATCCTGCGGCGCCTCGCGCAGTGCGCGCAGCGCCCGCAGCTGCAGCAGCGACAGCGCGTCGACGTAGGGGCTGCGCATCTTGACCGCACGCTGCAGCACCGGCTTGTTGCCGAGCAGCTCGGTGCCGCCGGTGACGCGGATGACCCAGTCGCGGGTGAGGTGCATCTCGTCGCGCACGAGCGCCGCGAGGTCGTCGCGGTCGCCGAGCTCTAGGTAGTGGCGGGCGATGCGGTCGTCGGTCTTGGCGAGGCTCATCGCCACGTTGTCGATCAGCGTCCGGAAGAGCGGCCACTCCTGATACGCCCGCTGCAGCAGCGCCTCGTCGCCGACGGTCTGCAGAGCCGTTCCGAGGCCGAACCAGCCGGCGAGGTTGATGCGCGCCTGCGTCCACGCGAACACCCACGGGATGGCCCGCAGGTCTTCCAGGGACTCCACCGACAGCCCGCGGCGGGCCGGGCGCGAGCCGAGCGCGAGCAGGCCGATCTCTTCCATGGGCGTGACGCGGGCGAACCACGGCGCGAAGCCGGGCGCCTTGACGAGCGAGAAGAAGCGCTCGCGGGATGCGGCGTCCATCGTCGCGGCCACGTCGGCGTACCGCTCGGCGGCGGTGCGGTTGCGCTCCTCGTTCGAGGGCGCCGACGCGAGCAGGATCGCGGCGGCGACCTGGTCGATGTGGCGGATCGCGATGGCGGGGTCGCCGTAGCGCGCGAAGATGACCTCGCCCTGCTCGGTGAGCTTGAAACGGCCGTCCACCGAGTGCGGCGGCTGCGCGAGGATCGCCGAGTTGGCGGGGCCGCCGCCGCGCCCGAGGGCGCCGCCGCGACCGTGGAACAGCGTCAGCTCGATGTGGTTCTCGTCGGCCCACGCGGCGATCTCGGCCTGCGCCTGGTAGAGGGCGAGGTTCGCGGCCACCGGCCCGACGTCCTTCGACGAGTCGGAGTAGCCGAGCATGACCTCCAGCCGGCGCCCGGTGGCCTCCAGGCGCGCGGCGAACTCGGGGTGGTCGACGATCTCGGCGAGGATCCGCGGCGCCGCCTGCAGGTCGGCGAAGGTCTCGAAGAGCGGGATGACGTCGAGCACCGGGGGAGTGCCGTCCGGGCCCACGGCGTAGCGGGCGAGCTTGTGGACGTTCGCCAGGTCGTCCGCCGACTGCGTGAACGACACGATGTAGCGCCCTGCGGCGCGCGGGCCGTACCGCTCCTGCAGGAAGGCGATGGTGCGGATGACGTCGAGCACCTCTTCGGCGAGCTCGCTGCGCGGCGCGCCGGACTCGAGCTCGGCCAGCACCTTCGCGTGCACGGCGGAGTGCTGACGCACCTCCAGCTCGGTGAGGTGGAACCCGTAGGTCTCGACCTGCCACAGCAGCTGCTGCAGGTGTCCGTAGGCCTGACGCGGGGCGCCGGCCTGCACGAGGGAGTCCTGCACCGTGCGCAGGTCGGCGAGCAGATGCTCGGGGTCGCGGTACGCGAGGTCGGCGTTGCGGCGGCGGGTGGCGTCGATCTTTCGCGCGATGAGCAGCATGATGCGGCGGTGCGGCTCGTCGGGCGAGCGCTTGGCGATGTCTTTCGCCGCGTCTTCGTCGGCCGCGCGCAGGCGCTGCCACAGTGCGATCACGGCGTCGCTGGGCGGCGTCGTCGCCGCGTCGAGCGTGAGCGTGCGGCCGATCCGGCTGGCCGTGTGCTCCAGGCCCAGCAGGACGTGCTCGCTCGCGATCGCGGATGCCTTGCGGGTGACGGATGCCGTCACGAACGGGTTGCCGTCGCGGTCGCCGCCGACCCACGATCCGACGCGCACGAACGGGCGCACGACGGGCGCCTTGCCGCCGGCATCCAGCCCCTGCAGCGCGTCGTCGATGCGGCGGTAGACGTGCGGGACGGCGGTGTAGAGCGTGTCGTCGAAGACGGCCATGACCGCGCGCACCTCGTCGGTGGGCGACGGCTTCTCGGGACGCAGCGGCGCGGTGCGCCACAGCGTGTCGATCTCTTCGAGCATGCGCCGGCGGGCGCGGCGCTCGTCGGCGCCGCCGGCCTGCGCGAGGTCGTGCTCGCCGAGGAGCGCGGCGAGCCGACGGATGCTGGTCGAGACGGCGCGGCGGCGCGCCTCGGTGGGGTGCGCGGTGAAGACCGGGTGGAACCTCATGCTCTGCAGACGCTGCAGCGCGGTCTCTTCGCCGACCTCTGCGGCGAGGCTCGCGTACGCCGACGCCACGGTGTCGGCCTGACCGCCGGACTCGGGGCGTCCGTTGCGCTCGCGCAGCACCCGAACGCGCTGGTGCTCTTCGGCGAGGTTCACGAGGTGGAAGTAGGCGGTGAAGGCGCGCGCGACCTCATCTGCCCGGGCGATGGTGAACGAGTCCGCGATGGCCGCGGCGCGCGCGAACGCCTCGGGCGTCTCGTCGGTGTAGGCCTGGATCGTCGCGGTGCGCAGGCGCTCGACGTCCTCGTAGAGTCCCGCCGAGCCGCTCTCGCGCAGCACCTGGCCGAGGAGCGTGCCGAGCAGCCGCACGTCGCCGCGCATCGTCTCGGGAATGCCCTGTTCCGCCTCGAATCGCCCGACGAGGTCGATCGCTTCGGTGTTGGTGAGTTCGCGCATTCCTCCAGGCTAACCGCGTCCGGATTCGCGGATGTCACGCGAGGCGCTGTGTGACGGCGGCCGTCGGACGGTCGTCGCTAGACTGGCCGACGGTGAGCCGGGAAGCCTGGTCGGCACGTCCTTGCCGACCCTGCGAACGCCTTCCGGAGGCCCGATGTCGCTTCTTCGCTCCGCCCGCTTCCCCGCCATCGTGCTGCTGGCCGCCGCCGCCCTCGGGCTGGTCGTGGCCAATTCGCCGGCCGCTGGACCGGTGGATGCCGTCATGCACGCCGAGCTCGGCATCCCCGGGCTGTTGGAGCTCAGCATCTCGCACTGGATCAAGGACGGGCTGCTCGCGGTCTTCTTCTTCGTGGTCGCCGTCGAGCTGCAGTACGAGCTGACCGCCGGACAGCTCAACTCCGCCCGTAAGGCGCTGCAGCCGGCCATCGCCGCCGCGGGCGGCGTCGTGCTGCCGATCGTCCTCTACGCCGCCATCGCGTGGGGCTCGGACGCCGCAGCGGGCTGGCCCATTCCGACGGCCACCGACATCGCCTTCGCACTCGGGGTGCTCGCGGTCTTCGGCAAGGGCCTGCCGTCGGGGCTGCGCGTGTTCCTGCTGGCACTGGCGATCCTCGACGACATCGTCGGCATCGTCTTCATCGCGGTGCTGTTCACCTCGGACGTGAACGTCGGCGCGCTCGCCGGTGCCGCCGTCGCCGTCGTGACGTTCGCGATCCTGAGCCGGCAGCTCGACACCCGCGCCCGCGTGCCGGTCGCCGTCGTGCTCGTGCTGCTGGCGATCGCGACGTGGGTGCTCGTGCTGCTGTCGGGCGTGCACGCGACGATCGCGGGCGTCGTGCTCGGGCTCGCGATGGCGCAGCGCCCGGCGCTGCGCGTGCGGCACGAGCTGGAGCCGTGGGTGAACGTCATCGTGCTGCCGCTGTTCGCGTTCTCGGCGGCGCTGGTGGCGATCCCCGCCGTCCCGGCGTCGCAGCTGTCGCCCGCCTTCTGGGGAGTGCTCGTGGCGCTGCCCGTCGGCAAGATCGTCGGCATCACGGTCTTCGGCTGGGTGTCGCTGCGCGTCGCGCACCGCGGGGGACCGCCGCCGCTCGCCTTCGCCGACCTCCTTGCGGCCGGAGCGCTCGGCGGCATCGGGTTCACGGTGTCGCTGCTGCTGTCGGAGCTGGCGTTCGACGACGCGCCTGCGCTGCGCGATCAGGCGACGCTCGGCGTGCTCGCCGGGTCGGTCGTGTCGCTCATCCTGGCCGCGGTGCTCGTATCGTGGCGGGCATGGCACCATCGACGCCTGACGGCGAGCGCCCCGAAGACCGCGTAGTCCCGACCGATCCCGACGCGCTGCGCGAGGCGGCGCTCGTCATGCACGCGGTGCGCGACCGGTGCGTGTGGACGCAGCAGATCGACCACCGCGCCCTCGTCCCGTACCTCGTGGAAGAGAGCGCCGAGCTCATCGACGCCGTCGAGGAGGGTTCGCGCGACGAGCTGCGCGAAGAGCTCGGCGACCTGCTGTGGCAGGTGCTGTTCCACGCCGAGATCGCCTCGCGCGACCCGGACGCCCCCTTCGACATCGACGACGTCGCACGCGGGCTGACCGACAAGATGGTGCGGCGGCATCCGCACGTCTTCGGCGACGCCGTCGCGACGACGCCCGAAGAGGTGCTCGTGCACTGGAACGCCGCCAAGGCCGCAGAGAAGAGCGCGCGCACCAGCGTGCTCGACGGCGTGAGCGAGCGGATGCCGAGCCTGGCGCTCGCCCAGAAGCTCCTGTCGAAGGCGTCCAGCGTGGGGCTCACTGAACCGCGGCCGTTGAGCGAGCGAGGAACGAGCGAGACGAAACGCCCCGATGCGACGAGCGAGTCCGAGCTCGGCGACGCGCTGCTCGCGCTGGTGGCCACCGCCCGTGCGAACGGCTGGGATGCCGAGCGTGCGCTGCGAGAGAGGTTGCGGCGCCTGGAGGGCGAGATCCGTGCGGCCGAGGGGACACCGGACGCTCTGGAAAGATAGTGCTGTGGCATCCGTGAACCCGCCGCGCGGCATGCGCGACTTCCTCCCCGCTGACAAGGCCCGCCGCGAGGGCGTCCTCGCCGTCATCCGCGAGCGCTACCGCGCGCACGGCTTCGACGAGATCGAGACCCCTGTCATGGAGGAGTACTCGCGGCTGCACGCCGGCATCGGCGGCGACAACGAGAAGCTCGCGTACAACGTGCTCAAACGGGGCCTCGACGCCGACGCGATCCGGGCCGCCGCCGACGACCAGGCGCAGCTCACCGACCTGGGACTGCGCTACGACCTCACGGTGCCGCTGGCACGCTTCTACGCCACGAATCGCGGCCAGCTGCCGTCGGTGTTCCGCTCGATCCAGATCGCGCCGGTGTGGCGGGCCGAGCGGCCGCAGAAGGGGCGCTACCGCCAGTTCGTGCAGTGCGACATCGACATCATCGGCGACGCCTCGGCGCGCGCCGAGGCCGAGCTCGCCGTCGCCACGCTCGACACGCTCGACGCCCTCGGGCTCGAGGGCGGACGCATCCGCATCAACGACCGCCGTGTGCTGGAGTGGATGCTCGACAGCTTCGGGTTCGGCGCCGACGAGCGTCCCGGTGTGCTCATCACGATCGACAAGCTCGACAAGATCGGCCCGGACGGCATCATCGCCGAGCTGCGCGAGCGCGGCGCGACGAGCGCTGCCGTCGACGCGTTCGACGCCTTCCTGCGCCGCGCGGTGACGATGGAGTACAACCCGTACGGCGAGCGCCAGATCCGCAAGGCCCTGCCCGCGGGCGCGCCCGACGACGTCGTCGCGCACCTCATCGGCATCGGCGCCGCGGTCGCCGCGGCGCGCGGCACCGACGGCCCGCTCGGCGACATCCCCCTCGTGTTCGATCCCTTCCTGGTGCGGGGCATGGGCTACTACACCGGCACCATCTTCGAGCTCGCGCACCCGTCGGTCGACTATTCGCTGGGCGGCGGCGGCCGGTACGACGGCATGATCGGGCGCTTCCTCGGCCAGGACGTCCCGGCCGTGGGATTCTCGATCGGCTTCGAGCGCATCGTCGACCTCGTCGCGGACCGGGCGGATGCCGCGGCCGACGCGGTCGTGCTGGTCCACGATCGCGACGTGCCCGAGTCCGAGCTGCTTGCGCTCAAGGCGTCGCTGGTGCGTCAGGGGTCGCGCGTGCGCCTGGAGCACCGCACCAAGAACCTCAAGGCGCTGCTGGAGCGGGCGTCAGCCGACGGCTACACGGCCTTCGCGACCGTGGCGCCGGGGGCGTCGGCGGACACGCTCGAGGTCAAGCCGCTCGCCTGACCCTGATCGCGCGGTAGGCGACGCCGACCGCGACCACGACGACGCCTGCCACGACCGACGGCCAGGGCAGGGTGACGGCCAGGACGAGGCATCCGATCGCCCCGACGATCTGCAGCGCCTGCGGGTACCGGCGCGCCGGGCCGCGCTGCCGCAGCGCCGCGACGTTCGCGACGAAGTAGTACAGCAGCACGCCGAACGACGAGAAGCCGATCGCGCCGCGCAGGTCGACGAGCGCGACGAGCACGACCACGAGGGCGCCCACGGTGAGCTCGGCGCGATGCGGCACGTGCCAGCGGGGGTGCACCCGGTCGAGGACGCCGGGCAGGTCGCGCTCGCGAGACATCGCGAACGCGGTGCGGCTCACGCCGGCGATGAGGGCCAGCAGCGCGCCGAGCGACCCCGCGGCGGCGCCGACGCGTACGACGACGCCGATCCATGCCCACCCCGAGCGGGCGGCCGCCTCGGCGACCGGTTCGGTGGATGCCGCCACCCCGGCCGGACCGAGCGCCCCGAGCACCGCGACCGCGACGACGCCGTAGACGGCGAGCGCGATCACGAAGGCGACGACGATCGCCCGGGGGATGATCCGGCGGGGATCCCGCACCTCCTCGCCCATCGTGGCGATGCGGGCGTACCCGGCGAACGCGAAGAAGAGCAGGCCCGCGGATTGCAGGATGCCGTAGGGGCCGGCGCTCCACAGCGTGTCGGAGGTGAGCCACCCCGGCGACGCGCCGCCCGAGAACGCGGCGGTCACGGCCGCGGCCAGCGCCCCGAGCGTGATCACGACGATCACGCGGGCGGCCCCCGCCGTACGGGTCACTCCGAACCAGTTCACGGCCGTCAGCGCGACGACGGCGGCGATCGCGACCGGCCGCTCCCACCCCGCGGGCGCCGCGTACGCGGCGAAGGTGAGGGCCATCGCGGCGCAGCTGGCCGTCTTGCCCACGACGAACCCCCAGCCCGCGACGAAGCCCCACCAGGGCCCCAGTTCCGCGCGACCGTAGGCGTACGTCCCGCCGGAGGTCGGGTGGGCCGCGGCCAGCTGCGCCGACGAGGTCGCATTGCCGAACGCGACGACGGCGGCGATCGCCAGTCCGACGAGCAGGCCCGCGCCCGCGGCATCCGCCGCCGGCGCCCATACGGCGAACACCCCGGCGCCGACCATCGACCCGAGGCCGATGAACACGGCGTCGCCGAGGCCGAGACGGCGCTGGAGCGAGGGGGTTGTCACGGGCGGAACTCTAGCGGTCACGGGATAACGCCTCTCGCCTTGCGGCCCGGGCTTCGCCAGGATGGGTTCATGACGCTGCAGCTGCACACCGTGCTCGTGCCGTTCGGACCGGCGACCGCCATCGAGCTGACAGACGCCCAGGTCGACGCGCTCGGGGGTGGCAAGCGGGCGGCCGTGGTCGTCGGCATCGGAGGCAGGAGCGCGCGCGTGCGACTGGCGGTCATGGACGGCAAGAACGTCATCGGCCTGTCGAAGGCCGTGCGGGCGCAGCTCGGCGTCGAGATCGGCGACGAGGTCGACGCGACGATCGCGCTCGACACCGCAGAGCGCGAGGTCGAGGTGCCCGATGATCTCGCGACGGCGCTCGCCGCCGCCGGCGTGCGGGCCGCGTTCGACGCGCTGTCGCACTCCCGCCGCAAGGAGCTGGCGCGCGGCGTCGCCGAGGCCAAGCGCCCCGATACCCGCGAGCGCCGCGTCGCCGCGGTGGTCGAGGAGGTCACCTCCGCCTGACGCGGCGGAAGGGGATGCCGTCGCCCCGGCCATCGGACCGTCACCGGCGTGACGGCATCCGTTCATCCGCGTGAGGTGGCATGGCGTCATGACCGGTTCGCGTGACGCCGTTCCCTGGCCGGTCGTGCTCGGCGTCGCCGGGATCGCGGTGGGCGCGGGGCTCGTGGCGCTCGGCGGGCGCGCGGTGCTGACGCGCCAGGCCGCCCTCGCGCGGCGGCGCATCGGCAAGCCGCTCGGGGAGGACGCGCTCGACGCCGACCGCGTGTGGGGGCGGCGCTTCGACGGGCCGCCGCACGAGCTCGTGGTGCTGGGTGACTCGATCGCCGCGGGACTCGGCGCCGAGCGTCGCAAGGAGACGCTCGGCGCGCGCCTGGCGAAGGGGCTGGCCCGCGCCGAGAGGCGGCCGGTGCGTCTGCGGACGGCCGCGGTCGTGGGTGCTGAGACCTCGATGCTCGCGTCGCAGATCGACGCGCTGCCCGCCGACTACCGGCCCGACGCCGCGGTGATCGTCGTCGGCGGCAACGACGTCACGCACCGGGTCCCCGTCTCGGCGTCGGTCGCACAGCTCGAGGAGGCGATCGTTCGGCTGCAGGCGCGCGGCGCAGCGGTGGTCGTGGGGACGTGTCCCGACCTCGGTGCGCTGCGGCCGGTGCCGCAGCCGTTGCGCGCACTGGGATCGCGGCTGTCGCGGCAGCTCGCGGACGCCCAGGCCGAGGCGGCGGCGCGCCACGACGCGCGGGCGGTGTCGCTGCGCCGCGCCGTCGGGCCGTTCTTCGTGACGCAGCCCGACGAGATGTTCAGCCTGGACCGCTTCCACCCCAGCGCACTGGGCTACCGGCGTACAGCGGAGGCGCTGCTGCCCGCCCTGATCGCAGCGCTCGGCGACGGCGACGGCTGATGCGCCGCCGTCGCCGGGCGTCACCCGCTGTATGACGCGGCCCACTCCGCCACGCGCGCGGCGCTCTCTTCCTCTGACAGGTCCTCGACGCGGGTCATGATCGACCAGCGCACGCCGAACGGGTCTCTCACGCTCGAGAAGCGGTCGCCCGACACGAACGTCGACGGCTCCTCGCGCACGGTCGCGCCGGCGGCGACCGCCCGAGCGGTCACGGCGTCGATGTCCGGCACGTAGATGCCCAGGGAGTAGCAGTCCGCGTCGCCCTCCGGAGCGGGCACGAGCCCGTATTCGGGCGACGGCTCGCCGAGCTGCAGCAGGCCGAGCCCGAAGTCCAGGCCGGCGTGCACGACGAGCCCGCCGAACTCGGTGACGTCGGTCACGCGCGCGCCGAACACGTCGCGGTAGAACTCGATCGCCTCCTTCGCGCCGCGGATCGCGAGGAAGGGGGTGAGGCTCGTCGCCGAGTTCGGGCGTCCGGCGGTGGTGTGCGCGCCGGTCACGCCGATGGTGTTCTCTGTGGTCATGCCCCGACGGTCGCGCAGAAGCGGATGCCGCGGCTTGAAGATTCGCGACAACGTGCGCCGGCCCTCCGGCGTCGGTGTCGGCCGTCGCCGCTACCGTGGCGGGGTGACCGACCCGAACCGCGGCGTGCTGTTCCCCGAGCGACTGCCGCGCTTCACGCGGCTGCCACCGGGGGAGGCGGCATCCGAGCTCGTCGAGTGGTACTGGATCCCGCAGTGGGACCTGCCCGACGGTGTGGAGTCGCGCCAGGCGCTGCTGCCGTACCCGGCAGCCAATCTCGCGGTCGAACCCGACGGCGTGACGCTGTGGGGCGTCACGACCCGGGCGGGGGAGCGCGTGCTGCGCGGGCGCGGATGGGCGGTGGGCGTCCTGCTGCGACCAGCCGCTCTGGCGCAGCTGTCCGCCGCGCCGGCCGGTCTGGCCGACGCGCATGTCGTGCTCGATGAGCCGGCTCTCCACGCTGCGGTGGTGGCGGCGATGCCCGACGCGCGAGCGGCCGCCGAGGTCGTCGAGTCGTGGCTCGTGGGGCGCGTGCGCGCCCTCACCCCCGAGGCGCGACTGGCGAACGCGATGACAGAGCTGCTGATGACCGATCCGGCGATCCTGCGCCTGGACGACGCGGCCGAGCGCCTGCGGGTGTCGGCGCGCACGCTGCAGCGCCTCGCGCATCGCACGGTCGGCCTGCCGCCTGCAGCGATGATCCGCCGCCGACGCCTGCAGGAGGCGGCGCAGCGCGTTCGGGACGAGCCCCGCACATCGCTCGCCGACATCGCCGCAGAGCTCGGTTACGCCGATCAGGCGCATCTCGCGAACGACTTCCGCACGGTGCTGGGGTTCACCGCGTCGGACTATCGCGGCGCCGGCTGACGCTTCAGCCGGCGGCGGCCTGCGTCACGCGCCGCTTCTCGCGCACGTACACCTCACGGCGCACGCGCGCCACGACGTCGCCCGCCGCATCGGTGATGTCGGTCTCGAACCACTCGAGCACCTTCGCACCGCCGCGGGCGCGCTCGCGCAGCTCCTCCGCCTTCTCGCGCGGAACCTCGAAGCGCGCGGTGAGCACGCCGCGGCCGGGCTTCAGGAACTCGATCTCGCCGCGCGTGTCCCACACCACATAGTCGCGTCCGAGCTGGTGCATCACGAGCATGAAGTAGTACGGGTCCGTCATGGCCGACATCGACCCGCCGAACGCCGTCTTGACGTAATTGCGGGTGAAGACGTTGACGTGCAGCTCGACGACGGCGCTCGTCCAGTCGTCCGAGAAGCGGCGGACGCGGATTCCGCTGAAGAGGTTGGGGATCCACAGGCTCATGCCGACAGCGAGGCGGCGAGGGGTCACGCGCATGCGCCCAGCATGGCCGAGCCGCCCACGACGGACCCATTCGGTTGGCACGTATCGACAATTGTTCTAGTTGTCATAGAATAAACGTGTGTTGGTGAGGATCGACCCCGAGAGCGATGCGCCGCTGTTCGCGCAGATCGCCGCGTCCGTGCGCGCGGATGCCGCGGCCGGCCGCCTGCGGGCGGGCGACCGTCTTCCCGCCGCCCGCGACATCGCCTCGGCGCTGGGGGTGAACGTGCACACCGTGCTGCACGCCTACCAGGACCTCCGCGACGAGGGACTGGTCGAGCTCCGCCGCGGTCGCGGCGCCGTCGTGACCGGCCAGGCCGAGGCGCTGCAATCCCTCCACCACGACATCCAGGACCTCGTCGCGCGGGCGCGCGCGGCGGGTCTTCCGTCCGACGCACTCGCCGCCCTCGTGAGAGAGGCGGCCCGTGCCGAACCGAAGGAGCAGCGATGACCCGCCACGACGACTCCCGTCACCCGGTCCGCCACCCCGACTCCGAGAGGCCGGCCCGCGTGCCGTGGGGCGCGGTCGCCGCATACGCGGCGCTGGCCTGCGGGCTCGCGTGGGGCGTGGCCGCCCCGCTGTGGCTCGGCGAGGGGCTGGCGTCGCCGCTGGCCGGCCTGCTGCTGCCGCTCATGATGCTGACGCCCGCGATCGCGACGGTCGTCGTGGTCTTCGCCTTCCGGGTCCCGCGGGGCGGGCGCGCGCGATTCCTCGGACTGTGGCCGCTGCGGCCCGCGGGGCGTCTCGTGCTGTTCCTCGCGCTCGCGCTCGTGCTGCCGGTCGTCGTCGTGGTCGCGACGGCGCTGGTGGCGGGCGCGCTCGGACTGGTCCGTCTCGACCTGGTCGGCTTCTCGGCCTTCGCCGCGCAGGTGTCCGCGAACGCGCCGGCGGGCACCCCGCTCCCGCCGGTGGCGGTGCTCGTAGCGCTGCAGTTCGCGGCTCTGCCGTTCGGGGCTCTCGTGAACAGCCTCCTCGCCTTCGGTGAGGAGCTCGGCTGGCGCGGCTGGCTGCAGACGGCGCTGCTGCCGCTGGGCACATGGCCGGCGCTGCTCATCACCGGCGCCGTGTGGGGACTGTGGCACGCGCCGGTGATCCTGCGGGGCTACAACTTCGCGCGTCCAGACATCGCCGGCGTGCTGCTGATGGTCGGCGGCTGCGTCGCGTGGGGTGTGCTCTTCGGATGGCTGCGCCTGCGCAGCGCGTCGCTGTGGCCCGCGGTGCTCGCGCACGGCTCGCTCAACGCGCTCGCCGGGATCGTCCTCGTGCTCGCCGCGGCCGGCGAGACCCCCGACCTCGGCCTGGTCGGGCCCCTCGGCGTCGTGTCGTGGGGTGTGCTGGCCGTCGTGATCGGCGTGATCGTGCTCCTGCGGCAGTTCCGCCCCGGCACCCTGGCGGCGCCGAGGGCGACCCTCGCACCCGAGCCTGCCGCCACGATCGCCGAAGGAGAGACCCGATGACCCGCCCCGACCCCGCCGTGCGCCGCTTCGTGCTCGTCGCGATCTGGCTGCCCCTCGCGATCGTCGTCGTGGGCGTCGCCGTCCAGATGATCGCCCTGCCGCACCTGCCGCCGACCATCGCCGTGCACTGGAACGCGTCGGGCCAGGCGGATGGCTTCGCGCCCGCCTGGACGCAGCCGCTCGTGACGGTGCTGCTGGGCCTCGGCCTGCCCCTGTTGATGGCTCTCACCTCGCTCGGCGGACTGCGCCGCGGCGATCGTGGACCGACCTACCGCCTGATGGGGGCGAGCGCCGCCGCCGTCTCTGCGCTCGTCACCGTCGCCCTGACCGCGACCCTCGCGATGCAGATCGGCCTCGATGCGGCCTCGCAGGCGCCGACGGTGTGGATCCCGCTCGTCGTCTCGCTCGTCGCGGCCGCGATCGTCGGCGTCGGCGCCTGGTTCCTCCAGCCGGGCACTGCGGCTCCGGATGCCGCGACCCGGCCCGCGACGCCGCTCGCGCTCGGCCCGAACGAGCGGGCACTGTGGATGCGGACGACCTCGATGACGACCGGCGCCGCCGTGGCCGTGGTCGCGGCGGTGCTGCTCGTCGCGGCCGGTGCCGTCGCTGCGTGGGTCGGCGGGGCCGAGCCCGTGACCGCGTGGCTGCTCACCGGCGTCGCGCTCGTCCTGCTGTTCTTCGCCGCCACCACGCTGGCGTTCCACGTCCGCGTGGACGACGGCGGGCTCGCGGTCGACTCGGTGCTCGGCATCCCTCGCTTCCGCGTGGCGCTCGCCGACGTCCAGTCCGCCGCCCGCGTGCGCGTGACGCCGATGGGGGAGTTCGGCGGATGGGGGCTGCGCATCGCGCCCCACGGCCGCCGCTTCGGGATCGTGCTGCGCACCGGCGAAGCGCTCGAGGTCACCCGCCGCAGCGGGCGCCGCTTCGTGGTGACGGTGGACGACGCCGAGACGGGCGCTGCGCTGCTGGAGGCCCTCGCGCAGCGGGCGGCGGCGAGGCCTTGACGGCCGGCGCGGCGCCGGATTTGCTGGGGGCATGGCTGACCCCACCCCCGACACCTGGCGCCGCGTCGACGCCTACCTGACCGAGCTGCTGGTCGGTCACGATCCGGCGCTCGACCAGGCCGTCGAAGACCAGAACCAGGCCGGGCTGCCGGCGATCGAGGTCGCACCCGTCAACGGCAAGCTGCTGCACCTCGTCGCGCGCATGTCGGGTGCACGACGCGTGCTCGAGATCGGCACGCTGGGCGCGTACTCCACGATCTGGCTCGCACGCGCGCTGCCCGAGGACGGCCGCGTCGTGACGATCGAGGCCGAGCCCCGCAACGCCGACATCGCGCGTGCCAACCTCGACCGCGCGGGCGTCGGCGACCGCGTCGACATCCTGCTCGGGCGCGGCGCCGACGTGCTGCCGACGCTGGAGGGCGGCGAGAGCTTCGACCTCGTCTTCATCGACGCCGACAAGGAGTCCAACACGATCTACCTCGACTGGGCGGCCCGGCTCGGGCACCCCGGCACCATCGTCATGGTCGACAACGCGGTGCGCGGTGGCGAGGTCGCCAACCCCGCCACCGAGAACCCCCAGATCATCGGCGTGCAGCGGGGACTCGAGATGCTCGGCCGCGACCCGCGCTTCGACGCCACGGCGCTGCAGACCCTCGACGCGAAGGGCTACGACGGGATCGCCCTGGCCCTGGTCGTCTGACGCCTCACGTGACGGGGATGCCGCGGCCGCCGGCATCCCCGTCACGCGACGAGCCGGTTCACTAGACTCATCACGGACCGACGACGCTCCGAGAACCACCCACCTCCACGAATTAGGAGAACCCCTGTGGCACAGATCGAGGCTGTAGGCGCGCGCGAGATCCTCGACTCGCGCGGAAACCCGACCGTCGAGGTGGAGGTGCTGCTCGACGACGGGATCGTCCAGCGTGCGGCCGTCCCCTCCGGCGCGTCGACCGGCGCTTTCGAGGCGTACGAGCTGCGCGACGGCGACAAGGGCCGCTACGGCGGCAAGGGCGTCCTGAAGGCCATCGACGCCGTCATCGACGAGCTCGGACCGGCCATCGAGGGCGTCGAGGCGAGCGAGCAGCGCGTCATCGACGAGATCCTCAACGAGACCGACGGCACCTCCAACAAGGAGCGCACCGGCGCCAACGCGATCCTCGGCATCTCGCTCGCGGTCGCCAAGGCCGCTGCCGACTCGGCCGACCTGCCGCTGTTCCGCTACCTCGGCGGCCCGAACGCGCACGTCCTGCCCGTGCCGCTGTTCAATGTCATCAACGGCGGCGAGCACGCCGACAACGGCATCGACTTCCAGGAGTTCTTCCTGGCTCCGATCGGCGCCGAGACCTACCGCGAGTCGCTGCGCTGGGGCACCGAGGTCTACCACGTCCTCAAGGGCGAGCTGAAGGCCGCGGGCTACGCCACCGGCCTCGGCGACGAGGGCGGCTTCGCCCCCGACCTGCCCAGCAACCGCGAGGGCCTCGACTTCCTCATCAAGGCGATCGAGAAGGCGGGCTTCACGCCCGGCAAGGACGTCGCCGTCGGTCTCGACGTCGCCGCCACCGAGTTCTTCAAGGACGGCGTGTACACCGTCGAGGGCCAGGCGTGGTCGGCCGAGAAGCTCACCGGCTACTTCGCCGACCTGGTCGAGAACTACCCGATCGTCACGATCGAGGACGCCCTCGCCGAGGACGACTGGGACGCGTGGAAGGCCCTCACCGACGAGCTCGGCACCAAGGTGCAGCTCGTCGGCGACGACCTGTTCGTCACGAACCCCGAGCGCCTGCAGCGCGGCATCGACCTGGGCGTCGCGAACGCGCTGCTCGTCAAGGTCAACCAGATCGGAACGCTGACCGAGACGCTCGACGCGGTGGCCCTGGCCACCCAGAACGGGTACCGCTCGATGCTGTCGCACCGTTCGGGCGAGACCGAGGACACCACGATCGCCGACCTCGCGGTCGCCGTGAACTGCGGTCAGATCAAGACCGGCGCGCCCGCTCGCAGTGAGCGCGTCGCGAAATACAATCAGCTTCTGCGCATCGAGGAAGAGCTCGGCGACGCCGCGGTCTTCGCGGGTCGCGGAGCGTTCCCCCGGTTCAAGGGCTGACGCGCACAGAGTCTGCTGACGAGAGGGGGAGCCGTGGCCAGGACGACGGCTCCCCCTTCCCGTCCCATCCGCCGGCGCCCGGTGCCGGGCCGGCGCCCCGTCGACGTCCGGGGCTGGCTCGGCGGCATCCGCCTGTCGGGCTTCATGGCGATCATGCTGGGACTCGTGGTCCTCGCCGCGTTCGTCCTGGTGCCGACGATCGGCACGTACGTCGACCAGCGCCAGCAGATCGCCGCGCTCGAGGCCGCGGTGAAGCTCAGCCGCGAAGAGGTCGCCGACCTGAAGGCGCAGCGCGAGCGGTGGCAGGATCCCGCCTACATCACGACGCAGGCGCGCGAGCGGCTGTACTACGTCAAGCCGGGCGAGGTGGTCTACCTCGTCGACAACGACCTGCCGCCCGAGCTGGCGCCGCAGGAACAGGCGCCCGTGAGCGACCAGGTCGAGGCCGCCGAGACCGACTGGATGTCGCAGCTCGTGCGCTCGGTCACCGAGGCAGGGCTCGCCCAGACGGTCGCGCCGATCACGTTCGGCGTGCCCGACGACACCTCCACCGACCCCGCACCCACGGGTGGCACGCCCACCCCGTGAGTCGTCGCAGGCGGTCACGGTCCAGCCGCGTCCCAGGCGCCTTCGGTAGCCTGGAATCGTGACGACTCCGCCGTTCCCCCCTGTCAGCGACGCCGACCTCGCCGTGCTTCGCGAGCAGCTGGGGCGTCCCGCTCGTGGGGTCGTCGCCATCGCTGCGCGCTGCGTGTGCGGCAACCCGACCGTCGTGGCCACCTCGCCCCGGCTGCCCGACGGCTCGCCGTTCCCGACGTTCTACTACCTGACGCACCCCGCCGCGACCGCGGCGATGTCGACCCTCGAAGCCGACCACGTCATGCGCGAGCTGTCGGAGGAGCTCGCCGACGACGAGGTGGCCCAGGCGTACCGGCGGGCGCACGAGGCGTACCTGCGCGACCGCGCCGCGTTCGGCGAGCCCGAAGAGATCGCCGGGATCTCGGCGGGCGGCATGCCCACGCGCGTCAAGTGCCTGCACGCCCTCGCCGGTCACGCGCTCGCCGCGGGGCCGGGCGTGAATCCGATCGGGGACCGCGCGCTGCAGCTGTCGTCGTGGTCGCCCGATCGCTGCGTGTGCGCCGAGCCGGGCGCGGCCGGATGATCCGTCGCCTCCGGGGCGGTCTCGCCGCCGCTGCCATCGCCGTGACGCTCGTCGCGGGCGCGCCGGCGACGGCGCAGGCGGCGACGCCCGGAGGCTCCCCGCCGGCAGCTGCGGGTGAGGACCCGGTGCGCGCGGCGCAGTACTGGCTGAACGACTACGGCATCGCCGAGGCGTGGCAGACCACGCGCGGCGCCGGCGTCAAGATCGCGATCGTCGACACCGGCATCGGCCGGGGGTCGACCGAGTTCGACGGCGCGGTGAGCGCCGGCACCGACGTGTCGGGCGCCGGCTCGTCCGACGGCCGCACCCCGGTCGGGGCGGTCGACGCCGACCACGGCAGCTGGGTCGCGTCGCTGGCCGCGGGTCGCGGCACGGGCCCCGACACCGGGGTGATCGGCGTCGCGCCCGAGGCGCAGCTGCTGTCGGTCTCGGTCGGATTCGGGTCGTCGGCGACGCGGTCGTTCGCCGACCAGATCGTCGACGCGATCCACTGGTCTGTCGACAACGGCGCCGACGTCATCAACATGTCGCTGACCACGAACGTGCCCGACTGGCCCGAGAGCTGGGACGAGGCGTTCCAGTACGCGTTCGACAACGACGTCGTGATCGTCGTGGCGGCCGGCAACCGGGGGAGCGGCACCACGAAGGTGGGCGCCCCGGCCACGATCCCCGGCGTGCTCACCGTCGGCGGTGTGGACCGCTCCGGCAAGGCGAGCGTCGACGCGTCGACACAGGGCATCACGATCGGCGTCTCGGCGCCCAGCGAAGAGCTCGTCGGCGTCTCGGCCGACGGGACCGTGGTCTCGTGGGACGGCACGAGCGGCGCGGCGCCGATCGTGGCGGGCATCGCCGCGCTGGTGCGGGCCGCGCATCCCGAGCTCGACGCCGACAACGTCATCAACCGCATCGTCAAGACCGCCCACGCGGTGGGCGCCGACCCCGCCGACAAGCTGCTGTACGGCTATGGACTCGTGGATGCCGCGGCCGCCGTGTCGGCGGAGGTCCCGAGCGTCGACGCCAACCCCATGGGCAGCCTCAAGGACTGGGTCCGGCTGTACCGGCGGGCGCAGTCGGAGCCTCTTCCGACGGAGCCTGAGCCCGTCGCCGAAGTGCCGCCGCTGCCCAAGGCCGACACGGTGACGCGCGCGTCCTCGCCGCTGCTGCCCGACCGCGACACCGTCCTGTACGGGACCCTGCCGCTCACGTTGCTCACAGCGGCCGCTATACTGGTGGCGCTCGGCGTCACCGCTGCTGTCCGACGCATCCGATTGGCGTCCCCCACGCCGAGCCGCTGACATCCAGGAGTAGTCCCCACCGTGAGCAACACCGTGCCAAAGATCCTTATCGTCGGCGGCGGATACGCAGGCTTCTACACTGCGTGGAAGCTCGAGAAGCATCTTCGCAAGGGTGAGGCAGAGGTCACGATCGTCGACCCCCTGCCCTACATGACCTACCAGCCGTTCCTCCCCGAGGTGGCCGCCGGTTCGATCGAGGCGCGCCACGCGGTCGTGGCGCTGCGTCGCCACCTCAAGCGCACGAACGTCGTGGCCGCCAAGGTGACCGGCATCGATCACGCGCACAAGACGGCGACCATCACGCCCATCGCCGGCGAGCCCTACGAGTTCGAGTACGACCAGATCGTCGTGACGGCCGGTGCCGTCTCGCGTACGTTCCCGATCCCCGGCATCGCCGACAACGCGATCGGCCTCAAGACGATCGAAGAGGCCGTCGCGATCCGCGACCGGCTGATGTCGAACTTCGACAAGGCGTCGACGCTTCCCCCCGGACCCGAGCGCGACCGCCTGCTGACGGTCGTCGTCGTGGGCGGCGGGTTCGCGGGCATCGAGGTCTTCGCCGAGCTCCGCTCGCTGGCGTCGTCGCTCGTCAAGAGCTACCCGCAGCTGACGTTCGACGACACGCACTTCCACCTCATCGAGGCGATGGGGCGCATCATGCCCGAGGTGTCGCTCAAGACGAGCGAGTGGGTGCTGAAGAACCTCGCCAAGCGCGGCGCGTCCGTGCACCTCGACACGCAGGTGCAGGGTGCGGTGGACGGCAACGTCCAGCTGTCGACCGGCGAGGTCATCCCGACCGACCTGATCATATGGACGGCCGGCGTCATGGCGAACCCCACTGTCGTCCGCGGCGGCGACCTCCCCGTCGAGGAGCGCGGCCGCATCCGCACGCGCGCCGACCTGCGCGTGGGCACCGAGGATGAGTTCGTCGAGGGCGCCTGGGCCGCTGGTGACGTGTCTGCTGTCCCCGACCTGTCGGGCGGCGGCGTGGGCGGCTACTGCGTGCCCAACGCGCAGCACGCGGTGCGCCAGGCGAAGCTCCTCGCGAAGAACCTGGTCGCCGTGCTGCGCGGCGAGCTTCCCCGTCAGTACTTCCACAAGAACCTCGGCGCGGTGGCGGGCCTGGGTCTGTGGGTCGGCGTGTTCCAGTCGGGCAACCTCGCCCTGAAGGGCTGGATCGCGTGGCTCGCGCACCGCGGCTACCACGGCCTGGCGATGCCGTCGTGGGAGCGCAAGTGGCGCGTGCTGTGGGGCTGGTGGAACAACTTCTGGCTCGGTCGCGACCTCGTCAACCTGTCGACGGTGCAGAACCCGCGCTACGTCTTCGAAGAGTTCGCCGCCCGGCCGCGTCCGCCGCAGCCGGTCGAGGCGCCCGCCGAGCCGGCCGCGCCGGCCAAGAAGGCTCCCGTGCGCAAGGCTCCCGCGAAGAAGGCCGCCGACGCCGAGAAGGTCGCCGCCAACTGAGCGTCCGCGAATGCCGCAGTCTCGTCTGAGAAGATGAGCCTGCGGCATTCGCGCATCCGCGGACAGTGCGCCCCCGTAGCCCAATGGCAGAGGCAGGCGACTTAAAATCGCTTCAGTGTGGGTTCGAGTCCCACCGGGGGTACCGTCGAGACCACTCGCGCTCACCGATTACCCGCGCTAACCTGGGGGAAAGCGCGAGGAGGCGGGGATGGACGAGCAGAAGAGCGCTCCGCAGGAGGCTCCCAGGAGCGGCTGGCTGTGGAAGTTCGTCGCCCTGATCTCGGGGGCGCCGCCGATCGCCGTGTACGGGGCCGAAGAAGAGGTCGAGCAGGAGCGCGCCGACCGCCGCGCCGGCTGAACCGGAATCGCACGCGGAGCGCCCGGGATCATCGGGCGCGTCCGTCATCGGCAGGCGGGCCGGGGCTCTAGGCTGGAGCGATGCGCGCGCACCCGAAGCGAGCCGTATGAGTCTCGATCTGCTGTCCACCCCCACGGCGACGAAGCCGTGGAGCCACTCCGCGTCCTACTGGGGCGCCATGAGTCATGCTCTCGCCGATGTGAGCGGCCCTGTCGCCGCGATCAACGCCGAGGCACTCCGTTACAACGCCCTCGATCTGGTCGTGCGCGCCGGCGGCGTGCCGATCCGCGTCGCGAGCAAGTCCGTCCGCGTGCGTGAGGTCATCGACGCCGTCCTCGCCCTGCCGGGCTACCAGGGCATCCTGGCGTTCACGCTTCCCGAGGCGCTGTGGCTGGCGCAGGACCGCGACGGTGCGCCCGGGCACGACGACATCGTGCTGGGCTATCCGACGGTGGATCGTGCGGCCCTCGCCGCGCTCGCGGCCGATGAGGTGGCGGCATCCCGCATCACCCTGATGGTCGACGACCTCGCCCAGCTCGATCTCGTCGATGCGATCGCGGCGCCCGGCACGCGCCCCGAGATCCGCGTGGCCATCGACGCGGACGCGTCGTGGCGGGCGCCGGCGCTCGGCCACATCGGCGTGTTCCGCTCGCCGGTGCACGATGCCGCTGAGGTCGCCGCGCTCGCCCGCTCGATCGCTGCGCGCGAGGGCTTCCGGCTGGTCGGCCTCATGATGTACGAGGCGCAGATCGCGGGGCAGGGCGACGCGACCGGATCGGGGGATGCCGTCATCCGGTGGATGCAGCGGCGCTCCGGGTCCGAGCTGCTCGAGCGCCGTGCCGCTATCGTCGCGGCGCTGCGCGACATCGCACCGCTCGAGTTCGTCAACGGCGGCGGCACGGGGTCGCTCGAGCTGACGGGATCCGATCAGGCCGTCACCGAGGTCACGGCCGGCAGCGGGCTGCTGGCCGGGCACCTGTTCGACGGCTACCGCGCGTTCGACCCGGCGCCCGCGGCGGCGTTCGCCCTGGAGGTGGTCCGCAAGCCCGCGCCCGACATCGCCACGGTCCTCGGCGGCGGGTGGATCGCGTCGGGTCCGGCGCTCGAATCGCGGCAGCCGCGCGCCGTGTGGCCCGAAGGCCTGCGCACGGTGCCGCGCGAGGGCGCGGGTGAGGTGCAGACGCCGCTGCGCGGCGATGCCGCACGACGGTTGCGGGTCGGCGACCGCGTGTGGTTCCGCCACTCGAAGAGCGGTGAGCTCGCCGAACGCGTGGACCGGTACCACGTCGTCGACGGCGGCAGCGTCGTCACGACGATGCCGACGTATCGCGGTGAGGGGAAGGCGTTCCTGTGACCCGTCCAGGCGGAGTGTGGCGCAACTGGGGGCGCTCGGAGTCTGTCAGGCCGCAGCGGATCGAATTCCCGCGCACGGTCGAGGCGGTGCAGCGGGCCGTCGTCGCGGCGGCGTCGCGGAACCTTCCGATCAAGGCCGTGGGGGCGGGCCACAGCTTCACCGGCATCGCGGTCGCGCCCGGCGTGCTGCTGGAGCTGCGCGATCTGACGGGGCTGGTCGCGGTCGATCGGGAGCGCAAGCGGGTGACGCTGCTCGCGGGCACCCGGCTGCATCAGGTTCCGCCGCTGCTGGCGCCGTACGGCCTCGCGATGGAGAACCTCGGCGACATCGACCGGCAGTCCGTCGCGGGCGCCGTCTCGACGGGCACGCACGGCACCGGCTCGCGGTTCGGCGGCCTCGCGACCCAGGTCGTCGGTGCCACGCTCGTCACGGCATCCGGGGATCTTCTGCGCATCGACGAGACCGAGAATAGCGAACTGCTTCCCGCCGTCGCCCTCGGGCTCGGTGCTCTGGGCATTCTCGTCGAGGTGACGCTGCAGTGCGTGCCGGCCTTCGTGCTGCACGCCGTGGAGCAGCCCGAGGCGCTCGACGCGGTGCTCGAGGGTCTCGACGACCGTGTCGCCGCCGCGGATCACTTCGAGTTCTACTGGTTCCCGCACACCGACCGCGCGATGACGAAGACCAACACGCGGCTGCCCGAGTCCGCACCGCGGCACCCCCTGTCACGTGTCGGCAAGTGGGTCGACGACACCCTGGTCGGCAGCGGCCTGCACCAGGTCGCGTGCACGACGGGCAAGGCGATTCCCGCCCTCGTGCCGCCGATCAACCGCCTGTCGGCGAAGGTGTGGGGCGATCGGGAGTTCACGGATGCCTCGGCCCGCGTCTTCGCGACCAGCAGGTCGGTGCGCTTCCGCGAGATGGAGTACGCGCTGCCCGTCGAGAACGTGCGTCCGGCGTTCGAGGCCGTGCGCGCCCTCATCGCGGAGCGCGGCTGGCGCATCGGCTTCCCGGTCGAGGTGCGGTTCGCCGCGGCCGACGACCGCTGGCTGTCGACCGCGCACGGCCGTGCCTCCGGGTACATCGCGGTGCACCGGTACTGGCGCGACGACCCGACCGAGTACTTCGAGGCCGTCGAGCAGATCATGCTGGGCTACGGCGGGCGACCGCACTGGGGCAAGATGCACACCCTCGGCGCCGAGGCGCTGCGTGAGCGGTATCCCCGCTTCCACGACTTCGTCGCGCTGCGCGACCGGCTCGACCCCGAGCGGCTGTTCCGCAACGCGTACCTCGACCGCGTGCTCGGTGGGTAACGCCTGAGAGTCCGCACCCGGCGCTCATGCGGCATCGGCGTGCGTCGATAGGATGAGGGCACTATCGAACGGAGACTCGGCAATGGAATGGCTGATTCCAGTCCTCATCGTGGTGGCGCTGATCGTCATCGCCGGCATCTACCTCTGGGCGACGTACAACTCCCTCGTCCAGCTGAACGTGCGCGTCGATGAGGCATGGAGCGACATCACCGTGCAGCTGAAGCGCCGTGCCGACCTCCTGCCGAACCTGATCGAGGCCGTCAAGGGCTACGCGGCCCACGAGAAGGCCGTGTTCGAGAAC
Source organism: Microbacterium jejuense (assembly GCF_019511665.1). Taxonomy (GTDB): domain Bacteria; phylum Actinomycetota; class Actinomycetes; order Actinomycetales; family Microbacteriaceae; genus Microbacterium; species Microbacterium jejuense_A. The sequence goes on from NZ_JAEUAW010000004.1 coordinate 314,770, forward strand.
GTGACCCGCGCACGCGCCGAGACGCTGTCGGCGTCGGGCCCCGCGGACGCGGGAGTCGCCGAGGGTCACATGCAGCAGGCACTCAAGTCGCTGTTCGCCGTCGCCGAGGCCTACCCGCAGCTGCAGGCGAGTCAGAACTTCCTGCAGCTGCAGCAGTCGATCGTCGACACCGAAGACAAGATCCAGGCCTCGCGCCGTTTCTACAACGGCGGCGTGCGCGAGCTGAACACCAAGATCAAGGTGTTCCCGAACAACATGTTCGCCCGCAACCTGGGCTTCCACGAGCGCGAGTTCTTCGAGGTCATCGACGGCGCCGCCATCTCGGAGCCCCCGCGCGTGCAGTTCTGACGTCGCGGCATGGTCCACCGGCTGACGCGTGACCAGGCCCGTCGCATCGCCCTGCACGGCCAGCTGCTCACGGCCGAACGCCCGGCGGGGGTCGTGGAGACCATCGACGCGCTGACCATCCTGCCGATCGATCCGACCTCGGCCATCGCGCCGAGCGTCGACCTCATCCTGTGGAGCCGGCTCGGCTGGCCGTATCAGCCGGCCGATCTCGTACGGCTGTTCGAAGAGGACCGCGCGGTGTTCGAGTGGGGCGGGTTCTACCGCGCCATGACGGACCTGCCGCTGCTGCTGCCCGAGATGCGGCGCCGACCCGAGTCGGCGCAGGCGCGCGAGTGGCTGTCGGCCAACAAGGCATTCCGGCGCGAGACCCTGGCGCGCCTGCGCGCCGAAGGCCCGCTGCACGCGAGCGAGGTGCCCGACACGGCGCAGGTGTCGTGGCGTTCGTCGGGATGGACGAACAACCGCAACAGCCAGCAGCTGCTGGAGATGCTGGTGCTCTGCGGCGACGTGGCAGTGGCGTCGCGGGATGCCGGCGGTCGGCTGTTCGACGTCGCCGACAGGGTCTACCCCGCGGACGTGCCCGAGCTGTCGGACGAGGATGCCGCCCGAGAGCGGGCGGAGCGGCGCCTGGCGTCGTTCGGGATCGCGCGTGCCAAGGGTCTCGCACAGCCGATCGAGCCGATCGCGGTGGGGGAGCTGGGCGAGGAGGCCGTCGTCGACGGTGTCGACGGCGTGTGGCGGGTCGATCCGGAGGTGCTGGCGGCCGCGGACGCCTTCACGCCACGGACGGCGCTGCTCTCGCCGCTGGACCGGGCGGTGTTCGACCGCCGCCGCCTGGACGAGCTCTTCGGCTACGAGTACGTGCTGGAGATGTACAAGCCGGCGGCGAAGCGGCGGTGGGGGTACTTCGCGCTGCCGGTGCTGCACGGCGACCGATTCGTCGGCAAGCTCGACGCCAAGGCGGATCGCAAGGCAGGGGCGCTGCGCATCCACGCCCTGCACGAGGACGAACCGTTCGACGACGAGATCCGAGCAGCCGTCGACGCCGAGATCCGCGATCTCGCGCGCTGGCTCGGCCTCACTCCCGTCGGCGCCGGCTTCGGCTGACGCGTCAGCGCACCGACAGCACCGTCCGGTCATCCTCGACCGCGACATCGCCTCGCAGCGCCCACTCGTCGGTCCGATAGGTGAAGGTGCCCGGGGCGCCGTCGCGCGTGGTGCCCGTGACGGTCGCCACCAGGATGCCACCGGTCGCGTCGAACGACTGCCGGTCCGGCGACACGGCGATCACGGGATACCGCTCGATGCGGAACGCGATGCCGGTCAGCGTCGCGAGGTCGGCCGCCCACGGCACGACGATGCCGCAGTGCTCCGGTATCGTCGCGGCCGGCGTGGCGCACGCATCCGCGTACGCCTCGAGCTGCTCCTGCATCGCGACGGTGGGGTCGGGCTGCGGCGTCGAGGATGCCGATACGGACGCCGACGGCGTGCGCTCGACGTCGGCGGGCCCCGCGCCGGCCGACAACCACCACGCGATGCCGGCGCCGGCGACCAGCAGCGCCGCCCCGGCTACGACGAGCCCGATGACCGCCCTGCGTTCCACCGTCCCACGCTAACCCGCCAGCTCCTCATCGGCGAGTTCGTCGACCTCCGGCTCGTCCTCGGCCAGAGCGACCGGCGCCGAAGGTCCGGCGTCGTGGCGGGACGCCTCCGGCAGGACGTGGGCGAGATCCTCGGTGGCGTCACCCCAGCGCGACACCGAGATGCGCTCGAGACCCTGCCAGGCTGCCGCGAGCCGGAGCTGCTCGGCGAGGCGCGGTGCGGCATCCACTGGTCTCGCATGCTCCCACCACGCCGACTGCACGCGCAGGGTCGACGCGGCGCGGTCCGCCTTGAGGTCGACACGACCGACGAGATCGTCGTCGATGAGGACGGGCAGCGAGTAGTACCCGTACCGGCGCTTGGGGGCCGGGGTGTAGATCTCGATGCGGTACTCGAAGCCGAACATGCGCTCGGCGCGGTCGCGGAACCACACGACGGGGTCGAACGGGGTCAGGATCGCCGCCGCCTCGATGCGCCGCGGCACCGTGGCATCGCGATGGACCCAGGCCGGGGCGGGCCGCCCCGCACTCGTCCACCCCTCCACCGTGACGGGCTGTAGCTCGCCCGCGTCGACGAGATCGGCCACGGCCGCCAGCACCGCCTTGCGGTCGGCGATGCGCCAGTAGTCGGCGAGGTCGGCCGCCGTCGCGACGCCGTACGCTCGCGCCGCGCGTGACACGAGCTCGCGCACGGCGTCCTGGCGCGGGACCTCGGCCTCCCGCGCCTCGCGGGGGAGCACATCCGCGGCCAGCGCGTACCGCCGCTCGAAGCCCCGGCGCCCGGCGATGGCCACGTCGCCGAACAGCCACAAGTGCTCGAGCGCTCGCTTGACGACGTCCCAGTCCCACCAGGGGCCGCGCGCGCCCCTCTTCGCGTCGTGCTCGATCTGCGCGGGACGCAGGGGTCCGCGATCGGCGAGCTCGCTGAGCACCCAGCTCGCGATGTCGCGGTTCGTGTCGAGCCAGCCGCCGTACTTGGCGCGCAGATCGTGCATGCGGAAGCGGAAGAGCCCCCAGTCGGAGGCGGGGATGAACGCCGCGACGTGCGCCCAGTACTCCACGTACGGCGCCCGCCGGGCGAACAGCAGACGGTCGAGCGCCGCCGTGTCGTACGCGCCGACGCGCGCGAACAGCGGCATGTAGTGGGAGCGGGCGAACACATTCACGGAGTCGATCTGCAGCGTCGCCATGCGCGCGAGCGCGGCGTTGAGCTGCCGCGTCCCGGCGGTCTCGGGCCGCGCACGCGCGAACCCCTGAGCGGCGAGGGCGACTCGCCGCGCCTCGGCGGCGCTGAGCGTGGACTTCACCCGGGCCACAGTAGTCGCGGCCTCCGACACCCGACCCGCAACGGTTCATGACCGCCGCGGAATGCGACGCGCCTAGACTGTGTCAATGGTGCGGAACGGGGGAACGAGGAGATGGCGCGATGACCGGCTCCGATGACAAGTCCCGAGGCTCGCTGTTCGACGCGATCCGCGATCGAAGCAGGGTCGTCTCCACCGAGACCTCCGCGTCCGTCCCGCGCGGACTCAAGCTCGCGACGGCCTACTCCTGGCGCTTCCTGGTGGTGGCGGCGGCCATCGGCGTCGCGGTGTGGCTCGTCATCCAGCTCAAGCTGCTGGTCATCCCGCTCCTGATCGCCATCCTCATCACGGCGCTGCTGTGGCCCGCGTTCGCATGGATGCTGCGGCACCGCGTCCCCCGATGGCTGGCGATCGTCATCTCGGTCGTCGGCACGCTCGCCATCGTGACGGGACTCCTGTGGCTCGTCGTGTGGCAGATCATGCAGCAGTGGGCCTCGGTGCAGGCGAGCACCGAAGCCGCGATCGAGCAGTTCCGGCAGTACCTGCTGAACAGTCCCTTCGACATCTCCGAAAGCGACATCGACGGCTGGCTGGCGACGGCCGGCGGCTTCCTGCAGGAGCAGGCCGAGCTGCTGTGGAGCGGAGCGCTCGCCATCGGCTCGACGCTCGGCCATGTCGCCACCGGCGGCGTGCTGGCGTTCTTCATCCTTCTGTGCCTCCTGGCCGACGGCGCCGGGATCTGGCGCTGGACGCTGCGCCTCTTCCCGAAGAAGGCGCGACCCGCCGCCGACGGGGCCGGGCGCGCCGGCTGGATCACCGTCGTCAACTACGCCCGCACGCAGCTGCTGGTGGCGACCATCGACGCCATCGGCATCGGCCTCGGTGCGGCGCTCCTGGGCGTGCCCCTCGCGATCCCGGTCGCCGTGCTGGTGTTCCTCGGCGCCTTCGTCCCCATCGTCGGCGCCGTCGTCACCGGTGCGGTCGCGGTCTTCCTCGCCCTCGTCTACAACGGCCCCTGGATCGCGCTGTGGATGCTCGTCGTCGTGCTCGGCGTGCAGCAGCTCGAAGGACACGTCCTGCAGCCGCTCCTGATGGGCTCGGCCGTCAAGGTCCACCCGCTGGCCGTCGTGCTCGTGGTGGCCGGAGGAGCGATGGTCGCCGGCATCCCGGGCGCGCTGTTCGCCGTCCCGCTCGCCGCGTTCGTCAACGTCGTCGCGGTGTACATCGGCGAACGGTCGTGGCAGACCGGCGCGAGACCCACCGGCGAGCTGATCTGGAGCACCGTCCCCCGAACCAGGAGAACCCGTTCGTGAGCACGACCCCCTCGTCCGCCCTGCATCGCCCGACCCTGGCGGACTTCGAGGATGCCGCCGCCACCCTCGAAGGCGTGATCTCGCACACGCCCGTGGACGAGTCGCAGCATCTGTCCGACCTGCTGGGCGTTCCCGTTCATCTGAAGCTCGAGAACCTCCAGCGCACGGGGTCGTTCAAGATCCGGGGGGCGACGTACCGGCTCTCGCGGCTCACGCCCGAGGAGCGCGACCGCGGCGTCGTGGCGGCCTCGGCGGGCAACCACGCCCAGGGCGTCGCGCTGGCGGCGAAGGCGCTGGGCATCCCGGCGACGATCTTCATGCCGCTCGGCGTGCCGGTGCCCAAGCTGCTCGCGACGCGCGGCTACGGAGCCGACGTCGTGCTCGAGGGAGCCACCGTCGAAACGCCGCTGCGTCTGGCGGCCGAGTTCGCCGAGCGCACAGGAGCGGTGTTCATCCACCCGTTCGACCACCCCGACGTGATCGCGGGCCAGGGGACCCTCGGCCTGGAGCTCATGGACGAGGTGCCGGGACTCGACACGATCGTGCTCGGCATCGGCGGCGGCGGGCTGATCGCCGGCGTCGCCGCCGCCGCGAAGGCACGCGCGGCCGCAGAGGGGCGCAGCATCCGGATCATCGGCGTCCAGGCCGAGAACTCCGCCGCCTACCCGCCGTCGCTGACGGCCGGCCACCCGCTCGATGTCGCGACGCTGCCGACGATCGCCGACGGCATCGCGGTCGCACGCCCCGGCGACCTCCCGTTCGAGATCATCCGCGACCTCGTCGACGAGGTCGTGACGGTGACGGAGGACGACATCGCCCGCGCGCTCCTCGTGCTGCTGGAGCGCGCGAAGCAGGTCGTCGAGCCGGCGGGCGCCGTCGGCGTCGCCGCCATCCTCGCCGGCAAGGTCGCGGCGACCGGCCCCACGGTGACGGTGCTCTCGGGCGGCAACATCGACCCGCTGCTGCTGCAGCGCGTCGTCGCGCACGGGCTGGCGGCATCCGGTCGGTACATGACCCTGCGCATCCCGCTGCCCGACCGTCCCGGCCAGCTGGCGCGGGTGTCGGACCTTCTCGCGATCGCCGGCGCGAATGTCATCGAAGTGCTGCACACGCGGCACGGGCAGGGACTGCAGATCAGCGAGGTCATCCTGCAGCTGAGTGTCGAGACGCGCGGCGAGGAGCACCGCGCGCACGTCATCTCGGTGCTCGAGGAGGCCGGCTTCGCCCCGACCGTCGTCGTGGACTAGCGGCCCGGTCGGTCACTGGCCGTTGTACGTCTCGACCTTGACGATCTCGACGGTGATCTCACGCCCGTTGGGGGCCGTGTAAGAGGTCTTCTCGCCCTCCTTGCGGCCGAGGATCGCGGTGCCGAGCGGCGACGCCTCGCTGTAGACGTCGAGCTCGCTGCCCACTGCGATCTCGCGGTTGCCGAGGAGGAAGACCTCTTCGCCGCCGGCCACGATCGCGGTGATGACGGTGCCGGGCTCGACGACGCCGTTGCTCTCGGGCGCCTCGCTGACGGTGGCGGTCTTCAGGAGCTGCTGCAGCGTGCGGATGCGCGCCTCCTGCTTGCCCTGCTCGTCCTTGGCGGCGTGGTAGCCGCCGTTCTCTTTGAGGTCGCCCTCTTCGCGCGCGGCCTCGATGCGCTTGGCGATCTCTTCACGACCGGTCGTCGAGAGGTGCTCGAGCTCGGCGGCCAGACGGTCGTATGCGTCCTGCGTGAGGAACGTCACGGGTGCATCGTTGGACACGGCTGACTCCTTGGGGTCCGGGGGATAAACCGAACGCCCCGGCTCTCGGCCAGGGCGCGATTCGTGGTGATCTTGAGCCAGACTACGTCAGTCCGCCGGGTTGGGCAAAACCCAGCACGAGTTGACGAAGCCGGTCGTCGCGAGCGCCGTGGTGGGGATGACCTCGCGGAACGCCCGTGCGTGCTCCTCCGTCGCCGGCAGCTCGACGACCCGCCAGCCGACGACGCCGTGCTCCTGGTCCTGCGCCTCGATGGCGCACGCCACCGCCGATCCGGGGGGAGCGGTGATCTGGAAGCCGAGCGACACCGAATGCGCGTCCACGACCTCGAACGCCGTCGTGTCGGCATCCACGTCGTCGAGGGCGCCGCTCACGGTGAACCAGCCGAACAGGGCGACGACCGCGACGGCGAGCACGATGCCGCCGCCGATGAGCCAGCGCCGCGCGGGGGAGCGGCGACGGCCGTATCGGTCGTCGAGCATGTCCTGCGTGGTCACGCCGCTCCTCTCGGGGCTGCGGCCGTCCGTGGCGGATCGGCCGGAAGATTAGGCTGGAACTCCAGGCTATGCGCTTCCGGGCATCGCCGACGACCGCGCCCGTGCGAGCGGGCAGAGCGAGGACCCCCATGCTTCACGTGATCGCCGCTTTCGTCAGCACCGGGATCGTCGGTGCCGCCGGATCGCCGACACCGACGCCCACTCCCACGCCGGCGGTCGACCCCGATCTCGTGACGCCCGGCGTCGTCGGATTCCTCGCGACCGCGTTCGTCGCCATCGCGGTCATCCTGCTGGTGTGGGACATGATGCGCCGCATCCGCCGGGGTCGCGTGCGGGCCGACATCCGGGAAGAGCTGGATGCCGAGGAGCAGGCCGCCCGTGCGATGGAGGCCACCGAGACCGACGACGACGAGGTCGACGCGGCCGGCGACGGGGGCGATGAGCCGCAGCGGCCGCGAGGCTGAGGGCCGCGGCATCCCCCGCTCCGGCGTCTCAGCCGGGAAGGCCCAGCGACGGCGACAGCGGGCGCAGTGCGATGAGCAGGCACGCCGTCCAGTGGCACAGGAACGCCAGCACCGTGCACACGTGGAAGATCTCGTGGAAGCCGAAGTGGCCCGGCCACGGATTGGGGCGCTTCAGCGCGTACACGACGGCGCCGCCGGTGTAGAGCAGGCCGCCGACGATGACGAGCACCATCATCGCCGCATTCGCCTGGAACAGGTCGACGATGTACATGACCGCGGCCCACCCGAGCACGAGATACAGCGCGACGTACAGCCAGCGCGGCGCGTTGATCCAGAAGACGCGGAAGAGGATGCCGAGGATCGCCCCGGTCCACACCAGGACGAGCAGCAGCATCCCCTTCTGCGGAGGCAGTGCGAGCACCGCGATCGGCGTGTATGTCCCCGCGATGAGCAGCAGGATGTTGGCGTGGTCGATCCGCTTGAGGATCGACTTGGTCCGGGGCTTCCAGTTGAACCGGTGGTACAGCGCCGAGTTGCCGAACAGCAGCAGGGACGTCGCCATGAACACCGCGGACGCCCACTTCGCCGGAGCGCCCTGCGCGAGCACGATGAGCACGATGCCCGCGGCGATCGCGACGGGGAACGTGGCCGCGTGGATCCAGCCCCGCCAGCTGGGCTTGATGTCGGGCGCCGCCGCATCGACGGCGGCCGCGTCCATGAGCGGCAGTACGGGGACCTCGGGTGCCTGGGGCAGGCGGCGACGGCGGCTCATGCTCCCAGCGTAGATCCCGGTGCATGCCGCGTGCGGAACATACTCCGTCTCAGGGATGCCGGGACTCGGTGCCACGCTAGGGGCACCGGCCTCAGCGGGGTAGCGTAGGCGTGTGGTGCGCGGCGAGACGAACGAGGGCAGGGGCCCCCTCTACCGGCTCTACATCAACCGTCTGCGGCGGCGCCTGGATCCGGCATCCGCTCCCCGTCATGTCGCGATGATGATCGACGGCAACCGCCGCTGGGCGAAGCAGCTGGGGTACGACTCGGCCGCGCACGGCCATCGTGCCGGCGCCGCGAAGATGAAGGAGTTCCTGCGCTGGTGCGACGACGTCGGGATCCGCGTCGTGTCGCTGTATCTGCTGTCGAACGACAACCTGCGCAAGCGCGATTCGCGCGAGCTGTCGGACCTCATCGAGATCATCGCCCAGCTCGCCGACGAGCTGTCGCGCGAGCGCGACTGGCGGGTCAAGCACGTGGGCCGCGCCGATGCGCTGCCGGCGGACCTGGCGCGCGTGCTCTCGGACGTGGAGCAGCGCACCAAGGGCAACCCCGGCATGCACGTCAACCTCGCGGTGGGCTACGGCGGCCGTGGCGAGATCGTCGACGCGGTGCGCAGCATCATCGCGCAGCACCAGCAGGAGGGCGGCTCGCTCGAGGAGCTCGCCGCGAGCCTCACGCCCGAGCAGATCGGCGAGCACCTGTACACGGGCGGTCAGCCCGATCCCGACCTGGTGATCCGTACCTCGGGCGAGCAGCGGCTCAGCGACTTCCTGCTGTGGCAGTCCGCGCACAGCGAGTTCTACTTCGTGGAGGCGCTCGGACCCGATCTGCGCGAGGTCGACTTCCTCCGCGCCATCCGGGACTTCACGTCGCGCGACCGCCGCTACGGCGGCTGAGGCCGCGGATCGCCGCCCGCCGCCGCCCGGACAGCACGGGGTGCCGCGCTCTGCCAGAATGATCGGCGTGACCGATCTGGACGCGTATCTGGCCTCGTTCGACGGCGAGCCGGGCTACCTCGACTGGGCCGCGTTCGGCCCCCTCTCTCCCGCGGTGCGCAGCGAGGCGCAGGGCGACACCGAGCTTCTCGGCTCAGGCCGCCGCACGAGCATCCAGCTCGTCGCCGACCACGTGCGCGAGGCCCGCGACCTCGTCGCCGAGCTGATCGGAGCGGATGCCGAACAGGTCGTGCTGCAGCCCTCGACGACGTACGGCCTGATGCACGCGATCTACGGCCTGGCCGGCGGGCTGATGCTGGGGCGCGGCGAATTCCCGAGCCTCACGGTCGCCGCCACGCGCGCGTCCGAGGCGCTCGGCACGCTGCAGCCGCAGTGGCTCGAGCCCCACGACGGCATGATCACGCCCGACGTCGTGCGCGACGCGCTCACCGACGAGACGCGGGCGGTCGCCGTCAGCCTCGTCGACTTCCGCACGGGCTACCGCGCCGACCTCCCGGCGCTGCGCGAGGTCATCGGCGATCGCCTCCTGATCGTCGACGCGACGCAGGGCTTCGGCGTGGTCGACGCCGACTACCTCGCCGCCGACGTCGTGTGCGGTCACGGCTACAAGTGGCTGCGGGCCGGCCGCGGCACCGGCTTCGCGTGGTTCGGCGACCGGGCGCTCGAGCGCATCGCCCCCGTCCTGTCGGGGTTCCGCGGCGTCGAGGGCGACCTCCCGGTCGACGACGTGCCGGGCCCCGCGGCCTCGGCGCAGGCGTTCTCGGTGGCCGGCGACGACACCTTGGCCGCGGCCCGGCTCGCGACGGCGCTGCGCGAGGTGGCGGACGTGGGCGTGCCGACCATCGAGGCCGAGCTCGCGGCGCGCGCCTCGGACGTCATGTTCTTCGCCGACCGCTACGAGATCCCCGTCGTCACGCCGCGCGAGCCCGAGCGACGCGCCGGCATCGTGACGCTCGAGCCTGCCGCGCAGGACGCGGCCCCGCTGGCGGCATCCCTCGCGAACCACGGCCTCACGGTCACGACGCGGACCGGCCGCATCCGCGTCGCCCCGCATGTCGGCACCGGCGCCGACACGCTGCGGCTGTTCGGCGATGCGCTGGCCGCGTTCGCCTCGACCCGCGTGTGGTGAGGGATGCCGGCGGCCGGCCGCCGACGTCACGAAAAGTTCACCGGCAATCTGCGTGTCGGGCGCGCCCGATGTCGCAGGGGAGTCGTACGTTGATCGCATCGGGCAAGGAGCCCGGTCGAGTCGGCCTCAGGATCGCGACTCGTGACTCACCGGTCGACTCGTGACTGCCGGGTGAACCACCCGGGGCGGGAGTGGGTTGTGACCACACGAGCACCACACGAGCAGCGCAGTCAGGATCTCGAGCAGGTCGCGGTGTCGGATCGGGAGCTGCCCGATCAGGACCTGCGCACCTACGTCCTCGACACGTCGGTGCTGCTGAGCGATCCGCGGGCGTTCTTCCGCTTCGCCGAGCACAACGTCGTGATCCCGGTCGTGGTGATCACCGAGCTCGAAGGCAAGCGGCATGACCCCGAGATCGGCTACTTCGCCCGGCAGGCGCTGCGCCACCTCGACGAGCTGCGCGTCGAGCACGGGCGGCTGGACTTCCCCGTCCCGGTGGGTCGCGGCGGCACGCTGCGGGTCGAGCTGAACAACACGGACGCCGGTGTCCTGCCCTCGGGCATGCGCCTGGGCGACAATGACAGCCGCATCCTGGCGGTCGCGATGCACCTCGCGCAGGACGGACAGGAGGTCACGGTCGTCTCGAAGGACCTGCCCATGCGCGTGAAGGCCGCGTCGCTGGGCGTGAGCGCGGAGGAGTACCTCGCCGAGCAGGCGGTCGACTCCGGCTGGACCGGCATCTCTGAGATCGACGTGTCGGGCGACGACATCAGCGACCTGTACGAGAGCGAGGTCGCCGCCAGCGACGACGTCAAGGGACTGCCCGTCAACACCGGGCTGATCATCCACTCCGAGCGCGGCTCGGCGCTCGGTCGGGTCGTCGGCGACGGCGAGTACCGGCTCGTGCGCGGCGACCGGGAGGTGTTCGGGCTCCACGGCCGCTCGGCCGAGCAGCGGATCGCGATCGACCTGCTGCTCGACCCCGAGGTCGGCATCGTCTCGCTCGGAGGCCGGGCGGGCACCGGCAAGTCGGCCCTCGCGCTGTGTGCGGGCCTCGAAGCCGTGCTCGAGCGGCAGCAGCAGCGCAAGATCATCGTGTTCCGTCCGCTGTTCGCCGTCGGCGGCCAGGAGCTCGGCTACCTGCCCGGCGACCAGCAGGAGAAGATGAACCCGTGGGGGCAGGCGGTCTACGACACCCTCGGGTCCGTCGTGTCGGGCAACGTCCTCGACGAGGTCGTCGAGCGGGGCATGCTCGAAGTCCTGCCGCTCACCCACATCCGCGGTCGATCGCTGCATGACGCCTTCGTGATCGTCGACGAGGCCCAGTCGCTGGAGCGCAACGTGCTGCTGACGGTGCTGAGCCGCATCGGCCAGAATTCGCGCGTCGTGCTGACGCACGACGTGGGCCAGCGCGACAACCTGCGCGTCGGGCGCCACGACGGCGTCGCCTCGGTCATCGAGACGCTCAAGGGCCATGGTCTCTTCGGCCATGTCACGCTCGTGCGCTCCGAGCGCTCGGCGATCGCGGCCCTGGTCACCGACCTGCTGGAGGCCGGCGAACTCGCTTGAGAACCGTCCGGGCGGACCGGGACGGCGCGGGTCGGGACGACTGGTCCCGGCCCGCGCCGTCGTCCCACCGGATGAGAAGAGTCTCATCGCCATCGGGTGCGTCCGCCCCTCGGCGTCTGTCACCATTGAAGGGAGGAACTGCGCACAGCAAGGGGAGTGGGGAACGGACTGTGGACGCACGCACAGGGCTCGTGATGGGCGGCATGACCGCTGTCGCGGCGAGCGTCGCCGTCGTCTGCATCGTGGCGATGACGAACACCGCCGCCCTCAAGGACTCGCCGGCGACGACGGTCGCCGCGTCGAGGGTCCTCGTCCCGGCCGCGTCGTCGCCCTCCGCGACGCCGTCGCCGGCTCCTGTGGCCACGACGCCGGTCGTGGCGCCGAACGAGGCCGAGGTCGTCGAGGCGCCCGATCCGACCGCCGTCGAGCCGACGGCCCCCACCGCGTCCGCTCCGCGGACAGCGGCGGCGCCCTCGGCCTCCGACGCGAGCGAGGCGGCCGCCGACGTCGATGCGGCGATCGAAGCGGCGCGGGCCACCGGGACGTGGGACTCGCTTCGCGTGTGGGCGCAGGATCACGGGTGGTCGACGGGCCGCATCGATGCCCTCATCGAGCGCCTGAGCCGCGCGGCCGCGGACGATCGTCAGACCGGCAGCGCCGACCTTGTGGGCCCGGGCGCCGGTGGCACCTCCGACAAGCAAGCGGGCACGGCTGACCGCAGCGGTTCCCTGCAGACGCAGTTCGGACCGTCGACGTCCGAGGTCAGCCCGAAGAAGCCCCATCCAGAGCACCCCGCGAACGCGGGTTCGAACGGGAACGGCAACGGAGCCGGACCCCACGCGAAGAAAGACCAGTCGCGCAATTCCCCAGACAAGCGCGACTGACGGCGGTCGGATCCCCCAGTCCGGCCCTTCACAGCCCCCGGCGTCCCCCAGCGCCGGGGGCTTCTTCGTCCTTGCGATCCTGCGGGAAGGCCACCGTCACTCCCAGCGGTATCCGGCTCCCCGCACCGTCACGATGTGGTCCGTCCCGAGCTTGCCACGCAGATAGCGGACATAGACGTCCACCACGTTCGAACCGGGGTCGAAGTCGAGGCCCCACACGCGGCTGAGCAGCTGTTCCCGGCTGAGCACGCGTCCAGGGTTGCGCAGGAACTGCTCGGCCAGTGCGAACTCGCGGGCCGACAGGTCGACCTCGCGGCCGCCGACGGTCGCGCGCCGGGCCAGGATGTCGAGCACCACGTCGCCGTGCGAGACCGACACGCCCTGCTGCGGCACGCTCTCCCGCAGCCGCGAGCGCACGCGCGCGAGCAGCTCTTCGAAGGTGAACGGTTTGGGGACGTAGTCGTTGGCTCCGGCATCCAATCCGGCGACGGTGTCGCGCGTGCTGGAACGCGCCGTCAGCATGATCACCGGCACCGCCGAACCCCGGGAGCGCAGCTCGCGCAGCACCTCGAACCCGTCCATGGTGGGCAGGCCCACGTCGAGCAGCACGAGGTCGGCGTCGCCGCGCAGCGCCGCCTCCAGCGCCTCGGGACCGTCGTCGACGATCATGGTGTCGTATCCGGCGGATTCGAGCCCGCGGCTGACGAACGCGGCGATCCGCGGCTCGTCCTCGACGATGAGGATCCTCGTCATCCCGACGCCTCCCGTTGCAGCACGACATCGCCCGCGCGCACGGGAGCCGGCAGTTCAGCCTCGACCAGAGGCAGGTGAATGGTGAAGGTCGCGCCCCCGCCCGGCGTGTCGGTCACCGCGCAGTGCCCGCCATGTCCCTTCGCGATCGCGTCGACGATCGCGAGACCCAGTCCTGAGCCGCCGACCGTGCGGTGCACGTGGGCGCGGTCGAACCGGCGGAAGATGCGCACGCGCGCCGCCGGCGGGATGCCGGCACCGTGGTCGCGCACCCACAGTCGCGCGCCGTCGACCTGCGTCGAGCTTCCGATCTCGATCGGGCTGCCGGCCGGCGTGTACTTGGCGGCGTTGTCGGCCAGCTGGAGCCATGCCTGCAGCAGGCGGTCGCTGTCGCCGGCCACCGTGCCGTCGGCATGCGCCTCGACCGTCCACGTGTGATCGGGGATCACCGCGACGAGCTCGCCCACGCGGGCCGTCAGCGCCGCGAGGTCGACCGGCGACATCGTGTACGAGTCGGCCTCCGCGGCGGCGAGCAGATCGATGTCTTCGACCAGGCGCGCGAGCCGGTCGAGCTCCGAGATCCCGATGTCGCGGGCCGAGGCGACGTCGACGGCGTCCCGCGGGTTCATGAGCTCGAGGTGCCCGCGCACGATCGTGATGGGGGTCTTGAGTTCGTGGCGCACATCGTCGAGGAGCTGACGCTGCACGTCGACGGACCCTTCGAGCCGGTCCAGCATCGAGTTGACCGTGCGCGACAGGTCGGCGATGTCGTCGTTGCCGTGCGGCTCCAGACGCGCCGACAGGTCGCTGATCGAGATCGAGTCCGCCGTCTCGCGCAGGTGCCGGATCGGCGACAGCAGCCGGCCGGTCACGAACCACCCGACGACGCCGACGGCCGCCAGCACCGCCAGCGCGGCGATGATGTAGGTCGTCATGGCGAACGTCACCGGCTGCAGCTCGGCCCCGAGATCGATCGCACGGATGTAGAGACCCTGGTGAGAGTCTCCGGGCATCGACACCGGGATGGCGATGTACCGCAGCGAGCCGCTGTCGGTGGCAACGGTGCCCATCTTCGTCGCGCCGTTCTCGGTATCGGCGATGGCACGGTCGATGAGCTGCTGGTCGTCGGCGATGCTGAATCCCGACAGCGTCGACGGCACCCAGCGCGGCACCCCGTCGACGAGTGCGAGCGACGCCTCGTTGCGCGCGGGCACGAGGCGGGCCACGACCGCCTTCAGGTACTCGTCGATCGACGAGTACTGATTGATGTCGAGGTCGTCCGTCGCCTCGGAGGCGCCGTCGCTCCCCGCGGGCGCAGTCGGATCCTGAGCCACCGCCTGCAGGGACTCCACCTGGGTCTTGAGCCGTTCGTTGACGTTGCTGATCGCCTGCTCCCGCTGGACCACGAATGTCACGCTGCCGACGATCGCGAGCCCGACGCACGCCACCGCCAGGATCGCCGAGAGGATCCTGACGCGCGCGGGGATCGGGCGTGTCGAGCGGGACATGTCCTGATTATCCCGCCGACCCGGCACGTGCGGCACAGGGGCTTTTCAGCCCGGGTGCGTCATCGACAGCAGGTCGAGCTTCTCGTCGAGCTGCTCGAGCGTGAGCTCGCCGCGCTCGACGTAGCCGAGGTCGATGACCGCCTCGCGCACAGTGATGCCCTTCGCCACCGAGTGCTTGGCGATCTTGGCGGCTGCCTCGTACCCGATGAGCTTGTTGAGGGGCGTTACGATCGACGGGGACATGCCGGCGTACGCTGCCGCGCGCTCCACGTTGGCCTCCAGGCCCGCGATCGTCTTGTCTGCGAGAACGCGCGACACGTTGGCGAGCAGTTCGATCGACTCCAGCACGGCGCTGCCCATGATCGGGATGGCGACGTTGAGCTCGAACGAGCCCGACGCGCCCGCCCACGCGACCGTCGCGTCGTTGCCGATGACGCGTGCGCACACCATGAGCGTGGCCTCGGGGACGACCGGGTTGACCTTGCCGGGCATGATCGACGACCCCGGCTGCAGATCCGGGATGTGCAGCTCGCCGAGACCCGTGTTCGGGCCCGAGCCCATCCAGCGCAGGTCGTTGTTGATCTTCGTGAGCGAGACCGCGATGGTGCGCAGCGCACCGGAGGCCTCGACCAGGGCGTCACGGTTGGCCTGCGCCTCGAAGTGGTCCTTCGCCTCGGTGATGGGCAGCTCGGTGTCGTCGACGATGAGCTGGATCACGCGCTGCGGGAAGCCGAGCGGCGTGTTGATGCCGGTGCCGACGGCCGTGCCGCCGAGCGGGACCTCCGCGACGCGGGGGATGACCGCCTGGACGCGCTCGATGCCGAGACGGATCTGGCGGGCGTAGCCGCCGAACTCCTGGCCGAGGGTCACCGGCGTCGCATCCATCAGGTGCGTGCGTCCGGACTTGACGACCTCTTTCCACTCCTCCGCCTTCGTCTCGAGCGCCACCGCCAGGTGGTCGAGCGCGGGGATGAGGTCGTCGATGAGCTCCTGAGTGGCCGCGATGTGGACCGACGTCGGGAAGACGTCGTTCGAGGACTGCGAGGCGTTGACGTGGTCGTTCGGGTGCACCGTCGTGCCGAGCGCCTGCGTCGCGAGGGTGGCGAGCACCTCGTTCATGTTCATGTTCGACGACGTCCCGCTGCCGGTCTGGTAGACGTCGATGGGGAACTGGTCGGCGTACTCGCCGGCGATGATGCGGTCGGCGGCGCCTGCGATCGCGTCCGCGATGGCTCCGTCGAGGGTGCCGAGCTCCTTGTTGGCCAGCGCCGCGGCCTTCTTGATGCGTGCCAGCGCCACGATCTGGGCGGGCTCGAGGCGATCGCCTGAGATCGGGAAGTTCTCGACGGCGCGCTGGGTCTGCGCGGCGTAGAGGGCGTTCTTGGGCACGCGCACCTCGCCCATGGTGTCGTGCTCGATGCGGTACTCGGTGTCGGTCACGTCGTCGTTCCTCACGTGTGTGCAGTGTTGGGTTCGGGGGAGTGGTTCAGGCGGCGGCGTCGTCGATGCCGACCGACACGACGGGCACGGCGGTGCCTTCGGCGAGCCGGTAGTTGGCGCCCACGATGCCGAGGGCGCCCGAGGCCACCGCGTCGCTGATCAGCTCGGACGACTGCAGGATGTCGGCGACCGTCGTGCTGAGGTGCTCGCGGCCGACCGCCTCCGCGTCGATCTCGGACGTCGCCACCGTTGCGCCGGCGCCTCGCTGGACGCGTCGCACGGCGGGCACGATCGGCGCGATGAGCCGCCAGATGTGGGCGGGCAGCGCCGGGGTCTCGGGGTCCGTGCTGTCGATGGCCGCGCGCACGGCGCCACAGGCGTCGTGCGCGAGGACGACGATGAGCGGCACCTTCAGCACCGCCACGGCGTACTCGAGGCTGCCGATCACCGACTCCGACACCACCTGGCCGGCGTTGCGCACGACGAACAGGTCGCCCAGCCCGTTGTCGAAGATGATCTCGGCCGCCAGGCGCGAGTCCGAGCAACCGAACAGCACGGCCTGCGGTCGCTGGCCGTCCGCGAGCTCATGACGTCGATCGACGTCCTGGTGCGGATGCTGCGGCTCTCCGGCGACGAAGCGCGCGTTGCCGCGCAGCATCTCGTTCCAGACGTCGGCGGGCGTCGGGGCGTCGGTCACGGGGCCTCCTGGCGAAGTGCGGTGATCTGGTCGGTCACGGTCCGTGCGGTCTCTTCGAGCTGGCGCGCCGCGGTCGTGCCGTAGATGAGCACGGTGTCGGGGCCGGCGTCGGTCGACAGCGCGACGGAGATGTTGCCGGTGCGCTCGGGATCCAGCTCGTAGCGGTCCCACGTGATGCCGTCGATCGTCACGGTGCCGTCGGGAGCGGAGCCTGACAGCACGCGCGTGACCCACGACTCGTCGGCGTCGAAGCCCTGCGAGACGTTGACGAACCCGCGCTCGTCCTCGTCGGCCGGCGCGTAGACGACGTTGAACGCCTTCACGCGTCCTTCGCCCTCGACGGCGGCGAGGTTCACGACCCACTCGTCCGACATCTCGGGGACGATCACCGTGCGCCCCTCGGCGGTGGCGACCCGTTCCGCGGCGGCCGCGACATCGATCGGCTCGCGCTCGGGCGCGGACCCGCGGGGGACCGCGAACATGATCACGACGACGACCGCGAGCGTGGCCAGGAGCGCCGCCACGAGGTTGCGGACGTTCTGGCTCGACCGGTAGACGCGGGAGGACTCCGCCTTGCGTGCGGCGGTCTCGTCGGGTGTCTCGGGACGGCCGAGCTCAGCGACGATGCGGGGCTCGCGGGCCATCAGCCGGCACCGTTCCCCTCGCCACGTGCGGCGCCGTCCGCGTTCGCGCGTGCGGCGTCGAGCCGGCGCTTCGCGCCCAGCAGCCATTCCTCGCACCGCGCGGCGAGTGCCTCGCCGCGCTCCCACAGCGCCAGCGAGTGCTCCAGCGTCGGGGCACCCTGTTCGAGCTCGGCGACGACGCGGACGAGCTCGTCGCGCGCCTGCTCGAAAGAGAGCGACGCCACGTCGGAAGGGGCCTCGGTCGACGCGGTCATGCTCTCTATCCTACGTGGCGGGCGGTTCCGTCCTCGCCGGTGTCACGGCCTCGGCGACCTCCCCGTCCGAGTGGGCGGAGAACGACCCCCGTCCGACGGTCACGACGAACGGGGTGGATGCCGGAGCCTGCGCGGCATCGCGCACGATGACCCCGTCACCGAGGTGGGCGATGGCGTAGCCGCGGGCGAGGGTCGATGCGGGCGAGAGCGCGCGGAGCGTCGCCCGCAGCTCCGCGGTGCGCCGCTCGTGCTGCTGCAGGGCGCGGTCGACGCGGTCGCGGCCGCGCGCGGCCAGCAGCTCCACCTCGTGGGCGCGTGTCGTGAGCATCGCCTCCGGCGTGCGCAGGGCGGGGCGCGACCGCAGCTGCTCGAGCTGCGCGATGTCGTGCCCGACCCGTTGCGTGAGCCGCATCGTCAGGCGCGCGCGCAGCTGCCCGACCAGGGCGCGCTGCTCGGCGACGTCCGGGACCACGCGCTTGGCGGCATCCGTCGGCGTCGACGCGCGCAGATCGGCGACATCGTCCAGCAGGGGGTGGTCGTTCTCATGGCCGATCGCGCTCACGACAGGAGTGGATGCCGCGGCCACGGCGCGCAGCATCCGCTCGTCGCTGAAGCCGAGCAGGGTCTGGGGGTCTCCGCCGCCGCGGGCGATGACGATGACGTCGACGTCAGGATCGGCATCGAGCGCCTTCAGCGCGGCGATCGTCTCGGGCACGCAGCGATCGCCCTGCACGGCGGCGTACTTCGTGCGGAAGCGCACCTGCGGCCAGCGCAGCTCGGCGTTGCGGTGGACGTCCTTCTCGGCATCCGAGTTCTCGCCCGTGATGAGGCCGATGACGTGGGGGAGGAACGGGATCGGCTTCTTGCGTGCGGCGTCGAACAGGCCCTCCGCGCGCAACTGGGCGCGCAGGCGTTCGAGGCGCTCGAGCTGATCGCCCAGGCCCATGTGCCGCATCGCCGAGACCGAGAAGCCGAAGTCGCCGCTCTTGACGTAGTAGTCGGCCTTGACGCACGCGACGACATGGTCGCCGACCTTGAGGTCGCCAGGCAGGCGGTCCCGCGTCGACGACCAGATCCGGAATGAGACGGTGGCGTCGGTGACGAGGTCCTTCAGGCGTCCGAAGACGTTGCCGCCGCGGAGGTTGAACGCCGTGATCTCGCCCTCGACCCAGACCGAGCCCCAGTTCTGCACGAATCCGCGGATCGTCTCGTTGAGGCGCGCGACGGACGTCGGGGCGTCAGGGCGCGAGTCACGAGGGCGGACCGAGTCAGCCGGGGGTGGTTCGCCGGGGACCGCGGTGGGCTGGAAGGAGGTGGGGGATGCCACCCGGTCACGATAGTCCACGGTGTCGACAGCGGGGAGGGCCGCACGCCGGGCTCGCGTCCAGGAGCCGCCCCTAGAATCGAGGGGTGAGCAGCAGCACCGTGAGCATGCCCGTCCCGCGCGTCCCGCGGCGGCGCGAGCCGCTCCAGGACATCGCCGGCACCGGACGCAAGCGGGTGCTGCTGGCGTCGCCGCGCGGCTACTGCGCCGGCGTCGACCGCGCCGTGATCGCCGTCGAGAAGGCGCTGGAGCGCTTCGGCGCACCGGTGTACGTGCGCAAGCAGATCGTCCACAACATCCACGTCGTGACCGAGCTCGAGAAGCAGGGCGCGATCTTCGTCGACGAGGTCGACGAGGTGCCCGAGGGTGCCCACGTCGTGTTCAGCGCGCACGGGGTGTCGCCCGCGGTCGTGAACGCGGCATCCGATCGGGGTCTTCGCGCCATCGACGCGACCTGCCCGCTCGTGACCAAGGTGCACCGCGAGGCTGTGCGGTTCGCGCGCGACGACTTCGAGATCCTGCTCATCGGCCACGAGGGTCACGAAGAGGTCGAGGGCACGGCGGGCGAGGCACCCGAGCACGTCACCGTCGTCAACTCGCCCGACGAGGCCGACACCATCGAGGTGCGCGACCCGTCCAAGGTGGTGTGGCTGTCGCAGACGACGCTGTCGGTCGACGAGACCATGGAGACCGTGCGCCGCCTGCGGGCGCGGTTCCCGCAGCTGCAGGACCCGCCGTCGGACGACATCTGCTACGCCACCCAGAACCGTCAGGTCGCGATCAAGAAGGTCGCCAAGGACGCCGACCTCGTGATCGTCGTCGGCTCCGCCAACTCGTCCAACAGCGTGCGCCTCGTCGAGGTCGCGCTCGAGCACGGAGCGAAGGCGGCGTACCGCGTCGACTACGCCGACGAGGTCGAGCAGGCGTGGCTCGAGGGCGTCGAGACCGTCGGCGTCACCAGCGGCGCCTCGGTCCCCGAGGTGCTCGTGCAGGAGGTGCTCGACGACCTCGCCGCCGCCGGCTACCGCGATGTGGAGCAGGTGCGCACGGCCGAGGAGGACCTCATGTTCTCGCTCCCGAAGGAGCTGCGTCAGGATGCCGCCGGCAAGCGCGACGACCGTGCCCTGGGTGGACGGAGCCGCTCGTGAGCGACGGCGAGGCACGCCCGCGCCCTCAGTACGGCGAGTACGCCAGCCCCGAGGAGCAGCGCGCCCGCATCCAGCAGCCCGCCCCGGCGTGGCAGCAGCCCGTGACGCCGGCCGTGCCGGTCGTGACCGAGGCTCCGGGCGCCGGCATCCCTCAGGCGCAGCAGGATGCTGACGCCCTGTCGGCGGGCGCTCCCGTGCGACCGCGCCTGGTGGACCGCGTCGTCACGATCGCGCTGCTGGTGTACGGACTGTTCAACGTCGTGACGTCGTTCCCGTCGTTCCTGGACTACGGCGCATACGCCGAGACGATGTTCGCGGTGATGGGGCTGGACGTGACCCTGTCGGATCCCGCAGCGGGGCGTCCGTGGGGTATCGCGGCGGCCGTGGTGCTGGCGCTCGGATGGATCGCCACGGCGCTCGTGTCACTGTGGAGCCTGCGCCGCGGGCGGCTCACGTGGTGGATCCCGCTGGCCGCGGGCATCCTGTTCACGCTCGTGACGGGAGTGCTGATGGCGATTCCGCTGATGAGCGACCCCGCCGTCGTGAAGGCGCTGCTCGGCACGACCGGCGGTTGAACCTCGGGCGCATGCGTCTCGTGTCCCCAGCGGAGGTGACGGATGCCGCGAACCAGGCTCGATGACGGGTCAGGCCCCGGCGGCCGGGCGACGCGACGTGACGCCGCGCGGCTGGAGGCGCTGTACGACGCCCATGCGGCGCCGCTGTGGCGCTACGTCGTGCACCTGACCGGCGACCGGGCCGGCGCGGACGACATCGTGCAGGAGACACTGCTTCGTGCCTGGCGCACGCCGAGGATCCTGGAGGAGGACCCGTCGACGACGCGGTCGTGGATGTTCACGGTGGCGCGCCACCTCGTCATCGACGAGGCCCGCAGCGCGCACCGGCGGCGCGAGGTCGATGTGGCCGAGGTGCCCGAGCGGGTCGCGGGCGACGGCACCGACGCGCTGTTCGAGGCGATCATCGTCGAGGAGGCGCTGGCAGCCCTGTCGGCCGAGCATCGGGCCGTCGTGGTGCGTGCCTATTATCGCGGGCTCTCGGTGGCCGAGATGGCGGGCGAACTGGAGATCCCGCCCGGCACCGTCAAGTCGCGGCTGCACTACGGACTGCGCGCGCTGCGGCTCGCCCTGCAGGAGAAGGGGGTGACCCGATGAACCCGGACCACTCGCGATTCGCGGACTGGGACGCCGCCTATGTGATGGGGGCGCTGAGCGCGGCCGAGCGCCGCCTCTATGAGGAGCATCTGGACGGATGCCGGCTGTGCCGTGACGCGCTCGCCGACCTGGCGCCGACGCTCGGCCTCCTCGCCCGCGTGTCGCCCGACCGGGCGGAGGCGCTGCTGGACGCCGGCGGACAGCCCGGACCGGATCCAGCGGCACGGGCACGGCTGGTCTCCGTCGGGGGACGTGTGAGCCGCCGTCGGCGTGTCGCCGTCTGGGCGGGCGTGCTGGCCGCAGCGGCGGCGGTCGCGGTCGTGGCGGCGTTCGGGATCGCGACCGCCGTGGCCCCGGCGGTGCGTCCGGCCGAGACCGTCGCGCTGCAGCCTGTCACCGACGTCCCGCTCACCGCGACGGTGCAGCTCACCGACGTCGCGTGGGGTACGCGCATCGACATGAGGTGCGAGTACGGGACGAGCGGCGACCCGTACGCGCCCGAGCAGGAGTGGCCGTACGTGCTGGTGGTCACATCGACGGATGGGACGACCAGCGAGCTGTCGTCGTGGCGCGCCGGCCCGGGATCGACGGCACGGCTCCAGGCGGGCACGGCGTGGGACTCGGACGAGATCGCATCGATCGAGGTCCGCGCGATGGCGGACGGGAAGGTGCTGCTGCGAGGCACGCCCTAGGCTGAGCGGATGCCTCGCCTCGTCGCCGTCTGCGCCGTCAGACAGCTCCGTCCCGACCCCGGCGCCGTCGGCGTCACCGCCATCGACAAGGGTCCGCTCGACGGACCTGTGCGCGTCGGCGCCTACGGCGTGTACGCCGACGTGCAGGCCGATCGCAAGCATCACGGTGGGCTCGACAAGGCGCTGTACGCGTACGCGGAGGAGGACGCAGCCTTCTGGGAGTCTGAACTCGGCCGCGAGCTGCCGCCCGGATGGTTCGGCGAGAATCTGCGCGTCGAGGGGCTGGATGTGAACACCGCGCGGATCGGGGAGCGGTGGCGGATCGGCCAACGCGTCGAGGTCGAGGTGACGATGCCGCGCACGCCGTGCCAGACCTTCGCCCGCTGGGTGGGCGGAGACGATGCTCGAGGGTGGGTCAAGCGGTTCTCGAACGAGCGCAGGCTCGGTCCCTACCTCCGCGTGGTGCAGAGCGGGCGGGTGCAGGCCGGCGACGAGATCGTCGTCGTGCACCGGCCCGCGGACGCACCGGGGCTGCTCGATCGCTACGTGGATCCCGAGTAGGGCCGCGGCCGCGCAGGGGCGCACCGGGCGAGACGACGGATGCCCCGGCCCGGGCCCACGAGGGACCTGGGACCGGGGCATCCGATCGCTTGCGGGTTACGCGGCGAGGCTCTTGCCCGCGGAACCGAGCTGCTGCGTGGCCTCGACCACACGGGCGGCCATGGCGGACTCGGCGAGCTTGCCCCACGCGCGCGGGTCGTACGCCTTCTTGTTGCCCACCTCGCCGTCGACCTTCAGCACGCCGTCGTAGTTCTGGAACATGAAGCCCGCGACCGAGCGCGTGAAGGCGTACTGCGTGTCGGTGTCGATGTTCATCTTGACGACGCCGTTGGCGACCGCGAGGGCGATCTCTTCGTCGGTCGAGCCGCTGCCGCCGTGGAACACGAGGTCCAGCGGCTTCGGGCCGGTGCCGAAGCGCGACGCGATGCCCTCCTGGATCTCGCCGAGGAGCTCGGGCTTGAGCTTGACGTTGCCCGGCTTGTAGACGCCGTGGACGTTCCCGAAGGTGAGGGCGGCGATGTAGCGGCCCTGGTCGCCCAGGCCCAGCGCCTCGACGAACTGCGCGACGTCGCCGGTGGTGGTGTAGAGCGCGTCGTTGGTGCCCTCGTGCTTGACGCCGTCCTCCTCGCCGCCGACGACGCCGATCTCGACCTCGAGGATCGCGTTGATCGCCTTCATGCGGGGGAGCAGCTCCTTGGCGATCTCGATGTTCTCAGCGAGCGGCACCGCCGAGCCGTCCCACATGTGGGACTGGAAGATGGGGTTGCCGCCTTCGGCAACGACCTGCTCGGACGCCTTGATGAGCGGCAGCACGAAGTCCTCGAGTGCGGGCTTCGGGCAGTGGTCGGTGTGCAGCGCGACCGTGATGGGGTAGTTCTTGGCGACCTCGTGGACGAAGGCCGCGAACGCGAGCGCTCCGGTCGCACGGCCCTTGACGGAGTGCCCGGCGAAGTAGTCGGCGCCGCCCGTCGTGACCTGGATGATGCCGTCGGAGCCGGCTTCGGTGAGGCCCTGCAGGACGGCGTTGACCGACTGCGAGCTGGCGGCGTTGATGGCGGGATACGCGAAGCCACCGGCCTTCGCGCGGTCCAGCATGTCGGCGTACTGCTCGGGGGTGGCGACGGGCATGAGTGCTCCCTTTAGTAGATGCGGGTCACGAAGAATCCTACCGAAGGCGGATTTCGTGAGTCGGATGCCGGCGGCCCGGGCTCGTCCGGGAAAACCGCGTCCCTGACGCTCGTGAAAGAAAAGCGATTCCTTCGTGTCCAGCCGGCCGAAAGTCCAGGAGAAGGCACGGGAGCCTGGCTAGGCTGACCGCATGGTGAGCCTGACCGCGGATATGAGTCCTCTGCACCCCGACCGTAACCTCGCGCTGGAACTGGTGCGTGCGACCGAAGCCGCGGCGATCCGCGCGGTGCCGTTCATCGGACGCGGTGCCAAGGAGGCGGCGGACGGCGCCGCCGTCGACGCGATGCGGGCGTTCTTCACGACCGTCAACTTCGACGGCACCATCGTCATCGGCGAGGGCGAGAAGGACGAGGCTCCGATGCTCTACAACGGGGAGCGCGTCGGCAACGGCCGCGGGCCCCGGGCAGACGTCGCCGTCGACCCGATCGACGGCACCTCGCTGACTGCGGCCGGGCGCAACAACGCGCTGTCGGTGATCGCCGTCTCCGACCACGGCACGATGCTCGACGCGTCGAGCGTGTTCTACATGGACAAGCTGGTCACCGGCCCCGCCGGCGTCGGCGTCGTCGACATCCGCCTGCCGATCGGAGAGAACATCCGCCTGCTGGCCAAGGCGCTCGGCAAGCCGGTCGACGAGATCGTGGTGTCGGTGCTGCACCGTCCGCGCCACGAGCAGCTCATCGACGAGATCCGCGCCGCCGGCGCCGGTACGCGGCTCATGAGCGACGGCGATGTCGCCGGCGGCATCAACGCCGCTCGGCACAACGCCCGCACCGACATGTGCGTCGGCATCGGCGGAAGCCCCGAGGGCATCGTGACCGCATGTGCCATCAAGGCGCTCGGCGGACACATCCAGGGCCGGCTGTGGGCGCGCGACGACGACGAGAAGCAGCGCGGACGGGACGCCGGCCTCAAGCTCGACGGCTACGTGTACGAGGCGGATGAGCTCGTCAAGGGCAACAACACGATCTTCGTCGCGACGGGCGTGACGGACGGCGCGCTCGTCGCGGGGGTGCGTCGCGAAGGCGGCTACGTCTATACCGAGAGCGTCGTGCTGCGCGGCGCTTCGGGCACGCTGCGCCGCATCTCGTCGGAGCACCTCGTCTCCAAATGGCTGTGACGCGGCTTGCGTGACCGTTGTGACTCAAGTGACCGGTGATGCTCCTGTGACTGTTTCGTGACCTGAGCGGCAGAGAACTCTGGCAGAATCGACCTGGTGTCGAGGGGGACACGAAGGTGTTCCTGACGCAAGGAGTTGACGATGTCTGCGCAGTCCGGTGACTCGTCGCAGCCCCAGACGGGCGCGCATGCCGTGGTCGCGAACGCGATCGATCCCGCTCGTCGACCGGACGTCCTGCTACGCGTGCGACGGGACGAGGGCCACGAGATCAGCGCGTGGTGGATGATCGGCGCGTTCGTCGGCGTCTCGGCGGCCGTCATCCTGCTGCTGAGCTTCGTTCCCGGCGGCGCCTGAGCCTCGTCGTCGCCCCGGGGCTCAATCTCGGGAGGACGCGATGCGCGTGCGCACGTCGCCGAGTTCGGCCTCCGCGGCCCGCGGCTCCGCATCCGGAGCGGTCGTCGGCGACTCGAGCCCTGGCAGCGTCTCGTCGAGCATCTCGGGTGCGGTGAGCCGTCGGGGACTCTTCTCGATCGTCGCGGGTTCGGCCACGGCGTCGAGCTTGGTCGCGTCGATGCCGGGGAACTTCCGCGCACTCACGAGCACGCGGGTCTCGAGCGAGCCCGCGAAGCGGTTGTAGCTGTCGACGGTGCGCTCGATCGCGCGGCGCAGATCGTCGGCGTGCGAGGCGAGCGAACCCAGGCGCTCGTAGAGCTGATTGCCGAGGTCGAACAGGGCCCGCGCCTCTTGCGACACGTCCTGCTGCGTCCACGTGTAAGCGACGGTCTTGAGCACCGCCCACAGGTTGACCGGCGACGCGAGCGCGACGCGCCTGCCGAAGGCGTAGTCGAGCAGGGCGGGGTCCTCTCCGAGAGCGGCGGCCAGCAGCGACTCGCTCGGCACGAAGCACACCACGAACTCGGGGCTCGACGAGAGCCCGGCCCAGTAGGTCTTGCGCGCGAGCGCGTCGACGTGGGCGCGCACCGCCTTGACGTGCTTGTCGAGCAGGCTCTGACGGCGCGCGGCTTCCGCCCCCTGCGCGGTCACGGGGATGGCGCTCGCCTCGAGGAACGCGTCGAGCGGGACCTTGGCGTCGACGGCGATCGCCTTGTCGCCGGGAAGGCGGATCACCATGTCGGGCCGGCCGGCTCCGGCATCCGTCGTGATGGAGGTCTGCAGGTCGAAGTCGACGTGGCGCGTGAGCCCCGCCGCCTCGACGACACGGCGCAGCTGCGTCTCGCCCCACACTCCGCGCGTGCTGCCCGAGCGGAGTGCGCTCGCGAGCGACTCGGTCGTCGCCCGCAGCGCCTCGTCGGACTCGTGCGCACGCCGCAGCTGCTCGGCGAGCGTGCCGAACTGCGTGTGCCGATCGCGCTCGAGGTCGTCGACCTTGGCGTGCATCGCGGCGAGGGTCTCTTGCACCGGCGCCAGAGCCCGCAGCACGGACTGCTCGCGGCGCTCCCGCTCCTCGCGGGCGGCCTGGTCGTGGCGCGCCTGCCCCGCGAGCTCGCGGTACAGCAGCAGCTGGTGGTCGAGCTGGGCCTGGACGCCCTGACGTGCCGCCTCGGAGGCCGCCAGCCGCGCGGTGAGCTCGGCGTGGTCGCGCGCGCCGCGCGCGGCTCCGCGGGCGAGGCCCATCGCCCATCCGGCGATCGCGCCCAGCACGAGGGCGACGATCACCACGACACTGATCACGACGGCATCCATGCCCACATCGTGCCCCGGGGCTCCGACATCGCCGCGGCGGCGGGCCGCGGCATCCCTCACGCGACGGCGAACGAGACGGCCGGCGCGTCCGCCGACGCCAGCTGCGACACGCGCACGCCGACAGCCTCGGCGAGCTCGTCGATCGAGCCCGCCCCGACGCGGCGGGCGGCGTCGATCATGACGTGCGCGCACGCCAGCGCGTCGGCGGTGGCGTTGTGGTGCGGGAAGTCGGCGAACCCGGCCTCGGCGGCGACGAACGGCAGCCGGTACGACTCGAGGCGGTACACCCTGCGCGCGACCTGCAGGCTGCACGCGTAGCGGTAGGCGGGGAAGTCGTCGCCGGTCGCGTCGCACGCGCGCTTGATGACCGCCATGTCGAACCCGGCGTTGTGCGCCACGAGCACGTCGTCACCGGTGAACGCGACGAGGTCCGCGAGCTGGTCGCTCCAGCCCGGGGCGCCCACGACGTCCTCGGGCTGGATGCCGTGGATGCGCACGTTGAGCTCGAAGAAGACGTCGTGGCCCGCGGGCGGCCGGATGAGCCAGCCGGTCTGGTCGACGATCTCGCCGTCGCGGACGCGGACGAGCCCGACCGCGCATGCCGACGCGTTGCTGGAGTTCGCCGTCTCGAAGTCGATCGCGGTGAAGTCCAGTGCCACGCCTCCAGACTCACCCGGCCGCGCCGCATCCGGCAGAAGGCGCGCCGGGAGCGGCACGCGGTCATAGGGTCGGAGCATGGCCAGTCGCGAAGAGATGTCGCTGTCGTTCGGTTCCGCCGCAGGTGCCTATCAGTCGGGTCGCCCCGACTACCCGCGCGAAGCCGTGGACTGGATGCTGGAGCCCGTCCGCGAGCACGACCGGGCGCTGCGGGTCGCCGACGTCGGCGCCGGCACCGGCAAGCTCACGCGCACGATCGTCGAGGCGGGCGCCGAGGTCGTCGCGATCGACCCGGACTCCGACATGCTGACCGCGCTGCGCGAGAACGTCCACGGCGTGCCCACCTTCGTGGGGACGGCCGAGCGGATGCCGCTTCCCGACGCATCCGTCGACGCGGTGCTGCTGGGCCAGGCGTGGCACTGGGTCGATGTCGCCGCGGCGTCGGCCGAAGCGGGACGCGTCCTGCGCGCGGGAGGCGTGCTGGGCCTCGTGTGGAACATCCGCGACGAGTCCGACCCGTGGGTGGCCCGGCTGACGGCGGCCATGCACGGGAGCCACGCCGAGGAGATGCTCGCCGGCGACGGGCCGCGCGTCGCCGCCCCGTTCGGAGGCCTCGACGAGCGGCGGTGGGCCTGGACCCGCACGCTCACGCGATCCGCGCTGCTGGACATGGTGGCATCCCGCAGCTACATCATCACCGCGACGGAGGCCGAGCGCGCGGAGATCCTCGCGAGCGTCGGAGACCTGTTCGACGAGCGCCGCCGCACCGAGGCCGCGACGACCGGCGCCGACGGAGCCGAGACGATCACGCTGCCGTACCTGACGCGCGCGTACCGCGCCATCCGCCCCTGACCGAGCCGCGCGGCCGGGCGCGGCATCCCGCCCCAACTAGACTGGGTGCCCGTGGCTCTCACCATCGGAATCGTCGGACTCCCGAACGTCGGCAAGTCGACCCTCTTCAACGCCCTGACCAAGAACCAGGTGCTCGCGGCGAACTACCCGTTCGCGACGATCGAGCCCAACATCGGCGTGGTCAACCTGCCCGACCCGCGGCTCGACAAGCTCGCCGAGATCTTCGGTTCCGAGCGCATCCTGCCGGCCGCCGTGTCGTTCGTCGACATCGCCGGCATCGTGCGCGGCGCCTCCGAGGGTGAGGGGCTCGGCAACAAGTTCCTCGCCAACATCCGCGAGGCCGACGCGATCGCGCAGGTGGTGCGAGGCTTCGCCGACGATGACGTCGTGCACGTCGAGGGCACCGTGAACCCGCAGAACGACATGGAGACCATCAACGCCGAGCTGCAGCTGGCCGACCTCGAGACGCTCGAGAAGGCCATCACGCGGTACGAGAAGGAGGTGCGCGGCAAGAAGCTCGATCCCGCGGTGCTCCAGACCGCGATCGACGCGCGCGACGCGCTGCAGCGCGGCGAGCTGCTGTCGGCCTCGAAGATCGACCTCGCCCCGATCAAGGAGCTGGGCCTGCTTACCGCGAAGCCGTTCATCTTCGTCTTCAACGTCGACGAGAGCGTTCTGACGGATGCCGCGCGCAAGGCGGAGCTCGAGGCCCTGGTCGCCCCCGCGAAGGCCGTCTTCCTCGACGCGAAAATCGAGTCCGAGCTCATCGACCTCGATCCCGAGGACGCCGCCGAGCTGCTGGCGTCGACAGGTCAGGACGAGTCCGGCCTCGACCAGCTCGCCCGCATCGGCTTCGACACGCTGGGCCTGCAGACCTACCTCACCGCGGGCCCCAAGGAGGCCCGCGCGTGGACCATCGGCAAGGGCTGGAAGGCCCCGCAGGCGGCCGGCGTCATCCACACCGACTTCGAGAAGGGCTTCATCAAGGCGGAGGTCATCTCGTTCGACGACCTCGTCGAGACCGGGTCCGTGGTCGAGGCCCGCGCGAAAGGCAAGGCGCGCCTGGAGGGCAAGGACTACGTCATGCAGGACGGCGACGTGGTGGAGTTCCGCTTCAACGTCTAGGCCGCGCCTCAGCGAGGGGTCGGGTCCGGACGCGAGTAGGTCAGGGCGAGGTTGCCCTTCGGAAACGACCTGACGTCGATCAGCTTCAGCCGCGTGAGCCGGGTGAACAGCGGGCTGCCCCCGCCGTGCGCGAAGGGGCCGACCAGCAGGTGGTACTCGTCCACGAGGTCCGCGCGGACGAGCGCCTGGGCGAACCGCACGCCGCCGTGCGCGAGGATCGGGCCGCCGTCCTGCGCCTTCAACCTCGCGACCTCGGTGGCGAGATCCCCGGAGCAGACGGTCGTCGTCTCCCACGGGGTGTCGATCGGCGAGCGGGAGAAGACGACCTTCGGGATCGAGTTCATCGCGTCGGCCTCGGGTCCCTCCTGGAACGGCCAGTACCCGGCCATGTCGCGATAGGTGCGGGCGCCCATCGCGTGGACACCCGCCGAGCCGAGCACCGTGGCCATGTGCGCCACGAACTCCTCGTCCTCGTCGTACTCGAAGAAGAAGTCGTCGCGTACGCCGGCGGGCGCTGCGGCGTACCCGTCGAGGGAGAGGCTCTGTCGGAGGACCAGCGGGCGCATGACGACTCCCACGGTACCCAGCCCCGTCCCCTCCGTCGATGCCGTGTCGTCCGCGGGGCCCTCAATAGAATGGAGCCCAGGGCGGGCGCGTCCGCTCGGCCTGCCGTGCGCGTCCTGTCCGCCTTCGACCCACGAGAGGAAACACCTTGGCTGACACCCAGATCTTCGAACCCGACGGCCGCGCGATCCCCTTCGTCGACGAGGGGACCAACAGCGGTCCCGCCGTGGTGCTGATCCCGGGTCGGGGCCTGAACATCAGCTACCTGGGCCCGCTGGCCCACGCGCTGGTCGAGGAGGACTTCCGCATCGTGCGCATCGGGCCGCGGCATCCCTCTTCCGCGGCGGACGCCGTCGTGTCGATGCATGACCTCGCCCAGGACGTCGTCGACGTCATGGACCACATCGGTCTCGGCCACGCCTGGGTCGGCGGCCATGCCTTCGGCGGATCGGTCGCCCGCGCCGTGTCTCTGGACCACCTCGACCGCGTCGGCGGCGTGCTGCTGCTCGGCGTCGAGGGCGCCGAGCAGACCGACGAGCTGAACGCCGGCGGCTCCGAGATCCCCGAGGGCGCCCGCGACGCCGAAGTCGACGCCATGCAGCGAGCGGCTCAGGATGCCACACCCGACCTCGAATGGTCGTCCCTGGCTCCCGCCGTGCCCGTCCTGGTGATCCAGGGCACCGAAGACACGCTGACCCCGGTCGCGAACGGCGAGCGCCTGCAGCAGTCCGCCCCCGACCGGGTGAGCGTCGTCGCCGTCGAGGGCGGAGGGCACCTGTTCCCGGTCACGCACGTCGGTGCGACGTCGTGGCCCATCGAGGACTACCTCGACTGGGACTGACCTGCGAGTTCGGCGCGGCGCAGCGGCCGACCCGCTAGCTTCGGAGGATGTTCTGGACGCGAAGCGGCCCCGCCGTCGTCGGGATGATCCTGCTGGGCGCGGCGATCGGCGCGGTGCTCCTGCTGCTGATGTCCGTCTTCATGTCGGATCGCGGTGAGGGCGGGCCGGCGATGGCGTTCCTGATGGCGGTCATCGGGCTCGTGTACGGGGGGCTGTACGGGCTCGTCCCGGCAGCGCTGTGCGCGGCACTGCTTCTCACCGACCTCCGCGGCCGTCGCTCCCCGAGCTTCCGCATCGCGGTGGGCACCCTCGGCGCTGCGGTCGGCGCGGCGATCCCCGAACTCGTCTTCTTCGCGCGCGCGCTGTTCCCCTTCGCCGACGCCTGGGTGTACTTCCCGCGGTACATCGCGATCGGCGTGGTGATGGCGGCGATCTCCGCCGTGGTCGCCGCCCCGCTTCTCGCCTGGGGCGAGCGGCGGAGCAGCCGCGCCGTGGCGCACGCCGTCGCGTGAGGGCGCGCGCCGTGCGGGCCGCTCGCATCGGCGCCGGTTCAGCCGGGTGCCGCCTCCGCGTTCACCGTGCGGCGAATCCGGCCAGTCGCGCGCGGCCCGCGCCGACGTGCTCCCGCGCGCGCGACGCGGCCGCGATGACGTCCGGGTCGTCGGCGCGGTCCGCGGGGATGCGCGCGGGGTTGAGGGTCGTCGAGTTCGACCACGTGCGAAGGTCGGTCTCCTTCGCCATCGCCAGCGACGCATCCCCGCCGATCACCTGCATGCGCGCCCAGTCCGCCGTCGTGTTCGCGTAGGGGGAGGGGCGGCAGACGCGGTTCTTCTCGGCGTCGTCGTCGCGCGTCGCCTCGACGTGACCGACGAGCGCGGCTCCGAAGCAGGGGAACCCGACCCGCACCGGCTGCGGGGTGATGGCCTCGGGCGTCCAGATCGGCCGCAGTCCGGGTACTTCAGGCCC
The DNA here is from genome assembly GCF_019511665.1 of Microbacterium jejuense. GTDB lineage: Bacteria > Actinomycetota > Actinomycetes > Actinomycetales > Microbacteriaceae > Microbacterium > Microbacterium jejuense_A. The sequence goes on from NZ_JAEUAW010000004.1 coordinate 346,562, forward strand.
TCGGCGGCGCAGTGAACGACGAGCGCGTCGGCGGGGATGCGCACATCGCCTCCGTCGAATCGGAGGCGTCCCGGCGCGACGGACCGAAGGTGTCCTCGCCGGACGACGTCGTCGATCGTCCGCGCCAGCTCGAGCTCCCATCGGGCGAGCGTCGGCGTCTTGGCCATCGTGGGGGTCACGCGGGAGTCGATGCGGAGCATGATGCCGGCATCCTCCAGCCGGAGGAAGAGGTCGTCCGGATCGTCGGCCGCGGCCGCTGCGGCCATCGTGTCGGCGCCCATCCCCAGGAAGATCGCGGGGTCGGGCTGGACGACGGCGCGATTGAGCAGCCACGGGTCCCGCGGCCGGACCCACGTGATCGCGTCGGGTCCCACGCCGCTGCACAGCAGCCACACGCAGGTGTCGATCGCCGTCTTGCCCGCACCGACGACGACGTACCTCGACGGCGTCGTTGCGCACGTGGCGAGGTCGTTGACCGGGACCACCAGGGCGCCGCTTTCGACGGCGAACGGAGGCGGTGTCCGCGAGGGGATGTCCGGCGAGAGGTACCTCGCGTCGACGATGCGCGCACGCGGGGCGTGGAAGCGCGCGCCGCTGACGATGGACCGGAAGCGTCCATCGCCCATGTAGTCGCTCCGCCCGTGGAACACCACACGGCCGGTGGCGACGAGTCGCTCGAGCACGCGGGCGTAGTACGCGCACACCTCGGCGACGCCGGCGCGCTCGTGCAGTCCGCGCTCGGGGCCGGTCGTCTGCACGCGGCCGCCGCCGAGCAGGGTCGAAGCCACGCCGTAGAAGGCCGACGCCTGATGCAGGCGCACGAAGCCGTAGGCGTCCAGCCAGTGTCCCCCGGATCCGACCCGGCGATCGACGAGCGCGACCGACACGTCCGAGGACGCGTCGACGAGGGCGTCGACGAATGCCATCCCCATGGCCCCAGCCCCGACGACGACGTAGTCGACGTCGACGATCGTCTCCATGCGCCCATCAGAGCAGGGGGCGGAGGGCGGGTCAATGGCTGGCGCGTCCGGCAGTAGGGCGGCCGCGTGTCGGCGGTCGCGCGTAGTCTCGCGGTATGGCTGCCACGCTCGATGATCTGCGCCGCATCGCGCAGGGGCTTCCGGGCAGCGAGGAGCGGCAGACGACCGGTGGCGCGGCGTGGTTCGTGCGCAGCAAGCTGTATGCGTGGGAGTGCCATCCGTGGCCGAGCATCCCCGAGGACGTGCGCGCCATCGTGGCGTCGGAGCTCGTCGTCGGCGTGAAGATCGCGGATCCCGACGATGCGCTCGCGCTCCGGCAGATGGAGCCCGGTGTCTTCCTGCCCCCGACGACCCGCTGGGGTGAGCCGAAGATCGCGTTCCGCATGGCCGGCATCGACCCCGGCCACTTCGCCGAACTCGTGACGGAGGCGTGGCGCGTGCAGGCGCCGAAGTACCTGAGGCGCGAGCATGATGAGTCCATCGGCCTCTGATCGTCGCGACCGAGTGGCGGCGGCGGCGCCCGGTGCGGCATCCTTCGATCAGGGCGACCCGTGAGGAGGCGCATGGCGGACGTGGAGATCAGGATCGCGCGCGATGACGAGCTCGAAGAGGTCGTGCGACTGCGGTGGCTGTGGACGACCGAGCGGGGCGCCCAGGCCGAGACCGACGAGGAGGCGTTCGTGCGAGGCGCGGCAGCCTGGGCGCGGGCACACCGCGAGACCCATGTCCCGCATGTCGCGATCGACCCGGACGGGACGGTCGTGGGCATGGCATGGCTGGCGCTCACACCGCGTGTGGCGAGCACCCACAGCCTCGACCGCTGGTCGGGAGATCTGCAGTCGTGCTACGTGCTGCCCGAGCGACGCGACACCGGGATCGGGGGCCGGCTCGTCGAGGCCGTTCTCGCCACCGCACGCGAGCGGGGCGCGGAGCACGTCACCGTCCATACGTCGCCGGGCTCCATCCGGATGTACGCGCGTCATGGCTTCCAGCCGAACGACCGCCTGCTGTGGGCCGACGGGTCGCTGGCCGGAGGCTGACCGCCCCCGACGGGGCGACGCGCGCCTGCACGGCCGGGCCTCGTAGTCAAGCCCCTCCCTGCGGGTCGTGCGAGGGGCGACCCTCAGGTCATGCACACAGACGACATCCACCAGCTCGAGCTCACGCCGCTGGCAGACCGGTGCTGGCGACTCTGCGACCGCAACGTGGCGGGAAGCGACGCGGCAAGCGTCGTCGCGTACGTCGAGCTGCTGGACGACGGCGTCTACGAGGCGGTGTGGGTGTCGGTCGGCATCGGCTCCGCCCGCTTCGTGACGCTCGAGTCGCTCTTCGGCGCGGCGCTGGAGCTCATGGCGCAGTCCATGAGCTTCGGCCCATTCAAACCGTCGCCGATCCCGCACCGGCCGCCCGCGCACGCGTGACGGCGTGTCGGCGCCCGGTGGCAGGATGGGCGCATGCCTGAGTCACCGGAAGTCGAGGCCCTCGCGCAGTTCCTCGCGCACGAGGCGTCGGGCCGCGAGATCCGCGGGGTCGACGTCCTGGAGTTCCGCGCGGTCAAGACCCGGTCGGCGCCGCCCGCAGGCCTCGTCGGCCGCACCATCACCGGCGCCGCTCGGCACGGCAAGCATGTGGAGCTGGTGCTCGACGCCGGCAGCCTGGTCGTGTCGCTCGGTCGCCACGGCTGGATGCGGTGGCTCGAAGCGGGCGCACCCGAACCCGACGCCGAGCTGCCGCCCGCGCTGGCCGCGATCGACCTCGACGGCGGCGCGACCCTTCAGGCGACGGATGCCGGCACGTGGGTGTCGCTCGGACTCCATGTGGTCGGCGACGCGAACGAGGTTCCCGCGATCGCCAAGCTCGGTCCCGACCCCGCCGACGCCGCATTCACCCGCGCCGACTTCGACAGTGCGCTCGGCCGTCGCCGCAAGCAGGTGAAGGCCATCCTGCAGGAGCAGGAGTCGCTCGCGGGCATCGGCAACGCGTACTCGGACGAGATCCTGCATCTGGCGCGCGTGTCGCCGGTGGTCCACGCCGCGGCGCTCGACGATGCGGGCGCGCAACGGCTGTTCGACGCGACCGTGGCGACCATCCGGGGCGCCATCGACGCCCGGCGCGGCATCCCGATCGATCGCCTGAAAGCCGACAAGGTGGCGTCGATGCGGGTGCACGGGCGCGCGGGCGAGACCTGCCCGGTGTGTGGCGACACGATCCGGGATCTCGCGTTCGCCAGCACGACCGCCCAGTACTGCCCCACATGCCAGACCGGGGGAGAACTGCTGTGATCGGCCGCGCGACGCCGCCCACGGGTAGCATGGGACGCATGAGCACCCCGCAGCAGCCGGCCACCATCACCCTCGCGCCCGTGCCGGACGACAAGAACCTCCTCACGGTCGTCGACGCCGGCGACTCGTGCTGCGGCGGCGGCAGCTGCAGCATCGGCTGACGGGCTCGCGGTGGATCGCCGGTCGGGGTCGCGATGACCGACGAGCAGCTGCACATCTCTCCGCGCGTCGCGCGCATCCTGATGTCGGAAGAGGCCGTGTACGGCCTCATCCTCGTCTCGGGCATGATCGTCGTGAGCGGCACCCTGGTGGGCACGTCGGCCAATGCGCTCGTGACCGTCGCCGTCACGGTCTTCGTCTTCTACCTGGCGCACGTCTACGCGGGCACCCTCGGGCGCCTCGCCGCCACCGACGGCGGTGCGCGCCTCAGCACGAGCATCCGCGAAGCCGCGCGTCATTCCCTCGGCATGATCATGGCCTCGGTCGCCCCGATCGTGATCCTGCTGCTGGGCACCACCGACCTCATCGACGACATGACCGCCATCTGGGTCGCCCTCATCGTCAACGCCGTGCTGCTGGGCGTGCTCGGCTGGATCGCCGTCGCCCGCTGGACTCCGCGCTTCTGGCCTCGGCTGCTGAGCGCCCTGATCACCGCGGGGTTCGGTCTGGTGCTAATCGCATTGAAGGCCTTCATCCACCACTGACGTCACGCGCCGTCGCGCTGTGCGGCGTCGCTTCGCGCAACGCCGACGACAGTGCCGGACTGAGCCCGGGAACCTCGTCGACCGGCACCGCCAGCGCCTGGAGGGCGCGGCTGAAGAAGTTGCGGGCGGCGGCTGCGAGGGTCACATCGACGATCTGTCGATCCGAGAAGCCGACGTCGCGCAGGCGCTGGCTGTCGGCGTCCGTCATGCCGGCGGCATCCGTCGACAGCCTCTCTGCGAACTCGAACACCGCGAGGTCCGCCTCGTCCAGCCCGCCGCCAGGTTCGTCGCGGACCAGGGCGGCCAGCTGGTCCTCGTCGAACAGGCCCGCGCGCAGGCTCTTACGCCCGTGCGCGAGCAGGCAGTGCTGCGAGCCGATCGCCCGCGCCGCACCCAGAGTGGCGAGCTCGTACGTGCGCAGGCCGATCGACGGGACGATCGCCCTGATGAGCGCTTCGAATGCCTGGTGGGCCTCGGGGTTCAACGCCATGGCGCGCGTGTGCGCATAGACGATGCCGTCCTCGCGCAGGTCGCCTTCGTACATGTCGGCGACGTGACCGGTGGCGGTTCCGATCTCGGGGGTGGTGACGATCATGGGTGCCTCCCAGCAGGGTGTGTCTCGGGTGCATCCAGAATCACGGATGCCCCGCCCCCTGTCGAGGGAGCGGGGCATCCGTGAGATACGCGGGGAGCCTGATCAGTGCCCGGCGACCATGCCCTCGGGCTGGTCGGCCGGCTTGCGGATGAGGAACGCGCCGACCAGCAGCGGGAGCGACAGGACTGCCGCGGTGAGGAACGCCGCGTGCGTGCCCGCGGCGCCGGCGGCAAGCGCGTCGGCGCCGGACTCGGTCGCGCCGGACGTCGCCGCCGCCATCACACCGAACATGAGCGCGATGCCGGCCGCTCCGGCGACCTGCTGGACGGTGCCGAGCACGGCCGAGCCGTACGAGTAGAACTTCGGCTGCAGCGAAGCGAGCGAGGCCGTGAACAATGGCGTGAACGACAGAGCCAGGCCGAAGGACAGCACGGTCTGCGCCACCGCCAGCAGCCAGACCGGGGTCGACTGCGTGAAGGTGGTGTAGTACCAGAGCATTCCGCTCGTGATCACGGCACCCGGGACGAGCAGGATGCGCGTGCCCCAGCGGTCGTACACGCGCCCGATGACCGGACCGGCCAGACCCATCGCCAGCGCACCGGGCAGCACGACGAGGCCCGTCGTCAGCGGGTCGACGCCCAGGACGTCCTGCGCGTACAGCGGCACGACGGTGATCGCGCCGAAGAACGCCATGGACATGATGGCCATCTGCGCGATCGAGAGCGAGAAGTTCGCGCTTCCGAACACGCGAAGGTCGAGGAGCGCGTCGTCCTTGCGCTGCAGCACCACCTGACGCCAGCCGAACAGACCGAGTGCGACGACACCGACGACGAGGGCCACGACGAGGGTCGCCGTGGACGCGGCGCTCGCGGCTGCGGCATCCGCCCCGCCGCCGTGTCCGCCCGCACCCAGCTGGCTGAGTCCGAACACGAGACCGCCGAACCCGAGGGCCGACAGGATGACCGACACGACGTCGATCGGCGCGTGCGTGGTCTCGCCGAGATTGTGGATCCAGCGTGCGCCCACCACGAGCGCGACGACGGCGATCGGCAGCACGACGCCGAAGATCCACCGCCACTCGAAGTTGTTCAGCAGGGCGCCCGCCAGCGTCGGGCCGATCGCGGGCGCGAGCGACATCACGATGCTGACTCGGCCCATCATGCGTCCGCGGATCGCGGGCGGGACGACGGTCATGAGCGTCGTCATGAGCAGCGGCATCATGATCGCGGTGCCGGATGCCTGCACGACGCGTGCCACGAGCAGCATCGTGAACCCGGGGGACAGGAAGGCGATCAGCGTCCCCACCGAGAACAGGCCCATGGCCGCGACGAACATCGTGCGCGTCGTGAACCGGCGCAGCAGGAAGCCCGTGATCGGGATGACGACCGCCATCGTCAGCATGAACGCGGTCGTGAGCCACTGCGCGGCCAACGCGGTGATGCCGAGGTCCGTGATGAGGTGCGGGATCGCCACACCCATCGTGGTCTCGTTGAGGATGGCGACGAAGGCCGCTGCAAGCAGCAGCCACACGACGCGGCTCTCTTCTGGGCGCAGCGCGGGCGCGGCGCCGGGTGCGGAGGCAGCGGGGATGCTGCCCGTTCCGGGTGTCGTCTCGATGGCGGCCATGGGTCGTCTCCTCGCGGCTCGGATGGACAGCAATGTGCCATCCGAGGATGGCAAGCCTCCAAGGTAACCGCGGGGTCCGACATCGCATTCCCGGATCCGGGAGCGAATTCGGCGACCGCGGCGGGTCAGCTGTGGGTGGGCTCCTCGCCAGGCGCGTTCCAGTCCTCGGAGCCGATGGCGTCGGTCGGCTCGGGGGTGGGCTCACGCTCTTCGAGGGTGTGGGGCAGCGGGTTCACGAGCTCCTCGTGCGGGATCGCCTTGAGCTCATCGATCTCTGCGCGGAGCTCCGCGAGGTCGCTGCCGTCGTGTTCAGGGGCATCGGGAGTCGAGGTCATACCGCGAGCCTAGCGTCGCGGCCGCCGATGTCGAGACGCTCACTAGGCTGGCGGAGTGAGCATGCGCGGCGGTGGTGGCGGGGGAGGACACCCCGGCTTCCGTCCGGTGGACACCGAGGCGCAGCGGCGCGCGAACGCCTCGGCCCCGCGCATCCCCGACCTCGGTGCGCGCGTGGTCGCCCTGTTCCGCCCGTACCTGTGGTCGATCGTGCTCACGGGCGTCCTCGTCGTGGGCGGCGCCGGCATCGCGGTCATCCCGCCGCTGCTGGTGCAGCGCGTCTTCGACGACGCGCTGTTCCCGGTCGACGGATCGGCGCCGGACCTCGCGCTGCTGTGGCGTCTCGTGCTCGCGATGATCGCGCTGTTCCTGCTCGGCGCGGCCGTCGGCGTGCTGCAGACGTGGCTCACCTCGACCGTGGGCAACCGCGTGACCGGAGACCTCCGCACGAAGCTGTTCGACCACCTGCAGTCGATGGAGCTCGCGTTCTTCACGCGCACGAAGACGGGCGTCATCCAGTCGCGGCTGCAGAACGACGTCGGCGGCGTGTCGGGCGTGCTGACGAACACCGTCACGAGCATCCTCGGCAACGCCGTCACCGTCGTGGCCTCGCTCGTCGCGATGATCATCATCGACTGGCGCCTCACCCTCATCGCCGTCGTGCTGATGCCGTTCCTCGTGATCGTGCAGCGCCGGGTGGGGCAGGTGCGCGCACGCATCGCCGGTGAGACGCAGGAGTCGCTGTCGGAGCTGACCTCGATCACGCAGGAGACCCTGAGCGTCTCGGGCATCCTCCTGTCGAAATCGTTCAACCGGCAGCGCACCGAGTCGGCGCGCTACGCGGACGAGAACACCAACCAGGTGCGGCTGCAGGTGCGGCGCGCCATGAGCGGCCAGGGCTTCTTCGCGGTCGTGCAGGTGCTGATGGCCAGCGTGCCCGCCGTGATCTACCTCGTGTCGGGGTACTTCATCTCCGACGGCGCCGACGCGATCACGGCGGGAACGATCGTCGCCTTCACGACGGTGCAGGCTCGACTGCTCATGCCTCTCATGGGTCTCATGCGCGTCTCGCTCGACCTGCAGACGTCGTCGGCCCTGTTCGCGCGCATCTTCGAGTACCTCGACCTGGTGCCGTCGATCCAGGACGCCCCCGACGCCCTGGACGTCGCCGCGGCGCCCGGGCCGCTCGGCCGCATCGAGTTCCGCGACGTCGTCTTCCGGTATCCGGATGCCGCACCCGACGCCCACCCGACGCTGCGAGGGGTGTCGTTCGTCGCCGAGCCGGGCCAGCACGTGGCGTTCGTCGGGCCGTCCGGCGCCGGCAAGACGACCGTGCTGTACCTCACGCCGCGCCTGTACGAGGCGTCCGCGGGATCCGTGCTGTTCGCGGGCGAGGAGGTGCGGCACCTGCGGCAGGAGTCGATCATCGACAGCGTCGGCATCGTGTCGCAGGAGACGTACCTCTTCCACGCGACGATCCGCGAGAACCTGCGTTACGCCAAGCCCGACGCGACGGATGCCGAGTTGGAGGCCGCGTGCCGCGCCGCCAACATCCACCATGTCATCTCGGGGTTCGAGAAGGGCTACGACACCGTGGTGGGCGAGCGCGGCTACCGGCTCTCTGGCGGCGAGAAGCAGCGCATCGCGATCGCGCGCGTGCTGCTGAAGGATCCGCCGGTACTGCTCCTCGACGAGGCGACGTCGGCGCTCGACACGGTGTCGGAGCGGGTGGTGCAGGAGGCATTGGATGCCGCCTCCCGCGGCCGCACGACGCTCACTGTCGCGCACCGTCTGTCGACGGTGATCGGAGCGGACGTCATCCACGTCGTCGAGGGCGGGCGCATCGTCGAGTCGGGCACCCACGCCGAGCTGATCGCGGCCGGCGGGCTCTACTCCGAGCTCGCGGCGCAGCAGCTGGCGTCGTCGCGCATCCTGGAGGCCGAGCAGGCGCTCGAGGCCGAGGACTGATCTCTCACGCGCGGCGTCGCGTCACCACAGCTGCGCGGCCGTGACCGCCGTCGCCGCCGGCTCCGCCAGCTGCACGCCGTCGGCGCGCGCCCACAGCGTCCGGACGAAGGCGCCGAGCTCGCGCCGGTACGCCGGATCGGCATGATCGCGCGCGAGGTCGACGAGGGGCGGCAGGTCCATCGTGAGGATGAGCCGCACGCGCGCGGCCGCCGCGCGGGTCTGGCCGGCGGCATCCAGCACGGCGATCCCGCCCGCGAGCGCCTCCAGATAGTCGCGCATGACGGGCAGCTCGCCCTTGTGCTGGGTGATCGACGACCCGTCGGCGCGCTCGCGCCATTCCACCACCACGTCGGGGATGACGTCGAACGCGCGGGCGCGGGTGTACAGCTGCTGGGCGACGATCTGGTCCTCATACGCCTTGCCGACAGGAAAGCGCAGGCCCGTGCGGCGCCACAGCTCCGTGCGGCTGACCTTCGACCACGCGACGATGTTGCCGGAGGCCTCGGGGTGGGCGTCGAGCGTCGTGCCCGTGCGCGCCGGGTCGGTGGCGGCAGCGACCCACGGCTGCACCGAACCGGCGACGTAGCGGCCGTCGGCCTCGGGCCGCAGGCGCACGTAGGCACCCAGCGCGACGTCGCTGCCGCTGCCGAGGACGGTGCCGACGAGGCGCTCGAGCGCGTGCGGGGTGAAGCGGTCGTCGGCATCGAGGAATCCGAGCAGCGGCGTGCGCACGAGATCGAGCCCGGTGTTGCGCGCCGCGCTGAGTCCGCCGCGCTCGCGATGATGCACGACGTGGAACCTGTCGTCCGACGCTGCGGCGGCGTCGAACAGCGCGCCCGTCTCGTCGTTCGACGCATCGTCGACGAGGATCGCCACCCAGTCGGTGAGCGTCTGCGCGCGGAGCGATTCGAGCGCCTCGGCGGCGTAGGGGCCGACGTCGTAGCCGGGGACGATGACGGTCACGACGGGGCTGTGTACGTCTTCGAACCTGCGGGGCACGCCCCCGATCCTAGGGCGCCTGACGAGCGGGTCGGTCCGCCGGCGTCATCCGGCGACGGCTGCGACCGAGGCCTCGACGGCATCGGCGACGGCGTCCAGCGGTGCGTTCAGCCACCGAGGGAAGGTGAAGCGCACGGCCGTCTGCGCCACCTCGGGAGCAACGCCCATCGCCACGAGGACGTGCGAGGGCTCGTCGCTTCCGGCGGCGCACGCCGAACCGCTCGACGACACGACGCCGCGGCGCTCCAGCTCCAGCAGCACCGCCTCCCCGCTCGTGCCCGCGAACGTGAAGCTGGCCGTGCCGGCAAGCCGGTGCTTCGGGTCGCCGGTGAGCCGCGCGGACGGCACGCGCTCGAGGACGCGCGCGATGAAGCGGTCGCGGAGGGCTTCGACGCGCGCGGATGCCTCAGCCCGCTCCTGTTCGGCGAGCTCCAGCGCGGTCGCGAACCCGACGGCGCCCGCGACGTCCTCCGTGCCGCTGCGGCGCCCGCGCTCCTGTCCGCCGCCGTGCAGCAGCGGCTCCAGGGGGATGCGCCCGCGCACCCCGAGCACTCCTGTGCCCTTGGGTGCTCCGAGCTTGTGACCGGCGAGCGAGATCGCGTCGTAGCCGAGCTCCGCCGCCGAGAGGGGCAGCCAGCCTGCGGCCTGGACCGCGTCGAGGTGCAGCGGCACCCCGCGTCCGTGCACGGCTGCGGCCAGTGCGGCGGCATCCTGGATCGTCCCGATCTCGTTGTTCGCGTAGCCGATCGCGACGAGGGCGGTGTCGTCGCGCAGGGCGGCGGCGACGGCATCCACCGACACGCGTCCGTGCGCGTCGACCGGGACGCGGGTCGCCTCGAACCCGTGGACCCGCTCGAGGTAGGCGACCGATTCGAGCACCGACTCATGCTCGATCGGCGTCGTCACGACGTGCGCCCGCCGGTCGTCGCGGCGCAGCGCCGCGGCGATCGCGATGCCCTTGATCGCGAGGTTGTTGGCCTCGGTGCCGCCGCTCGTGAAGACGACGTCGCCGGCGCGCAGACCGAGGATCCGCGCGACGCGGGCTCGTGCGTCCGAGAGAGCATCGGCGGCGGCCTCGCCGACCGTGTGGTGGCTCGAAGGGTTGCCGTACCACCGCGTGAGGTACGGCATCATCGCCTCGAGCACCTCGGGGCGCACCGGCGTGGTCGCCGCGTTGTCGAGGTAGAGCATGCTCATGGGGACTCGCCGTCAGGCCGCGTCGATCCGGACGTCGAGCCCGAGGTCGAGGGCGCGCGCCGAGTGCGTGAGCGCGCCGACCGAGATGACGTCGACGCCGGTCTCGGCGATGGCGCGGACCGTCTGCAGCGACACGCCGCCCGAGGCCTCCACCGTGGCCCGGCCGGCGACCTGGGCGACACCGGTGCGCAGGTCGTCGAGCGAGAAGTTGTCGAGCATGATCGTGCCGATGCCGGCCGCGAGCACAGGCTCGATCTGGTCGAGCCGGTCCACCTCGACCTCGATGTGCGTCGTGTGGGGCAGGAAGTCCTTCGCCGCGAGGAGCGCCGCCGTGGACGACACGCCCTTCTGCGCGAGCACGGCGAGGTGGTTGTCCTTGGCCATGACGGCATCCGAGAGCGAGTGGCGGTGGTTGCGCCCGCCGCCGTCGCGCACGGCCTTGCGCTCGAACGCGCGCAGCCCCGGCGTCGTCTTGCGGGTGTCGGCGATGCGCGCGCCGGTGTGCGCCACCTCGGCCACGTACGCTCCGGTGAGGGTCGCGATGCCCGACATGCGCTGCACGAAGTTGAGCCCGATGCGCTCGGCCGTGAGCACGCCGCGCGCGGGACCGGTCACGACCGCGAGCACCGCGCCGGGCTCGAACCACTCGCCGTCCTCGACCACGAGCTCGACGTCGATGCGCGGATCGGTGAGGCGGAAGGCGGCCTCGAACACCTCGCCGCCCGAGAAGACGCCGCGCTCGCGTGCGACGAGGTCCGCGCGTGCCACCGCGGTCTCGGGGATCAGCGCCTCGCTCGTGAGGTCGCCCCAGGGAGCGTCCTCCTCCAGTGCGGCGGCGACGGTGCGGTCGATCACGGCTCGCGTCAGCATGCGACGGCCTCCTCCTGGTGCGGCGCGGCGGCCGCGCCGGCGGCGTCGTCGGAACGGAAGTGGGCGCCGACCGACGAACGGCGGGCGCGCGCGGCGGCGACGGCCTGCTCTGCCACGAGTAGCAGGTTCTCGTCCTCGTGGTCGTGCTCGCTGCGCGGTGCGCGCGCCTGCGCCCGCCACGACGCGATGAGGGATGCCGCGTGCCCGAGGCCCGCTTCGTCGCGCACGAGTCCCGCGTCCTCCCACATGAGGTGCTGCAGGGCGGAGCGCGAGAACGGCGGGGCGTCGGACGCCGGAGCGGTCGGCTCGGCCGGCGGGACGGAGGGCGGCGCCGGCGCGAGGGTCAGGACGGGCCAGGCACCGGATGCCGCGTCCGCAGCGATCGCGTCGCCCGCGCGGGCGCCGAACACGGCGCCCTCGAGGAGCGAGTTCGAGGCGAGGCGATTCGCGCCGTGCACGCCGGTGCGCGCCGTCTCGCCGACGGCGTAGAGCCCGGGGAGCGTCGTGCGCCCGTGCAGGTCGGTCGCGACGCCGCCCATGAGGAAGTGCGCTGCGGGCTTCACCGGGATCGGCTCGCGCGCCCAGTCGAGGCCGCGCTCACGGACCACCGCGTCGATGGTCGGAAAGCGACGCGAGAGGAAGGCGGCCCGCTCGCCGGCATCAGCCGAGTGCAGATGCGTGGCGTCGAGGAACACCGGCCTGCCGTCCTGCTCCTCCATCTGGTGGGCGATGGCCCGGGCGACGATGTCGCGCGGCGCGAGCTCGCCGTCGGGGTGGGCGTCGAACGCGAAACGGCGCCCGTGCTCGTCGACAAGCGTGGCGCCCTCCCCGCGCACCGCCTCCGACACGAGGAACGAGTCGCCCGCCGCAAGCACCGTGGGATGGAACTGGTAGAACTCCAGGTCGCGCACCGCGGCACCCGCCCGGATCGCCGCGGCGATGCCGTCGCCCGTCGCCACCTCGGGGTTCGTGGAGTGCGCGTACAGCTCGCCGGCACCGCCGGTCGCGAGGATGACGGCGTCGGCGGCGAGCGTCTCGCGGCGCCCGGGAACCGTGTCGGACTCGCCGACGAGGAGCTCGACGCCGGCGACGCGGCCGTGCGTCACGACGAGGTCGACGAGGAAGGCGTGCTCCACGACGGTGACCGCGCTCGCGCGGAGCCGGGCGACGAGGGCCCTCTCGATCGCCGTGCCCGTCGCATCCCCGCCGGCATGGAGGATGCGCGGGTACGAGTGCGCCGCCTCCAGCCCCTTCACGAACCCGCCGCTCGCATCGAGGTCGAACGCGACGCCGAGGGCGATCAGCTCGCGGATCCGGTCCGGCCCCTCATCGACGAGCACGCGCACCGCGGCCTCATCGCCGATCCCGGCGCCGGCGACCAGCGTGTCGTGCACGTGGTCCTCGGCCCGGTCGTCGTCGAACATCACGCCCGCGATGCCGCCCTGGGCGAAGCGCGTGTTCGCGTGCTCGAGCACGTCCTTGGTGACCAGCGTCACGCGGCAGCCGTGCTCGACCGCGTGCAGCGCCGTCAGCAGTCCGGCGATGCCCGAGCCGACGACCACCGCGCGCGGCGCGTCGGATGCGGTCATGAGGCGTTCTCCCAATCCGCCGCGGGGGCGGCCGGCGGCTTGGCCGCCAGCATCCGCTCCAGGGCGAGGCGGGCGGGCTCCGCGACGTCCTGCGGCACCGTGATGCGGTTGCGCACGTCGCCGTCGACCAGGCCCTCCAGCACCCATGCCAGGTAGCCGGGGTGGATGCGGTACATCGTCGAGCACGGGCACACCACCGGGTCGAGGCAGAAGATCGTGTGCTGAGGGTGCTCGGCAGCCAGTCGCTGCACGAGGTTCACCTCGGTGCCGATGGCGAACGTCGTCGGCTCGGTCGCGGCCTCGATCGCCTTGCGGATGTAGTCAGTCGACCCCGCCTCGTCCGCCGCGTCGACGACCTCCATGGGGCACTCCGGGTGGACGATGACGCGCACGCCCGGGTGCTCGGCGCGCGCCTTCTCGATCTGGTCGACCGAGAAGCGTCGGTGGACCGAGCAGAAGCCGTGCCACAGGATCACGCGCGCATCGGCCAACGTCTGTGCGTCCGAGCCGCCGTAGGGCTTGCGCGGGTTCCACATCGGCATCTGCTCGAGCGGCACCCCCATCGCCTTCGCGGTGTTGCGGCCGAGGTGCTGGTCGGGGAAGAACAGCACGCGGCGACCGCGCTCGAACGCCCACTCCAGCACCGTCCGCGCGTTGGAGGACGTGCAGACGATGCCGCCGTGACGGCCGACGAAGCCCTTGATGGCGGCGCTGGAGTTCATGTACGTCACCGGCACGACGGGCACGAAACCCTCGGCATCCTTCGCATCCATGTCGCCGTAGATCTCGGCGAGCTGCTCCCACGCCTCTTCGACCTGGTCGATGTCGGCCATGTCGGCCATCGAGCAGCCGGCGGCGAGGTTCGGGAGGATGACGGCCTGCTCCGGGCGCGACAGCAGGTCGGCCGTCTCGGCCATGAAGTGCACGCCGCAGAACACGATCGCCTCGGCGTCGGGGTGCTCGAGCGCCGCGTTCGCGAGCTGGAAGGAGTCGCCGACGTAATCGGCGTGCACGACGACCTCTTCGCGCTGATAGAAGTGGCCGAGCACCACGACGCGGTCGCCGAGCGTCGCCTTGGCCGCGCGGATGCGCGCGGCGAGCTCGGCCTCCGACGCCTCGCGGTACTCGAGCGGCAGCTCGCCCTGGCGCGGCGATCCGGTCGGGATGACGTCGCCCATCGACGAGCCCGGACCGTAGCCCGGACGCGTGTCGAAGTCCCACGGACCGGCGGCGAGGTCGGTGTTGCAGGTCTCACCCTGCAGCGCACCCGAGACGATCGCCTGGATCTCGTGGTCGACAGAAGGGTCGAGCTCGGGCCGGGGCTGGAGGGTGATGTTGACGGCGGGCATGTCGGGCGCTCCGTTCGGGATGGGTCAGTGGACGGCGTCGAGCGGGCCGCGATCGGCGAGCTCGACGTCCTGGTTGTAGCGGTACAGCCGCGCGGGGCGGTGGCTGCCGGTGCGGAAGCGGTCGGTCGGGATGAGGGTGCCCGAGTTCTCGACCTGCCGACGGAAGTTCGCGGGGTCCAGGCGGCGGCCGAGGATGGCCTCATACACCTCGCGCAGGTCGGCCAGGGTGAACTCGTCGGCGAGCAGGCCGTGCGCGATGCGGCTGTAGCCCACCTTGTTGCGCAGGCGCCACAGCGCGTAGTCGACGATCTCGTTGTGGTCGAAGGCCAGTCGGGGGAGCGCGGCGGCATCGAACCACTGCACGTTCTCGGTCGCGAAGAGGGGCTCGACGGCATCCTCCGAGATCTCGTCGGCGCGGATGAGTGCCCAGTACACGATCGAGACGACCCGCGTGGGGGAGCGGTCGACCGCGCCGAACGCGTACAGCTGCTCGAGATAGCTCGGTGCCAGCCCGGTCGTCTCGGCGAGGGTGCGGGATGCCGCGGCATCGAGGCTCTCGGCGATGTCGAGCCATCCGCCCGGCAGAGCCCACTGGCCCTCGTGCGGGTCGCGCGTGCGTCGCACGAGGGGGAGCGCCACCCGTGCCGCCTCGCCGCCGTCCAGTCGCCGCAGCGCGAAGATGACGGTCGACACGGCGACGCGCGTCACGTCTGCGGCGGCGGACGCGACGGTCGCGGGAGTGGTGTCGGCGGTTGTTCTGGTCATGATGACTCTAACTAGGTCCGATCATAGTGTCAGAGTGACCTGAAGCCAAACCGGCGTCGACACAAACCGCGGATCACGACGCCGGAGTCGAACCGTTGCCAAGACGTGACGAATCCGGGATGCGGCGCCGGGGAATGTTTGTTAGGTTTACGTTCAAACGTTTGTTAGGGAACAGAACTAATGGACGTCCCCGGGTGCCCTGCACTCCTCCCTGCAATGCCGCACGAGAGAAAGAACCAATGATGATTCGAAACGCGAAGCGCCGCGCCGCGCTTCTCGCCGTCGCCGGGGCAGCGATCCTCGGCCTCGGCCTGTCGGGTTGTGCCGGTGGAGGCGGAGGCGACGACTCCTCCTCCGAAGGACGCACGCTGCGGGTCTGGGCCGGAAGCCAGACCCCGATCGAGGCGAACTTCAACCCGTTCTCACCGAGCGTGCTCCACGCCGCCCTCGGCCCCATCTACGAGCCGCTCTTCTTCTACAACAAGACCGCCGACGAGGCGCCCTCGCCCATGCTCGGCGAGAGCTTCGAGTACAACGAGGACGGCACCGTCATCACGGTCACGCTCAAGGACGGCGTGAAGTGGAGCGACGGCGAGGACTTCACCGCCGCCGACGCTGCGTTCACGTTCAACTACGAGCCCAACCACCGGGACGGGCTCATCTCGGCGGAGGCGCCGGATGACACGACGCTCGTCTTGACGTACGCGACGCCGCAGTACACCAACGAGTTCCAGATTCTCGGCACGACGTGGATGCTGCCCGAGCACATCTGGAAGGACGTCGACGACTACTCGACGTTCACCGACGAAGACCCGGTCGGCACCGGCCCGTACGTCGTCGACAAGGTGACGGATGCCTCGTACACGGTCGTCGCGAACGAGAACTTCCGCGAGGAGGGCGTTCCCGCGATCAAGAAGGTGCAGTACATCGGCATCGACGCCAACCAGTCGGCGCAGGACCTGCTGACCGCCGGCAAGCTCGACTGGACCGGCATGTTCGTGCCCAACCCCGACTCGGTCACCGACAAGGGCGTCATCAGCATGATCAACACGCCGCAGGACCCGACCGTCCTGTACACGTGCTCGAATGCCGAGCTCGGCTGCACCGGCCCGCAGACCGACGTCGCCGTCCGCCAGGCGCTGAACGTCGCGATCGACCGCGGCACCATCAAAGAGAAGGCGTTCGTCGGCCTCACCGGCGACATCTCGCCCGCCTTCACGCTCATGCCGCGCGACGCCAAGTGGCTCGCCGACCCGGCGAACGAGACGAGCCCGCAGTCGCCCGACGCCGCCGCCGCGGGAGAGATCCTCGAAGCCGCCGGCTACACGAAGGGCAGTGACGGCTTCTACGGCAAGGACGGCACGCCGATCGAGCTGAGCCTCGTCTCGGTGGACGGCTGGACCGACTACAACGACGCCGCGAAGCTCATCTCGGAGCAGGCCGCCGAGGCCGGCATCAAGGTCACCGCGTCGACGGTGCAGTGGCAGGAGTTCTCGGACGCGCGTCAGACCGGTCAGTACCAGCTGATCATGGGCGGCGTCATCGGCACCTCGGTCGCCGACCCGTTCCAGATCTACAAGGACTGGTTCACCGGCGAGTCGACCTCGCAGGTCGGCCAGGAGGTCCCGACGGGCCGCTGGAACTTCAGCCGCTACGACAACCCGATCGTCAACGAGGCCGTGGCCGCTGCTGCCGCCACGAACGACGAGGCGGTCAAGAAGGAGGCGTACGCCAAGGTGCAGACCGAGATCGTGCGCGACCTGCCCTACATCCCGCTCGTCATCAACGCCACCCAGACGTTCTACAACTCGAAGGACTTCACGGGCTGGCCGACCGAGGACGACCTGTACGCCTTCCCGCCCGCGTGGGGCTCGGTGGCGGCCGGCTACGTCCTCCAGCACCTGGAGCCGGTGAAGTAATGCAGAACCGGGCAGAAGCCGCGGCACGGAGGAGCAGGCCGCAATGAAGTTCTATGCGCGGCGGATCGCGTTCTATGTGGTGACACTGTGGGCGACGATCTCCCTCAACTTCCTCCTGCCGAGGCTTCTGCCCGGCGACCCCGCCGACATCATGATCGCCAAGATGCAGCGTGCCGGCGGGGAGATCAGCGAGACCCAGATCCGCAACATCAAGGCCCTCCTGGGGGGCACGGACCAGTCGATGTGGGAGCAGTACGTCAACTACTGGAGCCGGCTGCTCCAGGGAGATCTGGGCATCTCCATCACGAAGTACCCGACCCCGGTGGTGGATCTCATCTCGGCGGCCCTGCCGTGGACCGTGATCCTGGTCGGGCTCGCCACCGTCATCTCGTTCGTCCTGGGCATCGGCATCGGCGCGTGGGTCGGCTGGCGCCGCGGCACGTGGGTCGACCACCTGGTGCCCTTCACGACGGTGCTCCAGTCCATTCCGTACTTCTGGCTCGCCCTGGTCCTGGTGGCGATCTTCTCGGTCGCACTGGGGTGGTTCCCGATCATCGGCGGCTACGACGTGTTCGAGTACCCCGACGGGCCGGAGTGGAGCTGGTCCTTCATCGGCAACGCGATCTACCACGGCTTCCTGCCCGCGCTGACGATCGTGATCAGCTCGGTCGGAGGGTGGCTGCTGGGCATGCGCAACATGATGGTGTCGACCGTCTCGGAGGACTACATCGTCACCGCGGAGGCGAAGGGTCTGAAGCCCATGCGCATCCTCCGCACGTACGCCACCCGCAACGCCGCCATCCCCTCGATCGCCGGCTTCAGCATCTCGCTCGGCTTCGTGGTCGCCGGCTCCATCGTCATGGAGCAGGTGTTCACCTACCCGGGCGTCGGCAAGCTGATGATCCAGTCCGTGCAGAACAGCGACTACGCGCTCATGCAGGGCGTGTTCCTGGTGATCACGATCGCCGTGCTCGCGGCGAACTTCATCATGGACCTCGTCTACGGATTCATCGACCCGAGGGCGCGCCACAATGTCTGAGGAAACCGAAGTGACCGACCCGCTCACCTCCGAGCCCGCCGTCGACGAGCCTGGTGTTGAAGAGCCGCAGACGCTGTCGGACCGCACCATCGATCCCGCGATCATCGCGCCGGGCGCCATCATGACGCCGCCTGCGACCGTCGACATCGTGACCGCCCGCGACGAGGCGCGCGCCGCGCGCCGGGGCATCCGTCAGCTCCTGCCGCGCATGTCGCTCAAGCTCGCGATCGGCCTCGTGATCGTCGTCGGCATCGTGCTGTTCGCGATCATCGCGCCGATCTTCGCGCAGGACCCCCGCGACTCCGACAACCCCGCCCTCCAGCCGCCGAGCCCGGAGCACATCCTCGGCACGACCAAGCTCGGCTACGACGTCTTCGCGCAGCTCGCCACCGGCGCGCAGGGCTCGCTCATGGTCGGCTTCATCGCCGGCCTCATCGCGCTCGTGCTGTCGCTGATCTTCGGCATCGTCGCCGGGTACAAGGGCGGCTGGTGGGACGAGATCCTGTCGCTGTTCACCAACATCATGCTGGTGATCCCCGGCCTGCCGCTCGTGATGGTGATCTCCAGCTACATGCCGGTCCGCAGCTGGCTCTTCATCGCCCTTGTGCTCGGCATCACCGGATGGGCCGGATCCGCCGTCGTGCTGCGGGCGCAGTCGCGGTCGCTGCGCTCACGCGACTACGTGGCGGCCAGCCGCGTCGCGGGAGAGAAGACCGGCCGCATCATCGCCGTCGAGATCCTCCCCAATCTGCTGCCGCTGCTGACCGCGCAGTTCCTCTTCGCCATCATCTTCGCCATCCTCGGCGAGGCGGGCCTGTCGTACCTCGGCCTCGGGCCGACCGGTTCGATCACGTGGGGCACGATGCTCAACGACGCCCAGAGCGGGCAGGCGCTGGGGACCGGGGCCTGGTGGTGGTTCGTGCCGCCGGGGGTGATGATCGCGCTCCTGGGCGCCGGGCTGTCGCTCATCAACTTCTCGATCGACGAGATCATCAACCCGAAACTTCGGCTGGCGCCTCAGAACGCCCGCCGCGTGCGCCAGGCCCAGCGCGCCGGGCGCGGCGTCGAGACCGCCCACACCGCGAACGGAGCAGAGGCATGACGGGCGAAGTCGTTCTCACGGCGACCAACGTGTCGATCGAGTACGAGGTCGATCCGCCGGTGAAGGCGGTGCGGAACGTGTCGCTGACACTGAACCGCGGCGAGATCCTGGGTCTGGCGGGGGAGTCGGGATGCGGCAAGACGACGCTCGCGTACGGCATCAACCGGCTGCTCAAGCCGCCGGCGCTGATGACGGCCGGCGAGGTCGTGTTCCACGACCGCTCGGGCGGGGACATCGACGTCGTCGCGCTCGCCGACGAAGAGCTCCGCCGCTTCCGCTGGGACAAGGTGTCGATGGTGTTCCAGGGCGCCATGAACTCGCTGAACCCGGTCATCAACATCCGGGCGCAGCTGTTCGACGTGTTCACGACGCATCGTCCCGAGATGTCGAAGCGGCAGAAGCAGCAGCGCAGCGAGGAGCTCCTGGAGCTCGTCGGCGTCGACCCCAAGCGGCTGTCGAGCTTTCCGCACGAGCTGTCGGGCGGCATGCGCCAGCGCGTCATGATCGCGATGGCGCTCGCGCTGGATCCGCAGGTCATGATCATGGACGAGCCGACGACGGCACTGGACGTCGTCGTGCAGCGCGGCATCATCCGCGAGATCATGCGGCTGCGCGAGAAGCTCGGGTTCGCCGTCATCTTCATCACCCACGACCTGCCGATGCTGATCGAGATCAGCGATCGCATCGCGGTGATGCTGCAGGGCGAGATCGTCGAGCTCGGCATGGCCACCGACGTCTACCGCCGTCCGCAGCACGAGTACACCAAGAAGCTGCTGTCGAGCTTCCCGAGCCTGCGCGGCGAACGGGGCGACTTCGTGCGCACCGGCACCCAGTCCGTCGCGTCGGCGCTCGAGGCGCAGGCCGCTGTCGAAGGAGGTGCGGCATGACCGCCCACCCTGTCGCTCCCGTGTCGCGCACGCTGGAGGCCCGCAACCTGGTGAAGGATTTCCGGCTGCGCAACGGCCTGAGGTTCTCGACCCTCCACGCCGTGAAGGACGTCTCGTTCACGCTCGAGGCGGGGCGCACGATCGCCCTGGTCGGCGAGTCCGGATCGGGCAAATCGACGATCGCGAGGATGCTCGCCCGGCTCGAGACGCCCACGAGCGGCCAGATCCTCCTCGACGGCAAGCCGATCGGGGGCGGACGGTCGGTGGCCGCGTACCGCGGCGACGTGCAGATGGTGTTCCAGGATCCGTTCGCATCGCTGAACCCGTTCCACTCCATCGCCCACCACCTGGAACGCCCGCTCAAGATCCACAACCCGGGGATCGGCCGCGTCGAGCTGCGGCGTCGCGTGCTCGAGCTGCTCGACCGCGTGCGGCTGGTGCCGAGCGACCGCATGGCCGAGCGCCGGCCTCACGAGCTCTCGGGCGGCCAGCGTCAGCGTGTCGCGATCGCCCGGGCGCTCGCGCCCGGCGCGCAGTTCATCATCGCCGACGAGCCCGTGTCGATGCTCGACGTGTCGATCCGGCTGGGCGTGCTGAACCTGCTCGCGCAGCTGCAGCGCGAAGATCACCTGGGAGTGCTGTACATCACGCACGACCTCGCGACCGCGCGCCACTTCTCCGACGAGATCCTGGTGATGTACCACGGCGACATCGTCGAGCGCGGCCCCGCCGATCACGTCATCCTGAATCCGCAGCACGAGTACACCCGCACGCTGCTGGGTGCGGCGCCGGACCCCGAGAACCAGGGGATGCTGCGCGACGAGGTCCGCAGGGAGCTCGCTGCGGACCGTCTCTGAGCGGCGGGTCGCGGTCGTCTCCCAGGCTCCCTGCGTAGCCTGGCGGGACGGTTCGGCCACGCGAAGGGATGGGCATGATCGTCGTCGACGTGATCGTCGTCCTGATCCTGGTCGGGGCCGTGGCCGCCGGCATCCAGCGCGGTTTCTTCGCGAGCATCGGCGCGCTGGCAGGGCTCGCCGCCGGTGCGGTCGCCGCGTTCTGGCTGACGCCGCTCGTCGGCACCTGGGTGCCCTCGCCGGTGTGGCGCGGTCCTGCGCTGCTGGTGACCGCGATCGGTCTCGTCGCCCTCGGCGCGGCCGCGGGAGCGGCGCTCGGCGCCGTGCTGCGGTCCGGCGCCGACCGCCTGAAGCTCGGCGGCGTGGAGCGCGCACTGGGCGGGATCGCCTCCGTGCTGGCCGCCGGACTCGCGCTCGCCCTGGTCGCCCCCGCCATCGCGGTCGCCGGCATCCCGGTCGTGTCGTCGGCCGTGGCCTCGTCGACCGTGCTGCGCGGCATCGAGGCGGCCACGCCCGACCCCGTCGCCGCGGCCCTGGCCGAGCTGCGGGGTGCGGTCCTCGACGACGGGCTTCCGGGCCTGGGCACACTGCTGGCGCCGGGGACCGTCGAGCCGGCACCGCCCGTGGCACTCGACGACCCCGCGCTGCAGACCGCGGCGGCATCGGTCGCCCGCGTGTCGGGCAACGCCTACGCGTGCGGACGCGGCTCCAGCGGCACCGGCTTCGTGATCGCCGACGACCGCGTCGTCACGAACGCCCACGTGGTCGCGGGCGTCGACACGCCGGTCGTCGAGCTGCCGGGCGTCGCCGCGCGCGAGGGACGCGTGGTGTACTTCGACCCGATCGACGACCTCGCGGTGATCGCGGTGGATGACCTCGATGCCCGGCCGCTGCCGTTCTCGACGACGCTGCCGGCGGGCGCCGCCGCGGTCGTCCAGGGCTACCCGTACGGCGGCCCCTTCACCATGGTGTCGGCCGGCGTGCGCTCGGTCGGCACCGCGACGGTGCCCGATGTCTACGAGTCGTCGTGGAACCCGCGCGAGATCTACGCGCTCGACGCCGAGGTGCGGCCGGGCAACTCGGGCGGCCCGCTGCTGACGGCCGACGGCTCGGTGGCCGGTGTCGTGTTCGCACGCGCGGAGGACGACCCTCAGCTCGGCTACGCGATGACGATGGCCGAGCTCACCCCGGTGGCCGCGCAGGCGCCCCAGCTCACCGACCGCGTGTCGTCGGGGCGCTGCACCGACTGACGTCGCTGCCTCGATCCGGTGGCCCGCCGGGTATGCTGGCTCCGCAAGTCAACACACGGCCCCTCACCCGGGCGGGAGAGCCTCGGCAGCGCGATCGTCGAGCACCGAAGGAGCAAGCCTCCCCGCCAATCTCTCAGGTACGCGTACCGTTCGGGCTGGCCGACTCTGAAAAGCGATCCGTGCACCGCGGATCCGCCGACGGTGAAAGTCCGCACCCCTCGGGACGGGCGAAGCTCTCAGGCCTATGACAGAGGGGGAGTTCTACAGACGTCGACAGGCGTCTGCCCGCCCACGACCGGGAGAACTCGATGACAGACCTCCGCACCACCGCCCTGCACGACCGCCATGAGGCGCTCGGCGCCTCGTTCACCGACTTCGGCGGCTGGCTCATGCCGGTGCGCTACACGTCCGATCTCGCCGAGCACCACGCGGTGCGCACTGCCGCGGGGCTGTTCGACATCTCGCACATGGCGGAGTTCGAGGTGGCCGGCGCGGACGCCGGCAGGTTCCTGGACTTCGCGCTGGCGGGGGCGATCTCGCCCATGCGCGTCGGCAAGGCCAAGTACTCGCTCGTCCTCGCGGAGTCGGGCGGCATCGTCGACGACGTCATCGTCTACCGGCGCGCCGACGACCGCTTCCTCGTGATCGCGAACGCGGGAAACCGGGATGCCGTCGCCGCGGCGTTCACGGACCGTGTCGCCGGCTTCGACGCCGAGGTCGTCGACAGCACCGACGCCTCCTCGCTCATCGCCGTGCAGGGGCCCGTCGCCCGCTCGGTCGTCGAGGCCACCGCGGGCATCGCCGGCGTGCAGCCGGCCTTCGCCGACCTGGGCTACTACGCGTGGTCGGAGGGCGCCTTCGAGGGCACGCCGCTGTTCGTCGCACGCACCGGCTACACCGGAGAGGACGGCTTCGAGCTGCTCGTCCCGAACGAGTCCGCCCCCGCACTGTGGGACGCCCTGCTGGCCGCCGGTGCGCCGCTCGGCCTCGTGCCCGCGGGCCTCGCCGCGCGCGACACGCTGCGCCTGGAGGCGGGCATGCCGCTGTACGGCCACGAGCTGTCGCTCGACATCGTGCCGGCGCAGGCCGGTCTCGGTCGCGTGGTCGCCGCAGACAAGCCGGACTTCGTCGGCAAGGCGGCGCTCGCCGCGGTCGTGGCGCCCGATGCGCCGGTCCTCGTGGGCCTCGTCGCCGAGGGCAGGCGCGCCGGACGAGCGGGCTACGCCGTGGTGGACGGCGACGGCCGGACCGTCGGCGAGATCACCAGCGGCGCGCTGAGCCCGACGCTGGGGCATCCCATCGCCATGGCCTTCGTGTCGCCGTCCTCGAGCGCCGCCGGCACGCCCCTGTTCATCGACGTTCGCGGCACCCGCATCCCCGCGACCGTGACCGCTCTGCCGTTCTACCAGCGCGCGCGCTGACCGACCCGACCGCACACCGGAGGAACCCATGACCGACCTGACCGCCCTCAAGTACACCGCCGAGCACGAGTGGATCGCCCTGGACGGCGACACCGCGACCGTCGGCATCACCGAGTACGCCGCCGACAAGCTCGGCGACGTCGTGTTCGTGGAGCTCCCCGCCGTCGGCACCGCGGTGACCGCGGCGACCGTCGTCGGCGAGATCGAGTCGACCAAGTCGGTCGGCGAGCTCTTCGCCCCGCTCGACGGCGAGGTCATCGCCGTCAACGACGCCGTGGTCGACGACCCCTCGCTCGTGAACGCCGACCCGTTCGGCGCGGGCTGGCTCGTCAAGCTCACCGTCGACCCCGCCGCCGTGGACGGTCTGCTCGACCGCGACGCCTACATCGCGCTCACGGGCGGCGCCGAATGACGGGCCTGTTCGCCGACCGCCACATCGGGACGGATGCCGCCGCCCAGCGGACGATGCTCGACGCCCTGGGCTACGACAGCGTCGACGCCCTCGTCGAGGCCGCGGTGCCGGCATCCATCCACGCGAACCCCCGCACCACGAGCGACATCCCGCCGGCTGCCACCGAGGCGGAGGCCCTGGCCGAGCTGCGGGCGCTCGCAGCCCAGAACCGCACGGCCCGCCCCATGATCGGCCTCGGGTACGCCGACACCTTCACGCCCTCGGTGATCGCGCGCAACGTGCTCGAGAACCCGTCCTGGTACACGGCGTACACGCCGTACCAGCCCGAGATCTCGCAGGGGCGCCTGGAGGCGCTCATCAACTTCCAGACGATGGTCACCGACCTCACGGGCCTCGCGACGGCCAACGCGTCGATGCTCGATGAGGCCACCGCCGTCGTCGAGGGCATGCTGGTGGCACGCCGTGGCTCGAAGTCGGCCTCGAACGTGTTCGTGGTCGACGCGGACGCGCTGCCCCAGACGCGCGCGCTGCTCGCACACCGCGCAGCGGCCGTCGGCATCGAGCTCGTCGTGCTCGACCTCGCGAACGGCGCCGCGCTGCCCGACGAGCTCTTCGGCGTGCTCGTGCAGTACCCGGGTGCCTCGGGCCGCGTGTGGGACCCGTCGGGAGTCGTGGATGCCGCACACGTCGCCGGTGCGCTGGTCGTCGTGGCCGCCGACATCCTCGCCCTCACCCTGCTGCGCTCGCCCGGCTCGCTCGGGGCCGACGTCGCGGTGGGCACGACGCAGCGCTTCGGCGTGCCCCTCGGCTTCGGCGGGCCGCACGCCGGGTACATGGCCGTGCGCCAGGGCCTGGAGCGCCAGCTCCCCGGCCGCCTCGTCGGCGTCTCGCAGGACGCCGCCGGCCACCCGGCGTACCGCCTCGCCCTGCAGACGCGCGAGCAGCACATCCGCCGCGAGAAGGCCACGTCGAACATCTGCACGTCGCAGGTGCTCCTGGCCGTGATGGCCTCGATGTACGCCGTCTACCACGGTCCTGACGGGCTCCGCGCGATCGCCACTGACGTCGCGAAGAAGGCCGAGGCCCTCGCCGGGCGACTGCGCGAGTACGGACTGTCGCTGCGGTCGGACGCGTTCTTCGACACCGTCCGCGTCGCCACCCCCGGACCGGCCCGCCGCGTCATCGAGCGCGCCCGTGAGCGCGGCTACCAGCTGGCCTGGGTCGACGATGCGACCGTCGGCGTCTCGGTCGACGAGACCACGACGGCCGACGACCTCGCCGCCGTCGCGTGGGCCTTCGGCCTGCCCGAGGGAGAGTTCGCCGGCGCGGGTTCGCAGGGCGAGCGCGCGCTGCCCTTCGTGGATGCCGCACCGCTGGCCGCCGTCCCGTCGCAGCTGCACCGGGTCGAGGAGTTCCTCACGCACCCGGTGTTCACGTCCCACCGCTCCGAGACCGCCATGATGCGCTACCTCAAGCAGCTCGCGGACCGCGACTACGCGCTGGACCGCGGCATGATCCCGCTGGGCTCGTGCACCATGAAGCTCAACGCCGCGACCGAGATGGCGGCGGTGTCGTGGCCGGAGTTCTCGCGCGTGCACCCGTTCGCGCCCGAGGAGGACGTGCGCGGCTACCTCGCCATGATCGAGCAGCTCGAGGTGTGGCTGGCCGAGGTCACCGGGTACGACGCGGTGTCGCTGCAGCCCAACGCCGGCTCGCAGGGCGAGCTCGCGGGCCTCATGGCGATCCGCGGCTACCACCGTGCCAACGGCGACCTCAACCGCACGGTCTGCCTCATCCCGTCGTCGGCCCATGGCACCAACGCGGCCTCGGCCGTGCTCGCGGGCATGCGTGTCGTCGTGGTCGCGTGCGACGACGCCGGCAACGTCGACCTCGACGACCTGCGGGCCAAGATCGCGGTCCACGCCGACGAGCTCGCGGCGCTCATGATCACCTACCCGTCGACGCACGGCGTATACGAGCACGACGTGCTCGACATCACGCAGGCCGTCCACGACGCGGGTGGCCAGGTGTACGTCGACGGCGCGAACCTCAATGCGCTTCTCGGCTACGCGCGCTTCGGCGACCTGGGAGGCGACGTCTCGCACCTCAACCTGCACAAGACGTTCGCGATCCCGCACGGCGGCGGCGGACCGGGCGTCGGCCCGGTGGCGGCCAAGGCGCACCTCGCGCCGTACCTGCCCAGCCACCCGCTGTCGCAGCGGCGCGACCACCCCGGCGGCGTGTTCGACGGCGGACCCATCTCGGCCGCGCCCCACGGCTCGGCGAGCATCCTGCCGATCTCGTGGGCGTACGTGCGCATGATGGGGTCCGACGGCCTGCGCGACGCCACGGCCGCGGCCGTGCTCGCGGCCAACTACATCGCGTTCCGCCTGCGCGAGCACTACCCGGTGCTGTACGCCGGTGAGGCGGGTCTCGTCGCGCACGAGTGCATCCTCGACCTGCGCCCCCTCAAGGAGGCGACCGGCGTGACCGTCGACGATGTGGCCAAGCGCCTCATCGACTACGGCTTCCACGCGCCGACGATGTCGTTCCCCGTCGCCGGGACGCTCATGGTCGAGCCGACGGAGTCCGAGGACCTCGGCGAGATCGAGCGCTTCATCGAGGCGATGATCGCGATCCGGGCCGAGGCCGAGCGCGTGGCGGCGGGGGAGTGGCCCGCCGACGACAACCCCCTCGTGAACGCCCCGCACACGGCGGAGTCCGTGGTCGCCGGCGAATGGACCCACCCGTACTCGCGCGAGACGGCCGTCTACCCCGTGCGCGCCCTCGTGCGCACGAAGTACTGGCCGCCCGTGCGCCGCATCGACCAGGCCTACGGCGACCGCAACCTGGTGTGCGCCTGCCCGCCCATCGAGGCCTTCGCCTGACGCGCCTGTGACGACGGGATGCCGGTGGCCCCGGCATCCCGTCGTTTCAGTTCGTGGGCGACGGCGTGGGGGTGCTCGCGGGCACCGGCGCGAAGACGCCCGGCCACAGCGCGGCGGCGAGCGGGTAGCCCACGAACGCGACGACGTCGAGGAGCGTGTGCGCGATGACGAGCGGCATGACGCGGCCCCATCGGCGATAGCACCATCCGAAGACGATGCCCATCACGACGTTGCCGACGATCGCGCCGAAGCCCTGGTAGGCGTGGTACGCACCCCGCAGCGCCGCCGACGTCAGGATGATGCTCCAGTCGTTCCACCCGAGGCGGCGCAGCCGGTCGAACAGGTAGCCGATGAAGATGACCTCTTCGGTCAGACCCGCCCGCAGGGCCGAGAGGACGAGCAGCGGGATCGTCCACCACGCGGCATCCAGCGGCGACGCCACCACCGCGACGGTGATCCCCAGCGCACGGCCGACCGCGTAGAGCGCGAGCCCCGGCAGACCGATCACGGCGGCGAGCGCGACGCCGCGCCACAGGTCGCCGCCGAACCTCGTGAAGTCGAGTCCGATGCGGCGAAGCGCGTTGCTCGCGGGCTCCCAGAGCAGGTACACCACGAGGGCGACCAGCGCGAGTGCGAAGAACACCGCGAGCAGCTGGTACACCACGTCCCACACCGCCTGCGCATCGCGCGACGGGTTCACCTGCGTCTGCTGGGAACCCAGTGGCACGGGCGCCAGGAGCTTGCGCACGAGCGAGAGCACCGAGTACAGCGCGGACTGGCCGACCGTGACCGCCAGGACGATCCAGATCTCCCACGAGAGGCGGCGTCGCTGGTACCGGGTGCTGGGGGGCAGGGTACTCGATACCACACCATCAGAGGGCGGGAAAGAGGGGGTCACCTTGTCAGATTGTCACACTTCGCGTCGATTGAGTTAAGGGTGTGTAACGTTTTGGCCGATCGTTTTGACCATCTCACCAGCGATGCATATCGTTTTCCCATCCGCGCGCCCGTCCGGTCGTTCCAGACGCGCGCGCACAAACCCTGCACAGGAGGAACAGTGAGAATGAAGCGCATCTCGGCCGCGGTGGCGCTCACCGCGGTCGGCGCACTGGCGATCTCGGGTTGCGCCGCCAACGGTGGCGGCAACGACTCGGGTGACGACTCCGGTCTCGTCGAAGGCTCGTCGATCACGGCGGCGTGGAACCAGGCGTTCTACTCGATGAACGGAAGCACGTCGTACGGTAACGCCACGGCGAACAACAACATCAACTACCTCGTCCTCGACGGCTTCAACTACTACGACAACACGCCGAAGCTCATCGAGAACACCTCGTTCGGCTCGTACGAGAAGCTCTCGGACG
This sequence comes from Microbacterium jejuense, assembly GCF_019511665.1. GTDB lineage: Bacteria > Actinomycetota > Actinomycetes > Actinomycetales > Microbacteriaceae > Microbacterium > Microbacterium jejuense_A. Next base: position 374,952 of record NZ_JAEUAW010000004.1, read on the forward strand.
ACCCGCTGACGGTCAAGTACACGATCGCCGACGGTGTCAAGTGGTCCGACGGTGTGGACGTCGACGCTTCCGACCTCCTGCTGAACTGGGCGGCCAACTCGCGCGCGCTCGACACTCCGGACTTCGACCCGACGCAGTACCAGGACGCCGAGACCGGTGAGTTCACCGGCGAGCTCCCCACCGACGTCGTGTACTTCGACTCGGGCGCCACGCCGGACGCGGGCCTCGGCCTCGTCTCGCAGACCCCCGAGGTCAGCGACGACAACAAGTCCATCACCGTCGTCTACGACGCCCCGTACGTGGACTGGGAGCTCGCGTTCCCGAGCCCGCTGCCGGCGCACGTGATCGGTGAGAAGGCTCTCAGCATCGACGACGCGCAGGACGCGAAGGATGCCGTCGTCTCGGCCATCCAGGACAACGACGCCGCGGCGCTCGCGCCCATCTCGTCGTTCTGGAACTCGGGCTTCAACTTCACCGAGATGCCCGACGACGCCTCGCTCGTCACCGCGAGCGGCCCGTACATGATCACCGACTTCGTCGCCGACCAGTACGTGACGCTGAAGGCCAACCCCGAGTACAAGGGTGACAACGCGCCGAACATCGAAGAGATCACGATCCGCTTCATCCCGGACCCGCTCGCCGCGGTCCAGGCGCTGCAGAACGGCGAGGTCGACGTCATCTCGCCGCAGGCCACGGCCGACATCAAGACGGCGCTCGACGCGGTCGACGGCATCACCGTCAAGACCGGCCTCGAGGGCACGTACGAGCACGTCGACCTGCAGTTCGACCAGGGCAAGAACAGCCAGAACATCTTCTCGAACCCCAAGGCTCGTGAGGCGTTCATGAAGGTCATCCCGCGTCAGGAGATCCTCGACACCCTGATCAAGCCGATCTCGGGTGACGACGCCACGCTGCGCAGCTCGCAGATCTTCGTCCCCGGTGCCGAGGGCTACGACGAGTCGGTCGCCAACAACGGCTCGGAGGCGTACGCCGAGGTCGACATCGAAGGCGCCAAGGCCCTGCTGGCCGAGTCGGGCATCACCGACACCTCGGTCTGCATCCTCTACGCGTCGAACAACCCGCGTCGTGTCAACGAGTTCGCCCTGATCCAGCAGTCCGCTGCGCAGGCCGGCTTCAACGTCACCGACTGTGGTTCCGAGAAGTGGGGCGGCCTCCTGGGCACCCCGGGTGCCTACGACGCGTCGCTCTTCGGGTGGCAGTCGACCAGCCTCGGTGTGACCAGCTCGGGTCCGACCTTCCAGACCGGTGCGATCAACAACATGAACTTCTACTCGAGCGCGGAGGCTGACGACGTCATCGCCAAGCTCAACGTGGAGTTCGACGCCGACAAGCAGATCGAGCTTCAGCAGCAGCTGGACAAGATCCTGTGGAATGACTTCTACGGCGTGACCATCTTCCAGTTCCCGGGCGTCACCGCCTTCAGCGACCGTGTGGAGGGCATCGACCCGTCGATCCTCGCTCCCACGATCTTCTGGAACGCGTGGGACTGGGCCGTCACCGACTCGGGAGAGTGATCGTCACACGGTAGTCATCGTGCTCAGGCACTGACCACCGAGGTGGGGTGCAGGTCCCCCTGGGGGACCTGCACCTCGCCGCGTTACACTCCTCTCAGCGGCGGGCACGAGGCCGGCAGCACGCCGACTCCTGCCCCTGCTGATTCATCGATTGGCAGGCGGCCACAACATGGCTTCATTCATCATCCGGCGGTTGATCGCATCGATCTTCGTGCTCTTCGCCGCGACATTCCTGATGTATCTGCTGGTGGCGTACTCGGGCGATCCCCTGGAAGACCTCCGGCAGAGCAACGCTCCTAACAAGGAGTCCCTCATCGAGGCGCGCACCAAGCTCCTCAACCTCGACGTCCCGCCGCCGCTGCGCTACTTCCTGTGGCTCGGCGGTGTCTTCCGCGGCGACTTCGGCATCTCGATCCAGAACCAGCCGGTCAACGCCCTGCTGGGCAACGCGATCACGTCGACGCTGACGCTGGTCACGACCGCGACCGTCGTCGCGATGGTCCTGGGCATCACCGTCGGCATCGTGTCGGCGCTCCGTCAGTACACCGGGTTCGACTACAGCGTGACGCTCATCGCGTTCCTGTTCTTCTCGCTCCCGATCTTCTGGGTGGCCGTGCTCCTCAAGCAGTACGGTGCGATCCAGCTGAACAACTGGCTGGCTGATCCGACGATCTCGGTACCCGTGATCATCGGCTTGGCCATCGTGTCGGGTCTGCTGTGGATGTCGATCCTCGGCGGCAAATGGCGCAAGCGCCTCACCGTCTTCGCGATCGCGGCAGTGGCGTCCGCCGCGGTGCTGACGTTCCTGTCGGTCACCCAGTGGTTCGCCGACCCGAGCATCGGCATCGTGGTCTACGCGTTCCTCGCCATCGGCATCGCCGTCGGCGTCACGGCGATCTCGACCGGCCTGCGCAACCGCAAGGCGCTGTACGCATCGCTCATCGTCGCGGTGATCGGCATCGCGCTGTACTTCCCGATGATGAACTACATCCTCAACGGGATGACGCTGTGGTTCTTCCTGCTGCTGGCCGTGCTCGCGGTCGTCGTCAGCGGGGCCATCGGCTGGTTCATGGGCGCACCCGACCGCGGTCCGGTCGTCCGGACGACGGCGATCGTCGGGTTCTTCGTGGCCGCGTTCACCGCGCTCGACAAGTACATGTCGTACTGGCAGGCGTACGCGAACTCGAGCCGTGTGCGCGGGCGTCCGATCGCGACGGTGGGTTCTTCGACCCCGGGCCTCGGAGGCAACTTCTGGGTGCAGGGCATCGACCTGTACACCCACCTGCTGCTGCCGACGATCGCGATCATCCTGATCTCGTTCGCGAGCTACACCCGCTATTCGCGGGCGAGCCTGCTCGAGGTCATGAACCAGGACTACATCCGCACCGCGCGCTCCAAGGGACTCACGGAGCGCACGGTGGTCGTCCGCCACGCGTTCCGCAACGCACTCATCCCCATCACCACGATCATCGCGTTCGACGTCGGCGCGCTCATCGGCGGCGCGGTCATCACCGAGACGGTGTTCGGCTGGGTCGGCATGGGCCGTCTGTTCGTGACGGCACTCGGCGCGCACGACCCCAACCCGGTCATGGCGTTCTTCGTGGTGACGGGCACGCTCGCGGTCATCTTCAACCTCATCGCGGACCTCGTCTACGCGGCCCTCGACCCGAGAATCAAGGTGGGCTGACATGAACACTTCCATCACCGAAGAGCCCGGCACCGAGACGCAGGCACTGGCCGAGATCTCGATCGAGCAGAAAGAGACCGAGGGTCTCAGCCAGGGCCAGATCGTCCGTCGCCGGTTCTTCCGGCACCGTGGCGCGATGATCTCGATGATCGTGCTCGCGTTCATCGTCATCCTGGCGTTCACCTCGGTCGGCGTGTCCCTGTGGGGCATCCGCATCCCGGGCTGGTGGCAGTACTCGTGGGAGGAGATCCCGCCCAAGGTCAACAACGGCGAGCCGACCATGAGCCTGTGGCCGCTGCAGTTCGGCGACCACCCGTTCGGGCAGGACGAGGTCGGCCGCGACATCTTCGCGGTCGTCATGCGCGGTACGCAGCAGTCGATCATGGTCATGGTGATCGTGGGCATCGTGGCCACGCTCATCGGCGTCGTGATCGGCGCGACCGCGGGCTACTACGGCAAGTGGACCGACTCGGTGCTGATGCGCTTCACCGACATCATCATCACGATCCCGCTGATCGTGATCGGCTCGGTGCTCGGCTTCGCGCTGGGCAGCCTCGGTGCGGCGCTGCTGGGCGTCGTGATCGGCTTCTTCGCCTGGACGACCATGGCCCGTCTCGTGCGCGGCGAGTTCCTCAGCCTGCGCGAGCGCGAGTTCGTCGACGCCGCGCGGGTGTCGGGGGCGCGCGACCGCCGGATCATCTTCCGCCACATCCTGCCCAACACGGTGGGCGTCATCGTCGTCAACGCGACGCTGATGATGGCCGGCGCGATCCTGCTCGAGTCGGCGCTGAGCTTCCTCGGGTTCGGCGTGCAGTCGCCCGACACGTCGCTCGGCAAGATCATCTCCGAGAACCAGGCGGCGTTCTCCACGCGGCCGTGGCTGTTCTGGTGGCCGGGTCTGTTCATCATCGCGATCGCGCTGTGCGTCAACTTCATCGGCGACGGTCTGCGCGACGCGTTCGACCCGCGCCAGAAGAAGATGCCGAGCGAGCGCGCGATGGCTCGCGCCGGCCGCGCGAGCGGACCGCTGGCTCCGGCCGTCGACACCACGCCCGCGACGGACGCTCCGTCGGTCACGGTCATGGGCGCGGCGGTGTACACGAGTGAGGACATCGTGAGCTATCACGACATCCGACCCGAGCACCCCGGCGACCCGACGGACGAACCGCTCAACCCGGAGCGGTGACGACGTGGTGCTAGACCAGCAGACCGATCGTGGTCGCCGCGGCCAGCGCCGCGACGACCGCGATCGTCGCCCAGTGCCACGTCACGGTGGCGGCCTCCGGGTCGACGCCGCTGGCGAAGGCTCCCGCATCGCGCAGCTGCTCCCAGTGGCCGCGGATCAGCTGGGCGAGATTGCCGGTCGGCACCGAGATCGCGTCAGCGGGCCGCAGGCCCCCCGATTCGCCGCGGGCGGATCCGCTCACTCCGTCGAAGTCCTTCGGGGCGAGACCGAGTGTGCGGTGACGCCCCGGCGAAGGGGCCGCCCACACCGACACACGTCCGTGGGCGGTGTGCAGGGTGAGCGAGAAGCGCGTATCGATCGCGACGATCGACGGCCACGGGACGAAGTGCGTGCGCAGCACGTTCTCGACCGTGATGCCGTGCTCCTGCACCCGCAGGCTCGGACGCCAGAAGAGCGCCCAGGCCACGACGGCGCCGAGGGCGATCGGCCACACGTATCGCAGCGCGGCCGCGGGATCCGCCCAGACCAGCCCGATGGCGCCGAGAGCGCACACCACGATGGTCACGACAGCGAGGATGCGGCCGAAGACCGGCCGATAGAAGACCTCCTGGAAAGACATGACTTCAAGCTTTGCAGATGGGACACCACCGAATGACTGACACGACGGGCGTCGAGGCCGAAACCACGGCTTCGCACGAGGCCCTCCCTGAGACGATCCTCAAGGTAGAGAACCTGGGCGTCGAGTTCTGGGTCGAAGGCGAGTTCTACCCCGCCGCCATCGACATGAACTACGAAGTGCGGCGCGGCGAGGTCCTCGCCATCGTCGGCGAGTCCGGCTCCGGCAAGAGCACCAGCTCGATGTCGCTGCTGGGCCTGCTCCCCGAGAACGCACGCGTCACCGGTTCGATCAAGCTCCTCGGCCGCGAACTGCGCGGTGCCGACCCGGTGACGCTGAGGTCGCTGCGCGGCAACGAGATCGCGGTGATCTTCCAGGAGCCGATGACAGCACTGAACCCGGTGTACACGATCGGCTTCCAGATCATGGAGTCGCTGCGCTCGCACGACCGCGGGCTCGCTCCCAGCGTCGCGAAGGAGAAGGCGATCGAGCTGCTGCGCATGGTCGAGATGCCCAACCCCGAGCAGTCGTTCAACAAGTACCCGCACCAGCTGTCGGGCGGCCAGCGTCAGCGCGCCATGATCGCGCAGTCGATCTCGTGCGACCCGCTGCTGCTCATCGCCGACGAGCCGACCACCGCGCTCGATGTGACGGTGCAGGCCGAGGTGCTCGACCTGCTGCGCAATCTGCACAAGCGCCTGGACTCGGCGATCATCCTGATCACCCACGACATGGGCGTGGTGGCCGACCTCGCCGACCGCATCATGGTCATGAAGAACGGCCTCGTGGTCGAGTCGGGCTCCGTCGAGCAGATCTTCCACGACCCGAAGCACCCGTACACGCAGCAGCTGCTGGCCTCCGTGCCGCACCTCGGCCTCGGCGTCCTGGAGACCGAGCCGACGGTCGCCGACGAGGTCGTCACCGAGACGTCGGCCGTGCCGTCCGTCTCGTCCATCCGCGAGCGGGCGACCGAGGTCGCCGAAGAGATCATCGAGACCCGCACGCCGGTGCTGGCCTTCGAGGACGTCGCGATCGACTACCCCAAGCGCGGCCGCATCCCGGCGTTCCGCGCCGCGGAGCACATCGATCTCGCGATCTATCCCGGCGAGATCGTCGGCCTCGTGGGCGAGTCGGGATCGGGCAAGACGACGCTGGGCCGCGCCGCGATCGGGCTGCTGCCCATCGCGGAGGGCAAGCTCACCGCCGTCGGCACCGACATCTCGAAGCCAAGCCAGAAGGATCTCTTCGCGATCCGCCGTCGCACCGGCATCGTTTTCCAGGACCCGGCATCGTCACTGAACCCCCGCATGCCGATCGGCGAGTCCATCGGCGAGCCGATCCTGCTGGCCGGCGTCGCGAAGGGCAAGGACCTCGACAAGCGCGTCGAAGAGCTGCTGAGCCAGGTCGAGCTGCCCCGTTCGTACCGCAACCGCTTCCCGCACGAGCTCTCGGGCGGTCAGCGTCAGCGCGTCGGCATCGCGCGCGCCCTCGCACTGGCACCCGAGCTGCTGGTGGCCGACGAACCGACCTCGGCGCTCGACGTGTCGGTGCAGGCCCGCTTCCTGGATCTGCTGCAGGAGCTGCAGCAGCAGCTGCAGTTCGCGTGCCTGTTCATCAGCCACGACCTCGCGGTCGTCGACATCCTGTCGCACCGCATCGCGGTGATGCACCACGGCAAGCTCGTCGAGACCGGCACGCGCGACCAGATCCTGCGCGGCGCGACCGACCCCTACACGCAGCGTCTGATCGCCGCCGTGCCGGTGCCGAACCCCGAAGAGCAGCGCGTGCGCCGCGAGGCGCGCGCGGCGCTGCTGGCCGCGACGGGCGGTGCCGAGAGCTGATCCGCACGCGCCTGGACGCCTCCGGAAGGAGATGTCCAGGTGCGCCCGATAGAATGGGGGATGCCGGCACTCCGGCATCCCCCTCTCTTTCAAGGATTCCCTCATGGCGCGCGCCCTCCGTCCGGACCTCCGCAACGTCGCGATCGTCGCCCACGTCGACCACGGCAAGACCACTCTGGTCGACGCCATGCTCCGTCAGACCGGCTCGTTCGGCGAGCACGCTCACGTCGAGGAGCGCGCGATGGACTCGAACGACCTCGAGCGCGAGAAGGGCATCACGATCCTCGCCAAGAACACGGCGATCACCTACAACGGCGCGCACACCGACGTGCCGGTGACGATCAACGTCATCGACACGCCCGGTCACGCCGACTTCGGCGGCGAGGTCGAGCGCGGCCTGTCGATGGTCGACGGCGTCGTGCTGCTCGTCGACGCGAGCGAGGGCCCGCTGCCCCAGACGCGCTTCGTGCTGCGCAAGGCGCTCGAGGCGAAGCTGCCGGTCATCCTCCTGGTCAACAAGACCGATCGCCCCGACGCACGCATCGCCGAGGTCGAGGAGGAGAGCCACGACCTGCTGCTGGGTCTCGCGTCCGATCTGCAGGACGACGTGCCCGACCTGGATGTCGACGCGCTGCTGGACGTTCCCGTCGTGTACGCCTCCGGTCGCGCCGGCGCGGCATCGCGCAACCGTCCCGCCAATGGCGAGCTTCCCGACAACGCCGACCTCGAGCCGCTCTTCGAGGCGATCCTCGAGCACGTGCCGGCGCCGTCGTACGACGACGAGGCTCCGCTGCAGGCGTGGGTCACGAACCTCGACTCCAGCCCGTTCCTCGGGCGCCTCGCCCTGCTGCGCGTCTTCAACGGCACGCTCAAGAAGGGCCAGACGGTCGCGTGGGTGCGCCACGACGGCTCGCACTCCAACGCGCGCATCACCGAGCTGCTGAAGACCCGCGCCCTGGAGCGCTACCCCGCCGAGGAGGCGGGCCCCGGCGACATCGTCGCCATCGCCGGCATCGAAGAGATCACGATCGGCGAGACGATCGCCGACCCCGAGGACGTCCGTCCGCTCCCCGCGATCACCGTCGACGACCCCGCGATCTCGATGACGATCGGCACCAACACCTCGCCGCTGGTCGGCAAGGTGAAGGGCCACAAGGTCACCGCGCGCATGGTGAAGGACCGCCTCGACCGCGAGCTCATCGGCAACGTGTCGCTCAAGGTCGTCGACATCGGACGCCCCGATGCGTGGGAGGTGCAGGGGCGTGGCGAGCTGGCTCTCGCGATCCTCGTCGAGAACATGCGCCGCGAGGGCTTCGAGCTGACCGTCGGCAAGCCGCAGGTCGTCACGCGCAAGGGCGAGGACGGCAAGGTCAAGGAGCCCTACGAGCACCTGACGATCGACGCCCCCGAGGAGTACCTCGGCGCCATCACGCAGCTGCTGGCCGCCCGCAAGGGCCGCATGGAGACCATGACCAACCACGGCACCGGCTGGGTGCGCATGGAGTTCGTGGTTCCCTCGCGCGGCCTCATCGGCTTCCGCACCGAGTTCCTCTCGACCACGCGCGGCACCGGCATCGCGAACGCGATCTCGCACGGCTACGACGACTGGGCCGGGCACATCGTGGCGCGTCAGAACGGCTCGATCGTCGCCGACCGTGCGGGTGTCGCGACGCCGTTCGCGATGATGGCGCTGCAGGAGCGCATGAGCTTCTTCATCCAGCCCACCGAAGAGGTGTACGAGGGCATGGTCGTGGGCGAGAACACGCGCGCCGACGACATGGACGTCAACATCACGAAAGAGAAGAAGCTCACCAACATGCGCTCGTCGACCGCCGACGAGCTCGAGCGACTGACTCCGCCGCGCCAGCTGTCGCTCGAAGAGAGCCTCGAGTTCGCGCGTGACGACGAATGCGTCGAGGTCACGCCCGAGAAGGTGCGCATCCGCAAGGTCGTCCTGGACGCCACCGAGCGCGGCCGCGCCGCGTCGCGCCTGAAGCGCCAGGACGCCAACGCCTGAGGATCGAGTGGATGCCGCGACCCGTCGCCCGTTGAGGGCCCGGGTCGCGGCATCCTCGTCTCCGCTCCGGTCCAATCGCGCACCGGCGGACCGCAGGGCATGGGGGAGGGCGTCGCTACGATCGACCCCGTGACCCTGGACCCGCATCTCGACGACGCACACGGTGCGGGCGAGGCGCGCCGGGCGGTGCGCGACGCGCTCGGCGTCGCGATCGCGACGAGCGCGTACGGCATCTCGTTCGGAGCGCTCGCGGTGGCCGCAGGCTTCGACGTGTGGCAGACGTGCGTGCTCAGCCTCGTGATGTTCACCGGTGGATCCCAGTACGCGTTCGTCGGCATCGTCGGTGCCGGGGGACTGGCGGCGGTGCCGGCCGCGATCGCGTCGGCGGCACTGCTCGGCGTCCGGAACATCGCCTACGGGATCCGCATGTCGCCCGTCATCGGGACGGGGTTCTGGCGGCGGGCGGCCGCTGCCCAGTTCACGATCGACGAATCGACCGCCGTCTCGCTCGCTCAGTCCACGCATCGCGCGCGCACGCTCGGGTTCTGGGTGACCGGCATCGGCATCTACGTCGGCTGGAACCTCTCGACCCTCGCCGGGGCGCTGCTGGGCGACGTCCTCGGCGACCCGCGCGCGTACGGGCTCGACGCCGCGGCGGCTGCGGCCTTCCTCGCGCTGCTGTGGCCGCGCCTGCGCGCCCGCCAGCCGATCGTGGTGGGAGTCGCGGCGGCGGTCGTCGCGACCGTGCTGACGCCCGTGCTGATGCCCGGGCTTCCGGTGATCATCGCTGCGCTGGTGGCGATCGTCGTCGGCTGGACCAACTGGCTCGGACGCGAGGACCGGGCCGATGCTGAGCCGGATGCCGTCGCCGAGCGGGAGGGGCTGCCGTGACCATGTGGACCGCCGTGCTCGTGGCATCCATCGTCTGCGTCGCACTGAAGACCGTCGGGTATCTGATCCCGCCGAAGTGGGTGGAGGCGCCGCGCCCGATGCGCATCGCCGACCTGCTGACGGTGGCGCTGCTCGCGGCGCTCGTCGCCGTGCAGACGCTCGGCGCGGGCCAGACGATCGTCGTGGACGCGCGCGTGCCGGCACTGCTCGTCGCGGCGGGTCTGTTGCTGCTGCGGGCTCCGTTCCTCGTCGTGGTGGTCGCCGCGGCGGTCGTGGCCGCGCTCCTGCGGCTGTGGGGCTGGGCGGCCTGACACCTAGACTTGGCCGGTGAGATTCTCGTGGTCCAGGGTCGGCACGTGGCTGGTGGCGTTCGTCGTCGGCGCGGTGTACGGAGTGGCCGGCACGGTGGCCCAGGCGTATCAGCTGGGCTGGTTCCCGCTCGGGCTCGTGCTCGCCGTGATCGGCGTCGTCGCGCTCCTCGTCGCCGTGCGCCTGCTGACGGGCGACCGCTGGGCGGCCCTCGCTGCGGGCCTCGGGGTCATGATCGCGACGCTGGTCTTCTCGGGCGCCGGTCCCGGCGGCTCGGTCGTGGTGCCGCAGGCGCCCGAGGGCCAGTTCAACCCCGGAATCGTGTGGACGATCATCGTGCCGCTGGCGGCCACCATCGTGATCGCGTGGCCGGAGTCGCTGCCCCGCATGGCGCCGGCCGCCGCGGTCGCGTCGCGCGACGTGGACTGAACCGCTCCCGTCCGTCGCACGGCCGAGCGATCGGGATGCCGCGGCTAGACTGAACCCGTGACGTACGTGATCGCCCTTCCCTGCGTGGACGTCAAGGACCGCGCCTGCATCGACGAGTGTCCGGTGGACTGCATCTACGAGGGTGACCGGTCGCTGTACATCCACCCGGACGAGTGCGTGGACTGCGGTGCGTGCGAGCCGGTGTGCCCGGTCGAGGCGATCTACTACGAGGACGACCTGCCCGACGAGTGGCAGGACTACTACAAGGCCAACGTCGAGTTCTTCGACGACATCGGCTCGCCCGGCGGTGCGGCCAAGGTCGGCGTGATCCACAAGGACCACCCGATCATCGAGGCCCTGCCCCCGCAGGAACACTGACGTGGGGGTCGCCGACCTCGCCGATTACCCCTGGGACGCGGTCGCACCCTACGCGGCACGGGCACGCTCCCACCCCGACGGCCTGGTCGACCTGTCGATCGGCTCGCCCGTCGACCCCACCCCGGACGTCATCGGCGACGCCCTGCGCGCCGCGACGGATGCGCACGCGTACCCGCAGACAGTGGGCACCCCCGCCCTGCGCGCCGCGATCGCGGGCTGGTACGCCCGTCGGCGCGGTGTGCCCGGCCTGACGCCGGAGAACGTGCTGCCGACGGTGGGCTCGAAAGAGCTCGTGGCGCTGCTGCCGCTACTGCTGGGCCTCGGTCCGGGCGACGTCGTCGTGCACCCGCGGGCGGCGTATCCGACGTACGAGGTCGGCGCGCGGCTCGTCGGCGCCACGCCGTTCGCGTCCGACGATCCTGCCGAGTGGCCCGCGGCGACGAAGCTGGTGTGGGTCAACTCGCCCGGCAACCCTGACGGACGCATCCTCGATGTCGACGCGCTGCGCGCGGCGGTGGCGCGCGCACGAGAGCTGGGCGCCGTGCTCGCCTCGGACGAGTGCTACGCCGAGCTCGGCTGGGACGCCCCGTGGGACACCGAGCCGGTGCCCTCGGCGCTGGACCCGCGCGTGACGGACGGCGACCTGCGCGGCATCCTCTCGGTCTATTCGCTCAGCAAGCAGTCGAATCTCGCCGGGTACCGTGCGGCGTTCCTCGCGGGGGACCCGGCGGTCGTGGCGCGACTGCTCACCGCCCGCAAGCATCTCGGCCTCATGCTGCCGCTGCCGGTGCAGGCCGCCATGGCCGCGGCGCTCGACGACGACGCGCACGTGGCCGCACAGCGCGAGCTGTACCGCCGTCGGCGCGAGGTGCTGAAGCCGGCGGCCGAGGCGGCGGGCTTCCACATCGACGGCAGCGAGGGCGGCCTGTACCTGTGGGCCACCGAGGGCCGCGACGCATGGGAGAGCCTCGGGCGCCTCGCCGATCTCGGCATCCTCGCCGGGCCCGGGCACTTCTACGGCACGCACTTCCCGCAGCACGTGCGACTGTCGCTCACGGCCACCGACGAGCGCATCGTTGCGGCGGCTGCGCGCCTGCGGGCGGTCTCGGTGCTGCAGGACTGACGATTCCTCCATCGGATGCGTCGTCCCTTTGGCCGTGTCAGCAGTAGGCGCGACAGCGGACTAGGCTGTAAGAACGCGGCGGCGCGGCATCCCCGTCCCCGCATCTCCGTCCTGAGGCAGGAGCCGTCGAGGCATCGCCGAGGACAGGACGACACCCCCGGCACGACCAGAAATCGCGAGGAGGCGCCGTGAGCGACGCGGGCACCCAGCAGGAGAAGGCCACCCTCACGATCGGTGAGACCACCGCGGAGTTCCCGCTGCTGCGGGGCACCGACGGCACGCCGAGCGTGGACTTCTCCACCTTCACCCGCCAGACCGGCCACACCGCCCTCGACTACGGCTTCGTGAACACGGCGGCGACCAAGTCCGCCATCACGTACATCGACGGCGACCAGGGAATCCTGCGCTACCGCGGCTACCCGATCGAGCAGCTGGCGAAGAACAGCACGTACCTCGAGGTCGCGTGGCTGCTCATCTACGGCGAGCTTCCGACGGCGGACGAGCTGGCGGACTTCGATGAGAAGATCCGCCGCCACACGCTGCTGCACGAGGACCTCAAGCGGTTCTTCTCGGCCCTTCCCCACACGGCGCACCCGATGTCGGTGCTGTCGTCGGCCGTGTCTGCGCTCTCGACCTACTACGAGCACCAGTCCGATCCCAACAACCCCGAGCACGTCGAGCTCAACACGATCCGCATGCTCGCGAAGCTGCCGGTGATCGCGGCGTACGCGCACAAGAAGAGCATCGGGCAGGCGTTCCTGTACCCCGACAACTCGCTCGGGTTCGTCGACAACTTCCTCAAGCTCAACTTCGGCGTGCTGTCGGAGGTGTACGAGGTCGATCCCGTGATGTCGCGTGCGCTCGAGCGCCTGCTCATCCTCCACGAGGACCACGAGCAGAACGCCTCCACGTCGACGGTGCGCCTGGTCGGCTCGACGGGCGCCAACCAGTTCTCGTCCATCTCTGCCGGCATCAACGCCCTCTACGGTCCGCTCCACGGCGGCGCCAACGAGGCCGTGCTCGACATGCTGGGTCGCATCCGAGACTCCGGCGAGAGCGTGCAGCGCTTCGTGGAGCGGGTGAAGAACAAGGAGGACGGGGTGAAGCTCATGGGCTTCGGGCACCGCGTCTACAAGAACTACGACCCGCGCGCGAAGCTCGTGAAGGAGTCGGCCGACGAGGTCCTTGCCGCACTCGGCGTCAGCGACCCGCTGCTCGACCTCGCCAAGGAGCTCGAAGAGATCGCGCTCAACGACGCGTACTTCCAGGACCGCCGGCTCTACCCGAACGTCGACTTCTACACCGGCGTCATCTACAAGGCGATGGGCTTCCCGACGCGCATGTTCACGGTGCTCTTCGCGATCGGGCGCCTGCCCGGCTGGCTCGCCCAGTGGCGAGAGGCCGCGAGCGACCCCCAGACCAAGATCGGCCGCCCCCAGCAGCTGTACATCGGCGCCCCCGAGCGCGCGTACCCCGGGCTCGGCTGAGACGCAGATGACGGATGCCGCACCCCGAGGGGTGCGGCATCCTCTGTGTGTACGGCGCGTCCGCGCCTCGGACGCGGCTCGTCAGGCCGCCTCGGCGAAGGCGGGCGTCTCGTCGGCGGTCTCGAGCGGACGCGGGGCGGTGGCATCCACTCGACGCGGCCGGACGGCGAGCACGATGACGGCGGCGACCACGGCGGCCCCGGCGATCGTCAGCCACGCCAGCGTGTAGCTGTCGAAGGGCGGGACGTCGCCGGGTGCGACCGACCCGAAAACGACGGCCGTCGTGAACGCCGACCCGATCGCCGAGCCGATGGTGCGGATGTTGGCGTTGACGCCGGTGGCGATACCGGTGCGGTCCGCCGGGACGCTTTCGACGATGATGCTCGCCGCCGACGCGTAGGCCAGGCCGATCCCGACGCCGAACACGCCACCGGCGACGGCGACGGCCAGCAGAGCCGTGTGCTCGATGACGGCGAGCACGACACCGCCGGCCATGAACACGGCGCCGATCGCCATCATCACCCGCAGCGGCACGACGCGGGCGATCGCACCGGCGGCGAAGCCGACGCCCGACATGCCCACCAGCAGCGGAAGCAGGGCGACGCCGGCGGCCTGCACCGTCAGCCCGAGACCCCAGCCGGAGCTGACGGGTGTCTCGAGGAACTGGGGCAGGTAGCCCCAGAACCCGAATGCGGCGACGCCCACGAGCAGAGCCGCGGCGTTGACGGGCCAGATCGCGCGAGCAGCCATGAGCCGCAGGTCGACGAGCGGGCTGTCGGAGCGCAGCTCGGCGACGACCCACGCGGCCATGAGCAGGATCGCCGTGGCGAACAGGCCGAGCGTCACGGGCGACGTCCAGCCCCAGCGTGCACCCGAGCTGAGGGGCACGAGCAGGGCGATGAGCCAGCCCGACAGCAGCACGGCCGACAGCGTGTTGACGCGGCCCTGGGCGCGCACGCCGGTGCGCGGCACGAGCGTGACCGTGAGGACGATCCCCGCGACGGCCGCGATGAAGGGCACCGCGAAGATGCCGTGCCAGCCGAGCAGTGCGGCGAGCGGGCCGGCGAGCACGCTGCCTGCGGCGCCGCCGATGCCGATGATCGCGCTCGTGGCGCCGATCGCACCGGTGAGGCGCTCGGCCGGCATGACGTCGCGCAGCAGGCCGAAGGCGAGTGGGAACAGCGCGCCGCCGACGCCTTGCAGGACGCGGGCGACGATCAGCACGGGCAGGTTCGCGGCGAACGAGGCGACGATGTCGCCGAGCGCGACGACCGCGATGACGACGAGGAACGTGTTGCGGCGGCCTCTCAGGTCGCCGATGCGGCCGAGCAGGGGAGTCGCGACGGCGGCGGCGATGAGCCAGGCCGTGTTGGTCCAGGATGCCGCGTCCGCCGTGACCCCGAAGTCCGAGGCGATGAGCGGTATGACAGGGATGACGAGGTTCTGCAGGAGCGCGAGCGAGGCGACGCTGATGGCGATCGCCGCGAACGCCGCGCGGGACGAAGAGGTGGACGTGGGCATCGACGGGCCTTCCGATGGGTGCGGATCCGATGAATGCGGAGTAAAGTGGAGGTAGGTCTCCGAACGGAGGATGCCTCCGCTTTGAGATTAGCGGAGGGTTCCTCCGTTTCGCAACCGTCAGTTTCCGTCCACCCGTTCGCTCCACCGGAGGTCACCGAGATGCCCGTCGCCGAGCGGATCTCCGCGCTCGAGGCGCGCCGACCGCAGCGCGCCGACGCCGCGCGCAACTTCGACGCCCTCGTCGCCGCCGGGCGCGAGGCGTTCGCCGAGCAGGGGTCGGCGGCATCCCTCGAAGACATCGCACGACGCGCGGGCGTCGGCATCGGCACGCTGTACCGCAACTTCCCGACGCGGGACGACCTCATCGAGACGCTGTACCTCGGTGAGGTGGACGCGCTCGTCCAGGCCGCCGAGGAGGTCTCGGCCCTCGAGCCGTGGGACGCCCTGCGGGCGTGGCTCGACCGCTTCGTCGCCTACGTCGGCACCAAGCACGCACTGCTGGAGGGCCTCAACCGTCGGTCGCCGGTGCTCGCGGAGTGCCGCACCATCATGTTCGCCGCCGGCGAGCCGCTGCTCCTGCGCGCTCAGGAGGCAGGCGAGGTCGTTCCCGACGTCACGATCGGCGACGTGGTGAAGCTGGTGTCGGGCGTCGCGGCCGTCGCATCGTTCGACGACGAGGCGCAGCGCACGCGCGTGCTGAATCTCGCGGTGAACGCGATCCGCCGCTGACGCCGAAGGCCGCCGGCTCGCGCCGACGGCCTTCGCACATCCTCAGGCGTGGAGCGCCTCGTTCAGCGTCACTCCCACCCCCGCGCGACGCACAGCCTCGACCGCGCCGCTGAGAGAGTTGCGGCGGAAGAGCAGTCCGTCGCGGCCGGAGAGGTCGGCGCCCTTCGCGGTCGACGGCGCGCCGTCGGCGCGACGCGGCTCGTCCACCAGGACGACCTTGGTGCCGGCGGTCAGGTACAGTCCGGCCTCGACCACGCAGTCGTCTCCGAGCGAGATGCCGATGCCCGCGTTCGCGCCGAGCAGTGTGCGGGCGCCGACCGACACCTTGTGGGTGCCGCCGCCCGACAGCGTTCCCATGATCGAGGCGCCGCCACCGATGTCGCTGCCGTCGCCGACCACGACGCCCTGCGAGATGCGTCCCTCGACCATGCTCTGACCGAGCGTGCCGGCGTTGAAGTTGACGAAGCCCTCGTGCATGACGGTCGTCCCGGGCGACAGGTAGGCGCCCAGGCGCACGCGGGAGGCATCCGCGATGCGCACGCCCGGCGGGGTGACGTAGTCGAGAAGACGGGGGAACTTGTCGAGGCCCTGCACCTGGATGCCCTCTCGTGCGAGGAACGGGCGCAGCCGGGTCAGGGCGTCGGGATGGACAGGACCGGCTGTGGTCCACGCCACGTTCGGCAGGTGCCCGAAGATGCCGTCGAGGTTGACGGTGTTGGGCTCGGCGAGGCGGTGCGAGAGCGCGTGCAGACGGAGATAGGCGTCGGGGGTGGAGGCCGGTGCGGCATCCAGGTCGACCTCGAGCGTCACGATCTCGACCTCGACGGCGCGACGCGCGTCCGGCACCGCGAGCCGGTCGAGCTCGTCCGGCGGAAGCTGCGGGTCGTACCCGAGCGGGATGCGTCCCGCCGCGGGGGAGGGGAACCACGTGTCGAGCACGGTCCCGTCTTCGGCGATCGTGGCGAGGCCGGCGCCCCACACCCAGCGTTCTTCGGTCATGTGATCCACGGTAGCGCGGCGCCTCCCGGGCTGCGCCCCGCGGGCGTTCCCGTGACGCCGGCGTGCGACACGCCCGGGATGCGTGCCCGATTCGACGCCTCGCGCCGATCCACGTAAAGTTCTTGTTGTTCGCCCCAAAGGGTAGAGCGTCAGACCGGAAGGTCTGGCTCCCCTCAAGCTGCGAACAGCCCGTCTGACACCAGCCGTTTGGTTGGTCGGCCGATCTCGGTCTAAGATGGGTGTCTTCCACTCCACGGGCAGTGCGCCACGTCGTGACGCGCGGTCGGGAGTGTGAGAGCAATGGAGTAGCCCCTGGCGATGGTCGAGAGACCGGGTCCTGGGTGCGTCCGATCTTTGAGAACTCAACAGCGTGCACTTGTCAAATGCCAATTTTTTCTCTGTCGACCACGTTTGTGGTTGGTGGGGGTCTTTTTGGATCAATTCATGGATGTCAGTTTGATATTCGTTTTTGGTCATGGTTGAACTCGCTGCGTTTCGGTCGTTTTTCCCGACTGTGCGTGGCTATCATTTTTTATGGAGAGTTTGATCCTGGCTCAGGATGAACGCTGGCGGCGTGCTTAACACATGCAAGTCGAACGATGAAGCCGAGCTTGCTTGGTGGATTAGTGGCGAACGGGTG
>NZ_JAEUAW010000040.1 GCF_019511665.1 Microbacterium jejuense
GTGCATGGTACTGAGAACGGCAGGCACCGACAATTTCTGTAAATGATCTGCCGTGGCGAGTGCGTCCAGCTTTGCGCCCTGGCCCAATTGTTCGAGCAGGAATTGCAGCAGCGGGCGGTCTTCGGACTCGGCGGCGGCCAGCGCGGCCAACGGCGCATTGCCGAACTCGGCCAGCAGGTTTTGCGCGTGCGGCACGCCTTGCTGCTCCAGCCACTGGCGCGCCGCCTCGGGCTGGGGCTGCTGCAGCGGAAACTGCCTGCAGCGCGACAGGATGGTCGGCAGGATACGGTCGATACGATCCGTCACCAGCAGGAAGACGGTGTTCTGCGGCGGCTCTTCCAGCGTCTTGAGCAACGCGTTGGCACCTTCGGTCTGCAACGCGTCGAGCGGATAC
>NZ_JAEUAW010000041.1 GCF_019511665.1 Microbacterium jejuense
ATCATAGCCCTAAATTTCGAAACTGTGTTCCGTATATCGGAACAACAACGACTCGGAGACGACCGCCGTGACCGCTCGCAACGCCTTCAATTGGGCCGACCCCCTGCTGCTCGACCAACAACTGACCGACGACGAACGCATGGTGCGCGACGCCGCCGCGTCGTACTGCCAGGACAAGCTGATGCCGCGCGTGCTGGAGTCGTTCCGGCACGAAAAGACCGACGCGTCGATCTTTCGTGAGATGGGCGAGCTGGGCCTGCTGGGCCCGACGATTCCCGAGCAGTACGGCGGCCCGGGCCTGAACTACGTCAGCTACGGCCTGATCGCACGTGAAGTCGAACGGGTGGATTCAGGCTACCGCTCGATGATGAGCGTGCAGTCGTCGCT
>NZ_JAEUAW010000042.1 GCF_019511665.1 Microbacterium jejuense
GAACACAACCGCGGCCACCATGTACGGGTAGCCACGCCGGCAGACCCGGCAAGCGCCCGCTATGGCGAGTCGTTCTGGGAGTTCCTGCCGCGTACGGTGGTGGGCAGCGTCAAATCGGCGTGGGCGTTGGAGAAACGTCGGCTGGAGCAGCAGGGCCACTCGGTCTGGTCCTGGCGTAACGATGTGCTCAACGCCTGGGCGATGACGGTGGTGCTGTGGGGTGTGTGCATCGCGTTTGTCGGGCTCAAGGCGGTGCCGTTCCTGATCATCCAGGCCGTTTACGGGGCGTCGCTGCTGGAGGTGGTGAACTACCTCGAGCACTACGGCCTGTGCCGCCAGCAATTGCCCAGCGGCCGCTACGAACGGTGCACGCCGCAGCATTCGTG
>NZ_JAEUAW010000043.1 GCF_019511665.1 Microbacterium jejuense
GGGTCTCCTGCAGACGCGCTTCGGTTGCTGCGTGGCCCTGGCGCTCAGCAGACAGCATTTCTTGAAGCGCGGCAAGCTGCCCGCGCACCGAGTCCAGCTGTGCCTGAATGACCGCGGTCGCTTGTCGCGCGGTTTCGCTTTCCGCAGTGGCTTGGTCGCGCGCGGCTTCGGCGGCGTGCGCCTGGTGGCGCGCTTCGGCCCGCAGTGCGGCCAGTTCGGTGGCCGCCGCGGACGAGGCCGCTTGCCAGATGGCCAACACTGCCTCGGCGGCAACCTGCTTCAAGGCCTCGGGGAGATCTGGGTGGTCGATCGTCACCCGTGTTTTGTCGCGCAGGTCCTGCCAGAACCGGTTCAGCACGTGGGAAGGTGTGCTCATGCTG
>NZ_JAEUAW010000044.1 GCF_019511665.1 Microbacterium jejuense
GAGCTGCGCGCACGCTATTCAAGCTGATGCTGCTGGCGCTTTCGACCGAATGTCGGACCGCACACCCGCAGGCTCGGGCCGCGTGACACCGGAGAACTCCATGCCCCAATGCGACACCTCGTTGCGCGAGCTGGTCACCAAGTGGTTTGGCCTGAGCGATATGCCGCATCTGCGAATCACGCGCCTGCATTGCCCCGGCGTCGATTGCGGCTGCGTACGGGCGGAGCTGACGACATCCGCCCGCCCGCTTGCCATCGTCTTCTTTCGTCACCAGGCGGGCTGCTGGAGGTTGTTTCCGCCATCGCCCACACGCCGCCGATAGTGGCAACGTAAGTTTTCCTGCTGTAAGCCGACCCCAACTTGCGGGTGGGTTGATCCG
>NZ_JAEUAW010000045.1 GCF_019511665.1 Microbacterium jejuense
CACCACGACCCCCGGTCGTTGAGCGAGCGAGGAACGAGCGAGACGAAACGCCCCGACCGCACGAGCAACCCCGTGCCAGAACCGCGTTTCGTCTGCGCGCGCCAGAGCGCGCTCCGCTCAACGACCGACACCACCACCCCCGGTCGTCGAGCGAGCGAGGTACGAGCGAGACGAAACGCCCCGACCGCACGAGCAACCCCGTGCCAGAGCGCGCTCCGCTCAACGACCGGCACCACGACCCCCGGTCGTTGAGCGAGCGAGGAACGAGCGAGACGAAACGCCCCGACCGCACGAGCAACCCCGTGCCAGAACCGCGTTTCGTCTGCGCGCGCCAGAGCGCGCT
>NZ_JAEUAW010000046.1 GCF_019511665.1 Microbacterium jejuense
GCCATCGACGGACTGGACGAGTTCGACCTCACCAGCCAGGACATCGCGATCGGCATCAAGGAGACGCTCGAGAAGGACCGCTGGTTCCTCTTCGCGCACCTCGCCGAGTGACGTCGGCCGCTCGTTCAGCGAGCCGAGCGAGACGAAACGCCCCGGCTTCACCGTAAGCCCGGGGCGTTTCGTCTCGCTCGTTCCTCGCTCGCTCAACGAACAGTGCCCGACCTCACGCGCTCTGCAGGAACGCGAGCACCGCGAGCACCCTGCGGTGCTCGGTGCCCGACTCCTCCAGGCCGAGCTTCGCGAAGATGGCGC
>NZ_JAEUAW010000047.1 GCF_019511665.1 Microbacterium jejuense
ATGTTGTCAATCCGGATTCCGCTACCGAATCATCCGACGTTTTTCGCGCGGGCCCTCCCTCCGCCGCCGCAAGGCGCCGCGATCGGACGGGCGCTGCTCCGCGTGCCCGGCCCCGGACGCTGCGGGCGCGACGACGGGCCCCCGCCCGCTGCCGTGGCAGCGGGCGGGGGCCCGTCGGATCGTGCGGCGTCAGCCGATGAGCTCTTCGAGCTTCTTGGCCAGCTCCTCGCTCGTGTGCGTCTCCTGGTCGAGGTTGTCGGTGAGCAGGGCGACCGCATCGGCCGCTCCCTGGGC
>NZ_JAEUAW010000048.1 GCF_019511665.1 Microbacterium jejuense
GTCATGAAGGGTGCGGCGTCGACGGACGACGCGATCAAGACCGCGGAGGATGCCATCAACACGGTGATCCAGCGCGACGATCTGCCCAGCAAGGCACCCAAGTCCTGACGGACGGAAGGGGTCCGGGGGCCGATCGCATCGGCCCCCGGACCTGTGCCCGGGCCCACAGCGAGGTGAGGAAATGACCGCGACGCAGACGATGATGACCGAGACCGAGACCATGGTGCTGCCCGACGGCCGCCGCGACAGGCGCCGACACGACCGGTTCCGGTACCGCGACGGCA
>NZ_JAEUAW010000049.1 GCF_019511665.1 Microbacterium jejuense
TTGGCCGTCCCGGTCGCGCCGGAGCGATGGATGCCGCCGGCCGATGCCGCGGACGAGTACGTGTGTCCGCACCGCGAGGCGGATTTCTGGGCGGTCGGGCAGTTCTACGACGCGTTCACGCAGACGACCTCCTCGGATGAAGGGACGCGTCAGCGCGACAGTGCGAAGCGCAGCGTGTCGAGGCCGACGCCGCCGATGTCGAGCGCGCGCTTGTGGAACTGCTTGATCGAGAACGCGTCGCCCTCACGCT